>MELM01000012.1:141696-173727 GCA_001767605.1 Candidatus Solincola sediminis | reverse complement strand
CCTCCCACAGGGGAGCAAGGAAGGGAGGACCATGACCCGCATCCTTTTTGGCCACGCCTTCGAGGCCGTACCCGATCGTCAGGGACGCCTTACGATTCCCCCCAAGCTACGCGAGCTCGCGGGGCTCGATCGCGAGGTCGTGGCAGTAGGCGTAAAAAACCGGGTCGAGATATGGGACCGAAATCGCTGGCAGGATTCGATGGAGGGCGACATCGAGAAGTATGAGCAGGTCGCCGAGAAGTTATCGGAAATAGGTTTCTAGGAGAGGGAGACGGCCATGTTGGATTTAATCGCTCAGGGGCGGCGGCAATGGCCGCGCATGCAGGACGAGTATCATCGGAGCTTGCGCCATCTAATGAGCTGCCATGGAAGAAGGTGAGGTCGTACATGTACCCGTACTACTGCACGAGGTCATCGGACACCTTAACCCAAGGCCCGGAATCGTACTTGTCGATGCAACAGTCGGGGATGGCGGGCACGCCCTGGCTCTGCTGGAAGACATGGGGGGAGAGGGTTGCCTGATAGGACTGGATCGCGACAAGCAGGCGCTCGAAAGGGCGCGACTTCGACTGCGTCGCTTTGGCGAGCAGGTGATCCTGTACCATGCCAATTTTTCCCAGCTGGAAGAAGTGCTGGAAGACGTCCCGGAGGAATCGAGTGCGGAAGGCGTGAACGGTTTCCTCTTCGATCTGGGAGTTTCCTCCCTTCAACTCGGGGAGGCGGAGAGGGGTTTCTCCTTTCGGCAACCGGCGAGGCTGGACATGCGTATGGATACGGACCGCGAACTGGACGCCTGGAAGGTGGTGAACCGGTATGAGGAGAGAGAGCTGGCGCGTATTATCCGTGAATACGGCGAAGAGCGTTGGGCTTCCCGTATCGCTAGGCGCATCGCAATCGAAAGAAAGCGCGCACCCATCGACACCACGGATAGACTGGCTGAGATTATAAAGGACTCAATCCCCGCGGCAGCAAGGCGCACGGGTGGCCATCCGGCCAGAAGGACCTTTCAAGCGTTGAGGCTGGAGGTAAACGGGGAACTGCGGAGTCTGGAGGAAGCCCTGCCGCAGACGGTGCAATGGTTGAAAAAGGGCGGAAGAATAGCGGTTATTTCCTACCATTCCTTGGAGGACAGGATCGTGAAGAGATTTTTTTCCGAGCATGGCTCGTTTTGCCGTTGCTCGATGGATTTCGCAGGCTGCACATGCGAAGCGGAGGAGACGCTACGCATAGTGACCCGTAAGCCGGTGACCCCTTCACAAGATGAAATCACCGCTAACCCGAGAGCCCGCAGCGCCAAGCTGCGAGTCGCCGAGAAGAGGTAGAAGAATGTCACTGGCAGCGGAATGGAAAAGAGCGCCCGCACAACCGGAGAGGACTCCGGGGCAGGAGAAGGAGCGCCAGGCTCAAAAAGTACGTAAGAATGCTCAAGCGTCGAGACGGCGCAAACTCGCATTCACATGTTTCATATCCATTGCCGCGGTTGTATGCGGCATCTTGATATTTTCGGTTTTCCTGAGGGTAATGGCCGCACAGGACGAGGTGAAGATACGCGAGGTGGAAAAGCAAATCGAGCTCGAGAAGCGCCAGCAGGAATCGATCAAGCTCGAGATAGCGGGCCTCGAGTCACCCGCCCGTATAGAGAAGATTGCGGTAGATAATCTTCAGATGACGCGGGTACCATGGGCCGCGTATGTGCGGACGGCAGCATACAAGGCCCAGCGTTTGGGCGAGCAACAGAGGCTGTCGGATAAGGAGGCGGCGGCAGGCTCAACCCAGGGGGGTTAACGGACGGGCCAAATTATTCCTGCTCGCTGAAGGTTTTTCGCTTTTCCGCACCGAACCCCAATTAAGAACCCTCAGGGCTCTTTCAGATGTAGGCATCCAGGGAGGACGAGATGTCAAAGGGAAGGAAAAGGGATGCCAGGATAAACCTGGCAGCTCTGGTTTTGCTACTGGGGCTTGTATTAATCGGTTATCGCCTGGTTGACTTGCAGGTCGTAAGGGCGGACCGTTTCAAGCAGATAGCAGAAGATCAGAGATACCAGCAGACGGATATCAACCCGCTTCGAGGATGCCTAACCGACAGAGAAGGCCAGGTACTTGCAATCAGCAAGGAGGCCTATTCCATTTACGCCACTCCTTATCTGGTGAACGATAAACCGGCGGCAGCAGCCGAGCTTTCAGGCATATTGCAGAAACCACGGCAGGAGTTAGAGGAGAAACTCAGGACTAAAGGCGGATTCGTATATATCGAGCGCAAGGTGAGCCCGGAGGTGGCGGACGCCGTCAAAGGATTGGGCATAGATGGCATCGGACTCCAAAAGGAAAGCAAGCGTTTCTACCCGCAGGGCGGCCTGGCTTCCCAAATACTGGGTTTCGTGGGTACGGATAATGTCGGGCTGGCCGGGCTCGAGCTGCAATACGAATCGACGCTGGCCGGCGAATGGGGAGAAGCGGGTATGGAAATGGATCCGGCCGGGGAACCGATTCCGGGCGTCAGCAAAATGATAAAGCCGCCTATGGATGGCAGTGACGTGCAACTCACCCTCGATTCCGAGATTCAATTCAAACTGCAGGAGCAGCTGGCGCAATCCTTAAAGGATAGCGGGGCGCAGAATGCCACCGGCCTGGTCATGGATTGCCGGACCGGTGAGATATTGGCAATGGGGAGCTACCCGGACTTCGATGTCAACCTTTACTCGAACGTTGTAGCGGACGTCACCCGCAATCGTGCGGTTACTGATGGCTTCGAACCGGGATCGGTCTTGAAGATTCTCACTGCTATGGCGGCCATCGACCAAGGGGTCGTCAGCCCGAACTCGGTAATAAACGTGCCATTCTCGATACAGATCGGAGAATACGAATTCAAGGACGACCATCCCATGGAAAAAGACGATCTGACCTTTACCGAGGTAATCGCGCACTCCTCAAACATAGGCACGATAAAGACGGCCCAGGCGACCGGGAAAGATGCCTTCAGTAAATATGTAGAGGAGGCCGGTCTCGGACAGCTGACCGGCGTCGATTTCCCGGGCGAGAACTGCGGAGTGGTTCTAAAGCCGGAGAAGTGGAATGCAACCTCTCTTCCGACCATGGCCATCGGCCAGGGAATTACAGTCTCGCCGATTCAGTTGGCCGTACTCACCTCGATCGTCGCCAACGGTGGGCTCAAAGTAACTCCCCATTTCCTCAAGCAGTTAGAGCATCCGGATGGTTCGACGGAACTCTATCAAGGGTCCGGGGGCGAGCCCATCATTTCAGAGGAAAGTGCGGCATCCCTTCGCCGCATACTGGGCGAGGTGGTCAGGATGGGAACCGGAACCCGGGCCGCTATGTCTTTATATAATTGCGCGGGAAAAACGGGTACGGCCATGAAAGTAAATCCCGAAGGAGGTTATCGAGAAGCTTACATAGCAACCTTCACAGGCTTCGCACCGACTGAGGATCCCCGGTTGGTGACCGTAATAACACTGGATGAACCAACGTCGATTTATTATGGCGGGCTGGCGGCCGCACCATGCTTCTCGCAGGTCATGGAGTTCGCCCTGCAACATCTCCAGGTGACGCCGAGCATCGATCACGTAAACACCAAGGAAAAGGTGATATCCGAATGAGACTCGCCGACCTCGTGGACGGCTTCGATGGAATCCGCCTGGAAAAAGGTGGTAATCAGGACATAGGAGGAATCGCCTACAATTCGCAGCGGGTGGGACCAGGCAATATTTTCGTTGCGATAGAAGGCTTTAAGACCGACGGCCACCTTTATATATCGGAAGCATTGGAAAGAGGCGCCACAGCACTGGTTACGGGTGAAGGCAGGGAAATCCCAGCGACACCTCCCGGGATAGGTCTCATTCATGCCGTTGATACCCGTCTGGCCCTTGCTCTGTTGAGCGACCGTTTCTGGGACCATCCCAGCGGCAAGTTGAAATTGGTCGGGGTGACGGGTACGAACGGCAAGACGACTACGACATTCCTCATAGAAGCGGCCATGAACCAGGCTGGAATGAGTCCCGGAATGATCGGGACGGTTGCATACAGGGTGCGGGGTAGGGAACTCCCAGCGGGAAGGACGACTCCCGAATCGGCCGATCTGCAGGAGATACTTGCAACCATGGTATCCGAGGGTTGCACAGCCGTAAGTATGGAGGTGTCTTCTCACGCTGTCGTTTTGCACCGCATCGACGCCTGTGATTTCGATGTTGCGGTATTCACCAACCTGAGCCAGGACCATCTTGATTTCCATCCTACGCTCGAAGATTACTTCGAAGAGAAGCAGAGGCTGTTCCTGCCGCGCAGCCGTGGTGGCCTGGGACCGCGCGCCGCTGCAATAAATATCGATGATCCCTATGGAAAGCTCCTTGCGCAATCCAGTGAAGGAGAAATCCTCACATATGGCATGAGAGAGCCGGCCGACTTGCGCGGGGAGGTTATAGAGATGGGCCTCAAGCGTTCTCTTGTCCAAGTATCGCTTAGCGGATGGAGACAGGAGGAGTATACCGCCCTCACCGGCGCCTTCAACCTCTACAACATACTCGCGGCATTGGCGGCATCTATCCTCCTCGGCATGGATCCGGATAGCTCTTTCGCGGCTATATGCGCCCATCCCGGGGTGCCCGGCCGTTTTCAAAACATCGAGGAGGGACAGGACTTCGCAGTCCTCGTCGATTATGCGCATACCCCCGATTCGCTGCGCGGGGTGCTCGAGGCGGCAAGGGGGATCGCACGCAAAAAGGTCATCGTTGTTTTCGGCTGCGGTGGCGATCGCGATCAAGGAAAGCGGGCTGTGATGGGCGCTATTGCATCTAAATTGGCCGATCTCAGCATAATTACATCGGATAATCCTCGTAGTGAAGACCCCCTGGCCATAATCCGGGAGATAGAAGAAGGGGCTCGTTCGACCTCGGGCGCCGCCGTCTATCAAGTCATAGCCAACCGGCGGACGGCGATAGACACGGCGATTCGTGAGGCAGTAAGTGGCGACGTGGTTATAATCGCGGGAAAAGGTCATGAAAAATATCAAATCCTTGCCGATCGCACCATCCCTTTCGATGATGAGGCTGAAACCAGGGCGGCATTGCGGAGGAGGCTTGCGTAATGATACCCATGACAATCAGCGAAATAGCGGCGGCCGTGCATGGGAAGATCGAGTTAGAGGACGCGCGTCCTTCCGGCCTCATAGCCCGGGTGTCCACCGATACCCGCACCTTGGAGAAAGGATCCCTTTTCATCCCGCTTAAAGGGCCGCACTATGACGGCCATGACTTTGTATTTGCCGCCCTCGAAAAGGGAGCGGCGGCTGTGCTTGTTACGCGCCTTCTACCCGGCCTCTTCGAAGAGACACGGAAGAGCGGCGCATCCATCATTCTGGTAAATAATACCATGAGCGCCCTCACCCGATTGGCGGCACAGCAGCGAGATTCTTCAGCCGCCACCGTCATCGGTATAACCGGATCGACGGGAAAGACACTCACGAAAGACTTCACGGCGTCCGTGCTCGAGAGCGCCGGAGGAGTAGTTGCATCGAAAGAGAGCTACAACAATGAGATCGGCGTGTCCCTCACTCTATTGGAGGGCAATGCGCATACGCGTTTTATGGTCCTGGAAATGGGCTCACGTGCGAGCGGCGATATCAGCAAGCTCAGCTCATTCGCACGTCCGCGAGTCGGTGTAATAACCAACATCGGGTGGAGCCACATGCAATACTTCAAGAATAGGGATAATCTTGCAAAGGCGAAGGCGGAATTGCTGCAATCGTTGCCGCCCGACGGCAAAGCGATCCTCAATGCAGATGATGACTATTCGTCCTACCTGGGCACTCTGAGCCCCGTTCCCACCATAACTTTCGGACTCTCGGGTCGTGCACAGGTCAGGGCCATGAACATAAGAACGGATAAATCGGGGAAGGTAATTTTTACCTTGAGGTCGAAAGGAGGTACTGAAGAAAATATTTGTATTCCCTTGCCCGGCCGTCATAACGTGTATAACGTGCTGGCGGCGGCGGCGGTAGGGGAGATTATGGGGGTTAAAATGGAGAGTATTGTGGAAGGCATCGCAGGTGCTGAACTGACGGGATGGAGGATGGAAATGATTACCAAACCGGAAGAGATTACCATAATCAACGACGCCTATAACGCCAACCCGGTCTCTATGCGCTCGGCCCTGATGGCATTGGGTGATATTTCCAGGAGCAAGCGGGCGATCGCGGTGCTTGGAGACATGGGAGAATTAGGGCCTGTCTCTGATACAGCTCATATCGAGGTCGGACAGCTGGCTGTGGATTATGGTACGGATATACTTATCACCGTGGGGAGAAGAGCCCGCAAGATAGCGGCGGCGGCGCGGGAGAAAGGGCTTCCACGGGGCAGCGTTTTTACGGCCGATGGAGTCGATAGGGCGGCCGAAATATTACGGGCGGTCATCGAGCCCGGAGATGTTGTCCTCATCAAGGGTTCCCGTTTTCTGGGCCTGGAGAGGCTTGTCGACCTGGTCGCCTAGTGCCGCGATTCATGAATACGATCGCATTCGAGCGACGCTGCATCCCCGTCGGCTGCGTTATGCTCTCTGCGACGTACTCGCAGAGTACGCCTCAGTCGCACGCCTTGACGGCGCGTCGCCCCGTCACTCTCAGTGCAGATCCTATTCATGAACCGCGTCACGGCGGCCCGGAGCAACATGATCGCTCCTCAATCAAATGACAAGTCTGAATCCGGGAGCGGCGGAGAAGGAGGAAGCCCTTGTTCAGGGTAATGGGCGCCCTGCTCATCAGCTTGGTTATCTGTATTTTTGGGATGCCATGGCTAATAAAATGGCTGAGGAAGCGGGGAATAGGACAATTCATACGGGAGGATGGGCCGAGAGCCCACCTTGCGAAAAGAGGGACCCCGACCATGGGCGGGATCCTGATTATCATTTCCGCTTTAATCGGTTTCATGCTAATGTCCGTCAAGCCGCAGGCGGGAACGGGGTTCGCGTTAGCCTTTGTGCTGCTCGGGTGCGGCCTTCTGGGCTTCGCTGATGATTACACAAAGCTCCGCTATTCGAGATCGCTGGGGATAAAGGCGCGGACGAAGATCTTCTGGCAGTTGGTTATCTCGATAGCCCTCGCATATCTAGCGACGCAGCAGTTCGGGGTCTCTACCAAGCTGTATTTTTTTCGCACCGATTCATTTTCAATAGAACTCGGGCCCTTTTATTATCTACTGGTCTTTCTCATGATCATCGGGACAACCAACGCCGTCAACTTGACGGATGGGCTTGATGGTCTGGCTTCGGGAACCGGAGCGCTGGTGATGACCGCTTATATACTTATTGCCTTCACTCAGTTCCGCAACCACCAGTTCCTTTATCATCACGTGCGGGCGGCTTTGGATATAGCGATATTTTCCGGGGCGGTGATGGGAAGCTGTATCGGCTTCCTGTGGTGGAATGCTCCTCCCGCTCAGATATTCATGGGAGATACCGGTTCCATGGCCTTGGGGGGCGCCCTGGCCGCGGTGGCCATACTGTCGAAGACGGAATTGCTCCTGTTGATACTGGGGGGCCTATTCGCATTGGAGGCGCTCTCGGTGATGATACAGGTGGCGGTTTTCAAGATGACGCGGAAAAGGGTCTTCAGAATGGCACCCCTCCATCATCACTTCGAGTTGAAAGGATGGTCGGAGGAAACGACACTTATACGATTCTGGATTGTAGCAGGGTTCATGGTCGGCATTGGCTTCATATTCTTCTATATAAACTATGTAGGCCGAATCTAGGAGGGCCGTATTTCTAATATTGAGTTCTCCGGTTAAGTGAAGGTACAGAAATAGAGGCATGGAATTGACAATGACAAAAAAAGCCCTAGTAGTGGGCTTGGGAATATCAGGCCGGGCGGCGGCAGAGAAATTGCTGCGGGAAGGCCGCCGAGTGCTGGTCAACGACCTGTCTGCTTCATCCGCAGTCGAGGAAGTGGCGACCGAACTGTCCCGGGCGGGGGCTGATGTCGAATTGGGACACCACGATTCCAGGCTGCTTGAAGATGTAGATCTCATAGTTGTGAGCCCGGGCGTAGCTGGGAACATCGCTTTGCTAAAAGATGCGCAGTCTCTGGGCATCACCGTATGGAGCGAGATCGAACTGGCTTGGCGCTTTGCGAAAGGACCGGTGGTGGCGGTGACCGGCACAAACGGCAAAACCACCACCGTAAGCATGATCGAGGCGATCCTCCAGCAAGCGGGAAGGCCGGCGATGGCTGCCGGCAATATCGGTTTTCCACTTGTCAAGGCGGTAGAGGAAGCGCTTGAGGGAGATGTGCTCGTGGTAGAAGTTTCCAGCTTCCAGTTGGCATACATTGAAGACTTCCGGCCCCAGGTAGCTGTCCTTCTGAATATCGCAGAGGACCATTTCGATTGGCACGATCATATGAAGGAATACATTGAGGCCAAGAGCCGGATATGGGTAAACCAGGGTGAGGGAGATCTCGTGGTGACGAATTTAGACGACCCTCTCTGCATTGAAGCAGCCGAAAAGGCGCCTTATCGGCGAGCCTTCTTTTCCAAGCATGACTCCGAAGCGGCTGCGACATTCGTTAGAGATGGCATCCTGTTCAGCCGCATCGGTCCGGCCGGATCTCTTCTAGATAAGGCAAAGCCCATAGTGCAACTACAAAGCATAAGGCTCGCGGGCGAGCACAACCTGGAGAACGCTATGGCCGCGGCAAGCGCTGCTCTGGCACTGGGGGTTGGGGCGGAGGCTGTAGGAAATAGTCTATGCAATTTTAAGGGCCTGGCGCATCGTCTGCAATTTATCTCGGATATTGGAGGAATCGAATTCTACAACGACTCCAAGGCCACCAACCCGCATGCCACGATGCGAGCGCTGAGTGCCTTCCAACAACCACTGGTCCTCATCCTGGGAGGAAGGAACAAAGGCCTTAATTTCCAGGAACTGGCAGAGGAGGTCGAAGCAAGGCGGAGGAAGGGCGGCATCCGTATCGTTTACGCCATGGGCGAGGCGGGTGCGGAGATAAAAAAGGCTCTGACGGCCGCGGGGCCGGATATAGAAACCAGGCAAGTGGAAGGGCTGGAAGAGGTTTTTAAGGAAATACCCGACCTTGCATCGTCCGGTGACGTAGTCCTTTTCAGCCCTGCCTGCGCTTCCTTCGATCGGTATGAGAACTATAAACAAAGAGGAAAACATTTCCAGTCGCTGGTTGAGCGCTATGGCGGAGAAGGGAAAAGGCATGGGTAGGGAAGCAGCCGCGAGAAAACCCTCCGGCAAGGGAAAACGCCCACCGCCGGCCCTTCTCGAAGCGAGGCGTCGGCAGGGCGAGGAGAGGGCCAAACCTGAAAAAGATCCGAGGGATAAGTCGCGGCCTTCTCAACAGAAGAAAGCCGCTCGGGTAGCGGGCCGCGCTCAAGCTTCACCTTCTCGCAAGCAGTCTCCGGCCAGGCAGACGGCGGCGAAGAAGGATTTACTGACCGAAGGGCTTCGACGTAATAAATCGGCGGCGCGAAAGACGCAGACAGATTCCCGTAAGGTGGTCGACTTTCCAAAGAGAATACCGGATCGAAAAAGAGCGACCGCTCTGGCCGTTGCGACCAAGAGCGGGCTCTCGGGCACAGGCTATTGGATCCTCGGGGTTAGCCTCCTCATGTTCCTTTATGGCATGGTCATGATTTTTTCCGCAAGCTCAGGGTCCGCCTTCAGGGTCTATGGATCGAGTTATTATTTTCTCCTCCGCCAGGCGATATGGTTCGGAGTCGGACTGATCGGGCTCATTTGCATGGCCTACCTGGACTACCATCACCTATCGGAGATATCGCCCGTACTGGTTGGCGTGGCAATCGCCGCCCTGGCGGCGGTCCCATTTTTCGGTTCCCAGGCATACGGTTCAACCCGGTCCATCACGCTGGGCCCATTGGTGATCCAACCATCCGAATTCGCGAAGATGTCGCTCTTGATCCTCGCGGTGTACGTCTATAACAAGCGGCGCGGCAAACTCGACGAGTGGAAAGAGATTGTGATGCCCGTTCTGCTCGTTAGCGGCTTGGCTTGCGCGCTGATACTCGTCGAGCCAGATCTGGGGACCATGCTTATAGCAGCAATTTCTGTATTTATTGTACTGTTCCTCGCGGGAGCTCCGCTGCGAAAACTGGCCGTCCTCGCTGTATCCGGAGCCGGCCTCACCGCACTCTTTATCTTTTCTTCCCCCTACCGCAAAGCGCGGTTCCTGGCCTTCCTTCATCCCTGGGAAGCTCCCCGGGAAGGAGGATTTCATATCATCCAATCCATGGTAGCCCTTGGATCAGGCTCAGTAACCGGACTCGGTTTGGGCATGAGCAGGCAGAAGTTTTTCTATCTCCCAAATGCCCATACCGACTTCATTTTCTCAATTATCGGGGAGGAGATAGGGTTGATAGGGACGGTTGCAGTACTGGGACTTTTCGCCTCATTCCTGATCCTTGGCTTACGAGCTGCCCGGCGCGCGCCCGACGGCCTGGGCAAACTGCTCGCCACCTCCATAACTTGCATGATCATGATTCAAGCTTTGATAAATATGGGAGCCGCCACCGGAGCCCTCCCTATAACCGGCGTGACGCTTCCCTTTATCAGTTACGGCGGCTCGTCATTGGTGATTTGTATGTGCCTTGCCGGTATACTCATAAACGTTTCCCGCCAGGAAGCGGAGACGGGCGTTTCGAATGACAGGAGGAAAAAACGTGAACGTGGCGATATGCGGGGGAGGAACCGCGGGGCACTTGCATCCCCTGCTGGCTCTCGCAGAAGAGCTCCAATCGCATGAGAATATACAAGCGTCGCTTTTCCTCAACCGCAAGGCCTTATCCAAAGACCTTGCTTTCGAGGGGAAGGTCATACCTCTTGATGTTGCGGGACTAAAACGCAGTGCCGACCCTTCGAACTTTTGGACATTACTGGCATTGCCGCGAGCCATCCTAACGGCGCGGCGTGCGATGAAAACGCCACGGCCGGGAGTCGTTGTAGGTTTCGGTGGTTATGCGAGTATGCCCGGAGCCCTCGCCGGCTTGACCCTTCGAATACCACTGATAATTCACGAACAGAACATCATCCCGGGCCTCGCCAACCGCTTGCTGGCGCCTTTTGCGGCCCGTCTCGCAGTTTCCTTCGAAGCAACTCTCGAAAAATTTCCAGGATGGAGAAAGAAGGCTGTTCTGACCGGAAATCCCCTCTACCACTACCGCCGAAATGATGAGGCAGGTGAGGACGCTTGGGAATATTTCAATCTCGAGAAGGGAAGGGCGACCGTTGCGATATTGGGCGGAAGTCAGGGTGCCGCCTCTATCAACCGGGCAGTGCTTGGTGCGCTTCCCCTCTGGGGTGACAGGGCGGATCTTCAGATAATCCACTCCGTGGGAAGGGACAAATACCAGGAATTCAAAGTGCAGGCGACGAAGGTGGACATCGGGGGGTTGATCTATCGCCCGCTGGAATTCATCGAACGCATGGATCTTGTATACGGCTGCGCGGATATTGCGGTTAGCAGAGCCGGAGCGTCGACCATATCGGAACTCGCAGCAGCCGGTTGCCCCGCGATTCTCGTCCCTTATCCCTTTGCCACGGCGGCTCATCAGGAGGCCAACGCGGCAGTGCTCGAGCGGGCTGGGGGAGCCCGGGTGATAAGTGATGCGGACCTGGACGCCCAACGTCTGGTCCATGAGATAGATGATCTTCTCGCGGATCGCTCCGGGCTTATGGAGATGCGCGAATCGGCGAGCAGGGTAGGAAAGGCCGATGCGACGGAGAGGTTGGCGGCGATGGTTATGGCATTGGAGAAGTAGATGCTCTCTTCACAACGGATACATTTCGTGGGCGTCGGCGGCGCGGGAATGAGTGCGATCGCCGTCGTGCTCTTGGCCAAAGGAGTTGAAGTCAGCGGCTCCGACCTCAAGGAATCCCGCAATACTCACCGCCTCGAGGAGTTGGGAGCAAGGATTTTTATAGGCCATAGGGCTGAGAACGTTGAAGGAGCGGATGTCCTCGTGGTCTCTTCGGCTGTGCCGGAAAGGAATCGGGAGCTGAAACGGGCGAAGGAATTGGGCCTCACGATACTCCCTCGCGCAGCAATGCTCAATCTGGTGATGGGAGAATCGAAGGGTATCGCGGTGGCCGGCACGCATGGCAAGACGACCACCACGTCGATGGTAGCGATGATAATGAAGGAGTCCGGCCTCGACCCCAGCTATATAATCGGCGGCGAACTCAACGATGTGGGCAGCAATGCGCATGCGGGAAGCGGGGAGTATTTGATCGCGGAAGCCGACGAGAGCGACGGCTCTTTTCTGCTCTTGAATCCTTGGGCGGAGATCGTAACCAATGTCGAGGAGGACCACCTGGATTTCTTTGAGGGCCGCGAGGAAATTGTCGATTATTTCAGGCGCTTCGTTTCACTTCCACCGGCGGGCGGTATCGTCGTTCTCTCCGGGGATGATCCTGGATGCAGGCTTCTTGCCGGCTTCAGCAAGGCAAGAGAGGTGACATTCGGGGAAGGTGAGCAGTGCGACCTGTACTTGAGGGATCTAAAGCTCATGGCGGGGGGGAGCAATTTCGAAGTGCTTCGTGAGGGAGTGTCTTTGGGCCGGATAACCCTCGCGATACCCGGATCCCATAATGTCCACAATGCCATGGCCGCCCTTGCACTGACTCTTTCGCTGGATGTTGATTTTGCGGCGGCCGCAAGGGCATTAGCCGCTTTCCGTGGTGTCATGCGACGCTATCAACTGATCGATGAAGTCGGGGGAATACGACTGGTTGACGATTATGCCCATCACCCGTCGGAAGTGAAAACAACCCTAAAAGCGGCAAGGCTGGAAGGGCCCGACCGCCTGGTTTGCATGTTTCAACCGCATCGCTATTCGAGGACCGCGGCTTTGTTTCGCGAGTTCGGGGAAGCGCTTCTGGGTGCCGATACCGTCATCCTTACCGATGTATACGCGGCCGGCGAGGAACCACTGCCCGGTATCAACGGTAAATTGATAGTGAACGCCGTGCTCGAAGCTGACCCTTCAAAGGAAGTGGTTTACATTCCGAAGAGGTCTATGCTGGGTGAGGCGGCGGCCAGGATGTTGCGTCCCGGAGACCTTGTTCTGACCATGGGAGCCGGGGACATCTCGCAATGTGCGTCCGAGTTGGCCGGGATACTGCGCGGCGAGAAGCCGGAAGACTGCGGCTGAGGAAGGTTCGGGAGGCGGCCTTGATGGATATCACGGAAATCGCGGAAGCCTTGGGGCAATGGTTCCGGGGAAACCTGCAATTGAATAAACCTCTCGCCGATCTCACCACGTTTCGAATTGGGGGCCCGGCCGGCTTGTTGGCCATGCCTAAGGGTATAGAAGACCTCAAGCTCATAACGCAAGAGATTGCTTCTTCAGGGATGGATTTTTTTGTGCTGGGCCATGGCTCCAATGTCTTGATTTCCGACCTCGGATTTCCCGGGATCGTACTTGTTCTGGGGGAGGGGTTCAAGCGAATAAAGAGGCAGGGTAAAGATAAAGTGTACGTTGAGGCAGGATGTGAACTGAATCGCCTCATAGCCTGGACCATAGAACGAGACCTTGCGGGATTGGAATTACTGGCGGGGATCCCGGGAAGCATCGGAGGGTCGGTTCGAATGAATGCGGAGGCTCAGGGTTGCAGCATAGGCGACACTGTTCGGGAAGTATCGGTATTGAGATTGGAGGGCAAGGAAGTTAGTGATCGACAGATGCCGGCTCAAAATATGCACTTTGGCTACAGAAAGACTGATATAGAGGATAACGAAATAATTTATAGAGTTAAGCTGAAGCTTGATAATAGCGGGAAGGACGATCTGGAAGCCCGGCGTAAAGAAGTAATGAGATGGAGGAAGAAGAATCAGCCGCTGGCCAAACCGTCAGCCGGCAGCATATTCCGTAACCCTGCAGGAACATCGGCGGGAGAGTTAATAGATCGCTGCGGCCTGAAAGGAAAGCGGATAGGAGGGGCCGTGGTCTCCGAAAAACACGCAAACTTTATCGTCAATACCGGAGGGGCGACGGCCAGAGACGTGTATGAACTAATCGATTCGATAAAGGAAGAGGTTAGGAGCCGCGAAGGCATCGAACTGGAGGAAGAGATAAAGCTGATAGGCGATATGGGGGGAGGATCATCGTGAGCCGGGTGGCGGTTTTAATGGGGGGCACCTCCGGGGAGAGGGAAGTATCCCTCAAATCCGGCGCGGCCGTTTCCGAAGCGCTCGAGGCACTTGGACATGATGTTCTGATCGTGGACGTAGGCGAGGATGTTGTTGGGCAAATGGTAGCGCTTCAAGACAAAGTCGATATGGCTTTTATAACCTTACACGGCCGCCTGGGCGAGGATGGGACCATCCAGGGTCTACTCGAATTATTGGCGATTCCATATATCGGTTCGGGTGTTATGGCGAGCTCCATGGCCATAGACAAGGCGATGTCCAAACTGATATTTCGGGCGAACGCGATCCCTGTTGCCGAGGACGTTATGGTCAAGGCGAGGGAAATAAGGACGCTGGGAGTAGCCAGGGTGGCTGAGGGAATAGCGAGGGATCTCGGATTCCCGTCGATTGTGAAACCCAATTGCGAAGGATCGACACTGGGGGTAATGATCGCTCGCAACTCTCAAGAGCTGGAGACAGCACTCGCCGGCGCTATCGAATATGATGATCTACTCCTCGTTGAACGCTGCATAGAGGGAAGGGAAATGACCGTAGGTTTACTTGGAGACGAGCCTCGTGTCCTTCCCGTCCTGGAAGTCGTTTCTCAAAAGGGAATTTACGACTATGAATGTAAATACAACAAGGGTATGACGGAGTACCAGGTGCCGGCGCCGATAAGCGAGGAGCTTGCACGCGGGATGCAGAGACTCGCATTGCGCGCACACATCGCAATGGGCTGCGAGGGGCTTTCGAGGGTGGACTTTATGGTGGATGCCCGGGAAAACTGTTACTGCCTGGAAATAAATACCATACCGGGCATGACCGAATTCAGCCTGATTCCCAAGGCCGCCGCCGCCGCCGGCCTTTCATTTAACCAGGTGGTCGAGGAGATACTGGCCACGGCACGTTTGAAGATAAGCGGGGGAAAACGTTGTTATGAGAGGTAAAGCGGCACGCAACCTATGGGGTAAGGAGGATTCCCCGGGCCAGAACGCCAAAACGGTTGCGGCTGAACGACGGACGCGGGCTGCGGCGGCTAGAAATAAAACGGCTGAAGCAAGCCAGGAAGCGGAGGCCGAGCAGCAAACGATTACGAGCAAGAAAGGTTTTCTCGCAGGTCTCGTTAATGACGTCTTCTATATCGAAAAAACGATTCCCGATACTTTTCCCGAAGAAAACAGCGTCCCATTACTTCCGAAAAATACCAAGAAGAAAGCGGCGCCTCCCACAGAGGGGTCGGGTCCGTTTGTAGAAGCCGTTTCTAAAGCCCGGAAACCGCCCGCGCAAAAAACTAGAAGGACAATGGCAAGAACAGCTCCGATGCTCAAACCAGTTTCGGCCAAGGGTGAGAGAAAATCACAATCGGAGGCGGCGCCGCTGGAGGCAACACAATCCGGGGTCGAAATCGAGCCAAAGCGAGCGCGCAGAGCATTGAGCCCCGCTTTGAGAAAAACACTCCTTGTTACTACCCTCCTGCTTTCCCTTGCGATGCTGCTCTGGGTCTATACTTTTACGGGAGTCCTCAATATTAAGAATATCGATATCAGTGGAAACAGCAGGCTCGACGCGGATTACCTCCGCGGCCTTTCGGGCATCACGGCGGAGGATCATTTATTTAAGATGAATGTGGGGGCGGTCAAGCAGGCCTTGCTCTCTGAACCATATGTCGCGGAAGCCCATATCTCCCGGAGGTTTCCCAACACGGTTGCGATCGAAATAATCGAACGAAAGCCGGCAGGAATTATTTCCCAGAATGCAAAGTACCATCTCGTGGACGAAGAGGGGAGGGTATTGGAAAGCCTGGATAAGAAACCGCCGGGATTGCTGGAGATCCAGGGGCTGGATTTGAAGCTCCTCTTCCCAGGCCAGCAGATTAATAACGAATCATTTGCGGTCATTGCTATCCTCCTTCAAAGTATGCCCGATCAATTGAAATCGATTACGGCCTCTATCGGATACAAGCAGGAAGAAGGCCTTTATCTCCAAGCAAAAGGAACCGAGGTGATTTATGGACAGGCGACGGATTTATCGAGAAAGAGCGAAATTGCCTTGCTTGCCCTGAATGATCTTGTCGCACAGTATCACGCCGTGGACTATATCGATGTATCCTACCCCGAGCATCCGGTCATCAAGCCTGCAGATTGATTGATCGGTTTGTTTAATATAAAACGCGTAAGAACATTCCTCAAATGAGATTGCTTCGTTACTTCGTTCCTCGTAATGAATACAGCTTTCCAGACGTGGGAGCATGTATTTACATTGAGACTTAACATTTAGGGTCTTGACCAAGTATAATGTTACCGTTAACCTATAATATTCTTATAAGCAATTTTTCTGAAATCCGATTTCAATAAAGATAGTCTTAAAGTTATAACTAGAAAAAAACGAGATAAATAAAGACAAAAACGGGGAGGAAGGGCGAGCCGACCTTCCTGATTTTTCTGTAACAAAAGTTGAGACGAGAATTGAGGCGGATGCCTTATTAGAAAGTTTATGGGTAAAAATGGATATCGGGAAGGACATAATAATAGGGTTGTCGTAGTTTTACAAAGGATTCATGGAAGACTGGAACTTGAAGCTGCGGGGAAACTCTAAAGTAGTGGTGGATACTTTGAAAGGAAGCCTCGCGGAATTATCCGGGGGCAACGGATAAAGGAGGGACTGGAGATGCCGGAAACCGCAACCAACTACCTGGCGGTTATTAAAGTAGTCGGGATCGGAGGTGGTGGAACCAACGCGATTAACCGCATGATAGATGCCGGGCTAAAGGGCGTGGAGTTCGTAGCCATAAATACCGATGCGCAAGCCCTCCTAATGTCTGATGCGGATGTCAAAGTATATATCGGAGGCAATATAACCCGCGGTCTTGGTGCCGGATCTAACCCCGAGGTGGGGGAGCAAGCTGCGTTGGAGAATAAGGATGCGGTAGGGGAAGCGATAAAGGGCGCGGATATGGTCTTTATCACCGCCGGTAAAGGCGGTGGCACCGGTACGGGTGCTTCTCCGATTATCGCCGAGATAGCCAAGGAACAAGGCGCGTTGACGATAGGCGTCGTAACGCGTCCTTTTTCATTTGAAGGCCGCAAGCGGGCGCAGCAGGCGGAACAAGGAATCGATAAACTGCGCGAGAAGGTCGACACCCTGATCATCATTCCTAACGATCGGCTACTCGAAGTGGCGGAGCAGAAGACGTCCATCCTGAATGCCTTCAGAATGGCGGACGATATCCTGCGACAGGGGGTTCAGGGAATCACGGATCTTATAACCGTGCCGGGTTTGATAAACCTCGACTTCGCCGATGTGCGAACGATTATGTCGAATGCGGGGTCTGCATTAATGGGAATCGGGGTAGGGTCAGGCGAGAACCGGTCTTCGGAGGCGGCGAGAATGGCGATTTCCAGCCCGCTGCTTGAATCCTCCATAGAAGGCGCCAAGGGAATATTGTTAAATATTTCCGGAGGCACGGACCTGGGATTGTTCGAGGTAAACGAAGCGGCCGAGATCATTGCTAGTGTAGCCGACGGCGATGCTAATATAATCTTCGGAGCGGTGATCGATGATTCGCTCGGTGATGAACTGCGGGTAACGGTCATCGCCACCGGATTCGAGTACGGAACCGCGGATCGGGCGGGTCGCAAGGCGACGAAGCCGGAGAGCGCCCCCGAAAAGACGATGGTTTTCGAATCCGAGGAACTTGATATACCGGTCTTCTTGAGGAACAAATAGCGATCTTCAATCAGTGTCTAATACGCAATCAAGGCGGCCCTGCCGCCTTTAATATTTAAGATGTGGTTGCATGGGAATTGATGTTTTTCTTGAGTACGAGCTGCTCGGGGTCTCCCATCCGGGGAGGTATCTCGGCACTGAAGTAAACGCGCGCAATAAGCCTTTTTCCGAGGCGTCGGTCCGCTGGGCGCTCATCTATCCCGATGTATACGAAATCGGAATGTCTAACCTGGGACTGTCCATCCTCTATGAAATCATTAATGACACAACAGAGGCGATGGCCGACCGGGCATACTTGCCGTGGGTAGACATGCAGGAACGTCTGCTTGAATGTGGAGTGCCACTTTTTGGCCTCGAAAGCCGTAGGCCACTAGCTTCATTCGATATCCTCGGCATCACCCTTCAGCACGAACTGACTTATACCAATGTGGTCCGCATACTCGACCTCGCCGGCATACCCCTCCTCGCACGGGAAAGGGACGAGGTTTGCCCGCTGGTAATAGGAGGGGGACCGGGCGCCTTCAACCCGGAACCTATCGCCGAACTTTTCGATTTCCTGGTTCTGGGTGACGGCGAGGAAGCGGTCCTGGAGATAACGGATGCTGTAAGAAATTGGAAGCAAGAGAAGACGCTGGATCGAAGTGATTTCCTCCGGCAGTGCGCTTCAATCCCCGGTATATACGTACCTTCGCTATATAAATTCGCATACAGAGCGGATGGCACTATTGATTCGATCACTGCCGAGGCGGGCGCACCAAATCCCGTTAAGAAGAGACTGCTATCGGATCTCGACGGTTGGCTTTATCCGAGAAGACCTGTGGTGCCTCTGATTGAAGCAGTCCACGATAGGGTAAGCGTGGAGCTGTTCAGGGGCTGCACCAGGGGCTGCCGATTTTGCCAGGCCGGGATGATCTACCGGCCGGTAAGAGAAAGAGACGGAAGGCTACTCGCGAATTGGGCGAGGGAACTGGTGGCGAATACCGGCTGCGACGAGCTTTCACTCACCAGCCTCAACAGCGCGGATTATACTTCCATCTTATCCCTGTCAGAAGAGCTTGCGATGGAAATGGAAAGCCGGCACGTAGCGGTTTCCGTCCCCTCTCTCCGTACCGACAGTTTCTCGGTCCAGCTGGCTTCCAGGTTGCGAAGGGTAAAACAGACGGGTCTCACACTCGCTCCGGAAGCCGGTTCCGCTAGAATGCGCGCTTCTATTAATAAAGGCGTTTCCGAAGAAGATCTCATGCGGGCGGTCGCGGCGGCCTACGGGGAAGGGTGGAGGAAGCTGAAGCTATATTTCATGATAGGTCTGCCGTCCGAAGGTGAGGAGGATGTCGAGGAAATATGGCGTGTTGTACGGCGCATCATGCGCGAAGGCGACAGTGGCGCTCCCGCCAAGGGCTTGAAGCTTTCCGTAAGCATTTCCACTTTTGTCCCGAAACCGCATACCCCGCTGCAATGGGCGGCTCAAATGACCCCGCCGGAGATAGCCAGACGGCACTTCATTCTCAAAGAGGGCCTGCGGATGAAAGGCGTCACCTTAAGATGGCATTCGCGCGAGATGAGTTATTTGGAGGGAATAATTTCCAGGGGCGACAGGAGGCTGTTGCCCGCCGTTATCTCCGCCTCCAGGCAGGGTTGTCTCGATGGTTGGGGCGAGTTCTTCTCATGGCGGCGATGGGAGGAGGCGCTGGCCACCGAGGGGCTGAATCCGGCCTGGTACGCTGAGAGAGAGCGACCCTTTGATGAAATCCTGCCTTGGGACCACCTTCATTGCGGAGTTGAGCGGGATTACCTCTGGGAGGAATATCGCAAGGCGGGTGAGGGGGAATCCACTCCGGATTGCCGAATCCGGGATTGTACTTTTTGCGGTGCGTGCCCTGGAAAGGGAGCATCGGCGTGAAGCGGGCTTTAATCAAATATGCGAAGAGGGGAGAAGCGGCGTTGCTTTCGCACCGGGAAACCATGCGAAGTCTGGAACGAGCCTTGCGGAGGTCCGGCTTGCCCCTCGTTTTCACTTCCGGCTACAACCCAAGGCCGCGCATGAGCTTTTCTCCCGCTTTGCCGTTAGGCATCCAAGCCGAGGCCGAATACCTGGAGGTGTCATTCGATGGAGAGACGGATCTCGAAGCCGCCATGCAGGTCATGAATTCTGCCCTGCCGAAAGGACTTTCTATAATTGATATCCAGGAATTGACAGCCAGCATGCCGAAGCTATCAAAATGGACGCGTTACGGCTTATACAGGGTCCCGGGCGATGTCGGCGAAGTTTTCCTGCTCCTTGCGCTTGCCGGCGGTAAGCAGGCCAGGCTGAAAGATGCCTTAGCGAGCCTTTGGCAGCGATTGGGCTTGCCAATCGGCTCCGAACTCAGGGGCATAAGCAGGGTCGGATTGTATGCATCGGACGAAGAAGTTTTTGAGGATGCAGGGGATTCAGTCTACTTCTTTGATGGGGAGCTTGGGGAACTGGAAGTGCTGACAAATAGTGTGTAGGGACGAGAGGAAACACAATACATGAGGGTGAACAGGATTGGATAGAAGGATAAGAAGACGCAAGCCGGCCGGCGGGCAGGCAAACAAACAGAACAAGACGAACAAGGCAAAAGCCGTCAACCGGGAAATAGTGGTTGCGGCGTATAGGGATGAGGCGCGTGTGGCCGTCCTCGAGGAGGGGGTGCTGCAGGAAATCTTCATCAGCCACGAAAGCCGCCGGTCCATAGTCGGAGATATATATAAGGGCAAGGTGCAGAACGTGCTTCCCGGCATGGAAGCCGCTTTTATCGATATAGGCCATAACCGGAACGCGCTCCTTTATGTCGGAGATATTTTCGTTGAACGCCCCAAACAGAGGGAGAAACAAGAAATCGACAAACTCCTCAAGCCAGGGCAGGAGGTGTTGGTTCAGGTAACCAAGGACCCGATGGGCAGCAAGGGAGCCAGGCTCACGACCTATATTTCCATCCCCGGCCGTTACTTGGTGCTGCTTCCCCAGGTAAACACGGTCGGCATCTCCCATAAGCTGGATGAAGACGAGAGAAACCGCCTGAAAACCATCCTCGACGAAGTTCGCCCTCCCGATGCGGGCTTGATCGTCCGCACGGCTGCCAAGGATGCGGAAGCGGGTGAACTGAAGAAGAGCCTGAACTACCTGACCAGGATGTGGCACCAGGTCAAACGCACCGCGGATAAGAAGCGCGCGCCTGCCACTCTTTACCAGGAACCGGAATTGGCCCTCAAGGTGATACGCGATCTGATGGACAACTCCTATTCACGGGTGCTGGTCGATTCGAATCGAGTCCATCGGCGAATCAGACACTATCTGAGGGAAGTCGCCCCGGTTCTCGGCGATCGCGTCGACAAGTATGACGGCGAGAAACCGATCTTCGAAGCTTTGAACATCAATGAACAGATCAGAGACGCTTTGAGACGTGAGGTCCCCCTGCCTTCGGGGGGCTATATAGTGATTGACAACACGGAGGCCTTGACGGCAATAGATGTCAATACCGGGAGGTATGTAGGTAAAAAATCCCTGGAGGAAACGGTTTTGAGAACCAACATCGAGGCGGTCACCGAAATTGTTCGGCAGCTTCGCTTGCGGGATATAGGAGGAATAATAATCATCGATTTTATTGATATGAATGAGGCCAAGAACAGGCGAAGTGTGCTCAAGGCCTTGAACCAGGAACTGGAAAAAGACCGCACCAAGACCTACGTAGTCGAGCTGACCAAGCTTGGGCTGCTCGAGATGACCCGCAAGAACGTCTCGGAGGGATTGCTCGAGGCCTTCGGCGAGAATTGTCCGGTCTGTCATGGACGGGGCGTCATCTTCCGGGAACCCTGAAAGAATAATCCGTCGGGGCGGTGTCGTGATCTGAAAAACAAGCCTGAAATGACCGGAAAGCATGAGGCGCAGAAACCGCGCAAGAAGGGCAAGATACTAATAACCATAGGCATCTCGCTCATTATTGCCGGTCTGCTTATAGTCAGCGGGGTCTATGCATATTTGCATTACACCGACAGTAAGCAGCATTCGGCTCAAGAAGCGCTCTTTCGCCAGTGGGATACTTCACCCGTACCCACCGGATACGCCGATTTCTCGGTGGGAGACGGCATCGCCCGCATTATAACTTCTCGCATCGGTCTTGATGCCATTGTTGTGGAGCTATCCGGCCTGGACGATTCGGATAATCTGAAACGAGGACCCGGCCATATTCCGGGGACCGCCTACCCGGGTCAGGCGGGCAATATGGTAATCTCCGGACATCGCACGACCTACGGAGCGCCCTTCCGGCACATTGAGCAGTTGCTCGCCGGTGACGAGATCCTGCTTATGACCGCCGATAATCGCTACTCTTATGAGGTATACGATCAGCGGATCGTCGAACCCTCGGACCTGACCGTGCTGGAACAAGGCGGTGAGTCCAAACTAACTCTGACAGCCTGCCACCCCTGGTACAGTGCCGCCCAACGAATTGTAGTTATTTCCCGGCTGACGAATTCAGAACCCCTGTAAAGAAAAGACCGGAAAGTGGGCATGCTTCCCGGTCATGGCCAAAACTCACTCGGCGTAGATTTTGGCACTCTTGTTATCGTCACTTTGAAAGCAGAGCTTTAGCCGCGTAGAGGATAGCATTTACTGCGATTGCCAAAGATTGCTTTTTATCAACCTGTTTCTAAGGATCTCGGCTTGGATTCCGCTCGGTCAAGGATTCCATACAAAGTGCCGATAGAATATTCGAACCTTGAAATCCACATATCCCTTTTGGTGCAAAAGGCAAACTCTTCCGAAAGGAGAGGACGCAAAGCCCCGGGTCTAAAGTCGCGAGAGCGACAATGACAGCCAGGCTGCCTCCTACAAAGCGGGCCCTTTCCGGACGGAAAGGGCGAATTTATTTTCAGTGAAGATTTGCCACCAGCCCACGGGGACAAAAAGGAGCAACACAAAATGCAAGGGCTAAACCGGTGGCACAGGCTTACCATAGTTACGGTCGGATTAATGTTCCTTGCTGTGTGCCTGCTGCAATCCTTGACCTTGTCTCCCTCCGCCGCCGCCGCCGTAAATACTACTGCTGATGAAGCCCGCATGATTCAATTGGTGAATCAGGCACGCAATAATGCGGGCCTGCCCTCCCTATATGCCGAACAGCGCTTGACCGATTTCGCCCGCAGCTACTCTTCCGAAATGATTCAATATAATTTCTTTGGCCATGTCTCCCCCGTCTCCGGTGATCTAAAACAACGCATCAAGGCGCGTGGAATAAGCGGCTGGAAATTGGCTGGCGAGAATCTGGCAAAAGCACCAAGCGTGGATGCGGCTTTTACGGCCTTGATGAACAGCGCCGGGCATCGTGAAAATATCTTACGAGCTGAGTTCAACTGCATAGGCGTGGGAATCGTACAGGGACCGGGCTGCCTCTATATAACTCAGGAGTTCATGCAGTTCTCACCAATTCCAGCCACCGCCGACGTACCGGTCGCGAGCCCACCGCCGGCCCAGACGGCTGCGGCGTCGCCCGATAGCTTCGACTCATACATCCTGATTATGAATCCGAACGACACCGAAGCGGATGTGGATGTTACCTTTCAAGGGGAGGACAAGGCAAATCACAGTTACCATTATCAAATAGCGGGCAATAGCCGGTTTACGGTGCCGGTCAGGGAAACCATGGGATGCGGGTCATTCGCAACCGATATCAAGAGCAGTGTGCCCGTTCTCGCCGAGCGGGCCATGTACTTCAAGTATCAGGGCCGGACGGGTGGCCATGGTTCTATCGGAACCGAGAGACCTTCTCTCGCTTGGTTCTTCGCGGAGGGCTATACCGGTGATACCTTCGATACATGGATACTCTTGCAAAATCCCAACCCCGCCAATGCCAGCGTTAATCTCACGTTCATGCAGCCTGATGGAGCGGCTATTACGAAGACGATAACAGTCGACGGCAGCAGCAGGCGAAGCGTTCATGTCGACGAAATATCCGGTCTGGAATCGGCCGATGTCTCAACCCAGGTTACGTCGGATCTACCGATCGTTGCCGAACGGGCGATGTATTTCAACTACCAGGGAAAGGACGGCGGCTCGGAGACCATAGGAGCGAGTTCCCCTTCCAACAAATGGTTGTTCGCCGAAGGCTACACAGGAGATTCCTTTGATACCTGGCTCTTGCTGCAGAATCCTAACGACGATGCGGCGAATGTCGAGCTTGATTTCATGCGCTCCGACGGTTCGGTTATTAGTAAGACCGTAAACGTGCCCGGCCGGAAGCGTTTTACTCTTCACATCGATGAGATACCTGGTCTTGAATCGACCGAGGTATCGACGCAAGTGAACTCGGATAGAGCCGTTGTCGCCGAACGGGCGATGTATTTCAACTACGAGGGTAGCAAGAAGGGCGGCCACGTCACGATAGGGGCGACGGAGCCCAGGGACGAATGGTATCTCGCCGAAGGATACACGGGCGGGGATTTCGATGATTACGTCCTCCTGCTAAATCCCGGGGATGCTACTGCCAATGTTGATATCGTATTCATGCGCCCCGACGGCATCGAGGTCAACCGGCAATTGTCACTGCAGGCCCATTCCCGCTTCACGATTCATGTCGACGAGCTGAGCCAGTTGGAGTCGACAGAGGTAAGCACCAAGATCACGAGCGATAACCCGATCGTGGTTGAAAGAGCGGAGTATTTTAACTTCCGGGGTCTTCGCGATGGCAGTAATTCCATAGGCTCATCAGAGCCATCCGTTAGATGGTATTTTGCGGAGGGCTTCGTTAAGTAACCGGTTGAAGGGTCTGAATAGGGGCCGTCTTCCCAGGAAGGCGGCCCGCTCTCTTTTATTGATGCTCGCGATCCCATGATCTGCCTCGACTGCCTGCCGCTCTTCGAACCAAATATTTGCGGGCAGGGCTCGGCGCAAGATCCGTACTATATTTCTAACGCCTTTTCAATAAACTACACGGCATTTATTATGCGCCATGAGTTCCTCCCTCAGGATCGCCCCATGGCTATCACTTATGATTCGCCAGATGAAATTCTCTCTCAACCGGTATCCGTTCTCATTAAAGAAACGATGGCCCCGTTCCTCGATTCTCACGCGGAATCCGGGATCGCTCGCAATACGGATCTTTCCAAGCAATTGAGCTTCAATGATCTCGAGACTCACCATGATCGGCTGGGTTAAGGGATTTTCAAAGCGCAGATCCTGGAAGTTGTAACAGACGGTTGCCCCGCAGCCGAAAGGCACGGTTCGACAGTGGTCGGGAAAGAGGTCCAATCCGTGGCGGTGGCGTTCTACGATACGCATGCCGGAACTGATGGCCAAAACGTACAGCATATTACTCACCTGGCAGAGGCCGCCCCCTATACCTGCCGATTCCTCATCGTTGCGCAATTCGAGGCCGTGCTTGAACCCTCTGAGCCGGCTGGGCCGGCCGACCAGGGCGTGATAGGAAAATATTTCGCCCGGCTCGACCAAGGTATTATTAATGCGGCCTGCGGCGATGGAAACATTCTTCTCCTTCCCCTTCTGCAATTTTGCTTCTATTGCACCTTTTACTCGCTCGAGTGGGGAGGCGGCCGTAGATAGTGTGAATGGGAAATCTTCAGCGTTTGCCTTGTTTGCTGCCAAGAAATGTCTGCTTGGGATGTTCCTTATAAACCTTTGCAGCGACAGCAGTTCCCGGCGCAGTTGAAAAGGAAGGGCCTTTAAAAATAGGCCATTCAGTCTTCGGACCCCCATGGAATAACCCCCTTTGCCCGTTGCTGCTGTCAGCCTTAGTCTCAGACGAATCCCCGTTAGACCCGGTTCCCTTGCCTTGCATGGAGATTTTTTTGTGGAGTGTCATGCCATACTCCTTATGCTCTAAGTTATATATTATGTATATTATTAATAACTAATATTCGAGAGTGTGGCAACAGGGCGGCGTTTTCCCGGCCCTTTACATATGTTTGCGCAGCATGTTAACCTCTGTCTTTGTGGTAAAATACCGGTGGAGGTCGATATGTACGCAGTCATAGAGACGGGTGGCAAACAGTACCGGGTCGAGAAAGGCACACTCATCCGGATTGAGAAGCTGGATGTCCCCGAGGATGAAAAAATCATTTTCGATCGCGTTCTGATGCTCAGTAACGAGGGTCGCATTTATGCCGGACCGGAAGCGGATAAGGCGAAGGTCGAAGGCACTGTCATTCGGCACGGAAAAGCAAGAAAGATCATCGTTTTCAAGTACAAGCCCAAGAAGGGTTATCGCCGCAAGCAGGGGCACCGGCAACTCTTCAGCGAGGTCAGGGTGGACAAGATTACCGGGGGGCCGAGAGCCAGCCGGGCAAAAAAGGAAAAGAAGGAAGAAGAGCCGGCCGAGGTCGAGGCCAGCTGATCTTCCCGAAAGGGTGAATAGATATGTCAAGCAAGAAAGGCGTAGGAAGTTCACGCAACGGCCGCGACAGCCATTCCAAGAGATTGGGAGTAAAGAGGTTCGGAGGCCAGTTCGTTAAGGGCGGTTCAATCCTGATCCGGCAGCGCGGAACCAAGGTCAAGCCGGGGGATAACGTCGGCATAGGCAGGGACTTTACTTTGTTTGCGAAGGTGGACGGCTATGTCAACTTTCATCGCACCGGCGATCGCCATTTCGTAAGTGTCGTGCCGCCGGCGCAGGAATAGGCATCCGCCGAGATTCATCGTTCTGCATGGTCCCGGCTCGTCCGGGGCCTTTATTTTATGGGAGTGACCTTTTGTTTATCGATGAAGTAGAAATATATGTGAAAGGTGGAGATGGAGGTTCGGGGGCCACCACCTTTCATCGTGAGAAGTACCGCCCTATGGGAGGGCCGGATGGAGGTGACGGCGGCAAGGGCGGATCGCTCATCATCAGGGCTTCCGAAAGCGTAAATACTTTGATTGAGTACACCAGGCGCCGGCATTTTCGGGCCGAACGGGGCGGGAACGGCAGCGGCAACAACAGCCGTGGCGCTGACGGCAAGGACCTTATCCTGCAGGTGCCCGTAGGTACACAGGTAAGGGACGAAGAGGGAGGATTGATGGCCGATCTCTCGGGATCCGGCAGAGAAGCGGTGGTTGCCAAGGGCGGCAGATGGGGGAGGGGCAATGCCTCCTTCGCAACTCCGGCCAGGCGGGCCCCGGATTTTTCCGAGAAGGGTGAGCCGGGTGAAGAGAGATGGATAAGGCTGGAACTCAAGCTCCTTGCTGATGTCGGTGTGGTCGGATTACCAAATGTAGGTAAGAGCACGCTGATTTCCCATATCTCTGCGGCGAAGCCCAAGATAGCTGATTATCCTTTTACGACCCTTGAACCGGTTCTTGGTGTGGTAAGTGTTGAGGAGGGAAAGAGTTTCGTTATTTCCGATCTCCCCGGCCTCATTGCCGGTGCACATGAAGGAAAGGGCTTGGGTTTGCGGTTCTTAAGGCATGTAGAACGAACCAAAGTCTTGCTGCACTTGGTTGATGTATCTCCGGCTGCCGAACAGCCTCCCTCCGAGGCGTTACAGGGCATTGTTGATGAATTGGTGGCATATAGTCCCAGCTTGATGAGCCGCCCGCAAGTTCTTGCCGCAAACAAGCTGGATATAGCAGATCCGGCTCGGCTTGAGGAGGCTCGGGTAGCGGCCGCGGTACGGCAATGGGACTTTTTCCCGGTATCAGCGGTGACAGGTGAGGGATTGCAGCCCCTGCTCTACCGTTTGAATGAGCTGGTCGAGACAGCCCGGGTGGTATCAGACACCGAAGTACCGGAGGAGACGACGCTTTATTCTTTCGAGCCGGAACAAAGCCGGGGATTCCGGGTAGTAGAGGAAGACGGCGAGTTTCGCGTTACAGGTGAAAGGGTCGAAAGGCTGGTAAAAGGAGTAGATCTGAATTCCGCTCAGGCGCTTGCTTATGTGCAAGCCCGTTTAAAGAGGATGGGAGTCGAGGAGGAGCTCTTGAGACAAGGGACCAAGGAAGGCGATACAGTAATCATCGGCGACCTTGTCTTCGATTTCTTCCCGGAGCTGTAAGATGAGAATGGAATTGGAGGAACGTTGAGCGAGAAGCGGCGCTTAAGAGCGAAGCGCGTAGTTGTAAAGGTGGGCACTTACACTATAAGTGACGAATCGGGACGGCTGGACCGCGCCCAGATAACCGAAATCGTTAGCCAGATCGCCGACCAGCGAGACAAGGGGCTGGAAATAATATTGGTTTCGTCGGGAGCCATCGCGGCGGGCGTCGAGATGCTGGGTTTGCCTGAGAGGCCTCAGGATATACCTTCCCTTCAGGCGGCTTCATCAGTGGGCCAGGGCCTTCTGCTGCAACTCTATACGGGCCTCTTTCAAAAAAAGAATATTCTGGTGGGCCAGATTCTCTTTACGCAATACGATTTCGCCCATCGCGAGCAGTACCTGAACGCACGCAATACTTTTGCTCGCTTGCTCGATCAGGCGGTTGTACCGCTGGTAAACGAGAACGACACCGTCGCGGTCGAGGAGATACGCTTCGGTGATAATGACCGCCTGGCGGCGCTGGTGGCGGTGCTCACGGAAGCCGATCTAATGGTGATGCTCTCCGACGTCAAGGGCCTCTATACGGCAGATCCCAAGCGGGACAAGAGTGCCCGCCTGATATCGGAAGTGGAGAAAATCACCCCGGCCATGATAAAGACGGCCGGTAAATCGATGGAAGAGCATTCATCGGGTGGAATGACCGCCAAACTGGAGGCCGCGAGCATAGCCACCGCGTCCGGCGTCGGGGTGGTTATAGCACCGGGAAGGGAATCCGATGTACTGGCAAGGGTGCTTCGTGGAAACAAGGTGGGGACTTATTTTCGCCCCGGGCATAAAAAGCTCAGGGGTCACAAGCACTGGATAGCACACGGCGCGAGGCCACGAGGCACTATCGTGATTGATGCAGGCGCGCGGCAAGCATTACTGCATGGGGGCAAGAGCCTGTTGCCTGCCGGCGTACTGGACTGTCGGGGGAATTTCGGCCCGGGCGATGCGGTAGAAGTCGTGGACGAAAAGGGAAAGAGGATTGCCAGGGGATTGTGTTCCCTGTCCATGAGCGATCTCGAGCGGGTAAAAGGTTTGCATACGACGGAGGCGGGCAGGCGGCTCAAAGGCGATCCCTCCGAGGAAGTAATACATCGCGATTATATGGTGATTCTGGACCGTTCCAGCGAGGACTAAGCGTCTAACGAAGGCGGCAGGAGATTCCTGCGAGCCATATAACAATTAAGTATGGAGGAAGTATGAGCGATATTCAGGAGATCGGGATTCGAGCCCGCGAGGCGTCACAAGCGATGTCGACTCTCACTACCGAGGCCAAGAACCGTGCCCTGGAGGAAATGGCGCGAGCCCTGGTGGCCAGGACGGCGGAGATCCTCACAGCCAATGAGGAGGATCGCCGGGGAGGCCGCGAGAGCGGTATTTCAGATGCTCTCATGGACCGCTTGATGCTTACCGAGGGGCGTATACAGGAAATGGCCGCGGGCCTGCGCGAAGTAGCGGCGCTGCCTGATCCGGTGGGAGAAGTAGTGGACGGCTGGAGACTCCCCAACGGCCTGGATATAAAAAAGGTAAGGGTGCCCATGGGAGTTATAGGCATCATTTATGAAGCGCGCCCGAATGTCACGGTAGATGCAGCCGGTCTTTGCCTGAAATCGGGAAATGCCGTCATACTCCGCGGGAGTTCATCGGCAATCAACTCCAACCGAATTCTCACCGAGGTTATAGCTCACGCGGCTGAATTGGCGGGCTTGCCCTCCGGCTGCGTTCAATTGATCTTATCAACTGAAAGGGAATCGGCCGTCGAGCTCATGCATCTGCGCGACTATGTTGATGTCTTGATTCCAAGGGGCGGCGCCGGCTTGATTCGTACGGTAGTCGAGGAAAGTACCGTACCGGTTATAGAAACCGGAGTGGGCAATTGCCATACCTATGTCGATGCTGAGGCGGACCTCGAGATGGCCTTGAATATCGTGATCAACGCGAAAACGCAGAGGCCCGGCGTATGCAATGCGATGGAGACCATGCTTGTTCATCGCGATATCGCCACCGAGTTCCTGCCCATGGCGGCCGAGGCGATGCACGAGCGGGGTGTCGTTATCCGTGGTGATGAGGTGACCAGGAAAATACTTCCAGCCGTCGAGGAAGCCACTGAAGAGGATTGGTACGAGGAGTACCTCGATCTCATCCTTGCCGTTCGTGTCGTACCGACGATCGCAGAAGCGATGAAGCATATAAATACCTACGGCTCGAAACATTCCGATGCCATAGTAACCAATGATTATGAGGCGGCCCGGCGTTTTGCCAGAGAAGTCGATTCGGCGGATGTCTACATCAATGCGAGTACACGTTTCACCGATGGCAACCAGTACGGGCTGGGAGCCGAGATCGGGATATCCACACAGAAGCTGCATGCCCGGGGACCAATGAGCTTGAGGGAGCTCACTTCCAGCAAGTTCATAATTCATGGCGATGGTCAGGTGAGAAGCTGAATGGGGAAACTGAGGACTAAGCGCATAGGGGTGATGGGGGGAACCTTCGACCCCATTCATACCGGGCACCTGGTTGCGGCTGAAGAGGCCCGCATACAATTCCAGCTGGACCAAGTCCTTTTCATGCCCAGCGGCTATCCTCCCCACAAGGAGGAAAGGAATAATCTGGCTGCCGAGGACCGATACGTGATGGCGGTTATAGCTACGGCCGATAATTCGGATTTCAAGGTATCTAAGATGGAAATAGAACGGCCGGGACCCTCCTATACGATAGATACAATAGAACAATTGCATGGCGAATATGGTAAGAACACACAGATCTTTTTCATAACCGGAGCCGATGCTATCCTTGAAATTCTTACCTGGAAGGAACCGGAAAAAGTCCTTCGGGAGGCGGTTTTTATAGCGGCGACCCGTCCCGGCTATGATCTTGCCAAGCTGGAACAAGCGCTACCCAAAGTCGAAAAGACAAGCCAAGCGCAAGACCCGCAGATCATAGTAATGGAGATCCCCGCTCTCGCTATTTCCTCAACCGACATAAGGATTCGAATCAAGGAGAGCCGGCCGATACGCTACCTGGTGCCCGATGGAGTCTGCGAGTTTATCGAGAAGAACGGGTTCTATCGTTGAGTAAGGCCAAGCAGCAGAAGGAAGAAGAGAAAAAAGACAAAGAAAAAATATCGCGCGTTTCGAGAAGCCAGCAGAAGCAGACGAAAAAGAAGCGCCGTAGTATTTTTATTGTCATCCTGGCGGTCATCGTGGTGCTCGGTACCGGAGCTGTTTTCAATCTCCCCTACATAAATGTTGTCCGAAGGGGCGGTGAATGGCTGGCAGACAAGATCCGGACACCATCGGGGAATCAAGAGAACGACCCGGAATATCAGCTCCTGATCCAACCGCAGAGCGGGAAGGTCCTTTCCGGGATCGTTTCCAGCCTGATTGTGACCTACAAGGGCAGCGGGCCGGATCGCGTTATTCTCGGCCTAGCCCTCTTCAATTATGACACAGACCTGAAAGAGGGCGAGATCTACATCCTTTCCGAGGGGGCGACTGCATATGATGCTGCCGGGCAGAAGATTGATTTGAGCCAAGCTTTGAAGAACGAAGGGGGACCTGATCTTCTGCGGAACACCGCCGGTAACATCGCGGGCGTGGATATAGATTACCTGGTCCTCATGGGTTTCGATGGTGCCGCTCGAATGGTGCAGCAACTCGTCCTGCCTCCGCTGTTATTCTCGGATAACGTTGTAGTAACCAATCCGGTGAATGGTGATGTGTCCCATCTTTCGAAGGGGCAGGAGACCGGGGATGCCGATAGAATCGTTTCCTATCTCCTTGCGTTTGACAGCGGCATGAGGCGTGAAGCCCGGCTGGAACGAGCACAAGGATATCTTCCCGAGGTTCTCTATGCGTTGCATGGCCAGACGGTCGATAAATTAGCTGGACAGATATCAGGTATGGGTTCCGAGTTGAGCCTTATTCCCGCCAATAAGACGCAGGCCGAAGATGATAGATATGTGGCTTCTATGTTGCAGGCAATGGCAACAGTGCCGCTTATGATCAAGGCGGTTCCCAGGGTCGAGGTTCTGAACGGCTGCGGGATCCCCGATCTTGGCAAAAGAGTCGGGGACCGGTTAGCTTCCCTGGGTGTGCTGG
>MELM01000012.1:130732-141681 GCA_001767605.1 Candidatus Solincola sediminis | reverse complement strand
AATGCGAAGGTTGTAGTGGATGGCCAGGAGTTCAACGATTTTTCGCATCAGAAGAGCAGCATAATATACAGGAGAGACGATCCCAGGGTGAAAGCCTATGCCCAATACTTGGGGGTTCTCATTTCGGTTGACGAGATTGTTTATGATTCAAACCCCGGCCCGGATCTAGTCATAATAGTTGGGAAGGACAAAGCTTGAATAAGATGGGGAGCCCAAGCGCGGTACCATCCCGGTTATGTTAAGCTGAAACTGGAGATTTGCGGGGAGAATGGGAATTTTTGAAAGCGGGACAAGTAACCGAAAGGGGGTGTAGCCCGCGGATAGCAAGGAAATAGCCATAGCGGCGGCGAGAGCCGCTTCCAGCAAAAAAGCGGATGACGTACTGGTTATGGATATGCGCGACGTTTTCATCCTGACCGACTACTTCGTAATTTGCAGTGGAAATACCGATCGCCAGGTTGCGAGCATACAGGATGCCGTCGAGGAGACATTGCGCAAGCTAGGTGCCAAGCCGATTCGCCGTGAAGGCGAGCAGCACCGGCGATGGGTACTTCTGGATTATGTAGATATCGTGGTCCACATATTCCGCCAGGAGGAAAGGGAGTATTACGAGATCGAGCGACTGTGGAAGGACGCTCCTCTCGTCGAGTGGGAGGATGAGGAGCAGAAAGCTACTTCATCCCTTTGAGCCTGCCGATTTACTACAGTGCATGAATGTTTAATTGACGGCAATTTGGCGCAGTCCTTATACTCTCTAAAGGTTTAATCATTGGGGCCGTGGCGCAGTGGGAGCGCGCTACCTTGGCATGGTAGAGGTCACGGGTTCAAGTCCCGTCGGCTCCACCAGAAATTAGCTGGGGCTTTGCGAAAAGCGAGCCCCGGCTTTTTCTTTCCATCCAACAAATACCCGACATCTTGACCATAAATCCCTAGGAGAAAGTTTTTAGGGTATCGATTCTTTTTTTGCACCGAACCCGTTAGTGGATATGGGGTTGATATGGATTGACACCCGGGGGGTAATGTTAGTAAGGTTTGTCACGGTTTCCAGGTGCGTTGGTGCCAACGGGCATACAAATTCTTATTAGATGTGTTGGCGTTTTCTCGGCTTGGTCGTAATGCAGACGTATCATTCATGAGCTGAGGCTGCTCGAGATCAATCGGAGGTGGTAAGAATGGCCTATGATAGGGACCTTGAATTTGTCTACCGCAGTCCCACCAAATTAATCTTCAGGGAGAATGCTGTAAAAGATGCGGGTATCGAAGTCGAAGAGCTCGGGTGCAGCAGAGCACTTATTGTCACGGATAAAGGTATTGTTGATGCTGGCTTGGTGGAGCCGGTGGAAAAGGCCTTGGGGAAAAGACACGCAGGTACTTATGATAAATGCATCCAGGATTCCGGTTACGATGTCGTCAATAAAGCGACCGAATTCGCCAGGGATAAGGGGGCGGATGCCCTCATCAGCGTGGGCGGCGGAAGTGTCATCGACACGGCCAAGGGAATGGCCATTCTCCTCAAGGAAGGGGGCAAGCTCGAGGACTATGAGGGGGTGCAAATGCTCTCCCGGCCTCAAACCCCGCACGTGGTCATACCCACTACGGCGGGCACGGGGAGCGAGGTGACCCCATCCGCTGTGATCAAGAACCGGGATAGAAATATCAAGATGCTCATCCACGATAGCCATATCATGCCCAATACGGCGATCCTGGACCCCGTGATGACGCAAGGCTTGCCGCCTATGCTCACTGCCACCACAGGCATGGACGTCATGACCCATGCCATTGAGGCAATCCATGCCATCATAGCGGAACCCATCGCCGACTACGTGGCTTTCGGGGCCATTCGCTTGGTCGTGGAGTATTTGCCGCGTTGTGTGGAGAACGGTGATGATCTATTTGCACGAGGCCAGCAACAGATCGCGGCGACTGCGGGCGGCATGGCCTTTGCCAACTCCCAGATAAATATCGTGCATTCCCTGGCTCACAGCGCAGGCGGTATCTTTGGGGTTCCTCATGGCCTGGCCAACAGCATCCTTCTGCCTCACGTAATACTGTTTATTCTCTCGGACTGTGCCGATCGTTACGTCCTGGTGGGCGAAGCCCTGGGGGTCTACGAAAAGGGCATGACCGGCATGGAAGCGGGGGAAGCGGCGGCCAATGCGATATGGGAGTTCACTAAGAAACTTGGGATCCCGCAAAGGCTGCGCGACGCCGGTGTGCCGGAGGACGGTCTGGAGTCGATAGCCGACAACGCTCTCAACGACGGCGTATTACCATTCAGCCCGAAGCTCATAGTCGACCCGGAAGAGGTGCTGCAGGTCTATCAAAACGCTTGGTAGTGCAGTCGCAGCTCCACCCTAAGCCTCATTTGGCCAGTTCGACGCGGTTCACTTCGGAAAGGCCGGTAAGGGAATTGAATAGAACCCGGGAATCGGAAACGGTATAGAGAATATCCTCGATATAACCACAACGCTCAACGGCATCCTTTGAGGAGTAGTAATAGTAGGAATGCCCTATCTCCGCTTCGTCGTCAAGGTGAGTCACGCGACCCTTGAGTTCGATCCCGCTGTCCAGAGAGATGCTGTAGACATAGGCGCCCTGGAATGTGCTCTGGCCGTACGCATTAGATTGAGTGTTGCCTGATGCCTTCTGTTCGGGCGTCAGCTCGGCCAGGAGAACCGGTAGAACCAGGAGCCCTTTTTCGCGGTCGAACAGGAATGCCTTATGGTCGCTCAAAGCATAGGAATCAGTCCCGCGATCGCCTATGTCAACCTTGTGCATCTCTTTTGGATTGGTTACATCGGTCACGTCGAAGATGGCTATTTTCATGCCCTGATACCAGGCGAAATTTCCTTGCCCCGGATCGGCTTCAACCGTATTCTTACCGATACCGATGATGTGGTTCTCGTCATAGGGATGCAAGTAGTCTGAATAGCCGGGGATTTTTAAAGCGCCGAGCACCTTGGGATTTCGGGGATCTTTCAGATCGATGACGAAGAAAGGGTCCACCTTCTTGAAGGTGACCAGGTAGCCTCGGTCTCCCAGGAAGCGAGCGGAATATATCGTTTCGCCGGATGCGAGCCCCTCCAGTTTCCCAGCCATATTTAGGTTTTTATCGAGAATGTAGATATTGTTGGTCGAACCTGATCCTTCCCGGCTCACATGACCCACTGTTGTGGCGATGCGAAAATAACCGGCCGATTCATCCATGGAGAATTGGTTGAGAATGCTTCCGGGAACCTCGCCGGAGGACAGATAAGTCGTGGATGTTCCTTCCAGCTTGAACTTATATATGGTCGTCTTCTCGGAGTTATTCGAATAATACGCATAAGGATAACCCGTGCTGGTCAAATAAACGTTCTCAAGCGAAGCGTAGACATTGTCCGAGTAGCCCGCTATCACCCGCTTGTTCAGGTTTCCTGCTTCACCGCTCATTGAAAGGGATACGATGGAAACGAATGAGGTAAAACTTTCCGGATTGACACTGCCCACCTTTGCCCAATCACAGGCCGGCTGAAAGGCCCCCGGCTTATCTGCCTCAGTATCGCGATAAAGGGGGATTATATCCTCCCATTGCGGTTCCCCAGCATCGGGAAGCCTGTAGTGGGGGTAGGTTGTGAGGACCAAATGGAGGTTATCTCCAATCTTGCGTGAGGTCGAATAGCGGCCTTCGTATTCGATTGTTCTCACGAGCATGGGGTTCTCTCTTGCGGCTATATCGTAAATGTTGATGAAAGTGCCGTTGTAATACGGCCTTATATCACTACCCTCATCCTCCGCTTGGTAGTCATGGGTTAAACCGATTACAGCCAGCCTGTCGGCTTCAATAAAAAGGTCCTCCGGACTGCCATTTTCTCCGAAGTCGATTCGTGAAACGATCGCTGCTTCTTCTGCCGGATAAGCGGATATAATGATGACTTGGTTCCCGGATACCGTATATATGAAATTGCCATCACATTTCAGGGTATCCCCCTCGTCTACACCTTCAACCTGAATATTGGTTTCAGAATGGTTGGGCTCGGCTCCCTCTGTCGCCGGCATCGCTTCTGCATTAGCAGATAAAGATGACATCCCATCGCCGTAACCCTTCCGCATTATTTGTCGATTCATGAACGCCTTGACGAGGGCTTCCTCGGATTCGAAAATATATAGATCACCGAGCCCGTTCTGATTGGTGCTTGCCGGTGTCGAGATACTCCAGGCGATGATGCCTACGATAAGGCTGAGAACCACGAAACAAACTTCTATCAGCACTCCGGATTTCTTCATCTCTAAACCCCTTTCTGTCTTGTTAAGCCCTGAACCATAAGACGTCGCACAATCCGTATTGGTTCTCGGATTGCCCTGCAGAGATCTGCTAGAATTCGGATATGGGAGCATTGAGGTGAAAAAATTATTGACGGCGATCTTTATATTCAGCCTAGCCGCTGCTTTGCTTGCAGGTTGCGGTCGTGATGAACCTGCGACAAAGGAAGAAGGCAATTATATAGTCTCGGAAGAAGCTCCAACAGAAGAGCAACTGGGAGTCCCTATCTATCCCGGAGCGAAATTGGTTCCGGGGAGTGGCGGCATGACGGGATCAGGCGGTGGCGCAGGAGATGTCACAAATGTAGGAGGCATTTACGAAACCGATGACGGCTTCGATCGGGTTGTCGTTTGGTACACAGACAAATTGGGCCAGCCTTTCAGCGAGATACCGGGCGAGGCAAAAGAAACCACTTGGATGATCGGGCAGGGCTCGGACGATATCATAGTCGTCAGCATTATTAAGAAAGGGGGCAGAGCAAGCATCAGCATCAATCGTATGAGCGGCAGGCTGGGGCAGTGAGGAATCCACTAATCCAGTTTTTCAATAAGCCCTAAGTAATGCGACTTATTGACTTGGATTTGGAAATTATTCTATATTTATGACATGTCAGTACCGAAAAAGGCTGAGAAGCTAATTTCCTTTTTATGGGGGTTTTGCACAATCATCTAAGGAAGCGGGGGGTCTTAGGCGGTTAAAGCCGGCGAATATTAATCTTGTTATCCTGTAACTCCGGCTTCTTTAAATCTAGTAGAGAATCGTTGTTGCAACTCTTAAGTTGCATATCTTGAAGGGGGTAGAGATGGAATATCCTTGGTTTGAAGAGTACAGAGTCTGCAGCATCCCCAAAACCCTGGAACCTTATCCCGATGAACCAACACATTTTTTCCTGGATAGGGCTGCGGAAAAATACCCGAAAATGGGCTGCGTGCAGTTGGGACTGGAGATCAGCTATCGGGAACTAAGAGAGCATGCCGATAAGCTGGCGAATGCTTTTGCCGCCATGGGCGTGGAAAAGGGAGACCGGATAGCGACACTGTTACCCACCTCTATCCAGTTCCTACTGGCGGACACCGCGATTTCTAAAGCCGGAGCTATTCATGTGCCATGCAGTTTTCTGGAGGCGCAAGAAACACTGGCTGAGAAATTCACGGAGAGTTCGCCGAAAATCCTGATTCACCTTGATGAACACATTCAGATGGCGGAATCTTTGAAGGAATTCTTGGCTGCGCCTAACACCATAGTCACCAAACTCGATGATTATTCATGCGGAGCTTCTTCACACGTGATGCAGGGCAGCATCCAGTGGTTGACGGAAATTATCGATCAAGCTAAAGCGGAAGCGCCCAGAGTAAACATAGATGCGGCAAAGGATGTAGAAACGCTGCTGTTTACGGGCGGAACAACGGGAATTCCCAAGGGATGCATGCTTACGCATCGCAATATCATAGCTAACTCCCTCCAGAACACCGCCATGCTCGGCCCTATACACAAACTATTTGACGGTAATATGTCGGTGCTCCTCGGACTCCCCTTCTTTCACAGCTACGGCCACTCCTTGATGCATACAATGCTCAACAACAGCGCGACCCTCCTCCTGGTTATCGATCCAAGGGACAACAAGACTATGCTGGAGATGATCACCAAGTACCATCCGGAAATGCAGGTTGGGGTACCGACCCAATTTATGAAGATGCTGGGCGAGAACCTGAAAAAGATCAAACTGATAGGCCTCTCGGGCTCTGCGGCCTTACCGCCGAATGTGCAGGACAAGTTCGAACAATCGAGCGGTGGCTTTATAGCCGAGGGATATGGGCTCTCGGAACTTTCGCCGGTCACTCATTTTAATGTATCTACCTTGATACGGGTTTTTGGAGGCGCGAAGATGATGATGTTCATGAACAAAGCCCTCTTCAACCCCGTGAGCAATACAATAAACAGATCGTTCGCGAAACTGGTGGGATACAAGAACTTCGGCGCAATCTTTACCAACATCCTCTCGCTTATGGCCAAGAGGTCGCGTAAATCCAGCAAGTTGAAAGGTCTGGAGAAGAGAGCGAATATCGGGGTACCGGTGCCCGATACGAAGGTAAAAGTCGTGGAGGTGGATACCGGGATCGAGATACCCTATAACGAATTGATAAGCGGCCAAAAAGTGGGGGAGATGCTCCTCGATGGGCCTCAGAGGATGCTCGGTTACTGGCCGGAACCGGGCAAGGGCCTGGACGAGGATGGCTATATCCATACGGGCGACGTCGTCAAAATGGACGAAAAGGGATATTTCTCTATCGTCGATCGTACCAAAGATATGGTTATCGTATCCGGCTACAAGGTATATACCCGCGAGATAGACGACCTGCTGTACGAACACCCGGCAACGGAGATGGCGGCTGCAATAGGGGTGCCGGACCCGAATATTCCGGGGAGCGAGCGGGTATTGGTCTTCGTGCAGTTGAAGGACGAATTTAGGGGCAAGATCGGTGAGGAAGACTTCATGAATTTCTTAACTGAAAAGGTCGCGAAATATGCAGTTCCACGAGGCATTATCTTTGTCGATCAAATGCCCTTGACCGAAGTCTACAAGGTAAACAAGAAGCTCCTGCGGGAGATGGAGGCGGCTAAGCTAACTCCCAACTGAGAAGAATGCGTAAATAAAGGGCGGCCATGTAAGGCTGACCGCGAATAGGTCAGGGTCGAGCCTGCAACACAAACATTCTTCTTGATTGTTGTTGCACTATTCCGAACTGGAAAAATGTTGATGTTGAGGCGTCGACCCCTCGGTTACTGTCCGAGAATACCTCCCAGTATGCCTCCCGCGGGGCCGCTGCCGCCAGTCTTCGGGTTCTGCAAACTGGTGGTCGGTGCTAATTCACTCGGCTGGATGACCACGAATCCGTTCCCCTGAAAAGCCAGTTGGAACAATTCGCCGTGTCTCGATCCCAGGATCCCGCCCAGGCTCTTGAGGTTGGCATCCATATGTACCTGCGGATCCAGGCTTTGCGACCACGCGATAGTCGCATTGGGATCGGTATAGGTCGGCTGGTCGGGAGTCACCTTCATGGTCATGGGCTCGCCCTTGCTGATCAATGCCAGGTACCCGGTTCCCTGCAACTCCACGGTCCAGAGACCGCCGCTCATCATGCCGGCAACACCTTTGATCATTTTTATATCCCAGCTGATGCTGGTGCTGAAAGCCAGCAGGTTCAAAGCTTCGACGGTTATAGCCTCATTATTCAAATAAACGAGGACGATATCGTTGGAAGCATCGGCCAGGAAGAGATCGCCGGTCCCCTGGCACATCATCAACGTGAACGCTTCACCGGAGACCTGCTTCTTGACCCACTTGGCGGCACCGCCCGCTCCCTGCCGTGCGAAACCTATCTGGCCCTGTTAAGCGACCATCGATCCTGCCTTGGCAAGCACCTGGCCGCCGGATGCAGCCATATTCACGCGGAGCAACTTTTTATTTTGGAGATTGAATGCATTCTGGCTTTCGACTTCCAGGGAGGATTGCATTAAACCAGCCAGGCTGGTCGGAGCCAGTTCTTCGGAAAAAGGGACCGAAGCACCACTCGCAGCGGCTGCCACGGGGGCCTGCGGGGCCTGAGCCTGCGGTGGTGGAGCGGCGGCGGCGGGAGCGGCCTCAGCACTTCCCGCTGCTTGCACCGGGGCACCGCAGAACCGGCAGAAGGCGGTTCCCTCGACCTCATTACCACATTGGCTGCACTTCATTTTTCCTCCTTATCGAATTCCCGGAGATTGGTACCTCGATTCATAGAGGCACACGGAATGTGTTTATTCTATTCCTCAATCGGCTCATACACATATTTCTTAAGGCTCCTGCTGAGTAAGAAATCGAGAATGGTAATTAATGGCAGGTTCCATGATCGAGTTTAGCGTATCTAAATCTGCGCCGGTTCCTGTGACAGGCTGATGTCCTTTTGATCGACAAAGGTAAAATTCAGGCGGCCGCGTGGATCGAAGCTCGATCTCTCCGCTTTAACCAGGTGGTAGGGACTTGTAAGCATCTGCACGTTGATGCTTCCCGGTTCCGGTTCTACTATGTCTACCTCGACCCTTACTTCTGTTTCATCTTGGGATGCATGCATGATCGAGATGGCGAATCCACCGGTGTTCTTAGTGCCTTGCATTGCGGCGATTACGATATATTGCCCGAAATCGACGGCCGGCATCTCTTCAGAGAATGACGCGAGAGATTGCAGCCTCTGATAGTCTTCGTTTTCGGTGATTATGATGCATTCCGGCGGCGAATCACCCGGAATAGTACCCTCGTCGAATCGACCGTATTGGCTGGAAACACCCTGTGCTATTGTGCTGAATCCGACATCATGGGGAGCAGCCTCATCCATTAAGGTCCCATTATCCGTGCCGCATCCCGACTGCAGCGCAGCGACGGGGACTAACAACACAAGGACGGCGAGGAGGCCTGCCGCGAAGTATCGTCTGTGAGCCCGAACGCGCATACAAATACCTCCTCTCGCACTCGGCGATATTTTCGTTACTCCAGTCTCTTATGAATCGTGTCCTTATTAATCTTATTACATGACAATGACCCGGTGAATTCAATCCCGGCTTTTATTCTCTGTAGCTCCATTCCTTAATAGCCAGGTATCAAAAGATCATGGTAATATCTTAACGCAATTTCTTATGTGCGCTTGTCTCAAACAAGTCAACCAGAAGAGGATCACGTTCTTTGGTATGCAATCGACTGAGATAAATACGACTGCAAACGATTCAAGAAGGGAGTCCACTCCCGAAAAAAGGAAAGGAGAGGGTTCATGGCAGAGGTAAGATTCGATGACCGCATCGCAGTAGTGACCGGGGCCGGCGGCGGCCTGGGTAGGGAGTATGCCCTGCTCCTCGCGAACCGCGGTGCCAAGCTGGTTATAAACGACCTTGGCGGCGCTATGGATGGGACCGGAGCGGGAACGACCGCGGCGGAAAAAGTATGCCAGGAGATCAAGGATGCGGGCGGCGAGGCTGTGCCGAATTATGATAGCGTGGCCGATCTCGAAGGTGCGCAGAATATCATCAAAACCGCAATAGATGCGTTCGGAAAGGTCGACATCCTCGTCAACAATGCCGGAATACTGCGCGATAAGAGCTTCGTGAAAATGGAGATGGAGGATTACGACAAGGTCATAGCCGTGCATTTGAACGGGACGTTCTACTGCTGCAAGGCGGCATTTCCCCACATGAGGGACAACGCTTATGGTCGTATTGTCTCTGCCGCTTCCGGTGCCGGCGTCTACGGCAACTTCGGCCAGGCGAATTATGCGGCCGCCAAGATGGGCATCGTGGGCCTGACGCATGTGCTCAAGCAGGAGGGAGCCAAATACAACATCATGGCCAATGTGATTGTACCCATAGCCGGCACACGCATGACGGCGACCGTTATGCCCCCCAATCTTTTGGAACTGTTCAAACCTGAGTTCGTCGCCCCGATGGTCGCCTGGGCTTGCTCCGAAAAATGCGCTTTCTCCGGCTACACATTCGTTGCGGGCGCCGGCTACTATTCGAGAACGGCCTTCATGGAAGGGCCCGGTGTCTTCTTCAGTCCGGATGAGCCGATCACGCTGGAAATGGTTGATGGGAATATCGACAAGATAACTTCACTCGAGGGCGCAGCAACCTACGATAATGCCACTGCGCAGACTGCCCACGCCCTGTCTCATCTGAACCTGGGTTAGACCGCGGGCCGGTCGAGAAGATCAAGGAGATGATTAAATGTCCATCGATTTGTCAGTAGTAGGAAAGGAAATGGCGCCTCTCGAGTATGTCTATCAACCACGCGATGTTATGCTCTATGCCCTTGGAATAGGCGCGGGATGGCAGCCGGAAGAACTAAAGTTCGTCTATGAAAACGGCCTGCAGGTATTGCCCATGTTCGGTGTCATTCCACCCTTCCCGGCCCTCATTGGCCTGGTCGGCGTAGAAGGAGTGGACATCAACTTGGTCATGCTGGTCCACGGCGAACAGTATCTTGAAGTGAGGAAGCCGATTCCCACGCAAGGAAAGCTGGTCTCGAAACCGAAGATATCCCACGTTTATGACAAGACCAAGGGGGCCATAATCGAGATCGACGTAGATACCGTCGACGAATCCGGCGAGCTGGTCTTCTTTAACTGCTTCTCAAGCTTCATTCGGGGCGAGGGCGGTTTCGGCGGAGAACGGGGGCCGGAGCCGGGCAACGAGCCCCCGGACCGGGAGCCGGACAAGGTGGTCGAGCAGGCGACCCTTCCCATTCAGGCTATGATCTATCGCCTCTCGGGGGACTACAACCCGCTGCACGTCGACCCGGCTATCGCCAATATGGCCGGATTCGACAGGCCGATCCTGCATGGCCTATGCACTTTCGGTTTCGCGGGCAGAGCCGTTCTCGGCGCATTCTGCGATAATGATCCCGGCAAGTTCAAAGCGATCAAGGTACGTTTCAGCCGCCCGGTCTTTCCCGGCGATACCATTGTGACCGAAATGTGGAAGGTAGCAGACGATCAAGTCATTGTTCGCGCTTTCACAAAAGAACGCCCGGACCAATACTGCCTCACGAATTCAGCGGTTTGGCTGAACGTGTAAGAGAAGCAGGCAAAAACGGAAGAAAAGCTCTAATAGAAGAAACTGTTCG
>MELM01000012.1:118308-130711 GCA_001767605.1 Candidatus Solincola sediminis | reverse complement strand
GCAGCAGCCATCGAACAGTTTCTTCTTGTGTCGCTGAGCTTCAGTCCTGCATGACACGTTCTGCGACGGCTCTGCCCAGTGCTTCAAGCTGCTCGAGATGCTCTTCGGTAGCGTGTGACTTAAAGGGCACTTCCGGTTCGACCACTTCCCATTTCAGCTCGTCAACTATCCCCCGCATCTTCCTCATTGCGCCACCGCTCCAGGTGAAGGAGCCGAATAGGCCGCAGATACGGTTCTTGAGGCGCTTGTGGTGCAGGCTGCTCAGTAGATTATCCATGGGGATGAAGATTCCGGTGTCGTAGGTCGGCGCTCCCAGGATGACACCTTTCCAGTGCCAGCATTCCTGCAGCAGGATGCTGAAAGAGGTGCGCGAGACATCATAGATGCGCAGAGTGGGACATCCACCGCTTATAACCCCTCGGCCCACCGCCTCCATGGCTTCTATGGTGTTGCCGTACATTGAACCGTAGATCAGTGCTACTCCCTTTTCGCCTTCCCAGTGGCTCCAACGGTCGTATAGCCCGATTACCCGGCCTATATCTTGACGCCAGATGGGCCCATGGGCGGGTGCTATTACGTCCATGGACAACCCTCCCAGTTTGGACAGGGCATTCTGCACCGGTATGCTGTACATGCCGATGATATTCGCATAATAGCGGAGCATCTCATCGATGTAATAATCAACGTCCACCTGGTCATCGAAGAACCCTCCGTCAAGGGCGCCGTAGGTGCCGAAGGCGTCGCCTGAGAAGAGTACCTTCTCCTCCATCAGGTAGGTAACCATAGTCTCCGGCCAGTGAACATAGGGAATTTCGTGGAAACGCAAGGTTCTCTCACCCAGGCTTATCTCATCGCCGTCCCCCACTGTTTGCACGTTCTCCCGGATGCCGTAGAAATCATTCAGCATCTCCCGCGCCTTCTCACTGAGGACGATAGTAGCCTCAGGCACCATTCGCCTGATAAATGGGAGGGAACCGCTGTGATCCGGTTCCATGTGGTTGGATATTACGTAATCTATCTTGGACGGATCAATCAGCCGTTCGATGTTCTCATACCATTCCTGAGAGAAGCCTTCCTCAACTCCATCTATCACGGCCACTTTTTCATCGATCACCAGATAGGAGTTGTAGCTGATCCCGCGAGGCAACGGCCAGATGCCTTCGAAGAGATCCTTTACCCTGTCGTTTACGCCGATCCAGTAAATGCCCGGTTTTATTTCAACCTTGAGACCGTCCATGACGTACCCTCCCTGTTCTTCCGAATTCAGGACGCATGATTACAAGTATTGCCGAAAGCGGCGCATTCCAAACAGCAGGACAACCAAATAGGATAGCTCAGGTATTTCAGGAAGGAATGAAGTCTTTTTTACGGACTTCGACCATGCTAATGGCTTCTTCAGGGCAGGTAACCACGCACAGACCACACCCCATGCATTTGTCGGCTGCAACACTCGATACGTTGCCTGCTTCTTCATCGCTTATCCCTATTGCTGCAAAGAAGCACCTGTCCGCGCAGGTTCCACAGCCACTGCATTTGTCCTTGTCGACAACGGCTTGAAAACGGCTGGGGTCGCACAGTACAAATCCGAACTTGGCCGCCAGTCCCAGGGTAATACAGCAGTCTTCGCAGCAGTTGCAGATGAAATGGCTGTCATCGGACTTGTTCATAACGACGTGTACGAGACCCGCTTCCTCCGATCGCCGGATTATTTCCATGGCTTCTTCCTGGTTTACTTCACGTCCGGTGCCCCTCTCCAGGGTATACTTGGCGCCCTTGCCTATCTGCAGGCAGACCTCCACCGGTTTACCGCATTTGCCGTCCACCAGGCGGCACGTGCAATTAACTACCGCCAGGCTTGTGGCCTTCATAACAATGTCCTCCACGTCTTCATAGCCGAGAATCCTGCTCCTTGCATCAACCGGCTGCTGCACGGTTACTACTCTTGCAAATGGTTTGGGGAGGATTTGAGAGATCATCTTGGCATATTCCGGCCATTCTACTTGAGTGTAGAGTTTCCATAGTTCAAGAAATTCCCGTGGTGCTTCCGGCCAGAGGATCGATGCATCATGAAATTGAGCGATATCACGGCACAGCCTGTAGCGCATTCCATCCGGTTTGTGCGACTTGAATATTACCCCTCGGTGGAAAAGGGTCTCCAGATTCGCTTCAGCTTCCGCAGCTGAACAGCCCACCTGCTCCGCCAGCTCGGCAGCCGTACCCGGTGCTGCGAGCATCAGTGCTGCTTGCTTCTCATCCGCCACCATGCGGAAAAGCTCACAAACCCGGGCGCTTTCCTTACAAAATATGCGTTCTGCCAGTTGCTCATAAAGGTTGGGGCTCATCCTCTTCCTCCTCCTTATTAAGCGAATGTGATGCTGCAGAAGCCACAGCAATTATATCCGGAACAGGCGATAAGGAGGGCTTCCTTCCCTGCCTGATGATAGACGACTCTAAAATGCTGCGAACACGATGTTTAGGAAGACAATATAGAGGAATTATAGTGGTAAAACTTCCGAGAAAAGAAAGGGGGATCGTAATGGATCCGAAGATGGTTCAAAGGATGTTGATCGAGGGGATGCGGACGAGCATGCGCATTTCGTTCGATCTCATGGAGTCGTGGCAAGGTCAGGTGGAGAAGTTGTGGAGGGTGTCCCTCGAGCAGGGAGGCGACCTGGAGCGTGAAGGTGAGAGGATTCTCAACGAGTGGCTGGCGAATATGCGCAAGGGCATGGAGGACTTCCGCCGCAACCTGGAAAGCGGTCTGGTACAGATGGAGCAACTGACGCTGCAGCAGGCCTCTTGAAAGAAGGTAGATTGAATGCCACCTATGCAGAATCCGGCAAGCGATCTTAGCGGAGAATGGGGCAAGCAGTGGAAAACATGGCAAGAGATGCAGGCCGGTATCTTCAAGCCATGGATGGACTTCTGGGGGCAGGCCTTGAAGGGAAGTGCCGGCCAGGCACCAGGCAACCTTGAGGAAGCGGCTTCCGGCGGGCAGCAATTATACCAACGCTGGTTCGATTACATGCAGGAGATGATGTCCGGATTCGGTCTCCCCCGCGAGGGGTTGGGACCTGATGCCTTCCAGAGGCTTTTTGAGAGCGCCGGGATAATTCAGAAGCTGTATTCCCTCCTCGGGGACTTATATCAGACCTACAGCACCGTCGTTCAGGAGGATGGGCAATACAGCTTCGATGCCATGACCGATAAGCTGGGAGCTTGGGCGGACGAGTACAGGAGACTGGTCAGCGAGGTAATCGCGCCTCTCTTTCCCGAGCAGATACGTTGGGTTCCGGAGCTCTATTCCGGCGAGTTCCCGCTCATGTATACGGGTCTTACGATGCGCCTCTCAGCGCCGTGGCTGGATCTCGCGCGCCGTCTGGCCGACAGACAGATAAAAGGTGAATTAATGGCTCCCCAGCCCGCCATTCATATCTACGAGGAATGGCGACAGGCTTGGGACGACAGCTTTGGCCGCGTATTGCGGGCTCCGATGCTTGGTTACTATCGCGAGGCCGTCGAGAAATTGAGCCACGCCGTTAATTCTTATGCCGAGTTCAATATCATTCAGGCCGAATTCTATTCCTCAATCGAAGAGGCCGCCATGCAAGCTTTGCAGACAATGCAGGAACGGTTGGGACAGATGCAGTCGGAGAAGGGTCCGGAACCGCTTTCTTTCCGGGATGTATACAGCCTGTGGTGGCAAAGCAACGAGCGGGTATACGAGGAACTCTTCCAGACCGAGGAATTCGGCCGCCTGCTGGGGCAGGTCGTTGACAGGGGAATGCAGTTCAGGGCTGACTTCCAATCTTATATCGAGGAAACGACAAAGGAACTCCCCTTCCCCAATCGAAGCGAAATGGATCACCTATATAAAGCGGTATATCAAATGAAGCATGACATAAGGGCCATGTCTAAGGAATTATCAGAACTCAGGGGCCAGCCAGCCGAGCAAGGAAAGCCCCAGAGGTTAAAGGGTGTGAGTTGAATATGATACGTGAATTTATGGACCCCACCTTCTTCTTCGAGGAGATGGAGGAGTTCAACAGGAAGCTGATCAAGGGAGCCGAGATACTGACCAACATGACGGATGTGCAAGTGGAGTCGACACCCAAGGAGTTGGTGTTCGAAGCGGATAAAATGAAGCTGTATCATTACATCAATCCAACCGAACTCACATGTGACGTACCCCTCCTCATCTGCTATGCGCTGGTCAATAGACAGTACATGATGGACCTGCAATCGGACCGCAGTCTTATTCGCAACCTCCTTGGCAGCGGGTTGGATATATACATCATCGATTGGGGTTATCCGGACCTCGGGGACCGTTTCATCACCATGGAAGATTACATCGATATATATCTGAACGATTGTGTCGATACGGTTCGTGAGAGGTCGGGCTGCGACAAGATAAATCTTCTCGGCGTCTGCCAGGGAGGTACTTTCGTGTCCATATATGCCGCACTCTATCCCGAGAAACTCTCCAGCCTGGTTACCATGGTCGCTCCCATAGATTTCAATGTGACAGATGGTCTCCTGAATATATGGAGCAGATACATGGACATCGATAAGATGGTGGACACTTTGGGGATAATACCCGGAGATTTCATGAATGTCGGCTTCCTGATGCTCAAGCCCTTCCAGCTTATGGTTGATAAATATGTCGGCCTTATGGAGAATCTCGATGATCCGGTGACGGTGACCAACTTCATACGTATGGAAAAATGGATTTACGATAGTCCCGCCCAAACGGGCGAGGCGTACCGAAAGTTCATGAAGGACCTTTACCAGGATAATAAGCTGGTGAAAGGGGAAATGGAGCTTGGGGGCAGGCGAGTTGAACTTAAGAATATAACCATGCCCCTCCTCAATATTTACGCCACCGAGGATCACCTCGTGCCGCCTGATTCGACTACACCCTTGAATGACTTGGTGTCGAGCGACGACAAGACACTTTATGCGTTTCCGGGTGGGCATATCGGATTGTATGTAAGCTCCAGATCCCAGAAGGAACTCGCCCCGGCCGTTTCGCAATGGTTGGGTGAGCGTTGTATGCCTCAGAAGATGGAAGGGGCTGCAAAGGGATCTTCGGGGAAAAAAGCCTCAGAGCCCGCTTCCGGCTCGGGGCCATCGGAAGGCGGTTCTTCCACAGCAACCCAGGCGAGTACCGAACCCGAAGAGGTGCGCCTTGAAGCGGCGGTATCGCAGGATGAACCTCTACCCGGCTCGCACCCTTCCCGGATAAGCAAAGGCCCATCCCCTTTGAAAACCAAGCCATCAGAGGAAGAAGGGGACTCGCCCTAAGATGCTTTTCGGCAAGGCTGGTAAGAAGCGGGCTTCATGACCGGAGCGGCCTAATATGGTAGATAATGGCAAGCATGCGGGCCGGCGCTTCCTGGGCGTTCCCGTGATAAATTCAGGACGGGGATTTCGTTGGGGAATCGTAGCCAGCGGAGATAAGGCTGTGGGAGTCGTTGCATCGGGAAAGACCGCCGTCGGCATATTCTCGCAAGGAGCTGTATCGGTGGGAATATTTTCGATGGGCGCGATATCAATAGGGCTTTTCGCTATGGGTGCGATCGCGGTGGGCATGAGAGCAATGGGATCTGTCGCTCTGGGCGCAAAGGCCATGGGAGCAATCGCCATCGGACGGGGGGCCATGGGAGCGATTGCTATAGGTCGCAAGGCGAAAGGCGCTATAGCGATAGGAAGAAATACCGAAGGAGCGATCGAATACCGCCTTCGCAGGCCGGCAAAAGATGAAACTTGAGTCCTGCAATAGCAATATAAATTCCCTATCAGCACATTCAAGGAATCTGTATAAACATCGGACCGGACTCGGTTGCTTGTATTCCATAAACTATTCCCGGCAGACGGTCGAATAAGAAAGCGACATCAATGAGGCGGATTAGGAGGCCTGTCAAATGGGAGAAAAAATCCTCATTGTTGATGATGATGCGACTATGGTCAATCTGTTATCAACAATTCTTGAAATCGATGGCTTCCAGGCTAATTCCGCATTATCCGGAAAAGAAGCCTTCGAAGTCCTCATAGAAGATTTACCCGATCTGGTCTTATTGGACATAATGATGCCGGAGATGGATGGTTTCGAGGTGCTGGCCCGGCTTCGTGCGGACCCAGCCACCAAGAAGCTTCCTATCATAATGCTTACGGCGAGGACGGATGATAAAGACATCTTCGAAGGCTGGAAGAGAGGCGCGGACGAGTATGTGACCAAGCCCTTCGATCCCAGGCTGCTTGTTGATACCATCAGGGCGGTTTTGGCGAGGTCGATGGAGGAGCGCATCGAGGAGAGATCACACCATATCGAATCTCTACTCGAGATATTACAGAACGTTGAGGGAGACGGCGCCGAATCATATAACGACGGCGGATAGGAATACCGTGGGGGAACCGATCCAAAAAGTCTGCCTTCGCTGTGGAAAACTCGTATCAAGCGAAGACCGTTACTGTATCTCATGCGGCTCCGACTTGCATACGCCCACTATGACCGGCGAGCCGGGAGCCGTCCCGGCAACCACTTTTCGGGATCATAATACATTCCCTCAACAAACCCCGACGAATGTGCCTTTCGCATACCCTTATTACAGGCTGAGAAAGACCGATGATATGGCCGTAATATCCCTGATCTGCGCTCTGGCTAGCTTCCTCGTTTTTCCATTCATTCCGGCCATAGCCGCCACAATCCTGGGATTCAAGTCGCGGGATCGCATTCGCAAAGATCCCTCGGGCCTGGAAGGCGAAGGCCTTGCCTTAGCGGGAATCATAATAGGATCCATCAATATTTTTCTTGCGGTCTTGGTCTTCATCTTGGTAATAATGTTGCCGTAAGCGAGGCAAGCGTCATTTTGAAATAGGCCTCTTCAAAGTGGGTGTCATTACGAGGTCTTCCGAAACAATCCCTACTCTCTCGGGGTCAGCTCTGGCGTCCTTCAACATCGGTCATGAGTTTCGGGTCTTCCGCCAGTTCACGCAGAGCCCTCAATTCGTGAACCCCTTGCTTATCGGCGAAGAGACGGATATGGGCGAGCGATTGCTCCTTTACCTTCCTGAACGTTTGTGGATACAACTCGCGAGTTGCCATTTCGAGGGAATCCTCCAGCGAGAAACCTGCCTGCCGCTTGCGTTGAGCCAGAGAGAAGACCTTGGGATAATCGGCGATAGCCTCCGGCACCGATTGAGAACCCTTTGAATCGGAAAAAGTAGCTTCAATTTTCTGGCCGCGTATCGTTTCCGCCAGCCCGGGGTTTTCAGCCAATTCCCTTAAAGCACGAACCGACCCCCAACCCTTTTCCTGCTTGAGAGAATCGAGTATCCACTCGGTTTCAATGTTAATGTCCCTGTAGGTCAGGGGATAGTGCTGCTTGAGTGACGCTTCGATGGCCTCCGACACACTCATGCCCTTTGCCAATAGCGAGAGCCCATCGCTGAATATCAGGTCGTAATCAACGAAATCGACAGGCTTCAGTTCGTCTTCCATGATACGATTCTAACATTCTCAGGCGGCTTTCAATCTACTCAATGGCTTTCTTGTCATATAGTAGTAATGATGACGGCCGGAATGATAGGCACGGAAAACTTCGTGAAAGAGAAAATGATGGAAAGACGCGCATTGGTTTTGCTCTCGGGCGGACTCGATTCGATCCTCGCAACGGCACTTCTCAAGCGTCTAAATTTCGAGGTAATCGGCATTTCCTTCATTACGCCCTTCTTTGGTTCGGCAAAGGCGGAAAAAGCGGCGAATACCCTGGGCATCGAGCTCATCGTGGAGGATATAGGCGAGCCGCATTTGAAGATGCTGAAAAACCCGCGCTACGGCTATGGAAAGAATATGAATCCCTGCATCGATTGCCATGCCCTGATGATAAGCCAGGCGGCGCTGAAACTCGAGGAAGTGAACGGCGATTTCATTGCGACCGGAGAGGTATTGGGCGAGCGGCCGAAGTCCCAGAATCGCCAGGCCTTGGAAATCGTTGCTTCCCTCTCCGGTGCGGATGATTTGCTGCTGCGTCCGCTCTCCGGCCGTCTCTTACCTCCAACCCGACCGGAGATGCTGGGTTTGGTGAGGAGGGAAGAGCTTCTCGACATGCGGGGGCGGTCGCGGCGGCGTCAGATACAATTGGCGGAGGAGTGGGGTATAAGCGATTACGAGAGCCCGGCCGGGGGTTGCTTGCTCACGGATGCGAATATCAGCTTGCGTTTGAAGCAATTGATGCAAGTAGATCCGGATTTCGATATTAGGGACGCCAGGCTGGCAACGGTGGGCCGGCAGTTATGGACGGGCAAGACCTTGATTGTGTTGGGGCGGAATCATGACGATAACGAGCGACTACAATATATTTCGTTGCCTTCGGACCTGTTGATGCGGGAGGATGATGTTCCCGGTCCACTGGCATTACTGAGGACTTATCCACGTGGCGACCCGCCGGATAACACCGCCAGGCAGGAAGCAGCCCGTATGCTGGGAATTTATGGCAAGGGCAAGAAAGCGTTACGGCTGGATCAGACAATCGAGGTGCTGTTACAAACGCCGGAAACGGGTTGAAGCAAGTTGAATAAGATATACATATAGTATAATATATCTTCTGACTCTACGGTGGAGTTTACGATTTGCCTAAACCGCACAGTCGGCGGTAATGTAAATCCAATTGTATCGGCTTCTTATGAGGTTTAAGGTTTGGGCGGAGCATGGAAGAAAAATATGATTTCAAGGCGATAGAAGAAAAATGGAGGCGCCACTGGGCGCACTCTGAAATATATCGCTCTGATGAGGAAGAAGGGGCGCAAAAAAAATACGTGCTCGTCATGTTCCCTTATCCTTCCGGCCCGGCTCATATCGGGCATGTCGCCAATTACAATCTGGGCGATGTATTGGCGCGATACCTAAAACGCAAAGGGGTCAATGTCCTGCATCCGATGGGATGGGACGGCTTCGGCCTGCCGGCCGAAAATGCGGCGATCAGGGAGGGTATTCATCCAGCCAAATATACCGGCGAGAATATAGCGTTGCTCAGAAACAGCCTGGAGAGACTGGGCTATGCGTACGACTGGGGTCGGGAACTGGCCACCTGCGACCCGGAGTATTACCGCTGGACGCAATGGTTCTTCCTTAAATTCCTCGAAAGGGACCTCGCTTACAAGGCACAGGCATGGGCTAACTGGTGCCCGTCGTGCCTCACGGTTCTCGCAAATGAGCAGGTTATTAATGGACACTGCGAGCGTTGCGACACGCTGGTCATTCAAAAAGCCCTTCAGCAGTGGTTCTTTCGCATTACCGAATACGCCGAGCGGCTGCTTGCGGATATGGAACAGCTAGGCGGGTGGCCGGAGAGCGTGCTCACCATGCAGCGAAACTGGATAGGACGTTCGGAAGGCTGCGAAGTTATCTTCCGGCTGGCCGACAGCGATAAAGAAATGCCAATATTTACCACACGCCCCGATACGCTGTGGGGGGTTACTTTTTTTCTGCTTGCCCCGGAGCACCCCCTGGTAGATGAACTGACGCAGGGGACACCCTATGAATCGGATGTCGCCGCCTTCCATGAGAGGATGAGGGGAGTATCGAATATAGAGCGCACTTCCATGGAGACGGAAAAGGATGGCGTTTTCCTCGGTGCCTATGTCGTGAATCCCGTAAATGGAGAGAAGGTGCCCGTATGGACCGCCAACTTCGTGCTCATGGAGTACGGGACGGGTGCGGTCATGGCGGTCCCTGCCCACGACCAGAGGGATTTCGAGTTCGCCCGCAAATACGGGCTGCCAATAAGGGTAGTTATTCAGCCGCGGGATGGAAGTCTCGAGCCGGATGAAATGACCGAAGCCTACGTTGATGCGGGGACCATGGTGAACTCGGCCGGCTTTGACGGTGAAGACGGTGAAGCGGGCCGAAAGCAGTCGGTGCCGGATCTTCTTGAGGAGAAAGGCTGGGGCAGCCGCACCATAAACTACCGCCTGCGCGATTGGCTCATCTCCCGCCAGAGGTACTGGGGAGCGCCTATTCCGATCATATATTGCGAGCGCTGCGGCATGGTGCCGGTGCCCGAGGAGGATCTACCGGTACTTCTACCGGAGGATGTCCGCTTCGAGTTCAAAGGCCCGTCTCCATTGGAGAGCTCCGATGATTTCCGCAATACGGCCTGCCCTCGTTGTGGAGGCGAGGCTAAACGGGAGACCGATACGATGGATACCTTCGTTGATTCCTCCTGGTACTATATCCGCTATGCCAGCCCTCGCTTCGACTCGGCTCCCTTTGATGATAAGGCGGTGGCGTACTGGCTTCCCGTCGACCAGTACATTGGAGGCATCGAGCACGCAATTCTGCATCTGCTTTATTCTAGGTTCTTTACCAAAGTCCTGAAGGATCTGGAATTGATAGATTTCGATGAGCCATTTGCCAATCTGTTATGCCAGGGAATGGTAGTCATGGGCGGGGCCAAGATGAGCAAATCGAAGGGAAATGTCATAATCCCCGATCAATTCATAGACTCTTTCGGAGCCGATACGCTAAGACTCTTTATCCTGTTCCTGGGCCCCCCTGAGGCCGACAAGGAGTGGAGCGAATCAGGCATAGAAGGCGCTCATCGCTTCCTGAACCGAGTCTGGCGATTGGTGGGTCGTTATTTGGACGTGCTTACCTTCAAGACCCAACCCGTGCCGCAGGATTCGCACGCTTTGCGAAGAATAGGGCATATAACACATCGAACCATTAAAAAGGTCAGCGAGGACATCGAGCGCTTTGCTTTCAATACGGCTATCGCTGCCATCATGGAATTTACAAATAGTCTCTATAAAGAGATCGAGGAGTGCGCTGATGCCTTCAACACTTATGAGGGACACGAGGCGATACGCAACCTGATCCTCCTCCTTGCCCCCTTCGCTCCCTTTATAACCGAGGAGTTGTGGGAAGAGTTGGGCGGCGAATTCAGCGTGCATCAGCAACACTGGCCTGAATACGATACTGCTCTGGTAAAGTCAGAGCGCATTATGCTCGTAGCCCAGATAAACGGCAAGGTCAGGGAGCGCATCGAAGTCGACGCCGGCATATCCGAGGAAGAGATGCGCCGCACGGTATTGGAATCCAGCCGAATCAAACAACTTCTGGAAGGGAAAACGGTGAATAAAATCATCGTCGTTCCCGGAAAACTCGTGAACATCGTCGTTCGTTAACCTCTGAACAACGACATCCAATGACGCTCTCCCACCAAGGGCGGAATACCATGTTGGCAAAATTAACCAGGTATCTGGAAAAGCTGAACAAACTCCCGTATTGGCAACTGGGCCTTCTGGGAATCCTTGCTTTATGCGTAGCGGTAGGCGGCTATTTGATTCTCAGGCCGCCGGCGCGTCCCGCGCCTGATTTTCATGCCAAGCAGGAGGAGGTATGCGAGGAGCCGAGACAGCTCACGGTTCATGTGGCGGGAGCGGTAAGCCACCCGGGTGTGGTCTGTATAAAGGAGGGAGAACGCGTCATAGATGCCATCGAAGCGGCGGGAGGCCCTCTTCCCGAGGCCGATCTCAATGCCCTCAATCTCGCGCAACCGGCGCAAGACGGCCAGAGAATAAGCGTTCCTCGCCAGGGGGAAGCGGCCGCTGAGGGGGGCGGCGACGGGGAAAAGCAGGGCCGTAGGGTAAATATAAACCTGGCGGGCCAGGCCGAGTTGGAGGCACTTCCCGGCATCGGACCTGCGCTTGCCGAACGCATTATCGCATACCGCGAGAAAAAGGGAGGCTTCAAAAACGTGGATGAGTTGAAACAGGTCTCCGGCATCGGTGAGAAAAAATTCGAGGAGCTGCGCGATTATATAGAGGTATAGGCTGTCATGGCCGGCGTCCTCTGGTACCGCAGCCGGCTTTTCGTATATTCGGTAATGGCAGCGGTGGGGGGCGCAGCAGGCGCCTGCGGCCAGCCGCTCTGGCCTTGGCTGACATTTCCTTTCATCATAGCTTTAATCACGGTTGTGTTTCTGCATAAACGGGATAAGAAATACCTCCCGATTGTCTTGTGTCTGATATTCCTCTATAGCGGTCTCTTGTTCGGTATAATCCATGACCGGAGCTGGCAGGGCAGGGGCGGCGCTCAGGGTGAGGTGGTGCTGGAAGGCCGCATCGAGGTTGGTTGCCGGGGAGACCAGGACAATATAATCGACCTCTTCAAAGTGAATCGGATCCTCGAAGGTGAAGGCTCGAAGGCCGGAGATTGCTATCTTCTGAGAACTCAGGGGGACAGGCCGGACATCAAGTGGGGGGATACCCTTGAAGTCAGAGGCCACCTATTTCTTTTCGATAAAGAAAAAGGAGGCGTGGGAGGAAGCCTCATCGTGGGCGAGACGAGGGTGCTCGGGCATACCCGCAACCCGCTGCTCCGTCTCGCCGTCTCCTATCG
>MELM01000012.1:117496-118302 GCA_001767605.1 Candidatus Solincola sediminis | reverse complement strand
GCTGCGGCAGCAGGTAGAAGGTAGCCTTGACCAGGATGTGGCCGGGTTGATCGAAGGCATGCTGCTGGGGGATTATCGTTTGTTGAACAGCCGCGACCAGAGGGCTTTTCGGCTTTCCGGGCTCATCCACCTGTGCGCGGCCTCCGGCCTCAACGTGGCCATACTTGCAGCCTTCATCCTTTGGATCGGTAATCGATTTCGTCTGTCGCGCCGTACAATCTTGCTCTGCCAGGCGCCGTTACTCCTTACCTACGCCCTCGCAGTCGGCCTTTCGGTTCCGATCGAACGTGCCACCGTGGTCGCACTACTCGCCGCAGTCGCCTTCTTCACCGGACGGGATTTCGATTTCATGTCCGCCATGGGAGCGTCGGTATTCTATCTGATTATAAGCGACCCGGCGGCGGCAACGGGAGTAAGCTTTCAACTCTGTTTCGCCTCAGCGCTGGGCATGGTATTGCTCTACCGTCCCTTATGCGATCTACTCGGCGCACGTACATCTAAAATCACGATTCTTCTTGCTGCAACCCTTGCCGCCCAATTGGCGGTCGCTCCGCTGCTGCTCTTCCATTTCGGCGAAGTATCGCTGCTGGCGCCGCTGGCAAACCTACTGGCACTGCCGCTGGTCCCACCAGCCATGGTGTTTGCCATGCTGTCATCGCTCTTATGGATGGCGGGCCTTCCCCTTGCCGGCCCGCTGATGGCGGCCGCTGTTATTCCAACCAGGCTGATCCTTGCCGTCGCACGCACAATCGCAGCTCCCAGCTGGTCGGCCCTCCGCATATTCCCCTTTTCGCCTGTGTGGATGG
>MELM01000012.1:81017-117488 GCA_001767605.1 Candidatus Solincola sediminis | reverse complement strand
GGCTCTTTTCTACCCGGCCCTCGCAGTTTCGCTTCTAGGAGCAGGTAAATGGAAGAAAATAACACGATACATGGTTGTAGGGCTGCTGGTCAGCGGCGTTCTAGCCGGGGGGATCCTTCCGTTTAGCGCATTCGGTGCCAGCTCGGACATTCGCATCACCTTCATGGACGTCGGCCAGGGGGACGCAGTCCTTATACAGACAAGTGGTACCAACATACTAATCGATGGGGGCGTGGATGAAGGAATTCTTGCCCGCAAAATCCGATCGCATGGCTTGCGATATCTCGATGCAATAGTGGTGAGTCACGGCGAATCGGATCATATCGGTGGTCTTCCGGCCGCGCTCGACGATTGCGAGGTCGCTTTGCTCGTTCATCCCGGCACCAGATCGAGCGGGATGGCCGGTAAACTGCTCGGTCAGGCACAAGAACTGGAGATACCCACCCACATAATGCGGAGCGGCGACAGCCTGAAGGTAGGGGAGATCGAATTCGAGGCCCTCGGCCCGCCCCAGGAGGTCCCGGAGGGCTCTCCCGTAAACGATTATGCGCTCGTCATTCGAGCTGAAGGGCCGGGATTCAGCCTGTTGCTAACCGGGGATGTGGAGGAGGAAGGCCAGGAATTGCTGCTGGGAGATCCGGACTCACTGGATACGGACATTTTAAAAGTGCCCCATCATGGAGGCTTCTCGCAGGGAGCTGAGGAGTTCTTTGCCGCCATTACTCCGGAAATCGCCGTGATCAGCGTCGGCAAGGATAACTCCTATGGTCACCCCTCAACCCGCACTCTGAGTTCGCTTGAGCGTTGCTGTCCTTCAATTTACAGGACCGACTTGAATGGAGACGTGGTGATCGAGGTGCGGCAGGGAGGCTATCAAGTCGAATGCGAGCAAAACCCGTGATCGAGCAGGTGGCACAGTGATATAGTCATGCCATTGGAAAAGCGACAAGGAGGAACGAATGCCGTCCGGCAAGCGGGGGGTGCTTCTGATCCATGGCAATCAGAGACTCCTGGTGGAAGACGAATTGAAGAAGATGCAATCGAAGATCTCCGCGGAAGACGAGGATTTCAACCTGGATGTCTTCGAGGCGGGAGAAGATAAGATCGAGGATGTGCTGCAGGCGGCTGACACCCTTCCCCTGGGGTCGGAGGGCCGTTTCGTAATCATGAAGGAAGCGCACAAGCTTTCGGCATCCGACGTAAAAACGCTGGGCAAATACACTGAAAACCCTGCCGAGAGGTGCCTGCTCATCCTCACCGCCGTCGGTCTCAAACAATCGGCCCCATTGCTTCGCCTTATAGAAAAGAGCGGCCGCGTAAAAGAGGTCAGCAAGAGGAGGGATCAAATCCCCGGTTGGATCCGTAGCCGCTTCACGGAAAGGGGTGCCAAAGTCACCGGGAAAGCAATAGCCTACTTGCACGATGCACTGGGTGACGATTTGCTGGCCATCGAATCAGCGGTCGAAAAAACCGTCCTTTACAATGAAGGGATCGAGGAAATCGATCTCGATCACGTTGTACCCCTTGTGAAGCCCACCGCAGAGCGTTCGGTTTTCGAACTGGTGGATAGGGTCGCTATCGGTGATTCCGATCAGGCGGTAAAGCTGTTGCGGGCACTGACTCAGCAAGGCGAAAAGGCGAGCTATCTGCTATTCGCGCTCTCCCGGCATTTTCGTAACCTCTTGTTATATAAGGCGCTGCGTGAAGAGGGGCGGCAAGAGCCGGATATCGCCGCCCGTATGAAGATGTCCAAGCAGCAGCAGTGGACGCTTGCTAAAAAGCTCAAGCCGCAGGCCGCCCGTTTCAACGAGGAGGGCCTGAGGAAAGCCCTGTCCATTCTGGTCAGGGTTGAAATGGGCATCAAGTCCGGGGAAATGGACGAAGACTTCGGGCTGGAACTCGCCATATCATCGCTTTCCCGTCTCCCCAGATAGATGAAAAGAAAAAGGGTATTGAGGTCGAAGGCATAAATATGCAATAATACGCATATATATTAATTTAACCGGGAGAGCGTAATGAGAATCGGAATAGTCGGAGCCTCGGGATATACGGGAGTTGAACTGCTGCGGTTACTCCACTGCCACCCCCATGCCCAGGTGACCTACATCACTGCCCACACCTACGCAGGCAAGCCGGTTGGAGAGGTATATCCGCACTTACATCCCTATGCAAATTCTGTTTTCCGGAAATTCTCGGTTAGCGAAGCCCTCGAGGAAGCCGACTTCTTTTTTATAGCCCTGCCGCACGGAGAGGCGATGGTCGCCGTCTCATCGTTACTCGAGGGCGATTGCAGGGTTTGCGATCTCTCAGCCGATTACCGGTTTTCCGATCCAAAAACCTATGAGAACTGGTACCAAGTAGAACACAGTTCTCCCAAGCTGTTGCAGGAAGCTGTTTACGGCCTTGCGGAGATCAATCGGGATGCAATCAGAGACACGCGCCTGGTAGCGGTCCCCGGTTGTTACCCGACCGCCTCCATACTGGCATTAGCGCCGGTTATGAATCAGATACCGGCTAACGGGACTTCCATTATCATCGACGCAAAGTCAGGCCTCTCCGGGGCAGGAAGAGCTCTATCGCTGCCGACCCACTTCGCTCAGGCCGACGAAAATATGAAACCCTACAATGTCGGCTCTCATCGTCATACGCCGGAAATCGAAGAAGTGCTGTCATCCCTGAGAGGGGAAAAGGCGAGTGTCGTTTTCACGCCCCATCTCATACCCATGAACCGGGGCATCCTGGCGACTTGTTATGCCAAGCTTGGCGAAGGGATCTCGACTGACGCAATTGAACCCCTTTACCGCTCTTGCTACAAAGGAAGCGAATTCATCGTGATCCGGGGCGAAGGTGATTTTCCGGAAACGAAAGCGGTTTCGGGCACAAACTATTGTCATATCGGATGGCATTTTGATGATGACAGCCGTCTGCTCATCGTGGCTTCAGCCATAGACAACCTGGTAAAGGGAGCCTCCGGGCAGGCGATCCAGTGCATGAATATCATGAACGATTGGGATGAGGCGACCGGCCTCGAGTCTTTAGGTATCTTCCCATAGGAGGAAGCCATGAACGGCAAGATGATTTACGGAGGGATTTGCGCTCCACCCGGTTTCAAGGCGAGCGGGGTTGCTTGCGGATTGAAAGAGAGCGGGGAGCTCGATCTATGTGTACTGGCATCGGACGCGGAATGTTCAGCGGCCGGCACCTTCACTTCCAACGCTTTTCGGGCGGCACCGGTGGCAGTAACTATCGAGCATCTCGAGGATGGACGGTTGCAGGCGGCAGTTATAAATAGCGGCAATGCCAACGCCTGTACCGGTGAGCGCGGGTTGGCGGATGCAAGAGCCATGGCGCATAGTGTGGCCATCGAACTCGGGATAGATGATTCGCAGGTAGCCGTGGCATCGACGGGACTGATAGGCGGCTACCTCCCGATGCAAAAGCTCGAAGAAGGAATCAAGCATGCAATTGGGGCTCTTCATGAGGGCGGAGCCGGTGAGGCGGCGCGGGCCATAATGACCACGGATACCTATCCCAAAGAGCTTTCATTCGACTTCGGGGATTTTTCTATAGGGGGCATGGCCAAGGGAGCCGGCATGATGAAGCCCAATATGGCGACCATGCTTGCTTTTCTTACGAGCGATGCGCAAATCGACCCGCGAGATCTTTCAGCAGCTCTTCGCATAGCGGTCGATGCGAGCTTCAATCTCGTCAATATCGACGGATGTACGAGCACCAACGATATGGTTCTGGCACTGGCTAGCGGGACATCCCGGGCGAAGGTCAAGGCCGAGGATTTCGCAGCGGCTCTATTACAGGTATGCTCACCGCTTGCACATATGTTGGTCGAGGATGCGGAGGGATCGACGCGCCTGATCAAAATACGAATCGGCGGAGCTTTCGATCACGCCGAGGCCAAGAAGCTGGCGACCGCGGTTGCGGAGTCGCCCCTGGTCAAGACCGCTTTCTTCGGAGGCGATCCTAATTGGGGACGGATAGTACAGGCACTGGGGGCTGCGGAGCCTCGCCTGGATCCGTCCAAGGTTTCCGTAAAGATAGGCGGACTCGCGGTTGCCGAGCGCGGAGAGAGCGGCATGGTCGATCCTGCTTCTTTGGAAGGTATCATGGCTGTGAAGGAGATAGAGATCGATATCGATCTCAGCAGAGGAGACTCTGTAATAGAGCTCCTGACCAGCGATTTGAGCTACGAGTACGTGAGAATCAACGCTGAATATCATACATAGGACGTGGATTCATAAACCCAAGCCCTAAGGAGTACGCATGGAAAAAGCTATAGATAAAGCACGCGTTCTTATGGAGGCCTTGCCGTATATAAAGGATTATTACGGCAAAACGGTTGTTGTGAAGTTCGGCGGCAACGCCATGGAGAACGGTGACCTCAAGGAGAAGTTCGCGTCGGATGTAGTGCTCATGCGTTATGTGGGGATGAACCCGGTGATCGTGCACGGGGGTGGACCGCAGGTCACGGAATATATGGAGCGTATGTCGCTTGAAGTGCGTTTCGTGGACGGGCATCGAGTGACTGATGCCTCCACCATGGATGTGGCCAAGATGGTCCTGGTAGGCAAGGTGAACAAGGAAATCGTATCCATGATAAACAGGCATGGTACGCTGGCGGTCGGCCTCTCCGGCGAGGACGGCAACCTTTTGATCGCGCGAAAGAAAGGCCAAGCCACGGGAAAGGGACAGATCGATCTCGGTTTTGTCGGAGAGGTGGCAGCAGTCAACACAAGGATTCTCACCAACCTGATGAAAGAAGAATTCATTCCGGTTGTGGCGAGCATTGGCGCTGACGAATCGGGCCAAAGCTATAATATCAACGCCGATTTTGTAGCTGGTGCCTTGGCTTCCGCGCTCAGAGCGGATAAATTGATCTATCTCACTGATGTAGATGGTATTTATCGGGATATGGAAGACCCTTCCAGCCTGATTCCCGAGTTGAACAGCCGGGAGGCCGTGCGGCTCATTGGTAGCGGCGGATTGGGAAGCGGCATGCTTCCCAAGGTCGAGAGTTGTATCGAAGCGTTGCGCGGCGGAGTCCGGCGAGCACACATCATAAACGGAACCGTCGATCATGCACTGCTGCTCGAGCTATATACGGACGCCGGTGTCGGAACAATGGTGGTAGCCTAGGCACCAAGGGAGATGAAATGGATTACGATCTCGAAATAGCAAAAAGCCAGGACAATGATTATCTCATGGCGAATTATGCTCGCCTGCCCGTCCTTTTCGTAAGGGGACACGGCACCCGTCTCTGGGACGATACCGGCAAGGAATACGTGGATTTCGTATCAGGATTGGGAGCATGCGTGGCCGGGCATTGCCATCCCGAAATCATAGCGGGCATTGTACGGCAGGCCTCCCAGCTCATACACGTCTCCAATCTCTACTACAATCGGCCACAAGGCGAGCTTGCCGAGATGCTCGTGCGTTTCACCTTCGCCGATAAGATCTTCTTTTGCAATAGCGGGACGGAGGCGATAGAAGCGGGATTAAAATTGGCGCGGAAGTACATGCGAACCGTGCGGGGAGAGGAGCGCTATATCATCGTCTCAGCCTTGCGCTCGTTTCATGGCCGTGGTTATGGAGCGATGGCGGCCACCGGACAGCCGGAGAAATCCAAGCTATTCGGCCCGATGCCCGAGGGCTTCATCCACGTTCCATTCAACGACCTATCGGCACTGGAAGAATCGGTTAGTGATGATACCTGCGCTGTCCTGTTAGAGCCTATCCAGGGCGAGGGCGGTGTCTATGTTGCCGATCCCGGTTACTTGAAGGGCGCGCGGGAGCTCTGCCGGGAAAAGGGAGCCCTCCTGATACTGGATGAGGTGCAGAGCGGCATGGGACGGACTGGAGCTCTCTTCGCGCACGAGCATTACGGTATATCGCCTGACATGATGACTATCGCCAAGGGTCTGGCGGGAGGAGTCCCGATCGGGGCTTTGCTTGCCACGGCAGAAGTAGCCAAAGGTTTTATCCCGGGAGACTACGGGACCACGTTCGGTGGGAATCCGCTCGTATGCTCGGCGGCCCTCGCTACCATGATCGTGCTCAGGGAGGAACAACTGGTGGAAAACGCGGCCCGGGTGGGAACCTATTTCAAGGAAAAGCTGGAGGCCCTGCAACAATCTACCGGTGCTATCGCAGAGGTGCGGGGAATCGGGCTTATGCTCGCGGCAGAGCTCAAGAGGGACGATGCGCGGGAAATCGTCGAGCGGTGTCTCGAACGCGGATACGTCGTTAACAATATCGGACCGACCATATTGCGCTTCCTTCCGCCGCTATCAATATCCACGCGTGAGGTAGATGAACTGCTTGCCACGCTGGAAGAATTGCTATCCGGCGGGATCGTCTGACTTCCGGGAAGAAGGAAGATTATGGAAATCAAGGGAAGGGACTTTATAAGTATTTCCGACTTGAACGCCGGTGAGCTTCTCGGTGTCCTCGAGCGGGCGGTGCATTTCAAGCGGGAATTAGGCGCATGGAGGGTGAAGCCAAGCCTGACAGGCCAACTGGTGGGGCTCATCTTCCAGAAACCGTCGACACGCACACGGGTCTCATTCGAGGCGGCCATCTATCATCTGGGGGGAAGGCCTATCACCCTGAATAGCTCCGAGCTCCAGATTGGCCGTGGCGAGAGCATACTGGATACGGGAAGGGTACTTTCGCGATATGTGCAGGCAATGGCGCTGAGAACTTTCGGTCACTGGGAAGTGGAAGAGTTGGCAAAGGCGGCCGATGTCCCGGTCATAAATGCTTTGACCGACCTCGAGCATCCTTGTCAGGTTCTAGCCGACCTGATGACCATAAGAGAGCATTTCGGCGATCTCTCGGGAATCAAGCTGGCATATGTGGGAGACGGTAATAACGTCGCCAATTCGCTGGCTTTGGGATGCGCCATTGCAGGCATGGACTGTACCATTGGTTGCCCGAAGGGATATGAGCCTGATGCGGGCATCCTCGGCCAGGCACGCAGTATGGTTGGTCGGGATTCAATCCGAATTGTTCACAATGCCCGAGACGCGGTCGAGGGAGCCCAGGTCGTATACACTGATGTCTGGACCTCCATGGGTCAGAAAGAAGAACATCGCAGGAAGCGGGATCTCAGGCATTACCAGTTGAACAGCGATTTGTTGACGGTTGCCGATGCAGAGGCGATAGTCCTGCACTGCCTTCCCGCTCATCGTGGCGAGGAAATAACGGATGAAGTAATAGACGGGCCGCGCTCGGCGGTCTGGGATCAGGCGGAGAACAGGATGCATGCGCAAGCGGCACTCCTCGACCTTCTCATCGGGCTGGACTGATGGATAAGCGACACCGCCGGGATGTCATAAGGGAACTGGTGAGCAGCAAGCCGCTATCAAGCCAGTCGGATGTGGTTAAGGAATTGGCGGCGCATGGAATAGAGGCGGATCAGTCGACAATTTCCAGGGACTTGCGCGAAATGGGACTGGTCAGGCTACCGGGTCCGGATGGCGTGCATATCTACGGCTTTCCGGGAGAGCAGGCGCCCGCAGTGGCCCCGGGTGATCTGGAACGAGGTCTGAGGGAGTTTGTAACGGGCCTTGAGGCAAGTGGAAATATTCTTATCGTTCACACTGCACCAGGTAATGCACACGCACTTGCCGCTGTCTTCGATAGAGCCAGGCTTGATGGAGTAGCGGGAACGGTGGCCGGGGATGATACGATCATCATGGTGGCAAGAGAAAAGTACAGTGCGAAGAGGCTGGCGCAGAAGCTGAGCCTGATGACTTAAAACAGGAGTGAGAACATGAAGGAGACGGTAATTCTCGCATATTCCGGAGGGCTGGATACCTCCGTAGCCATAAAATGGCTGGAGGACAAATACGATCTGCAGGTAGTTGCCTTGGCGGCGGACTTGGGGCAGCCGGGCGACCTGGAGATGATACGCCGTAAGGCGATAGATACAGGGGCGATCGACGCCATCGTGCTCGATCTCAAGGAAACCTTCGCCGAGGAATTCATTCTGCCCGCGCTTAAGGCAAATGCGCTCTACGAAGGCAAATACCCCCTGGCGACATCGCTTGGCCGCCCGTTGATCGCTTCGGTCATGGTGGAGGAAGCGAGACGGCGGGGCGCTTCAGCCGTAGCACATGGCTGCACCGGCAAGGGGAACGACCAGGTGCGATTCGATGTAACGACCATGGCTCTCGGACCTGATCTCAAGATCATCGCTCCCTTGCGCGAATGGGTAATGTCCCGGGAGGAGGAGATCGAATACGCGCGGGAACATGGCATCCCGGTTCCGGTTACCCTAAGCAGTCCCTATTCGGTCGATGAGAATCTCTGGGGGCGTAGCTGTGAGGCGGGGATACTCGAAGATCCTATGATAGAGCCACCGGAAGATTCCCATGAATGGACGATCTCACCGGAAAAAGCACCCGATGCTCCCGTTTATACCGAGATCGCATTCGAATCTGGACGACCGGTCGAGCTGGACGGTGAAGACCTGAAATTAGTGGATATGATCAAGCGGCTCAACCAACTGGGTGGATCTCATGGTATCGGCCGCATCGATATGATCGAAAATCGCCTTGTCGGTATCAAGTCGCGCGAAACCTATGAGGCGCCGGCGGCGACAATACTGATCGAAGCTCATAAGGCTTTGGAGTCGATGACCTTGACTAGGGAGACACTTCACTTCAAACCGATTCTCGAACAAAAATTTGCTGACCTGGTGTACTACGGACTCTGGTACGAGCCTCTACGTTCAAGCCTGCAGACTGCGATTGAGGCAACCCAGGAAAAAGTGAGCGGCAAGGTGCGGCTGAAGCTTTTCAAGGGCAACTGCATGGTAGTGGGACGGGAGTCGAAATACTCCCTTTACGATTATTCGCTCGCTACCTACGATCGCGCCGATACCTTCAGCCATCAGGCAAGCGAAGGCTTTATAGAGCTGTGGGGATTGCCGCTCAAGGTGTGGGGAATAAGGCAAAGCGGTAAAGGAGACTGAAATGAAACTCTGGGGAGGACGGTTCGAAAAAGACATCGATGCCTTAATGAAGACCTTCAGCTCATCGCTGTCATTCGATCGGCGCCTCGCCCTATATGACCTCCGGGTAAGCGAAGCCCATGCCTTGGCGCTGGAAGAATGCGGAGTCATCAGCGCTGAGGAGAGAGAGCTGATAGGCAATGGCCTGAAGAGAATGAAAGAAGAATTCGAGCTGGGAAAATTTCCCTTCGCCGACGATGAAGATATACATACGGCCGTCGAAAGGGTACTGGTCGAACGCCTGGGCGAGACGGGGGCCAAACTTCGGGCGGGCCGCTCCCGGAACGATCAGGTGGCGGCTGACTTGAAACTGTATCTCATGGATACCTGCGGCCAAATATGCCAAGCGCTGATGAGCCTCATGCGGGCACTCGCCGATCAGGCCGACGCCAATATGGGAGCGGTGATGCCGGGGCTGACCCACTTGCAGCCGGCGCAACCGGTTCTTTTGAGCCATCACTTTCTCGCTTTCTTCGAAATGTTCAAGCGGGACGTGGAGCGGCTTGGGGAGGCTAAGCAGAGAATGTCTTACTGCCCTCTGGGCAGCGGAGCCCTTGCCGGAGTCACTTTTTCGCTTGACCGTGGTCTTTTGGCCGAAGAGTTGGGTTTCAAGGGCATAACGGCAAACTCGATCGACGCCGTTTCCGAAAGGGACTTCGCCTGCGATTTCTTGTATTGCGCGGCCATCCTGGCTATACACCTGAGCCGGCTCAGCGATGAGATCGTTCTTTGGTCGAATCCGGAATTCGGGTTTATACGCCTGGACGAGGCCTATGCCACCGGCTCATCCATGATGCCGCAGAAGGCGAACCCCGATGTCGCTGAGTTGGTACGAGGCAAGACCGGCAGAATCACCGGGCATTTGATGTCCCTGCTGATGATGCTCAAGGGCTTGCCGCTCGCCTACAATCGCGATCTGCAGGAGGACAAGGAAGCGATTTTCGATACCATAGACAATCTGGACGCGATGATCCAGGTGCTTGCCGGTGCCCTTGCTTCCGCTACTTTTGATGCCGGAAAATTAAAGGACGCGGCAGGTGAGGGTTTCACTAACGCGACCGATCTAGCCGACTACCTGGTGCGAAAAGGGCTTCCTTTCCTTGAAGCGCATGAGAAGGCGGGCAGGTTGGTGCGGATGTGCATCGATAAGGGTTTGAAGCTGGAGGAACTTCCTCTGGAGGACTACCGCGAGGTGGAACCACGTATCGATGAAGACCTTAGGGAATTGCTAACCATTGACGCCTGTATTCGTGCGAGGGACCTCCCGGGGGGAACGGCACCGGGCAGGGTCGAAAAAGCCCTTAGCCAAGCTCGCCAATACCTCAACAAATGGGGTCGTGCCTAAACATAAACATGGTGCCAGGCCTAAACATGGGGTCGTGCCTAAACATAAACATGGATGATCCTTCGCCATATGGCAGCGACTATTCACTTATTCTGAGCCAGGATTTAGTAATATTATCCGTATGAATAAGATCGATGAACTTGCACAGGCCTTCACCTACCTGGCGGAGCTCTTGGAAATAAAGGGCGAGGTTCGCTTCAAAGTAAATGCGTACGAAAGAGCGGCTGAGCTGATCCGCGCCATCGGCGATGAAATATTCGAAAAGGACAACGTAAAAGAGCTCAGGCAGTTTCCGGGGATAGGCGAGGGCATCGCTAAGAAGATTCTGGAATTCAAGGAAACAGGTACAATCTCCAAGCTGGAGGAGCTAAAGACCGAGGTCCCGATCGCTCTCATTAGTCTGCTGCAGGTACCCAATCTCGGTCCCAAACGGGCCAAGCTGATTTATGAAGAGCTCGGCGTTCAGAACATCGACGAGTTGCGTGAGGCGGCTGAGACAGGCAAGTTAGCGGAACTGCGCGGCCTGGGGCCAAAAGCGGAACAGAACATCCTCGAAGGAATCGATCATATCGAAAACATCTCCGGGCGTATGCTGCTGCACAAAGCCTATGAGATACAGCGAGATATCTGCTCCCTGATGTCTGAAGCTTTGCCCGGTCTGCTGATCAATCCTGCGGGGAGCTTGAGGCGTATGAAGGAGACCATCGGGGATATCGATCTGCTGGTCGGCTGCGAGAATAGCCGGCTGGTAATGGAAACTTTCCTGTCCCTACCGATTACCAGGCGAGTGATTGCGAAGGGTGATACCAAGAGCTCGATCATGACAGCCGCGGGTCTGCAGGTGGACCTGCGCGTTGTTAAGCCGGAGCAGTACGGGGCTGCGCTGCAATACTTCACGGGGTCTCAGGCTCACAATATAAGGGTGAGGGAAATCGCGAGGAAGTCCGGTCTAAAGGTGAACGAGTATGGAGTCTTCACAGTAAAGGACAACCGGTGTATTGCTGCTGAAGATGAGGCAGGCGTGTATGCCGCGCTGGACATGGCCTTTCCCAAACCCGAGATGCGCGAGAATCAAGGTGAAATCGAGGCCGCAATCGAGGATAGACTTCCCGCATTGCTGGAACTCGCTGACATTAAGGGAGACTTACATTCACATAGCGATTGGAGTGACGGCCGGGATGATCTGGAAGGCATGAGGGCGGCCGCGGAGGCGCGGGGTTACCGCTACCTGGCGATAACGGATCATGCCATGAAATTGAAAATCGCAGGGGGCCTGGAGAGGGAGCGTCTGATTGAGCAGGTTCATGCCATAAGGGAGCTGAATGCACGGGGCGATTCCCCGGTGGTGTTGCTGACGGGAAGCGAACTGAATATCGATAACGATGGCGATGTAGATTATGACGAGGAGCTTCTTTCCCTGCTCGACGTGACCATAGCCTCGATTCATGGTGGATTGCGCCAGCCTCGTGAAAAGATAACCAAACGCATAATAAAGGCGATTCGCAATCCCGATGTAAAGATAATAGGACATCCCACCGGCCGGTTAATCGGGCAGAGGGCGCCTTATGATATCGACCTGCGAGCTATTATGCGGGCAGCGGCCGAGACAGGAACCGCACTCGAGCTAAATTCCTTCCCTGACCGCCTCGATCTCAAAGATGAAAACCTGCGGCAGGCGCGAGACCTTGGTGCAAAGGTTTCACTGGGCACCGATTCGCATCGCAGCAATCAGCTGGAGTTCATGTTTTATGGCGTCGCTATGGCGAGAAGGGCATGGCTCGAAATAGATGATGTACTGAACACCATGGGACTCGACGGATTACTCGAATGGCTTTGGGCGGGCCGCAAGAAGGCCTGAATTCATGGAGAAACGCCAAAGCTATATAATAATGCCCTGGATGACAGCCCGCAGTCTTTATGAGGGAAGGGGTGGCGCATGGAAGTCAGGCGTAACGAAATTGTGGCCTTAGGATATGGTAAATATTACCGCTCAGACAAGATAGTAGGCCTGGAACCAATATACGAGGAAAGGGGACCGGCCAGGCGCACCTTCGTCTACGTGGAGGGAAGACCCGATCCGGTTGTGGCTTCGAGAGCCGAGGGCACAATACTCAGGGATATGGTCATGTCTCTGCAGGAGGTTGAAGCGTCGGTTGCCTTCGACCTCATGGAGCGAGTCCTGCATGAGATGGAAAGAGTCAGCCCGATGCTGCGGGCGAGTATTCGCAAGGAGACCGGCCTGGACATGGATGATCTCATGAGCAGGATAAGACGCATGCTTTCGAGGGAGGAAGATCCGGACGATTTCGATCAGGAGTCGCTATTCACTTCGTGAGATAAGAAAACGCCGGGGTCTGATACGGCAAGGAGGTCAGATTTGAAAATCGAGGAAATCTATCAGATGGCCGTGAAAATGGGGATCGAGAAAGACCCGCGCGGCAAGGCCGAAATAAAGCGTATTCTGACGGGGAATAAGAAGAAGTACGAAAAGCTGCCGGAAGAGGAAAAGCAATATTTCGACACCGACAGTCTTACCAATCCTTTCGCCGATACCCGCATTCTGGTGGGCGATCCCGGCACAAATGTGAAGTCGGTGATTGCGGGCATAGACATGGAAGTCCCCGAAGTAATACTAACCGATCGCCTGCGCGAAAAGGGCGAAAAGATAGACATGATAATTGCGCACCATCCCGAGGGCAAAGCCCTGGTCAACTTGGATAAGGTTATGGCGCTGCAGGCGGACGAATGGAACAACTTTGGAGTGCCCATAAACGTCGCTGAAGCATTGATAGGTAAGAGAATGCAGGAGATATATCGAGCCCTGCTGCCACGCAATCATGAGAGGGCTCTTGATGCCGCCCGCTTGCTGGGAATCCCTTTTATGACCATGCACACTGTTGCCGACAATCAGGTCAACGCCTTCCTCACCGATTATCTTGCCGCCAAGAAGCCGCGCGCGGTTGGCGAAGTCATGGACCTGCTGCTCGATATCCCGGAGTACCAGGCGGCGGCGCGGCTGCAGGCGGGGCCGGCGGTCATATGCGGCAGCAAAGATAATCGCGCCGGAAAAATTATGGTTGATATGACGGGCGGCACGGAAGGCCCGAAGGAAGTACTGGAGAAACTGGCGGCCGCCGGAGTAGGAACAATCGTTGCGATGCACTATTCCGAGGGGCATAAAGAGGAAGCCGAAAAGCAGAAAATGAACGTGATAATTGCCGGCCATATCTCCTCCGACTCCATAGGCATGAACCTGATCCTCGATCAGGTGCAGCAGCGAGGGGTGAGCGTCATGGCCACATCCGGTCTTATCAGGGTACCTAGGACTGCCGCCAAGAAAGGGCGCTCGAAATCTTAACCCAAGACGAAAGAACCCCCTTCTTTCAGGAGGGGGTTCTTCCGCTTAAAGCCTCTAAATATTACTTTGCGAAAGTAGCATCAAAATCCCATACAAATTCATCATCGACTTTTCCGCTGCTTCTGACCCTGATCTCGTTGTCGTTGACGAAATCTACTTCCGCAAGCTCCACGTATTTTTTGCCATCCTGCCGGCCCTCGTAGACCAACTCCATCTTATCGGGGTGCACTAAACTACCGCTAAGGTCATGGGCTTCCGCGAAGTTGTCCACATAGAAATAGTGATACTCATCGGATGCGGGATCATAACCCCAGAGATCGGTTGCCAGATATTCGGGGTTACCCTCGGGGTCCAACATGCTTTGGCGACCCGTGGTCCCGAATCCTCCCGCTGTCGCAGACACCGACCAGGCGCCGTTCGCCTTCATTTCTTGGTCTCCCATATGGCCCACCGCAGTCATCTTCCACTCACCGATGAGCTTATGCAGCACCTTCGCTTTTTCAGGCAATTCAATCCTCTTTCCGTCAGGTCCGATCGCACCCTCAGTTTTTATCTCTTCTTGTGCCATTGCTCTCACCTCCTAAGTTTTATGCTAACCGCACGGAAGGCCAACGCACTGATGCACATCACAAAGCCGCCTCCTCGATCAAACCGAAAGACGGCATATTGTTCGTCTTGCTTGAAAAAGATTAATAAATCCTTTATGCGTAAAGGGAAAAAGTGTAACCTATATTGAGATGCCGGTTATTCATGGAGGGCGAAATGAACGAGGGGTACCAACTTCTCGATCAGGGGGAGCGTCTCCTGGCCGAGAATAGGATCGACGAAGCAATTGAGCGCTTTCGCCGTTTTCTTGACGATTATCCCGACGATGCCGAAGGGCAGTATAAGCTCGGGATTGCACTCTACGAAAGAGGAGACCTCGACGAAGCTTTGCTGAGGTTTCAGCGCGTCAAGTCCCTTAACCATATGGATGCTAGGGCTTATGACGGTTTGGCGCTTGTCATGATGGAAAGGGGCGAGTTTCAGACTGCGGTGCGCTGCTATCTCGAGGCCCTGGAGAGGGATCCGGAGAATGTGGATCTCTTGAATGAATTGGGAATCGCTTACCAGGAGTTGGGAGACGAGGAGGCGGCTCTGGCCATTTATGAAAAGGCATTGGAGCTTGAGCCCAATTTCGGCTATCCCTATTACAATAAGGCCCGCCTGCTGGCCCGGGAGGGTCGATTCGAGGATGCCATATCCAATCTGGAGACCGCCGTGAGCCTCTACAAGGCGGAGAAGGAAAAACTGGTTGACGTCCTCTTCGAACTGGCCGCGATCTATGAAGAGCTCCTCGATGACGCCAAGGCAATGGAAGCCTATGCCGAGATCCTCATGCTCGACCTGGACAATGTGGAGGCGCTTACCAGCTTGGGATCTTTGCACCTGGATAATTGCGAATACGAGAGGGCAGCAGCCTATTTCGACCGCATAATAAGCATAGATCCGGAAAATGACAATGCGTACCTTGAGAAGGGATATGCCCTGGGCTGCATGGGCAATATGGAGATGGAGATCGAGTACCTCGAGAAATGTCTCAACATAAATCCGAAGAATAAATATGCTTTGAGCAACAAGGGCGCCGCATTGATGGAAAGGGGGATGTTTTTAGAAGCGGAGAACTTGTTTCACAGGGCAATCGAGGTTGACGGAGCTTATTCCTGGCCTTACTACAACCTGGCTTGCCTGTGCGCCGTCCGTGGGCAGAAAGAACTATGTATTGCCTATTTACGAATGGCCCTCGAACTGGACCCCGCTCTTAGAGAAGATGCAATAAGAGATACCTGCCTGGAAAACCTGAGGCGCAATGGAGCGTTTCGCCAGCTACTCGAATAACCCTTAACAAACGTACCCGTCCCCTTTGTTGACCCCTACTTACCTACGGTTATTATCACTTGTGAACCTGGTGCTGCGGATACCCCACCTGCTGGAAATTGGCTTATCACATTACCGATACCAGCTTGATCCGACGGACTGTAGACCACCCGGTAGGTAAAACCGGCGCTGGACAACGACTGCTTGGCCGAAGTCTCGCTCATTCCGATGACATTCGGAACGCCTTGTTGTGGCCGCGACCCCGTGCTCACGGTTATGATTACCGTTGATCCGGGGCTGGCCGTGGTTCCGCCAATCGGCGTCTGGCTTATTACATGGCCGGCGGGGACTGAGCTGGAGTAAGCATAAGAGACAGAGGAAACAAGCCCGGCCGCCCGAATGGCCGCGGATGCCGCATATTCCTCCATCCCGATTATCGAAGGAACATTGTTCTTACGGGCCTTGCTGTGAATCTGGCATTTCTCGGTGGGTTCGTCACCCGGCCGGAAGTACCGCGTTTCGGTGCTGGGGCAGTATGGGGTGGCGAGCAGGCCGGTTTCCGTGCAAATATTGGAGGAAACCCATTCCCCGTCGTCTTCCTCCTCCTCACCAAAGGTCGCCTGCTGGAATTGACTGGGCGGGATATTAGCCATGGCGTTCTTCATGAATCTCGCCCATATCTGGGCCGGGAAAGTCCCTCCGTAAACGGTAATCCCGTGTACGCTTCGCATGGGAACAAGTCCCTGAGGATAGCCGACCCACACGGCCGCCGACAGCTCCGGCGTGTATCCTACAAACCATGCATCCGCGTAATTGTCCGTAGTTCCCGTCTTTCCCGCCTGCGGACGTCCGATGCGGGCGGAACGGCCGGTGCCGTGCCGAACCACGTCCTCAAGGATCGAGTTGACAACCGCGGCCACGTCTTCCCTGACCACACGCTTGCCGGCCGGCTGGTTTTCAATGAGTACGTTACCTTCCGCGTCGGTTACTTTTGTCACGCAAATAGGAGGCACATAAATCCCACCGTTTGCAAGCGTCCCTGAGGCACTCGCTATTTCCAGAGGATTAACGCCATTGGTCAGGGCTCCCAGGGCGATGGACGGATAGGGATCTATAGGGGTTGTAATGCCCATCTGCTGCGCCATCGAAGCCACCTTCTGGGCACCGAGATCTTTTATAATGCGGGCGAATACGACATTTACAGATCTAACAGTCGCGGTATATACGTCTATCTCTCCGTAGCTGCTGCCCTCGGCGTTACTGACTTTCCACTTCGTTCCATCCGGGAATTGAAGGGTCGTGGGCGAGGAGTCATAGTACTTATAGGGAGAAATACCGTTGCTGATGGCGGTTGTCAAAACGAATATTTTGAAGGCGGAACCTGGTTGGCGGCCTCCCTGGGCTGCTATGTTGTATTGCTGCTCTGTATAGTCCTTACCTCCCACCATGGCTTTTATTTCGCCACTGCGCGGGTCAACTGCACAGAGCGCGGCGCTGGGATCCCCCGGCTCGTCCAGTGTGGATCTGACCGCATCCTCGGCAAACTGCTGCAGTCTGGGATCGAGTGTCGTATAAACCCGCAGACCGCCCCGGAAAATAATATCGTCAGGAGAAAGGTCACCGAACTTTGCGCGCAGTGCGGGGTCAGCGGCGAAGGCACCATAGAGATATTTTTTAACGTACTCGACGAAATATGGAGCCATCTGGCTTGGTGCTACCTCGGGTATCTCCTTGACCTGGACGGGTTTGGCCTTGGCCTCCTCCGCCTGGTTCACAGTTATATAATCCAACTCCTGCATCTTATCCAAGACCACGTTTCGGCGTTGAACCGCGCGGTCCGGATAAAGGTACGGCGAGTAGTAATTGGGAATTCGGATAATGGCGGCGAGGAGTGCGGATTCATCAAGCGTAAGCTCGGAGGGCTTCTTGCCAAAGAAGGTTTCGGATGCCTTCTTGACGCCATAGCAACCCTGGCCTAAATAGATGTCGTTGAGATACATTTCTAGAATCTTATCCTTGGAATACTTTCTCTCCATCTGGCTGGCAAGGCTCGCCTCTTCGACCTTCCTCCAATAAGTACGCTCCGAACTGGTCAAGTTGTTCTTGATGTATTGCTGGGTGATGGTGGAAGCTCCCTGCACTACCTTTCCTTGCACGACATTCGTCCAAAAGGCTCGTATTATGCCCTCCCAATCGACGCCTCCATGGTGATAGAAGCGCTCGTCTTCGATTGAGATAACCGCATGCTGCAGGTCGGGACAGATCTCGCCCAGTGAAACCATTTCGCGGTTTTGCTCTCCGTGGAGCTCGGTAATCAGAGTTCCGTCCGCCGCCACGACCTTCGATGTCTGGGCCATGACGTGTGCTTCGAGATCTTCAATATTGGGTAGACCGAAGCCTGAATAAAACCAGAGGAAGAATCCGCCGGCCATTATGCCGAAACAAAGGATCAGTATCAGAAAAATCCTAAAAAGTATTCTCATTCGGTGCCCTTCCGAGTCTGAATCCCGTTTGTAAGCGCCTCTAAAGAATTGTAGCCGATATTATGACCTTGAAAACAGCTGGATTTGTTCCGTCAGCTGGGTTTTTTCTTCGCCGTTAGCCATCGATTTACCTTTTGAAAAAACCTGCGTGGGTGAGATAAGCGAGGGAAAAATAAAGGACGATGGAAGCGAGCGGCGGGCGGCTGGGTGAAGTTTTACACGAATTCGGCGGATAGGGCTGGACAATGACTTGGAAATCATGGTTTAAGATTTTCCTTTATCCGGTTCTCGGTTTCTCCCGCGCGGGCCCTTTCGTCCTGTACTTTGCCGTTTCCCAAAATTATCTCATTCTTACAATGAATAACGACAGCATGAAACCCACGTTACGAAAGGGCGACCTCGTCCTACTCGATACCAAGAAAGCCGGCCGAATAGAGCCGGGTGACGGCGGTTACGGCCCAGTTCTTGAGAATCGTAAGAACCAGGAAAGGGGGCTCTATAGAAGAACAACCGGAAACGCCTTGAAGGGTCTCCTTATCTCGGCAACAGCGGGTTAAATTGATGGTTATTGATGCGATTACAGGCGGAGGGAAGGGGTTTAATGATAGGCTTCCTGGGTATAATGATCGGGATGAATCCTTGAAGAATCCAATATATTTCGGGGGCATTGTCCAACGGGAATTTTGGGCTAAACGATAGATCTGTTAAGAGGGCACCAGGGTAGGGTGAACACGGTGAGATCAGCCCGTCGATTGAGCGAGCGGGCTTTATTTGCAGCGAAGAGAAGGAGGGCCAAAGGCAACAAAAACCCTGAATGGGCAGGTGTGGGGGTAAACTCTTCTTAAAATTCCTTTGTCGCCGGATCTCCGGCTATTGATCAAGAGCCGATACCCCTATTTGAGGCCAACAGTGGCGGAGCGCTGCATTCGGGACGAAAGAATCTAGGGGCGGGGGTAGCGGTAACTACCCCCTAAGGTACACGTCGAACCCGGTCAGGCCTTTGCATACCCTACTGCTAATTATAGCCCGGTCGTTCTAGACACGGTAGGGAACCGCGAGGAACTTTGGATGTCATGAAGAAAGATGGTAGTGAATGGTTATAGTCGAGATAGGGTGGGGCCAAGCGTTTCCGGGGAATCGGGGGGGTAAATGTGCCTAAACCGATAAAGAAAGCATTTCGCCTTTTTATTGCGAAAAACATAAATAGATGGGCTCTTTTCGTATTCGCGATATATCTGGTTCTGGTCTTCATGGCCATAACGACCAGGCAGCTGAAGAACTCCATGCTTCTGGCCACCTATGGAATCATAGTTACCGGCTATATACTCTCTCGTTTCCTGCTTTCATATTTCTACGAGGCTATCCCCGATAACGATTATGAACCTTCCGTCACTTTTGTAGTGCCGGCCATGAATGAAGGAGGCGCCATAAAGAAGACGCTTGAATATATATATCAAGCGGATTACCCCAGGGAAAAAATCGAGGTTATCACTATAAATGATGGATCGACGGACAATACCCTGGACAAGATGCGGGAAGTCAAGCGCGAGCACCCCGAGCTGATCGTCGTCAACTGGAGGAAGAACAAGGGCAAGAAACGCGGGATGGCCAAAGGGGTGAGGCTCGCCCGGGGTGAAATAATAGTCTTTATCGATTCCGACAGCTTTATCCATCGCGATTCGATAAAACCGCTTGTGAAATATTTCCAAGACCGGGAAGTCGGAGCCGTTACCGGTCATACCGATGTCTACAATTGGAAAGAGAATTATCTTACCAAGATGCAGGCGGCCCGATATTTCATATCTTTTGACGTTGAGAAGAGTGCTGAAGGATTGTTTGGCTGCGTCACCTGTTGCGCCGGTTGCTTTTCGGCTTACAGAAGGGAATACGTCCTCGAGGTTCTCGATGATTGGGTTATGCAGAAAACGCTCGGAGTCGATTGCCATTATGGAGATGACAGGAGCCTCACCAACTACCTCCTCAGGAAATACAAGATGAAATATGCCCCGGAGGCAAGGGCTTCGACCATCGCGCCGCACACAACCAAGCAATTCTTCAAGCAGCAATTGCGATGGAAAAAGTCCTGGGTAGCGGAGAGCTTTCGGGCAATGCTTTTTATCTGGAAAAAGAACCCGCTGATGGCCCTCAGTTTCTACGCCGAGATACTCCTGACCTTCTTGAGCCCCATCGTATTGATCAAGGCTTTCTTCTGGGATCCGGCGATCCACCAAACGGTTCCTTTTTTATACCTGATGGGATTGATCCTCATATCCTTCGTTTATGCCTTGTTTTATTACATAAAAACGGGAAATAAATCGTGGTGGTGGGGGGCGGCCGCCGCCTGGTTCTACGCAATCGTTATGATCTGGCAGTTGCCATACGCGATCCTGACCCTCCGAGACGCAAAATGGGGGACCAGGTGATTACCAAGAGGAAGAGGAAATGGATTTTAATATTCATCCTGGTGCTGGCATGGTCGGCAGGCCTTATTGGATTCTTCCGCGTTGAGAAAGCCATTCAGGTAAAGGCAAAGAGAATCGAAGCGGCGGCGATAAATCCGGTGATCGGAGTCGCATCCGAGGTATCCGTCCCTATTCTTTGTTATCACGGCTTGGTAGATGAGGATGACGGCGTCAATGTGACGGTCGATAACTTCCGGGAACAGATGATAGCCCTGAACGAAAACAATTATACGACGATCGATACCCATGATTTGTTTGCCTATTACGAGTATGGAGCGAGGCTGCCGGATAAATCCGTGATGATATCTTTTGATGATGGTCGAAAAGACAGTTATTACAATGCCGAGCCCATCTTCGAAGAACTTGGATTCAAAGCGGTTATGTTCGATGTCACCGGCAAGCAGGATGAGCAGGATCCTTTCTTCCTCAATTGGGACGAACTGCGCCGGATGCATGATAGCGGTCGCTGGGACATACAGGCACACGCCTGGCAAGGGCATGACGAGATATCCATAGGGCCCAACGGAGAGACCGGATATTTTGCCAGCAATAAGATGTGGCTGGTTGCTGAGAATAGACTCGAGACGAGCGAGGAGTACAAGGGCCGGCTATCTGAGGAACTTCTGAGAATAAGGCAGGACTTGGAGAATAACATTCCGGGTATTAATGTCGATGCTCTCGCTTTCCCATGGGGCGACTACGGCCAGTGGGCCGCCAATATCGATAAGAAGGAAGCGATTCCCACCTACCTGAATGTCGTTAAAAGCATTTATGGATTATCATTTGAGTTGAACAGCAGCGGTTCGGATTTCAACAACTTCCAGGATTCGGACTGCGCCCTTCTCCGCCGCTTCGAGGTTACGAGTTACATCACCGCCGAGGACTTGATCAAGAAACTGAAGCAATCCAAGTTGACGAAACTCCCATATGTAATTCCGGAATTCGGGCCCGACCAGTTGAGCGGTTGGTTCTGCAACTGGGGCCAGGCCTACATCGAAGACGGCGCGATAAAGCTCGCCAGCGAAAAGAACCAATCCGGAGCCGAAATCGCCCTCTATGGGGCGCATTACTGGCACGACTACACCCTGAAAGCCCGCATAGCCATCGAGTCGGGCGCGGCACACATAATAGGGCGTTATGTTAACGATAACAACTTCGCTTTTTGCCACATTACAGACGGTGAGATCGTATTGGGCCAAAAGGTAGGGGGCAATAACTATATCCTGAAGTCCATACCACTGAAACACCAGGGCGAATATCTGATTGAGCTCGATTTCAAGGGCAACGCCATTCAGTGCAGAGTCGATGATAAATCTATCTCGGAGCCGATAGCCATTGATCCTTCTCTGGCGAAGGGCGGAGTGGGTTTTCAAGCCTGGAATGCTGAGAATGGCGCTGCCAGAATCGCGATCAGAATGGTGGCCGTCTTCGATAATATCGAGAAGGAAGATCGAACGATTTAATAACTTCGGTTATCCCCTTGCCTTGAACTGCCTTTACCCCTTGTTATCCGTGTTGTATTCTTTCCAACTGGAGGAGGATATCTTAGTGGCATTGATAAAAGACATTGATCACCAGATGAAGGTAATCGCAGCCGGGACGGCGGAATGCCTTCCCGAAGGCGATATGCGTGCCAAGGTTGAGAGGGCGATCGCGAAAGACAAGCCCCTCAAGATCAAATTCGGGGTCGATCCCACCCGTCCCGACCTTCACTTGGGTCACGCCGTCCCCCTACGCAAACTGCGCCAGTTCCAGGAATTGGGGCATACAGCTATTCTGCTCATCGGCGATTTCACCGCGCTTGTTGGCGACCCTTCGGCGCGGGACATCACGAGGCCGCAACTCTCGGTCGAGGAAGTAAGAGAAAACGCGGAGACTTACGCCGAGCAAGCCTTCCACATATTAGACAAGGACAAAACGGTACTGGATTATAACAGCAGGTGGCTGGCGCCACTGACCTTCGAGGAGTTACTGAGATTGACAGCGTATTTTACCGTAGCCAGACTCCTGGAGCGCGAGGATTTTTCGAAACGTTATAGCGAATGCGCTTCGATCGGTCTGCATGAATTCCTCTACCCGGTGATGCAGGCGTACGATTCGGTGGCTCTAGAGGCGGATGTTGAAATAGGGGGGACCGACCAGATATTCAACCTGCTTGCGGGCAGGGAACTGCAAAAGGCTCTGGGCCAGGAACCGCAGACGGTGCTCACGCTTCCTATCCTGGTCGGGTTGGACGGTGAAAAGAAGATGTCCAAGAGCCTTGGGAATCACATAGGATTGACAGATCCCCCGGAGGAAATGTTCGGCAAGCTGATGTCTCTAGCGGATGAATTGATGCCCGAATACTTTCGCTTGGCAAGCGGTGAAGGACCATACGAGATCGAAGAAATACTTCGCAATATTGAATCCGCCGATTTACATCCCGCCCGGGCCAAAAGACGCCTGGCCGGCGATGTCGTAAAGCTATATTGGGACGAGAAATCGGCCAAGGCCGCGGAGGAAAGGTTCGACCGCGTACATAAGGAACGTGAACGGCCCGACGATATTCCCGATATACAAGTGCCCGCGGCTGAGTTTGTTGATGGTAAAATATGGATTCCCCGACTATTAGTACTGGCCAACCTTGCGGCTTCCACCAGTGAAGGCCGGCGCTTGATTAATCAGAAGGGCATAAGAATCGCGGAGGAGATAGTCGAGAATCCGGATCTCGAACTACCTGCGGATTACCTGGATGGCGAAGTGATTCAAAAGGGAAAACGCCATTTTCGCCGCATAAAACTGTCTTAAATAGTAATAATGACTTGACCATATGGCAATATATGGTATTCCTGCAAGACGAATAGACGAGCAAGGGACTGGCGGGGTACAAACAATTTACTAAAATACCCCTTCTGAGCTGCGAAAACAGGCTTGACATGCCTGAACCGCAGTGATACTATGATCTAGCGGGTTCAGACCCGATTTGATAAGAGGAGGCGGTAATCCGGAAAGAGGGCGAAATTTTGACGAAGATTTTGGCTCTTGGATGCCGCCGCAAAAGGCGGTTTTTTTGATTGCCGCCGCATTGACAGCAAAAATTGCGCGTGCTACCTTTTAGCATTGTTCGGTGCTTGAATCACGTTCCTTGAAAACTAAACAGTGCATCAGAGAGAGAGTGAATTAAGCTCCAATCAATTCCGTACAGGTATACCGAAAGGTAAACCAGCCGAATTTGGAGCCAAGACGAACTTCGAAAGTATGTAAGTCCGCAAGGACTGCATTTTAATCGGAGAGTTTGATCCTGGCTCAGGACGAACGCTGGCGGCGTGCTTAACACATGCAAGTCGAGCGGACCGACGCCGTCTCTTCGGAGACGGGATAGGTTAGCGGCGAACGGGTGAGTAACACGTGGGTAATCTGCCCCAAAGATTGGGATAACTCCGGGAAACCGGGGCTAATACCGGATCCCTTGCCGGGACCGCATGATCCTGGCAAGAAAGGTCGTCTTCGGACTTCCGCTTTGGGATGAGCCCGCGGCCCATTAGCTTGTTGGTGAGGTAACGGCTCACCAAGGCGACGATGGGTAGCCGGCCTGAGAGGGTGTCCGGCCACACTGGGACTGAGATACGGCCCAGACTCCTACGGGAGGCAGCAGTGAGGAATATTGCGCAATGGGCGAAAGCCTGACGCAGCGACGCCGCGTGGACGATGAAGGCCTTCGGGTTGTAAAGTCCTGTCAGGAGGGACGAAGCGGTACTTGTACCGTGACGGTACCTCGGTAGGAAGCTCCGGCTAACTACGTGCCAGCAGCCGCGGTAAGACGTAGGGGGCTAGCGTTGTCCGGAATTACTGGGCGTAAAGAGCTCGTAGGCGGTTTGTTAAGTTGGGTGTGAAAGCCCTCGGCTCAACCGAGGAATTGCACTCGATACTGGCAGGCTAGAGTCTAGTAGAGGGAAGTGGAATTCCCGGTGTAGCGGTGAAATGCGCAGATATCGGGAAGAACACCGGTGGCGAAGGCGGCTTCCTGGGCTATGACTGACGCTGAGGAGCGAAAGCTAGGGGAGCGAACAGGATTAGATACCCTGGTAGTCCTAGCTGTAAACGATGGGCACTAGGTGTGGGGGGTTACCAACTCCCTCCGTGCCGAAGCTAACGCATTAAGTGCCCCGCCTGGGGAGTACGGCCGCAAGGCTAAAACTCAAAGGAATTGACGGGGGCCCGCACAAGCGGCGGAGCATGTGGCTTAATTCGACGCAACGCGAAGAACCTTACCAGGGTTTGACATGCACTTGAAAGTCATGGAAACATGGCCCTCCTTCGGGACGGGTGCACAGGTGGTGCATGGCTGTCGTCAGCTCGTGTCGTGAGATGTTGGGTTAAGTCCCGCAACGAGCGCAACCCTTATCGCATGTTGCCATCAGGTTATGCTGGGAACTCATGCGAGACTGCCGGTGTCAAACCGGAGGAAGGTGGGGATGACGTCAAGTCATCATGCCCCTTATGCCCTGGGCTGCACACGTGCTACAATGGCTGGTACAGAGGGCTGCGATACCGCGAGGTGGAGCGAATCCCAAAAAGCCAGTCTAAGTTCGGATTGGAGGCTGCAACTCGCCTTCATGAAGTCGGAGTCGCTAGTAATCGCGAATCAGCAACGTCGCGGTGAATACGTTCCCGGGCCTTGTACACACCGCCCGTCACACCACGAAAGTCGGCAACACCCGAAGCCGGTGGGCTAACCCCTTTGGGGAGGCAGCTGTCGAAGGTGGGGTCGGCGATTGGGGTGAAGTCGTAACAAGGTAGCCGTACCGGAAGGTGCGGCTGGATCACCTCCTTTCTAGGGAAAAGCCGTATGGCATACGGCAAGAACCATCCTCTCTCATCTGTGCGCTGTTTAGTTTTGAAGGAATGGTGTTACAGGCACCGAATTATTTTTATGTAAAAAGGGAATTAATAGATATACATAAATAGACGTGTGAGAAAAAAGACCACCAGGGCTGGCAAAAGCGCTTTCAATAGGTTATGTTTTGTTTTGGTTATTGAGTTAATCATGCTTGCTTGGCTTACATTTCAAGATAATTAAAGAAAGGTCTTGAGAAAGGAAAGGAGTTAGCGATGGTACAGCAACCGCCAGGACCGCCCCCGGGAGGGATGCAACCGCCTCCCATGGGACCTCCGCAGGCGCCTATGCGGCAGAGGCCACAGGTAGACACATCCAGGCTCCCGATACCGGACATAGTAGTAGCGGCGGGCGCCCTTTTGACCTTCATTTTTGCCATGATAGGCTGGTATAAGGCGTCAGTTGACTATCTGGGATTCGGAGCATCGGCCACTGGGAGTGGTGGTTGGCAATGGCTTCCGCGCCTCATTGAACTCCTGCTGTTCCTTTTCGCCGGATTCATGATTGCCAATGAGATGTTCAACCTTGTAGATTTGAGCCTTCCCGTCGGGACGATATATCTCGTGGTTGGAGCGCTGGGCACGATTACGACCCTTCTCGCGATATTGATCAAGCCTTCGGTTGGCTTTGGAGTCGGCGTCAAGATGGGAATGAACTGGCCAATCTGGATAATCGCTATTATCCTTTCGTTGGCACCGATAGCCGGCGGTTACCTGAAGCAACAGCAGGGCTGAAAAATAGGGCTTGAAAAGCAAAAATAAGTCCGAAAAAGTCTTGACCTGGCTGTACTAGAATAATATACTCAATCTTTGGGCGCACCATCCGTATGGTGCGCTCTTAAACTGAAACTTTTTGTACCTTGAAAACTGCACAGTGATTGAAGAGATTGTTAAATTACCAAGCTACTAAGGGCATACGGTGGATGCCTTGGTGCCAGGAGCCGATGAAGGACGTGGTAGGCTGCGAAAAGCTTCGGGGAGCCGCCTAACAGGCTTTGATCCGGAGATGTCCGAATGGGGGAACCCACCGGTGGTAATGCGCCGGTACCCACGCCTGAACACATAGGGCGTGAGGAGGTAAGCGGGGGAACTGAAACATCTAAGTACCCCGAGGAAAAGAAAGCAAGCGCGATTCCCCGAGTAGCGGCGAGCGAAACGGGAACAGCCTAAACTCAACGGATGCATAAGCTCACAGGCGTTGTCCGTTGAGGGTCGTAGGACCTGCCTGGTGTCGCTGTGGAGACACCAGGGAGTTACAAAGTCTATTTCTAGTCGAGAGATTCTGGAAAGATCTGCCATAGAGGGTAACAGCCCCGTAGGCGAAAGGAATAGGCCTCCCGGCAGGGATCCTGAGTACGGCGGGACCGGAGAAATCCCGTCGGAATCTGCGGGCACCACCCCGCAAGGCTAAATACTCCCTGGCAACCGATAGTGAACTAGTACCGTGAGGGAAAGGTGAAAAGTACCCCGGGAGGGGAGTGAAATAGTACCTGAAACCGTATGCTTACAAACCGTCAGAGCGGGTAATTCCGTGATGGCGTGCTTTTTGTAGAACGAGCCGGCGAGTTACCGGTACGCAGCAAGGTTAAGGGATATACCCGGAGCCGAAGCGAAAGCGAGTCTTAATAGGGCGTTTTAGTTGCGTGCCGTAGACCCGAAGCCGAGTGATCTATCCATGGGCAGGTTGAAGCGAGGGTAAGACCTCGTGGAGGACCGAACCCACTTCGGTTGAAAACGGAGGGGATGACCTGTGGATAGGGGTGAAAGGCCAATCAAACTCGGAGATAGCTGGTTCTCCCCGAAATAGCTTTTGGGCTAGCCTCAGGTGTTTTGCATTGGTGGTAGAGCACTGATTGGACTAGGGGCCTTCACCGGTTACCAAACCCAGTCAAACTCCGAATGCCAATGCTTTAGAGCCTGGGAGTCAGACTACGGGGGATAAGCTCCGTGGTCGAGAGGGAAACAGCCCAGACCGCCAGCTAAGGTCCCTAAATTCGTGCTAAGTGGGAAAGGATGTGAAACCGCCCAGACAGCCAGGATGTTGGCTTAGAAGCAGCCACCATTTAAAGAGTGCGTAACAGCTCACTGGTCAAGTGGTCTCGCGCCGATAATGTAGCGGGGCTCAAGCACGACACCGAAGCTGCGGCATTTTGCCTTCGGGCAAGATGGGTAGGGGAGCATTCCTTGGGGAGTGAAGTTGACCCGTAAGGGTTTCCCATTTATAGGTTTCCTATCAATGGGATTTATCGATGGACCGCAAGGAAGAGAGAATGCCGGCATGAGTAGCGAAAGACGGGTGAGAAACCCGTCCGCCGAATGCCCAAGGGTTCCTGGGGAAGGTTAATCCACCCAGGGTCAGTCGGGACCTAAGGCGAGGCCGAAAGGCGTAGTCGATGGACAACCGGTTTATATTCCGGTACCACCATGTTAATCATTTAGAAATGGGAGGACGCGGAAGGATAAGCGAACCGCGGCGCTGGTAGACCGCGGGTAAACGTGTAGGGCGCTGCCGAGTTAAATGCTTGGCGGCATTAAGCCTGAGGCGTGATGCCGACCCGCTTATAGGGGAAGTCGCCGAATCCATGCCGCCTAGAAAAGTCCCTATCTAGTTAACGTGGTGCCCGTACCCCAAACCGACACAGGTGGGCGAGTAGAGAATACTAAGGCGATCGAGATAACCCTCGTTAAGGAACTCGGCAAATTAGCCCCGTAACTTTGGGAGAAGGGGCGCCCTGATAACGTAAGGGGATTTACTCCCTAAGCGTGAGAGGGCCGCAGTGAATAGGCCCAAGCGACTGTTTACTAAAAACACAGGTCTCTGCTAAGTCGTAAGACGACGTATAGGGGCTGACGCCTGCCCGGTGCCGGAAGGTTAAGGGGAAGGGTTAGCGGCTTCGGCCGCGAAGCTCTGAACCTAAGCCCCGGTGAACGGCGGCCGTAACTATAACGGTCCTAAGGTAGCGAAATTCCTTGTCGGGTAAGTTCCGACCTGCACGAATGGCGTAACGACTTGGGCGCTGTCTCAACGAGGGACTCGGCGAAATTGCATTGCCCGTGAAGATGCGGGCTACCTGCAGCAAGACGGAAAGACCCCGTGAACCTTTACTGTAGCCTGATATTGGGCTTTGGTTCATCATGTGCAGGATAGGTGGGAGGCTTTGAAGCGGGGACGCTAGTTCTCGTGGAGCCGTCCTTGGGATACCACTCTTGATGTGCTGGGGCTCTAACCGACAACCGTTATCCGGTTGCGGGACAGTGTCAGGTGGGCAGTTTGACTGGGGCGGTCGCCTCCTAAAATGTAACGGAGGCGCCCAAAGGTTCCCTCAAGCTGGTTGGCAATCAGCTGTAGAGTGTAAGGGCAGAAGGGAGCTTAACTGCGAGACTCACAAGTCGAGCAGGTGCGAAAGCAGGGCCTAGTGATCCGGCGGCTTCATGTGGGAGAGCCGTCGCTCAACGGATAAAAGGTACTCCGGGGATAACAGGCTTATCTCCCCCAAGAGTCCATATCGACGGGGAGGTTTGGCACCTCGATGTCGGCTCATCGCATCCTGGGGCTGGAGTAGGTCCCAAGGGTTGGGCTGTTCGCCCATTAAAGCGGTACGCGAGCTGGGTTTAGAACGTCGTGAGACAGTAAGGGAATTGCTGTCTATAAATTCGGCTAAATGCTGGAAACCCTGAGAATGTCAGACTACTCGGTTGCAATGAATGTGTAAAAAAGCACTAATCGTTGGAGCCAGTGAAAATGTCATGACTGCAGACAACCAGCAGGAAAGGCTAGATGCCTATTTAGCAGGGTACGCTGACGGGGAAGGAAGCTTCCACGTCGCGGTGGAGCGGAATCCCAGTTGCCAATTAGGGATTCAGCTGGTTCCGGAATTCCATGTAAGCCAGAATGAAGAGCGAAGCTCGGTTCTGGAGAGGATGAAGGAACGGTTGGGATGCGGATATATCAAGCCCAACCACCGGTTGAGATCGAATGATCGATCTCGGTCTTCGTGGTGCGCAACTGCGAGGATTTGACGAGGAAAGTAATTCCATTCTTCCAGCGCAACCCGCTTCTTTTGTCCAAGCAAGATGACTTCACCAAGTTCAGCGCGATCGTGATAGCGCTGGGGAGGGGAGAGCATCGGACAAAGGAAGGATTGGCTGGCTTGCTAGAGATAGTGTTCTCCGTGAATGGTGGAGGACGGTATCGAAGAGCGAGTCTCGGAGAGATACTCTCTGGTCTAGAATCCTCAGAGACTATACGCCGAACATCCCGATCAGGGGATGAAGATATAGTCCGAGCTGCATGGCGACATGCAGAGTCCGGCAGAAATGACCGGACCCTCGAATCGGCCGGCAACGCCGATCGGGAGTAACAAAACTGTCGGTCCCTATCTGCTGCAGGCGTAGGAGAATTGAGGGAATTTGCCCCTAGTACGAGAGGACCGGGGTGAACAGACCTCTGGTGTGCCAGTTGTTCTGCCAAGAGCACTGCTGGTTAGCCACGTCTGGATCAGATAACCGCTGAAAGCATCTAAGCGGGAAACTGACCCCAAGATCAGTTCTCCCACCGGGAAACCGGGTAAGACCCCTTGAAGAACACAAGGTTGATAGGCCGGAAGTGGAAGCACGGCAACGTGTGGAGCTGACCGGTACTAATAGGTCGAGGGCTTGGTACTAAATCTCAGAGGTTGCTGTGCAGTTTTGAAGGTATAATTAGCTTCAAAACTTGATAATTGAATAAAATGTTCTCGGTGGCCATAGCGGAGGTGATCACCTGTTCCCATTCCGAACACAGAAGTTAAGCCCTCCCACGCCGATGGTACTGCTCGGGAGACCGTGTGGGAGAGTAGGTAGCTGCCGGAACTCTTTTAAGGGGCCGTGAAAACGGCCTCCTTCATTTTAGCTACAATCCGAACAGCATGACTGGTCGGAACTGCATGCGGTGTTCATGCCTATTACCTTATATAAGGGGCAGTAGCCGGAGGCAGCCGACATGGTCAACATACCGGCTTCGAAGGCCGCCAGCACTCTGATTTTTCCCGGCTTATGCCAGGCGATTCCGAAAAGAATGGCAGCCAGCGCCAGCCTTCCCGCCTTGTCCATCATTCCCACGTTTTGTTCCATTCCAAGCACCTCCATAAAGTTGTGTAAACTCACCTCGATTATTACTGGCTTCGGAAGACGCGGCAAGGGCTTTAGCGGGTAAAATAGGGGGTATCTATCTAGCGGAGGGAAAGCCATTTGAAAGTAGCCCTTTTTCAATTTGCTACAAATGCGGTCGGAAAAGTGCCGGCGGTTTTTGAAAACATGCTCACGCTCTATCTCATCAATGGGATGGAGAAGTCTATGAAGTTGCAGGTAATAGACTTGAATCCGCCCGGCCTGGGGGGCGAAATAATATCGCTTACCCAGATTCTCGAGGAGGATGAAGTACTGGAAGCGACCGAGCGGGTAGGAGCGGAATTTTCCATATGGGGGGGCCTCGCTTTCGAGGCTCGGGGAAAAGCAGCCATTGAGAGTTGCGATATAGAGATGTTTTTATCGAGTCCTGATAAGCCCCGCGCGGCCTACAAGTTTTTATATAATGGATTGACGGGAGAACTGCAATCAGCGAATCTCAGCGTAAACATCCCCACTCTTGAGGATACCATCGAGGAAATGCTGCTGTCGGTCAGTGACTTCCTGGATCTCGATCCGGAGCAGTTGGATATGGAAAGAATCGGGGAGGGTTTGACCCATTCGGACAAGGCCATGACTTATTTCGTTTATGCTTTGAGGGTAGCCGAGGATCCCGAATCAAAGTTGCGCCTGTATTTAAAGGCAATCGCAAGCGACCCTTATTTTGTTTCGGCTTATGTCAACTGCGCACAACTGCTTCTCGGCGAAGGCAGGTATGGGGAGGCCATGCGCATGTTACTCCGCTCGGAGAGCAACCTGAAGGGTAGTCCGCTCGAGCCGGATATCCTTAATCTATTGGGAGTGGCCACCATGAATATGGGTATGTGGGATGAAGCGGTAAAAGTATGGCAAAGGGCGCTCAGCCAACAGGAAGATCACATCGAGGCCTTATGCAATCTGGGTGCTGCTTATTCCGTGCAAGATATGATGGCCGAGGCAGAGGCGTATTACCGGAAGGCCATATCTTATGATGAGGATTATCCGCTGGCGTGGTTTTCGTTAGGGAGGCTCCTTGCCCACGAGGAGAGATGTGATGAAGCGGCATCGGCCATGCGACACTATATCGAGCTGCGTCCCGGTGATCCCTGGGCGTACTATATTTTGGGGAGCTGCATGGGAATCCTGGGGAAATCGGAGGAGGCCGAGTTCGCGCTAGCCAAGGCCACCCAACTGGATCCCGGAGGCGAGGCCGGAAACCTGGCTCTGGTCGAACTTAAGCAGCTGCGGCGCTAGTCGCCAGTGTAGTTGGGCTTTCTTTGTTCCATGAAGGCGCTGACGGCTTCTTTGTGGTCTTTAGAGATGAGGCAGAGCGTTTGTGCTATGGCTTCGAATTCCAATGCAGTCTCCGCATCCGTACCCCAGGCTCGGTTTATTACCTGCTTGGCTACGGCTATCCCTAGAATAGGTCCTTCCGCCAGCCGGCGTGCCAGCTTCATCGCTTCGGCCAACACCTGGTCCTGCGGCGACAGGTGCTCAATCATGCTTATGCGGTGCGCCTCTTCGCCCCTAATAGTGTCACCGGTGTAAATGAGCTCTTTTGCATATCCCATGCCGATCAGCCGTGAGAGGCGCCTGCATCCGCCCAGATCGGGGATAATCCCGAACTTTATTTCAAGAAGCCCAAAGCTCGCTTCGGGGCAGGCAAAACGAATATCGCAGGCAAGAATTATTTCAGTCCCCGCACCCAGGGCCAAGCCGTTTACCGCCGCTATGACGGGCTTGTTCATCATCTCGTAGGCAAGAAAAGTCGATTGAAAACCCTTGAGCATTTTATAGAATTGCAGTGCCGAGAGCTGTTCCAAGCCGGCGAAACTGCCAAGATCGAGACCGCTGGAGAACGATTTTCCCGCCCCGGTCAAGACTATCACTTTGACATCGTCGTTAGCCTCGAGTTCCCTGGCCGCGGCACTCAATTCCATAAACATCGTAAGGTTCATCGCGTTATGGACTTCCGGGCGGTCGAGGGTCAACAAGCACACGCCTTCGTTGATGTCGATCGAAAGGGTTTCATACCCCATTGCCGGCTCCTCCCTTCCCTGTTAAACCGATATGTCTCTTCTTTGTAAGACTATCACGGCCAGTGTAGTGAAGGCGACGGAGACAAGGGCGTAATAGAGAAGGCTGGCCCAAGGGAAACCCGACTCCGTCATGGCTGAGTAAGGAGCGTAGTAATGGTACAGGAAGGCGCGGTCAATGAACTTGAAGGCAGACCAATTGTTGCCAAGGTAGTTGATGAGGTAGGACGCGATTAATATTCCAATTCCCAAACCATACACCTGGCCGGTCGAATTGAAGGCAGCCGAGGCGAAAAGCGAGATGCTGCCCAGAGCAAGCATCATGAACCATAAGATAACGAGTAATTTCAGTTGACCGGCGAATGAGATGCCCATGTCGAAGACAGGGGAGGCTGCCATTATCGTAGCGACCGCGAGAAGAGAGAGACCCGCGAGTGCTGTGGCAAGGGATACGGAGGAAGTCAGGGTATATTTCCACCTTTCAATGGGGTGCGCGAGGATGAGTTCCAGCGTGCCGTTCTCACGTGCTTTCACTATACAGGAGGCTGTAAAGCCAAGGGTGAAGGCCGCGAGTATTATTATGAGAATCATCTGGTAGTATTCCAGGGTGAGGAATCCTTCAGGCGTCAGGATATTTACATTACTGCCCCCGAAAAGGTTCTTCAGGTTCTTAGGGAATTGCTCCCAGTACTGGGAAAAAGCGGTCATCTTGGATAGCGAAGGGTATAGCGCGCTTATCAGAAAGCCAAAAACAACCATCCCTACGGAGAAATACAGGAGACTTCTCCGTTTGCTGCGAATCTGATAACGGAAGAGATTAAGGTTGATCGTTCTCCTCCTCCCGATAGAACTCCAGGAATACCTCCTCGAGGCTGGCATGGTCCACTTGAAGGTCGCTGACTTGGAGTCGGCTGAGCTCCTTTATAAATAGATCCATATCGCCGGATATGTCTGCTCTGAATCTCGGGCCGTCGATGCGGCTTATCTTGGCGCTCGAAAAATGCAGCTCTTCAGGCATCGGTTCTGATGTGAGGACGAATTCCGCATGCCGCAATTTCTTGGCTTCCAGGCTTTTGACATCTTCAACGGTTGCCAGACGTCCCTTTCGGATAATGCCGACGCGGTCGCAGGTGTCCTCCATCTCAGGAAGGATATGCGATGAAATGAAGATGGTGCGGCCCCGGTCTCTGAATTCTTTCACGAGTTCGTAGAAGAGATGGCGCATCAAGGGGTCGAGAGTAGCCGTCGGTTCATCCAAAATAAGCAGTTCCGGGTCCTGCATAAAAGCCTGAATTATGGCGAGTTTCTGCTTGTTGCCCGAAGAATATTGCTTAATCTTGCGAGATGGGTCAAAATCGAACCTTTGGATGAGGTCGTCTTTGAAGATCGAAGGCCGGTCGGGTTGAAAGGATTCGAGCAAGCGCAGGGCTTCGGTGCCAGTCAGCTCCTGAAAGAGACGGACCTCGCCCGGGATGTAGCCGATACGGCGGCGTATGTCGAGTGAGCTGCATGCGATATCATATCCCAAAATGCGTATGCTGCCGGAAGTGGGATAGAGAAGGCTCACCAGCAGCCGAATGGTCGTGGTCTTTCCCGACCCATTCGGGCCCAGGAAGCCGAATATCTCTCCTGTATTTACCTCGAGATCAAGGTTGAGAACACCCGGGCTTTTTCCGTAATACTTTGTCAATCCATGAGTTTCAATTGCCTTATCAGCCATGGTAAAGTATTATCCCATGCCGGGCTGGATGGCGCTAATCAGGCGCCATAAAGAATGATTATTCCCAGGATTTCGGGTTGTAGTCGCCGTCCATTATCTGGTCGGCCTTCTCCTTCAGCTGTTTGAAGTCGCGCTTACTGCGACTTGCTTCAGGAAGCAGCTTATCAGTAGCATCAAAACCCCAACCCTCGTACTTGACGACAATCCTGGAGCTGAAAACTCGTTTGGACTTGGCGCCGCACTTATCACAATCTGCAATCCGCTCCGTATCCATGGGTTGGAGCAAATCAAAGCGGTGTCCGCAATCGGGGCACTTGTACTCGTATACAGGCACTTTCGTCACCTCCTGTAAACATTATAGCAAGGCTGCTCCTACCAAAGATGCAAACCCTTTATGGAGATTGCCTACACAAAGGTGCCTGACACCTTTGTGTAGGCAGACACCTTTGTGTAGGCAATCCGTTGGAGTTATATCCAGCCCATCAGGATACGCAGTATGTTTATCCTCTTGAAGCGGGCTCCGGTCAGCGGCCACATCAGCTCCTCCTTTGGCAGATAGAGTTGCTGTGCCAACTGCTGTGATTCTTGGTGGACTTTCTCCAATTCGGTCAGGCGAAGCTTCGAGTCGGTTATATTCATGATGTCGTCAACCATTTTAAGGAGAGAGATAGTGTCCTTGAGACGGCGATCGTTAAGGGCCGCGTGCTCAGGCGAAACCAGCCCGTTCTTAGCCTTGATCGTATTGAGGGCGAGCAATGCCTCATACGTCACATCTACAATATCCTGCCTGCTAAGCCAGCGCGTCTCATAACCAAGCATGTCTCTCCAGTGTGGAGAGTAAGATGCCCGGACGTAATCGTCAAGCGTCCTGTGGATGAGATGATATCCATATCTTTCCGGGCGGCGATAATAAGCGGATCCCGGGTCTATGAAGGGCGCCAGGGGTCCGATTGAAGGATTGAGGCGGGGACCGAAATTCCGCAACAATTCGCCGCAATAATTCACCGTCTCCATAATGGAATCACGCGTCTGCCCCGGCAGCCCTATCATAAAGAAAATATCGAACCTTTCTGCGCCAGCCTCCAACGCCCATGCAATATTGTGTTCCAGCTCTTCATTTGAGTAGGGCTTGTTGATGAAGGCCCGGATTTCTTCGTCGTGCGTTTCGGGGGATATCTGAAAGTCGAAGTGGTCCAGGTCCGAAGCGATACGTTCGTAATACTCGCGGGGGGCCGGCGCGAACAGCTCGAATATGATGTGATTCTTGGGGTCGAGGTGGCTGATTAACTCGAGTGTCTCCATAGCATAATCCCTGCCGGCTTGAAGCAGATCTCCGACGATAAAGATGGGTGCCGAGCTAAAGTGCGATAAAAGCTCGATATCATAGGCGATCTTCTCCGGAGGCCTGAAGGCAATCTGCTCGCGGCCGCAATAGTCCGCGACGGCAGTCTTCGATCCCCCACAAAATGCACAATCGCTGCTACAGCCCCGGCAGGTCGGAACCATTGTAATTGGGTATTCGTGCCAGTTCCAGAAAGCATACAGGCTTTTCCAGTCGCCATACTTCAGCGCCGAACTGATCATGTATTTGTAGTTGTTGCCCAGATACTCAAGGCTCGCCGGTATATAAGTCAAAGAATTTTCCATTACCTGACCGCTGCTGTCCCTGAAAGTAAGGTTAGGGATATCGCCAAGGAATCCCTTCAATCCGATTGCTTCCACAAGCATACGCAGGGGCTCTTCGGTCGAATCCCCCCGTAGAACATAATCTACCTGTGGATATTCCATTAATTCGCGATGGAAGTATGTGGCTGAGTAACCACCGAAAATAACAGGAATGGAGGGGTGTATCTCCTTTAACAAGCGTGCTATCTCGAGGGCTCCTTGCGCATGCGTAAGCCAATGGAAATCAATCCCGAAAGCGATTGGTTCGAGCTCTGAGAGGAAGCGGGGAACGTCGAATTTAGGGTCTTCTATCATTCTCTGAGCCAAGTTGACGATGCGGGTGTTGATGTGATTGCGCTCGAGGTATTCACCCAGGAAGGTGAATCCGATGGGATAGATCTCGAATGCAGGCGTCGACGGTATGAGGTCGCTTAACGGGCTGGGAACCGTTGTAAGGCGGCGAAAATCATAGACGCTTGGCGCGTGTAGGAGGA
>MELM01000012.1:68571-80978 GCA_001767605.1 Candidatus Solincola sediminis | reverse complement strand
GAATGATTTCAACAAGAGAATGATAAACCGTAGAAGCATAAAACGGAACGGTTCCCGGCACGGCTGAGCGAATGAATCTAGAGAGACGCTGTCAGGCTGTTCAGGAAGTTGCAGCGCTCCTCATTGAGCTCCAGAATGCGCGCTGAAAGCTCTTCGAAAATTCCATCGAGGGCGATACAGAAAACGGACTGACCGTCTCGAAGCGTGTCGACAATTGTCTCTGTATTGGGACATATTTCGAAGATCGTCGAGCCGTCGCTAACCAGTTTGCAATTGGAGAGCGGGCTGGAGAGTTGGGTGTACTCGCGCAGATAGGCGAGGGTCTTGCGTATCTTCTGCAGGCTTATCCCGTTTTGCAGCATGCTGACCAGAGTCCTCAATTCAACCAGGTTCCGGAAGTCGTAGAGATCGTTTCGCCTGCCGTTCTCGCTGATCTCCACCTTGTGTGGTTGAATGATCCCGGTATCACGCCAATAGCGAAGTTGACGTGGGGAACAACCTGATAAACAGGCTGCAAGTTCGACGTTATAATCCAAGATTACTCCCAGCATCAATGATCATCTTTATGGATTCTCAGTTTCCTCGCCCGACCACCGTAGTCTATTTTTAATACATGATTACCCGGGGTTCAATAGAAAAACGCAAATTGCCTTACTTTATTAAGGCTGAAGAGGCATTAGCAGTACGACCACGGGGTACCAATCCGTACCGCCCTTACAAGGTAGCCGGTAATGAATCTGTGACTGAATATACAAGGACCGGGGCGGTTGGATATAATGTTCCAGTCAGTGGTCGTGAAAAGCTGCTTATTTGGTAAATAATGGGAGACAGCAGTGGCGGAGATCAAGCCCTTTCGGGGCACTTTTTATAATCCCGAACTGATAAACAACCGGGCTGAGGTCATCGCTCCGCCCTACGACGTTATCGATGACGACCGAAGAAAGGCTCTCGCCGACGGTTCCCCTTATAACATCGTTCGCCTCATACTCCCCCAATCCGGCGATGATGCCGCGTTCTGGAGCAGGTCGGCAGAACTATTCGAGGACTGGAAGAAACAAGGGGTATTGATCGCAGATCGCGGGCTATGTGTTTATGCATACCGGCAGACATTTGATCTCCCCGGTTCAGGCCGATTCAGCCGGCTCGGTATATTTGCCGCGGTAAAATGCAAAGACTTCTCCAGTGGAGAAGTGCTGCCGCACGAAAAGACTTTTCCACGCACGCGGGATGAGCGACTTAATCTCTTAAGAGCTTGCCGGGCGAATTTCAGCCAGGTATTCATGACTCTCCGGGATAGTAATGGAGAGGTTGCGGATATGCTCTTGAGGGCGACGCTGGGTAACGTCATGCAGTTCAATGATGATGAAGGGACATATCACGAAATCTGGCGAATCGAGCAACCGGATGAAATCGAGGCCTTGAAGTCGATATTGGCTGCTAAGACGATGATTATAGCCGATGGCCATCACCGTTATGAGACGGCTCTTGCTTACTCGCAAGAAAGTAATCCTGAAGGGCGGCTCGATTCCCCCGCCAATTATGTTTCTGCGGTAATCTTTTGCTCGCAAGACCCCGGGTTGGTTATCCTTCCCGTACACCGCGTCCTTAAGCGCCTGCCACTCCCATGGCCGGAAGTAAAAGCTAAGCTAGAGCGTTTCTTCGAACTGGAAGAAATAACGGAACCCGTAAAAGGCCTCGAGGGCATGAATCGCGTTGCTTTCGTCATGGTTAGATCGGAATCAGCGCTTCGATTGACCCTGAAACCCGGCATCGCTTTGAGGGATATCGTGGAAGGGCCGGAGAGTGAGAGGTGGAAGTCGCTGGATATATCGATCTTGCATTCGTTGGTTTTCGGGCAGTGTATGAATCTGAATGCGGATCTGCTGGCCGAAGACGGCGAACTATATTTCACCCCATGGGAGAACTCGGCATTTAAGGATGTGGAAGAGGGCAGGGCCGAAGCGTGTTTCCTCGTCCGTGCAACCAGGATAGAGGATATCTGGGGCATTGCGGAGGGGGGAGAAAGGATGCCTCATAAGAGCTCATATTTCTATCCAAAACTTCCCTCCGGTTTAATAATCTACGATCATAGAAGCGCCTCCTGAGCGTCTCCGAATTCTATTCCCCTTTTCTCAGTGTTAATTTATACTCAACGTATGCAGAATAAGGAACTCAAACCCCCGAAGAAGCAGCGCCAGGCACATCCGGGATCCCTTCTCAAAGTATCCCAGATCTCCAAAGCGACTGGGGTTTCAACATCCGCGATCAACTATTACGTTCGCATCGGTCTCCTGCCGCAACCCATCAAGACTCATAAAAATATGGCCTATTACGATTCCTCGTATATCCAGATGATTAATTACATCAAACGGCTTCAATTGCAGAAGCATCTCCCACTCGATCAGATCAAAGAGATCATGCACAAGAAGGTGCGCATATGGGAAGAGATGGGAAATAATGTCTCCGGCAACGCAGAAAGTTTTTTCGAAAGCGATACGGATGCGGTTGTGGGAGATGGTAGAAAGAGAATAATCGAGGCGGCCACCATGCTTTTTGCAAGGCAGGGTTATTTCGGAACCGGCGAAGACGACATAGTCAAGCAGGCAAGAGTCTCGATGGGGGAATTTTATGAAATGTATAGCGGCAAGGAGGACCTCTTGTTGGCTATAGCGGAAGAAGGTGTCAGGCTTTTTCGGGATCGGGTTTCGGTCGAGATAGCATCAATTCCCGACATGTTGGAGAGGATACGCATCGCCATACCGGTCGCGTTCCAGATCATTCTCGAAAACCGCGAGATATATACTCTCTTTCTCGAAGGATCGGTTCTCGCCGACGTGGCGTATGATCGCAGGCTTCTTCAAATTACGGCCTCGATAGCTAAGGACCTGAAGGCGACCATCGCCCGGGGTGTAAGGGATGGAACCATAAGGCAGGTCAACCCGGCCGTAACCGCAAACGCCATTATCGGCCAGTTGGTGAGACTGGCCAACTACTGGGTCGAGGACCCCATGAAGCATAATATTGGTGAGATTACACGCGAATCCGTTGAATTCATGACCCGCGCCCTCAAACCCTGAGGCCTGACCCCATACACCCTTTTTATTTTTCTATCTATTATCATGGGCGTATGGCATTCAATAATTTCCGGATCTTACAGCATCCTGTCTTGGGAGAGAAGAAGAACGGCAAAGAGGTTAGGATATTCCTCGATGGGTTGCCGATACATGCGGTTGAGGGCGAACCGATTGCCGCCGCGCTTTATGCAGCCGGAGTCCGCATAACCAGGTTATCCCCCCATAAGAAAGAACCGCGGGGGGCATTCTGCATGATCGGCAGATGCACTGAGTGCTGCATGATCGTCGACGGCGAGCCCAATGTCCGGACCTGCCGAACTATGGTGCGAGATGGAATGAGGGTGGAAACTCCCAGGGGATGGATGGAATGAGCCTCCCTTGCGAGCAACTCGACCTTCTCGTAATCGGCGCCGGCCCGGCCGGTCTTTGTGCAGCCTATGAAGCCGCGGCGGTAGGATGCCGAGTCACCATAGTCGATGAAAATGACAAGGCCGGAGGCCAGCTATCCAAACAAATCCATCGATTCTTCGGATCGAGTCATCACGGTGCCGGAAAGCGCGGTATCGAAATAGCGGAAGAACTCTTCGGAGATTGCTTGAAGCTCGGAGTTGACGTACGGCTTTCATCCAGCGTCTTGGGGTTATTCTCAAACGGAGAGGTGATGATAGATGCCCCGACCCAACTATGTCTCGTTAATCCCGGGGCGGTGATAGTGGCCACGGGCGCAAGTGAAAAGAGCCTTGCTTTCCCCGGCTGGACCCTACCCGGAGTTATGGGTGCGGGAGCCGCGCAGACGCTGATCAATATCCATAGAATTCTGCCGGGCAGTCGGGTTCTCATGGTGGGATCAGGTAACGTCGGCTTGATTGTAAGCTATCAGCTGCTGCAAGCGGGCGCTGAAGTGGTTGGGGTAGTGGATACGGCCGGATCGATCAGCGGATATCAGGTCCACGCTGGCCGGGTGAGAAGGGAAGGAATACCTGTTTACTTAGGCCATCGTCTGCTTTCCGCCCGGGGGTCTACGGGATTAGAGGAAGTCCTGGTGGAAGCGATTGAAGACGGAACGGTTAAGCGATTCGAAGCAGACGTCCTTTGTCTGGCCGTCGGCATGAGTCCTCTATGCGATCTTGCCGCCATGAGGGATTGCAGGATGGTCTATGAGGACGCACTGGGAGGTTTAGTTCCCTGGCATGGTGCCGACATGCGGACCAGCCAATCTCCGGTATATATCGCCGGAGACGCCTCAGGTGTAGAGGAGGCGTCGGTCGCCATGGAGGAAGGTCGTATAGCCGGAATATCCGCGGCCGAGGATCTGGGATCGCTGAATTCCGGGGAGGCAGCCGAAAGACGAGCGGCAATTGCGAAGAGATTAGATGAGCTGCGCGCAGGACCGCATTCGAGGGGCAAGCTCGCGGCTAAGGAGCGTCTTTATGCAAGGTAAGACAGGGTCGGAGTCATGGCAAGAGGTATGGGATAAATCGGTAAACGGACCGCGGGCCCTTATCGATTGCTGGCAGGAGATTCCTTGCGATCCATGTCAGGAAGCTTGCGCACAAGGGTCCATTGTGCTGAGCTCAGGTATTTGTGCTCCGCCCGCTTTACATGCGGAAACATGTAATGGCTGCGGCAAATGTGTGGCTATCTGTCCGGGCATGGCTATATTTTTGGTCGATAGAAGTATCGGAAGTGGCCTTGCCCGGGTGACCGTGCCGTATGAGATGCGGGACGAAATCAGGCTTGGTGGGGAAGCCTGGGCGGTGGACGGAGAGGGGAACTATCTTGCAGAGGGGCGGATAACACGGGTTTCAGGTGCGGGCCGGCCGGGACGGACCATGCTGCTTACGATAGAAGTCCCGGAGGAATGGGCTCTAAAGGTAAGGGGAGTCAGAGGCCGAAGAAAGCTGTTAGAAGAACCTGAGGAAGTGGAAGCTATCGAAGCTGTGGAAGATTTTGCTTTTTGCCGGTGCGAGGAAATAGATTATTCCAGACTGCGGGAGATAATCACGCAGGGAGAATTCCGTTCGCTCCCGGCCCTCAGGCGCTTTTCGCGTGCCGGCCTCGGTTACTGTCAGGGACGCTTTTGCCAGTCGATTCTAAGGAGCCAATTTCTTGCTGATTGCCCTGAGGAGGACCGGGAAGTCGAGTCTTTCAGAGTTCGAGCACCCGTAAGACCGGTCAAGTTGAGCCGACTAGGGGGAGAAGATGGATGATGTTCTCAGCTCGGAAGTAGTAATCATAGGCGGGGGTGTGATCGGAGCCGCGGCTGCGTACTTCCTTTGCAAGGAAGGGGCGGAGGTAATGATAGTCGAGGCGGAAGACCTGACCGCAGGCGCTTCCGGCGCTTGCGACGGGTTTCTCTCGCTTCAGACCAAGCAGATTGGAAGCCACCTGGACCTTACTCTCGAAAGCATGGCGCTTCTCCCTGGAATCATCGAAGATCTGGATATCGATCCCGAATACAATCCCTGCGGGGGTCTCATGCTGGCCACCAATCAGGACCAACTGAAAGAGCTGAAGGCGCGCGCGAAGAAAGTGAAGGCAGCCGGACTGGAGATCGAGATATTGGGAACCCAGGAATTGAAGGAAATGCTGCCGGAAGTGAGCAAAGAGATAAAAGGAGCAGCGTATTGCCCTTCCGATGCGCAAATAAACCCGATCGCCTTTACGCTGGGTATGGCTCAAAAGGCACAGGGGATGGGAGCGAAGATCATAAAAGGTTGTAAGGTCGAGAACATAGTTGTTACCAATAATCGGGTCAGGGAAGTGCATACTACTGCTGGGAGCATCCATAGCCGTCGTGTTATATGCGCGGCGGGAACCGGATCCAATGAAATAGGCAAGATGATTATCGTAGATATCCCCGTTATGCCGCAAAAAGGCCAGATTCTAGTGACGGAAGCCAGGGAGCGCATGCTCGATAGAATCGTATCGGGGGCTGAATACCTGGGAACGAAAGCGAATTTGGATGAATTGTTGCCAAAAGACGAGGATGCTATAAGGCTGGGATTAGGATTCACCGCAGAGCAGACGGTGAGTGGGAACATTCTCATTGGGAGTACCCGCGAATTCGCCGGCTTCGATAAAGAGACCACTCCGGAAGCCATGAACGCGATAGCCAAGAACGCTATTAACTATCTGCCCTGGATTAAAAATCTCGATGTTATTCGTAGCTTTGCCGGCCTTCGCCCGTACTCACCCGATGGGCTTCCGATAATGGGTCCTGTAAAGGGAGTAAAAGGATTCTACATGGCGACCGGGCACTCCGGTGATGGAATCTGCCTGGCCGCAATCACGGGGAAGCTGATGAGCGAGCTGGTACTAGACGGCGAGACGAGCATCGATATTTCCCCCTTCTCACTTTACCGCTTCAAATAAGACAGAAATTGGGGTCAGGCCGGACCCCATGTTTAACACGACCGTTTGGACCCCAATAATGTTTATGTTTAGGCCTGACCCCAATATAATTTAGGGGAATACAAGGGAGTCACGGAGGAGGCATTTTGAAGATTCTTTTCGTTTATCCGGATTATAAGGTAAATATGGACCCGACCAGCGGCCGTATGACGGGCGTGGATGAGGGCGGCTGGTACATGGAGGGCGTTGCCAGTCTTTCGGCCGTGCTGAAGAGAGCGGGACATGAGGTTTCCCTGTACCATCTGACGAGTCCCGTCGGTCGTGAGCAGTTCCAATCTCAAATCATGCTGAAAAGCCCGGACCTTATGGGTTTTGTAACGATGACTCGCGAGTATCCGCAGGTAAAGGAGTATGTCCTGTGGGCAAAGGACGTATGTGATGTTCCGGTTATCTGTGGCAGCTATCACCCGACGACCCTGCCTGAGGAGGTAATAAAAACCGAGGGTGTGGACATGCTCTGCAGGGGCGAAGGCGAAGCGGCGATGTTGGAACTCGTAGCCGGGATTGATGCCGGTGAGGATTATACCGGGATCCACAATATCTGGGTGAAAAGCGCGGAGTCCATATACCGCAATCCGGTTCGGCCACTCCTGGAAGACATCGATGAGCTTCCTTTGCCCGACTTCAAGATATTCAATTTCGATAAACTGATATCGACTCGCATCAACACGGGAGTCGTTATCCTTTCACGCGGCTGCCCTTACAGTTGCACTTATTGCTCGAATAAGAAGATGCGGGACATTTATCCTAATAAGGCCAAATATTCGCGTTTCCACAGCCCCACTTTCAGCATTGAATATCTGAAGAAGCTGCTGGAAGCCTGCCCGCGCATCGAGTACCTCAATTTCAGGGACGATATACTGCCCTGGAAGGGGGGATGGCTGGAGGAGTTTACCAGCCTTTATAAGAACGAAATCGGCCTGCCCTTCATCTGTAATTATCGCGCCAACCTGGTTACACCGGAAATCGTCCGTATGCTTCACGACGCTGGCTGCTACCAGATGTTCTTCGGAGTGGAGAGCGGCAACGATTTCATCAGGAACGAGGTCCTCAACAGGCATATGTCGCGGGAAAAGATCGTCGATGCCTTTACCGCCTGCCGTGAGGCGGGTATCCAGACCGTTGCTTACAATATGGTAGGCATACCCTTCGAAGACAAGTCGAGAGTACTCGATACCATAAAGCTCAACGTCGAAATCAAAGCCGATCATTCCCTAAGCCCCATATACTACCCTTATCCGGACACCGTTCTTTTCGAAAGGGCCGTTGAGCAAGGCTGGGTGCCGCCTCGTTACGATTATCGCGAAGACCGTTATGTCGACCAGCCGACTCTCCCAAGGGACCAGCTCTACTTCGTCAGGCACTACTTCCGGAACTTCGTTCGCATCTACAGGGGGCTGGAGCACTTACCCGGCTCGGTTCGAGGGCCTCTGGAGACGATGGTCGACCGGGTTTTCGTAAGCCCGCGCCTACCCCACAAGACACTCGTATACCTGGCATCGAAGGGCGAGTCGGCTTTGAACGCCACCAAGGAATACTTCCGGCACCATTTTCCGAGGCTGTTTCTATCGGTCAGGGACCGCATCCGGGGCGTATCGAAGCGGTAAGGGTGCCGCCAACAAGAGACGATGATAATCATGTGGCGGGACAAGCTGATGCGAAATTGGGATAGACGGAGAAGCCTATGGCCGAGTGCGTGAGCTGCGGAAGACAAATCGCGACCGGCACGTTCTTCTGCGATGAGTGTTATAAAAGCATGAAGGGCAAGCTCGGCCCCTCGAACGAGACGGCCTCGGATGCGAAAAGGGCGACCGGCCCGGCGGGTGGAGACTTGAATTCGGGGCTGCCTCCGGAACAACCGGAGCAAAAGACGGTCGGGATTTTGACCCCGACTTCGAATAAGAAAATCGTTTCTCTGAAGCCGGGTATAGATAACCTCATCAGCGAAAAACAGAAAGTCACGAAAAAGAAATTCAGCGTCACCATCAGCCTCAGCGACCGCACCTACATGGCTCTTGGGCGCCTCAAACCGGGGTCGAAGAAAAAGGTGAGAAATGGTTCGCAGGCCGGTGATGAGGCGGCGGCTGTCAAGAAGCGTCGTATAGAAAAAGGGGGGCCCCACGGCAGGGCCAGGCTTAAGGCGGTGGAGATGGCGAAGAGGAAGTCGGGTGAAACGCAGAGGGGGGTATGGAGGCTGATCGGATACCGGGCGAGGCCGCTGGATAACCAGGATAGGTTGGCTGCGGCTGTGGGTACTATGTCGGCACTGTTTACTACGGCGCTCTCTTTTCTCGGGTGGGTTAATGTTAAGTCGGTAGGTTCGGGTGGAGCTATCAATGCGCAGGTAAACATCAAAGGCATTGATCTAGGTGTGATTTTCTATATTCTCATTGCTCTCACGGTCTTAGGCTGGCTCTATATGGCGGCGACGCTTGCATTGAAGCGCCCGCTTCTCAAAATAGACTTTGGGGTAGTGATGCTGGTGGGAGGGATTATTTCAATTGCATTGGTGTTTATGGCTTTGGCCTCGAGCGGGAACATCCTCGCGATTGCATTGCGAATGCTGCAAAATGCTGGTAATAATATCCAGGCGACCAACACTCTCTTTGAAAGGCAAACTCTGTGGCCGGCATATCTGGTGGTGCTTATGGGGGCGGCCGCGTCACTCTCGGGTTTGATCAGGCTGTCAAGCCGCAAGGAAACCGGCGAGGCCGCGTAGGCCGGTACGCTTGGCGAACCGCCGGATAAAGAAAGGCTTGAAGGTGCAGGGGAACGCATATGATCTATTACGGGAGGCTCGGCATCTGTTGGATAAACGGTGTCCGGCGCATGCCATATCCTTGCTCGAGAAGGCAAAGGCCCTGGAGCCCGGCAGGGGCTCGATAATCGAGACCCTGGGTATAGCTTACTATCGCAGTGGCGATCATGAAGGCGCAATGCGGGAATTCGAGGCCGCGCTTGAAGTCGATCCGACTAATCACTATGCGAGGTACGGCCTCAGCCGTTGCTTGTACAGAAAGGGAATGTTGCATAAGGCGATCGGGCAGGTTAAGCTGGCCTCTATAATGGCGCCCGAAGTGGAATTCTACGATCAGGCCTTGAGGCGCTATCAATGGCAGTTGAATAGCGAGGGGAACAGCTGACTTGCACGATGATCCACCGGCGGATCGGTATAAGAACTTTCTCATCGATATGGATGGGGTGTTGTATATCAACGAGCAGCCCATCACCTCTGCTATCGAATTCATAAACAGGATAAAGGAAGATCGAAACGTACTCCTCCTTACGAATAATTCCCGATCAACCCGCAGCCAGTACCGTGAGAAGCTGGCGTCGATGGGCCTTGCGGTCCGTGAAGACCAGATAATGACTTCATCGCTGGCAACGGCCGGTTATCTTGACGAGAACCACGACACCCGGAACGCGACCGCTTTCGCTCTCGGGGGAGTCGGACTTTGCGAGGAGCTCGAAGGGATAGGCATGAGGCTCGTAAAAGATGATGCGGCAAGGCGAGCCGAGTTCGTCGTCGTGGGGTGGGATACTGAGTTGACCTACGAGAAGCTGAAGATCGCCTGCCTGGCACTGCGGGCGGGCGCCTTCTTTATAGCCACTAATTCGGATGCCACCTATCCTTCAACAGATGGCGTTTGGCCTGGAGCCGGAGCTATTCTTGCGGCTGTAGAAACATCAGCGAGCAGGAGCGCATTGGTCATCGGCAAACCACATATTATTATGATGCAGACCGCGTTGGCGGCGATTGGGAGCAATGCCGATTGCACGCTAATGATCGGGGATCGCCTGGATACCGATATTTTGGGAGGCTGGAGGGCAGGAATGGATACCTGCCTGGTGCTTACCGGAATCTCCAAACGAGAGGATGTCGAGGAATTCGAGCCGCGACCGGATCTCATCGTTAACAATCTCATGGAGCTATTGTGACGCGTGAGTCGGCCAAGGAATGGGCGCACCTTCTGGGAGAAAAGCACCTGCATCAGGAAATCAACGGCTACCAAGTTTTCCTTAAGCTTATCGCCGATTGCTGCCCGGAAGGGGGAGTTGTGGCGGACCTCGGCTGTGGAAACGAGAACTTCCTCACCTTTCTCCTTCAAAAGGCCGGACGCATTATCGGGGTGGATGATCGTGCGCTGGAAGGCAACTACCAGCTCTACTTGCAGGCCGACCTCGAGCGGGAACTACCGCTGCCGCCGGCCGGCATCGATCTTATTGCGAGCAAGTTCCTCCTTGAACACCTGAATAACCCGGCTGCATTCTTCGCTCGAATAAATACAGCGCTATGTCCAGGCGGTACGCTGGTCCTCATGACACCGAACATCCGATACTACCCTTACACGGCCAACTACCTCCTCTCGCGTCTTCTCCCTCAGCAGAAGCGAATGACTCTGGTCGGGTTGATTACCGGCCGGGCAGCGGATGAAATATTCCCGGTTGCCTATGCCTGCAATACTCCATCCAGGTTAAAGAGGATACTCGAGGAAGCGGGATTTGAGGCGGTACAAGCAGATACTTATAGCGATTTCCTTATAAGCGCCGTTAACCGCCCCCTGGGTGCATTGGCCGTCGCCTATGAGAAACTGATCAATTATCTGGGAATAAAAGGAATGAAAGGGTTTATCGTGGTGCAAGCCAGGAAGGGTTTATAGCAATAAATGATACCCCTCTATGACAGAAATCCCAGCCGCAAGGTCCCGATTATCACCCTTTCCCTGATTCTTATAAACTTCGCCGCTTTCATTTATATGCTGTTCCTTGAGGGAACCCAACTCGACATCTTTATTTATCGTTTTTCGGCAATACCCTGGGAGGTCGTACACGGCCAGCAGTTGTCGCTTGCTGCCATGCAGCAGCTGTTCGGTTATCCGGTTGCCGGGGTACCGAACAAATCGGTCTACCTGGGACTCTTGACCTCGCTCTTCGTGCATGACGGCTGGCTGCACATCGGGGGAAACATGCTCTTTCTCTGGATATTCGGAAATAACGTCGAGGACGTCATGGGGAAGTTGCCGTTCACGGTCTTCTATTTTGTCTGCGGCTTTTTCGCAACCTTTGTCTACATCGCGCTTTATTCCAATTCGATAGTGCCTTTGATTGGCGCCAGTGGAGCGATATCCGGAGTTCTCGGGGCTTATTTGATACTGTATCCTCGTGCCTGGGTTTGGACCTGGGTTTTCTTTTTCATATTTCCGATACCCGCCTTCCTTGTCATTGGTCTGTGGATAGCCGTACAGGTCATACAGGGATTGCTGCCCTCCTCCGGTGGAGCGACCGGAGTCGCCTGGTTTGCACACATCGGGGGAGTCGCGGTCGGCTTGATAATAACCGGTATATTCTGGCCGGTATTGAAACGGCGCAGGGATGCGCTTCTCGCCATGCCGGCCTTACATTGGTGGCGTCGAAGCAAAAGTAGCGTTCCGGGGGCTCCCGAGGGGTAAATCAGGTCAATGGTCGGCGGCTTTAAGGATCGGATAAGGCGGAACGGCCGCGCCTCCTCCGGGATGAATCTCGAAATGATTGTGTGGTGGCGTCCCTTTTGCATTGCCGGTATCACCGACATATCCCACCACCGTACCGGCGGTCACATGCCCGGTGGCGGCGAAACCATCCAGGTGCATGTAGTAAAAGACGTTACCGTCATCTCCAACTAAGCGCACGTAATTACCCGCGTTGCCACCCGAACCCTGATTAACCGTTCCATTTACGCAGGCGACACAAGGCGTACCCCTGGCGGCAAAGATATCGCAGCCCTGGTGAAGATGCCCGGTTCTGGGTGCGTGCCAATCGTTTGAGTAAGAGTGCGGTCCCTTGACCGGAAAGATGAAATTACCTATCGAAGTGGGATAAGGCGTACCTCCTCCACCCCCACTGTTATAGTTCTGCGCCAGAAGCGTCAATATTTCTTTG
>MELM01000012.1:67095-68546 GCA_001767605.1 Candidatus Solincola sediminis | reverse complement strand
GTTCTTGAATTGAACCTTCCATGGCTTGCCGCTTGGCATTGAGGGACCCCACCAGTTGCTGCTGATGCACTTCTTCCTCTTCGAGGTTCCTCTGCCTCTGGCTTACTTCTTCCCGCAAGCGCTTGTACTCGGCGAATATTTGCTGATCGCGACTTCCGATGTATTGAAAGAAATCATAGCGGTTGAGGAGATCGTCAAGGCTTGTCGATTCGAGCAATACTTCCAGCGAATTTATATCACCTGTCTTGTATATTGACCTCAGCCTTTCGTTCAGCACACTACGAGCCTTCTTGTAATCGCGCTGCGCCCTCTCCAACTGCTGCCTGTTATTTTCCACCTCGACCCTCAAGATTTCGTATTCGTCGAGGGCGGCATTGTAGCTCTGAGCCAGGCGCTCGCTCTCCGCCTTCATGCTTTCTATCTGGCGCTGCACCTTTTCGGCCTCAGCTTGTTTTTCCCCAAGAGTAGCGGCAATCGATGATACCGGAATTGGAGTCGCAAGGAGAAGAAAGGATACGACCATACCTATTATTATCAGTCTTATGCCCGTTCGATGAACCATCAGCCCTCCGGGTTTTCAAGTTGGTCCCTCAGGTTGAAGCTATTACAGCTTTAGAGAGTCAGCCATCTTAATTTGTTCATTTTCTATAATAACATTTCGGAATCGGTCCGGTCCTTCTTTAAGGTCGCATGCACCGACCGGGCAATTGGATCCTACATTATTTTCGAAAATCGCCGCCTAAAATCCTCACAACGACAGGCTACACAAAGGTGTCAGGCACCTTTGTGTAGCCTGTTTTTTGACGAGGTCGGGGTTCTGCTAGAATTAGGCATCGAAAGTGATCCTGAAGGAGGTTGCGGCGTGATATCCGTGGAGAATCTCAGCAAGGAGTTCAATGGGATCAAAGCCCTGGACCGTGTAACGCTGCAAATCGAAAAAGGAGAAGCTTTTGGGCTGATCGGGCCCAACGGGGCAGGAAAGACCACACTGGTGAGGGTCCTGGCGGGCCAGATAGCGGCCGGGGCGGGGGAGATTTATTTTGAGGGCGAAGCCATCGATCCCCGGGAACGGCGTTATCACCTCAATATGGGGCTCGTTCCTCAGGAGGCGGCCTTTTATGGGAGGCTGAGTGCCAGGGAGAACTTGGAGCTCATAGGCCTCCTTTATGGGATGCCGAAAGCATCGGTCCGCCCGCGAGCCGCCGAGCTCTTGGATTGGTCCGGACTCACGGAGCATGCGGAGCGGCAAGTACGCTTTTTTTCCCAGGGAATGCAACAGCGCTTGAGCCTGGCTATGGGATTGATGCATGAGCCTGATTACCTCTACCTTGATGAACCTACTGCCGGACTCGATCCGCAGGCAAGGTTCTCATTATGGGATTTGATTCTACGACTCTCCGATCAAGGCACGGCCATTCTGATGACAACCCACAACATGGATGAAGCCGACC
>MELM01000012.1:66561-67006 GCA_001767605.1 Candidatus Solincola sediminis | reverse complement strand
AACTGACCTTACAGACGGTGGACGCCGAGCTGCTCGATGGCTTATGCGGCCCTCTTGATTTGAGCTGGGAACAGAAGGTTGACAGGGTGGTAATAACCGGAAGTCGTCTATCGGAAAAGATTCCCCGCATCGTGACGGCCCTTGGCTCGAACATACTCGATCTTCAATATAAAGAGGTTACGCTGGAAGACGCCTTTCTTCGCTTTATGGGGCGAGTGCGCATATGAGAGGCTGGAGGTCACTAATATCGAAGGATTGGAAGACGATCCTTCGCAATAGATTGCTCCTGGTCGTGCTAATCATATATCCCTTCATCATAATGGGCGTAATCGGTGCCGCCTTTTATGATACGGGACGCCCTGTTCCCCTGGGAGTCGTCAACCTCGATTACCTCGAAAAGGGCGAGATCGTATGGGTAGGCAACCGGGTCGGAGCGGGGCGGCTT
>MELM01000012.1:60384-66551 GCA_001767605.1 Candidatus Solincola sediminis | reverse complement strand
AGAGGCTTCGCAGGGCGGGAGGTAAGATCGAGTCCTACAACAACCAGGGAGAAGCGCTTTCGGCCTTGCAGGCGGAAGAGGTCGGCATAATCGCCCTGACATGGGATCCGCCGGAAGGGCGAAAATGGATCGGATCCAAGCTCTCCCGCGACCAGGTGGCCGACGCTTTTTCCCAACTTCAGCTCTCAGCCCCGCTTAGGGACTACGACACGGCAGATATCGCCTTGAGGTCCTTCGAGGATGGGACGAATGACCTCTTGTTCGGCCTGCGATCCGAATATTATCCCTCATTGGGAGAAACCCTGTGGCTGGATGGCCAAAACAACGATTCCTCCTCACTTCTCGAGAGATTCTCCGCTGATGTCACGGAGACCATCGAATATCAGTCCGAATCAGCCGCTCGCGACGCATTGAGCAAAGGCAGGATTGATGCCGTGATCATCTTGCCGCGTGGATTTATTCATGATTTGAAGACGCTCGATCGCACAGCCGACATTCAGGTGATCCTCGATCAATCCAATCTGGTAAAAGCGGAGTTTGCAGAGACGAGTATCAGGGGATTCTTGTCCCGAATCAATGAAGGAGTGGTTAGAAGCAAGATGGCGGCCGTAGCGGTAGGGCTGTATTCGCTCGTGGGAGGGGGCGACTTCTTCGGGACGCAGATAACGGGGTTGCGGGAGATCAGGGACAATCTCGAGAGCATCCGGGCGGCACTTGCGGGGAATCCGGAACTGCAGGCGACCTTGGATGGGGGAATAGAACTCGCGGATACCGTTATAAATGATATCGAAGAGGCCATGACTTACCTTCGTGGGACCGCCTTGCCTATCTCACTCGATGTTTCTTCGGTGGCGGGACGTCCCCTTTCCACCAAGGATGCCGTAGTGCCGTCCTTGATCGCTCTTTCCATCTTGTGGACGGGTGTTCTATGTGGCGCGATCCTTATGGTCGGTGAGGATGAAGAGGGAATGTCCCAAAGATTGCGATTGACCGACATGGGCCCTTTCGCACTTATAGGATCGAAGCTCTTGCTCGCTACAGCCATCGTATTCGTTCAATCGATCACCATGCTCCTGGTCGCCGTGGCCATACTGGGAGCCTTCGCTTCGAATATACCGCTTGCGCTTGTAGTTATCGCGGCAACCTGTTTTTCATGCATCGGAATAGGTTTGCTGATCGCCGCATTTGCCCGGCAAGTCGCAGGAGCGGTCATCCTTTCGGTACTGATCAGCTTCCCGCTTATTTTTATGACCGGTGCCCTTTTCCCGCTCTCGCAAATGCCGGCATTTATGCAATGGATAGCCAGGGCCGTACCGGTCACTTATGCCATAGAAGCGCTCTCCGGCGTAATGTTGCGGGGGCAGAGTATCGCCGGTGTCGGTTGGGAAATCGTTGTGCTTCTTGCTTTCGGCGTCGCCTTTCTGGCCTTGAGTTCAATCCTTTTCAAGCGCCGGGCGGTCTGAAAACAGGGGCGCCGGTACTCGCGATCACGCAATTCTTTCCCAGAAAAAGCCAGGTCTGTGTGCTAAAATTACCCTAAATCAAAGCCGAGGATTAGGAGTCGAAGATGGATCACTTTAACCCCGTCGAGACTTGGGAACGCGATCGACTGCAGGCCCTGCAGCTCGAGCGATTACAGGAGACTGCGGACAGGCTATTCGAAAAAGTGCCTTTCTTCAGGAGAAAGCTCGAGGAAGCGGGCTTCAAGCCGGGGGATGTCAAGAGCCTCGAGGACTTGGAAAAACTGCCATTCACTACCAAAGACGACCTTCGCGATAATTATCCCTTCGGGCTTTTCGCCGTCCCGATGAGGGATATCGTAAGGATACATGCCTCATCCGGAACAACGGGGAAACCGACGGTTGTGGGATACACGGCGCAGGATATCCAGGTATGGGCTGACCTCGTTGCTCGGGCCATTGTCGTGGCGGGGGGGTCGCAAGATGACGTCGTTCATGTCGCTTACGGCTACGGACTTTTCACCGGAGGATTAGGCTTGCATTACGGGGCAGAGAAGTTGGGGGCCACAGCCCTTCCAATGTCCGGCGGCAACACCAAGCGCCAGGTCCGCATGATGGTAGATTTTGGAAGCACGATATTGTGTTGCACCCCGTCTTATGCATTGAACATCGCCGAGGTAATGAACGAACTAGGGGTCGAACGGGGAGAGATTAAACTCAAATCGGCAATCCTTGGAGCGGAACCGTGGTCCAACGAGATGCGTGACGAGATCGAAAGGGTACTCGAGATATCGGCACACGACATCTACGGGTTATCCGAGGTGGTCGGACCGGGTGTCTCCATAGAATGCGTTGAGAAAAAAGGGCTGCACGTCTTCGAGGATTCTTTTATCCCCGAGATAATCGATCCTGGCACGGGAAAGGTACTGCCCCCGGGCGAGAGCGGCGAATTGGTTTTCACCAACATCAACAAGGAAGGGTTGGCTCTGCTTCGCTATCGGACCAGGGATATATCCAAGCTTATTAAGGAGGCATGCCCCTGCGGCCGTACGCATTATCGCATGGAGAGGATCACCGGCCGCACGGACGACATGCTCATCATTCGAGGGGTTAATGTTTTTCCGTCCCAGGTCGAAATGGTCCTTATGCAGATTCCGGGGCTGGCCCCCCACTATCAGCTAGTGGTGGACAGGATCGATAACCTGGACATTCTGGAGGTACAGGTCGAGGTTTCACCCGAGACCTTCTCTGATGAAATCAAGCGTCTGGAAGACCTCGAGAGGAAGATACGCGACGAAGTTCAGAGTTATCTCGGGGTAAGCGTGAAGGTGCGATTGATGGAGCCCCGTTCGATAGGAAGAAGCGAAGGAAAAGCCGTGCGCGCCGTCGATAAGAGGAGAATCTAGGAGGTGTGGTGTGAAAGTAAGGCAAATTTCCGTTTTCCTCGAAAACAAGTCCGGTAGATTGCTGGAGGCGTGTAAAAGCCTGGCCGAAGCCCAGGTGAACATAAGGGCTCTCTCGATAGCCGAAACTGCTGATTATGGGGTCCTGCGCTTGATCGTAAACGACCCGGATACGGCGATGCGGGTCATGGTGGAGAACAAATTTACCGTAAGTGAAACTGAAGTTATCGCGGTTGAGGTGCCGGATCGACCGGGAGGGCTGGCGGCGGTTCTGGCCCCGCTGTATGAGACAAATGTCAATATTGAATACTTGTATTGTTTCGTCGAGAAAAGCGGGGAGAGTGCCATGGTGGTGTTTAGAGTCGAGAAACTGGACGAAGCCATCAAAGCGCTTCAAGCTGGAGGATATAATGTCATGCGCGAGGAAGACGTATACATTATTTAAGCAGGAGGATTTAAGGAGGGAAATTGCCGGTTCATACGACAAGCCTGGAACTAGCTACTCGGGGGAATTCCGAGATCACGGATATAACCCAAGAGGTAGCGGAGGAGTTGGCAAATTCACCCATTCAAACCGGGCTCCTGACCGTATTCGTACCCGGCTCAACCGGCGGTGTGATCACTCTCGAATGTGAGCCGGGACTGGTGCGTGATCTCGAGGAGGCCTTCGAGCGCTGGGCGCCGAGCTCAAAAACTTACCATCATGACCGCGCTTGGGCGGATGGAAACGGTCATTCGCATGTAAGAGCTTCCCTGGTCGGGCCCTCCTTGAGTGTCCCCTTTAAGGATCGTTGCATGACCCTCGGTACCTGGCAGCAATTGGCTTTCGTCGATTTTGATACGCGTCCCCGCAAGCGGGTGCTTATCCTCCAGTTAGTCGGAGAATAAGGCAGGTGTTTCGGCGATAGCAGCTAAGAAAGGCCGTTCGGCCGGAAGAGGTCGAGGCGAAAGCGCCTGGAGAGCCAGGATCTCAGCTTTTCCTTTCTGGGCGTGGACTGCGATCTACTATGTACTATTACTGTTCCTGTTTCGCTATCTGATCTATCCCTATGTCACACGCGTTCTTGATCGCCAACTGCTTGGATTCAACGAAACGCTCGCCCTTACCGGAATCCTGGCGGGATACCTCGCTGTGTCGGTCATACCTCCATTCTTGTGGAGCAGGTTCACCATTTATCATCCTATCTGGAGAGGGATCGAGGCTCTTGTTTGTTATGCGGCCGTTGCCCTGATCGTGGGCGGTATTTTTTCGCTTGAATCCGGGACTCGCTGGTCCGTCTTGAGCGGACTCTGGGCGGGTGGAAGCGTTTGGTCTCGCCTTGCATCACTGATCGTTATGGCCAGCGCCTTTATCCTCGCCGCAATTTGGGGAAGCAAGACGGCGCACGGTACGGCACGCAAGAAAAAAAGCAAAAGCAGAAAAAAGTAGTTGAGCTTAATTATTCCTTGTCCAGCTTGTCGATCATTGATCTTACCAGGTCCAGCGTAAGGCGCATGCACCTAGGGTCGAGATTTTCGAGATCGTCCTCGTGCCACCTCCAGAACCGCGGACATCCGGGTTTCTCTCTCGCGCTCAGGGTTAGGGCCTTTTTGCCTCGAGACAGCAGTTGGAAGCCTTCACCACGATAAAGGCCGTTCCTCTTGAAGCCTCCGGCATAGTGAGGATGTACTTGGTAGATATCCTTTACAATCGAAGTCAACTTACGATTGGCTCTGAAAGGGAATAATACACCTTCCTTGCGATAGCAGACCGGAAGCCCGTACCCGACCTTGTCGAGGATTACGAAAAAAGCACCCTTCAGCCCGCGCCGATTGCGGCTCAACAAGCGCTTTATGCCGGTCCCACCCGCATCCGCCGCTCCTGTCGCAACGAACCAGATATCCAGATTCTGGGGACGCCGGCGTGAGTAGACCCGGGCAAGTTCGAGGAGAACGGCGACGCCGGAAGCATTATCATTCGCTCCCCGTATGGGTTTTCCGGAAAAAGCTCTTTGTGTGAGACCGATAAGCGACAGGAAGGGGACAATCAGGAATATCAGGCCGATCTTCCAGAGAAGGTTCAGCTTATCGGCTTCCATCTTGAGGATCGAGCCGCCAAAAGTGAGAGAGAAGATCATGAACAGAAGCGACATGCAGAAGATATCGAGTAGGGTGAAGGCCCTGAAGAATCTGATGAGTCCGGGGCGATAGTAGAAGGCGGAACGCGGAGAGTCTACATGTGCGGCGATCACAAGCGTCCTCTTCGGGTCATTACGCCCTGATATTTTCGCCATGACATTTTCGGATTTTCGATGCGGTTGCAGCCAGCTCAAAGGACTACGGCCGAATTGTTCGAGGAGAAAAAAAATAAAGCCGATAAAAACCAATACATACGAGATGCGATAGTCGAGCGGAAACAGCAGTACGCCGGTGATGAGAATAACGTGCACCAGTAGTTCGCTCCAGGCAGTGGTTGCCGTAGTCCTGAATCGCTGCAATTCAGCTTCGAGCCCAAGCGCCTTGAGCTCCCTTTCAACAAAGCGTGAAGCGGACCTCTCACCTGGGCTGCCCGGGGCGCGGCCCCCTATCTCGCGTGCAAGAAACCTGGCTGGAGCCAGAACACTTTTATCGCTGCTTACAGCTTTGGGTGCCTCAGTTCTGGTCACCGTATGGTGAAGGATCGTATCCTTGTCGACCAAGTCTTCCACCTTTAACAACCTTTATTGGTTTCCATCGCTACAGCAATCATTTCCCCCAAATACGAACGGCCGCGAAAACATCATACTCTAATTCTACAATTCGCCGCTCCTCACCTTGGGTTTGATCGAATCAGTGCCGACATCCGCCCTTGCGGGGCTTTAAAGGGCTGGATAGAATCTATGCATGAGCGGGTATTCGGGCATTCGCGGGCACTGGCGCCCGGGTTCCTGGAAACCCAATATTTTCAGCGGGATAGGAGGCTGGATTGCCGGAAGATAGAAAGAACCTGGATGCCGAGGTCGATCAACTGCAGGAGATGGCAAATCGCCTCGAAGGAGACCCGGGTGAGGACGAAGCCGTCGATCTCCTGGAAGAGGCAGTTGAACGGGTGGAAGATTTCGGAAAACGGCTCGAGGAAAAACGCAAATGAAGACACCTTTGCTGGATTCTATTTCAGGGCCCGGGGACCTGCGGGGACTGAGTTACTCTCAACTCGACGAGTTGGCCGGGGAGATACGCGGGGTAATGGTGGAAACAACCTCCGAGTGCGGCGGTCATCTGGCGCCGTCTCTGGGTGTCGTAGAACTGACGATAGCAATCCACCGTGTCTTCGACAGTCCGAGAG
>MELM01000012.1:45520-60362 GCA_001767605.1 Candidatus Solincola sediminis | reverse complement strand
CACCAAGCTTACGCACACAAGCTCCTTACGGGCAGGAGGGAGGGCTTCCGAACGCTGCGCCGATTACATGGGTTGAGCGGGTTTCCGCGGCGGGAAGAGAGCCCTCATGATGTCAACAACCCGGGACATGCCAGCACATCGATCAGTTACGGGCTCGGACTGGCCATGGCCCGGGATTTAAATGGCGAAGACTATAATGTGGTCGCGGTGATAGGGGACGGATCGCTCAGCGGCGGAATGGCGTTCGAAGCCTTGAATCAAGCCGGGCATTTGCATAAGGATCTTATAATAATACTCAATGACAACGGCATGTCGATTTCCCGCAATGTCGGGGCCATGTCGGCATACTTGAGCCAGCTTCGCCTCAACCCGCGCTATATGAGGATGAAGGGCGAGATCAAGGAGATCGTGGAAAGTGTTCCCTTCGTTGGCGCTCCGACGGATCGCCTTATCCATTCCTTCAAGGAGAGATTGAAGAATTTTCTTATTCCGGAGTTTATTTTCGAGGAATTGGGGATCCAGTATGTAGGCATCGTAGACGGTCATGATATAGAAGGAATGGAAAGAGACCTACGCCTGGCCGAGATGGCGCAGGGGCCGATTTTGATACATGTAATTACGAGCAAAGGTAAGGGCTACCCGCCGGCGGAAAGGGACCCCGATGTCTTTCATGGCATTGGGCCTTTTGATATTGAATCCGGCGAGGCTGCTTCGGAAGGCAATCCCAGCTTCACGACAGTCTTTGGCCGGGTATTGTGCGATATGGCGAGGTCGGAACCCAAACTGGTTGCCATAACCGCTGCCATGAAGCTCGGCACCGGCCTCGATGATTTCGCCAGGTTGTTCCCGCGCCGCTTCATAGATGTTGGGATTGCCGAACAGCACGCTGTCGGCCTTGCTGCGGGACTCGCACTGGGTGGCTACAGGCCGGTGGTCTCGATTTATTCGACTTTCCTGCAGCGCGCCTTCGATCAGTTGGTGCAGGAGGTCTGCCTGCAGAACCTGCCCGTGATATTTGCCTTGGACAGGGCGGGGTTGGTCGGTGAGGATGGGGGCACCCATCATGGAGCGTTCGACCTGTCCTACCTGAGGATGCTGCCAAATATTACCATCATGGCTCCGAGCGATCAGGCCGAACTCAGGGATATGATGTGGGCGGCCCTCGAGATAGATGGACCGGTGGCTATCCGTTATCCGCGAGGTTCCGGAGCCCTGAAAAAGATCGACTCCATGCATAAACCCTTGAAATTGGGCAAAGCAATCACTATCAAGCGAGGAAAGGACATATCCATAATAGCGGTGGGACGAATGGTGGGAATAGCGCTGGAGGCCGCAGTCTTGCTGTCAAAGGAAGGAATAAAAGCAGAGGTCGTAAACGTCCGCTTTGTTAAGCCCATTGATGAGGAATCAATCAAGGATCGGGCCCGTAAAGTAAAACTCCTGGTGACCCTGGAAGAGAATGCTTTAAAGGGTGGCTTCGGAGAGGGCATAGGCTGCCTGCTCAAGGCCTCCGGTATCGAGTGTGGTTTTCTCCCACTGGGTTTGCCTGACCGGTTTGTCGGACATGGAAAAGTCCCCGAATTGCTTGCCTCTGAGCATTTGGACGCGCAATCGATCTCCCAAAGGATTATAAGCGTTTTGGATACCGAATCATGACGGGATCGGGATGAAACGCCTCGACCAATGGTTGGTTGATGAAGGATATTTCCAATCGAGGGAGAGGGCGCGTCTGGCCGTCATGGCCGGCGAGGTCGAGCTTGAGGGCAAAGGACGAGCCCTGAAGCCCGGCACAAAAGTCGGATCTTCTAACCGCATCAGCATTAAGGCCAAACCGCGTTTTGTGTCACGTGGAGGTGATAAGCTGGATGCGGTGTTGGAACGATGGCGAATCGACGTTCAGGGGTTCGATGTGCTGGACGCCGGGGCTTCCACCGGTGGATTCACCCATTGTCTTTTGGAAAGGGGGACATCGCGCGTTATCGCACTCGATGTGGGGCGCGGCCAGCTGCATTGGAACCTCCGGCAAGACCCGCGGGTAACAGTGGTGGAAGGAGTAAACCTTCGAACAATAAGGCCCGAGGATTTGCCCTTCCGGCCTCAGATGATAACAACCGATCTATCGTTTATTTCATTGCGTCTGGTTTTCGCCGTATTTGCCGAATTGCTCGATGGGGGCCGTTGCCTTATTGCGCTGATAAAGCCTCAATTCGAAGCAGGAAAGGGAAAAGTCGGAAAAAGGGGAATCGTTAAGGATCCTGAAATACACAAGGAAGTCTTGGGACGTGTCGCCGAGTCGGCTAAGAACGCCGGCTTCAGGCTCAAAGCCCTGGCGCCCTCGCCCATAAAGGGCGCTGAAGGCAATATAGAGTTTTTTGGATGGTGGGTAAGAAGCGGTGAAGAAAAGGAACCGGAAATCTCTCGGGAAGTCGAGAAGGTGGTGGCCGAGGCTTGGCGCTAGAGATGAATAATATAGGAATAATGCCACATTCGGGAAAGGCACAAGCGCTCGAGTTGGCCCTTGATCTTGTCGACTGGCTGGACAGCAAGGGAAAGAAGGCGCGATTTCTTCCTGATGATGCCGTTGTAGTCGGATGTCCGGAAAAGGGAATGGCGAGGGAAGAGTTCATATGCGATCTGGACCTTGTTGTTTCTCTTGGAGGGGATGGAGCGATGCTCAGGGCTGCGAACCTGGCATTCGAAGCAGCATCACCGGTGGTTGGAATAAATCTGGGCAAGAAGGGTTTCTTGACCGCGCTTCAGTTTGAGAATATGTATCCGGGCCTTGAAGATATTTTCACCGGCCGATATCTATTGCAGGAACGCATGATCCTCGAGTGCACTGTGGAGGGAGATCGAAGCGGAGAGAAGCACTATGCCTTGAATGAGGTAGTGGTCGGAAAACGTGAACTGCAATGGATGGTTAGATTGGAAGTAGGCATAAACGATCGCTATTTTCATTATTACTCAGGCGATGGCGTAATCTTCGCAACCCCTACGGGATCGACGGCGTATTCCCTATCGGCGGGAGGCCCGATACTCGATCCCGCCGTCGATTGCATATTACTGACGCCGATTTGCAGCCATTCGCTCATGGATCGCTCGGTCCTTATCTCATCAGAGAGCGAGGTACGGGTCGTAGTGGAGAGAGAGAAGGCGATGCCATCCCTCTCGTTCGACGGAAGGGAGGAAACGAGCCTCCCGGACGGGGGAAGGATTATCATAAAAAAGGCTTCGCGGCGCTTGAAAATGATCAAATCCGCCGACTACTCCTTCTACAATCTTCTTAGAGATAAATTCGATTTTCCAGAGGCGGGCAAATAGACATAGGCAAGTCCGGAGGCGGAATGCTAAGGGAACTGCGTGTTAGGAACCTGGCCTTGATCGAGGAGGCTTGCCTCGACTTCGGACCCGGACTCAATGCCCTTACGGGTGAAACCGGAGCCGGCAAGACCGTCTTGGTCGAAGCCCTTGACCTCCTGCTCGGCGGCAGGGGAGACAGCGGCTTGATAAAACCTGGTGCGGAAAAGCTCGAACTGGAAGCGGCTTTCGACGTCGAAGATAACCACGCGGTAAGAAGGATAGCCGAGGAGGAGGGATTCGAAGTCGACGGCGAGATCATCCTGCGCCGTGTTATAGGTGCCGACGGCAAGAGCCGTTGCTACGTGAACGGCAGGATGAGTACCGTGGCTGCCCTCGCCAGGCTGGGCGAAAGGCTCGTGGACATTCACGGGCAGCATGAGCACCAGCGGCTCCTCAAGCCTTCCAGCCATTTGGAATACCTCGATGATTTCGGCGGTCCGGAGCATCTCAATCTGCTTGCCGGTTATAGATCACTATGGGAGGGCTGGAAGAAGGCCGAGGAGTACCTGGCCAAGATTACCATGGATGAAGCGGAACGCCTGCGCGAAATCGATCTGCTTGTCTTTCAGGTGCGAGAGATAGAGGCGGTAAGACCTCTCGATGGTGAAATGGAAGAGCTCCTCAAGGAAAGAAAGCGGATGCAGAACAGGGAGGAACTCTTCAACAATGCACGGGAAGCGTATGCTCTCGCCGCCGGCTCGGAAGGTGAGGGCGGGATAATCGAGAGCCTGGGTATGGCAGAATCGGCAATCGAAAAAGCAGCCGCCCTCGATGAGGATCTCAAGGAATGGAGTATCGGGTTGCGGGCGGCTCAGGACCAACTCTCGGAAATCACCCACGCCATGCTTTCATATGTTGAAGCCCTTGATTTCGAGCCGGGACGTCTGGAAGAGGCGGAATCCCGACTTAAGGCGCTGGGAGACCTGGCGCGCAAGTACGGGCCGGAGACAAGTGAGATACTGGCGCATCTCGAGAGCTCGAAACTTCGACTGGAAGAGCTTTCCAATCTGGATGAGGCACAAGACGAAGCCAGGGAGGAGGCAGCCAGACTGGAAGCGGAGCTCTATGAGGCGGCGGAGGGCTTGAGCACAAGCAGGAAAGCGCTTGCAGATAGGCTCACCCGGGAGACGAATAAAGAACTGAAAGACATGAACATGGCCGGAATGACGTTCCGCATCGACATACAGCGGGCTCCGGAACCCCTTCAGAGCGGTCGGGATATCGTAGAATTCACGGTTTCGCCGGGCAAAGATATATCCTATCGATCCCTGGGCCGCATTGCTTCGGGAGGGGAGCTATCGCGGATAATGCTAGCCCTCAAACTCGCCCTTGCGAGGGCCGACGCGGTTCCTACACTCGTCTTCGACGAAGTAGACTCAGGCATCGGAGGCGCTACGGCCGACATCCTCGCCGCTAAGTTGAGCTTGATCGGAAATTATCACCAGGTCTTTTCGATCACCCACCTACCCCAGATCGCGGCCCTCTCCAAAAGGCACCTGTCGGTTCGCAAGGACACCCGGCCAAAAGGCATAAGCACATCCATTGAGATACTGGAGGCAGAGAGCCGCGTCGATGAACTGGTAAGAATGCTGGGCGGCGACAAGACGACCGCCCGCAAGCACGCAGAAGCCATGCTTAGGAATAAGGCCTAGAGGCCTATTTGCTTGGAACCCTTGCAGGAACCTCTTTCATGCGTATAATCATTATTAAATGATAATGATTGTCGATAAGGATCTTAGAATGAATCTCGAGAAAAGATTGCATTCGAGGGGATACAGGTACACGCCACAACGCGAGGCGGTCTTCGGTGTGTTAAAGGAGAACGAAGGGAAACCGCTCAGCCCCGAGGAGGTACACGAGCTTGCATGTAAGAGGTTTTCATCTCTTGGTTTGACAACGACATACAGGAGTCTTGAATTATTCTGCGATCTTGGCTTGGCAACCAGAGTCCATTTGCACGGAGATTCGCATTATTATGAGGTAAACACTGGAAAACACCACCATCATATGGTTTGCCTGTCCTGTGGCGCAATCGAGATCCTAGAAGCCTGTCTTATTGAAGAATTGAAGGAACGGGTAAGGGACGGCTCGGATTTTCTGGTCACCGAACATTGCATGAGCCTTTTCGGGTATTGTCCGGGATGCCTCACTTCGAGGAAGGGCTAATCGAGAAAGAACGTAAATCGGAAGAATCTTGGTATGAAGATGACAACGATTATCAAAAAGTGGCTCTTAAGGATGGGTATATTGATTCTTGCAGAGTTGCTCCTGGCGGGAATGGTATTCACTTTACCGGGATGTAACGATGCCGGTTCTCATTCGGATGGCCGGATAAAGATCGCCACTGATATCTTCCCCATCGCGGATTTCTGCCGGAACGTGGGAGGAGACTTGGTGGAGGTAGAGTCAATGGTTCCAGCGGGATCAAACCCGCACACATACGAAATTACCACAAGGCAGATGCGATACCTATCCGAGGCGGATATGCTGGTAGTCAATGGATTGGAACTAGCTCCCTGGGTCGATGATGTATTCGAAAGCGTTTATAACCCTGACTTGGTTGAGGTAGTCGCCGGTGAAGCCGTGCCTACAAATCAGCTCATGGCTGAGCAGGAGGAAGGGGATAGCGAGGTATATGATCCCCATGTCTGGCTCGATCCGATACTGGCTGTCTATATGATAGATTCCATAAGGGACGGCTTGGCCGCCACGGACCCCAAACACGAATCGAGCTATCGCCGAAACGCTGAGGATTATATTACGCAATTATTGGACCTGGATGTTCTCATAGCCGATATGATCGCCCAATTCAGCAGTAAGAAGTTCATAGCCTTCCATCCGTCCTGGACGTATTTCGCCCGCCGCTATGGCTTGGACCAAGTGGGAGTAATCGAGGAACAACCGGGAAAGGAACCATCCGCCGGCTGGATCGCCGGGCTTATCGATGCAACCCGAAACGAGGGTGTGAGAGCTGTTTTTTCCGAACCGCAATTCAGCTCGCGTGCCGCGGAGGCTATTGCCGAAGAAGCGGGCCCGGGTGTGGCCTTGAAGATGCTCGACCCTATGGGAGATCCTGCCAATCCTCAAATGAACTCCTACATGGCCTTTATGAAGCACGATGTTGAAGTCATGAGGGAGGCCTTGAAATGAGGGAATGCCGGGTAAAGGATTATTTCGAGTCATCCGGAGGAAAAAAATGCCAGGTGATAATACTCGAAGACGTATCCGCAAGCCTGGGATCGAACCGAGTGCTCGAAGGCATCACCTTCTCGCTTGACGAGGGGACCTTTCTTGGGGTAATAGGGCCTAACGGTGCCGGCAAGACAACCCTGCTAAGGGTCATACTCGGTCTTGTGAAGCCCGACAGGGGGATGGTCCGGGTAATGGGGATGAGCCCCGTAGAGCTCAAGCACGAACTACACCACATAGGATACGTCCCCCAGCAAGTTCTTTTCGATCCGCTCTTCCCGGTATCCGTTTACGACGTCGTGATGATGGGACGAACCTGCTGCATCGGCACCTTCCGTTTTCCGAGAAAGGCCGATCGCACTGCCGTGCTTGAAAGCATCCGGGCGGTGGGGCTTTCCGGATTGGAAAAGAGACCCATCGGGCAGCTTTCCGGCGGGCAGCAGAAACGAGTCTTCCTGGCTCGTGCTCTATGTCTCGAGACCCGAATCCTGCTGCTGGATGAGCCTACATCCGGCCTGGATATCGAGGGGCAGGAAAATTTCTTGGAGCTCTTGAGCGATCTCAAGAAGGAGCTTTCACTATCGGTCGTTTTTGTCTCCCACGACGTCAATGTCCTTGCCCGCTACGCCGACGAGATAGTCTGCATTAACCGGACGATGCACCTGCATGGCAGGCCGCTGGAGGTCCTCGGAAGTGACAGGTTGAAGGAAGCCTACCGCTGTGAGTTCGATTTCCTCGCGGGAGTCGGAGGGGAAGCGCGGCCGGGGGAGGAAACGAGGGAGTAGATGATGTTTGCTTATGGCTTCGCTCAAAGGGCTCTAATAGCCGGAACGATAATAGCGGTAGTCTGTTCGTTGATATCCTTCTTCGTAGTCGTTCGCCGCTTGGCATTTGCCGGCATGGGAATTTCCCACGCCGCCTTCGGTGGAGTCGCCTTGGGGCTGGCCGCGGGCATCGATCCGCTGCTTTCGGCAGGCGGGTTCTGCGTGCTGATCGCCTTGGGAATCGGCTGGTTCAGCCGCAAAGGTAAAATCCACGAAGATACGGTGATAGGAATCTTGTTTGCGAGCGCAATGGCCCTGGGTGTCGTGCTCGTGCGTCTCGCTAATGCTTATAACCTGGACCTGATGAGCTACCTCTTCGGAAGCATCCTCGCAATGAAGTGGCTGGACGTAATGATCGTCGGCATTGTGGCCATCCTGGCACTGTCCTTTATCACCATTTTCTTCAAAGAGCTGCTTTTCCTCTCCTTCGATGAAGAGACGGCCACGGCCAGCGGGCTGCCGGTAAAATTCATCTATTACGGACTGCTGATTGTTATGGCTTTGACCATAGTGGTTGCCATTAAGCTGGTCGGAATAGTGCTGGTTTCGGCGCTGCTCGTCATTCCCGGAGCTACAGCCAGCCAGCTCTCGAGCAATTACCGGGGTGTACTTGCCTGGTCGTTAACAACCGGAGTAGCTTCGGTCTTCGCCGGACTCTACTTATCCTTTCACTTCGATGTGGCGTCCGGTGCGGCAATTGTGCTGGTGCTGTTTGCCGTGTTCCTCATCTCCATGGCCCTCTCTCCCCGGAGGCGCTATATGAAAAGAAAATTACATCAACACGTCCTGCGCGGCTCCTGAGACGGTCGGCTCTGCCCTGAACTCTTCAGCCACTTCATATTCGTTTCTCCCTTTGTGCACTCTCAATCTATAACTGAGTCGTTCAGATTCAAAGGATTCGAGAATCCTGCAATTATGCGCCGCTATGACTGCTTCCGCCTCTACCGCCGTCACCCCTATATTAAAAGTGACGGTAATAACACCTTCGACCGGAGTAGACATTGTCATCAGACCATTGGGGTCTGCATACTCTATCCTCTTGTCGAGAAGAAGTTCCCGTATCGCCCGCACGAGTTCGTCTCTATCATCACCTTCATAGCGGAAGCGGACCGTATACCATTGCGGCATGTATTCGGATTGCTGAATCCGGTCTCCGCTATAGCCATACGAAGCCAGGATTTCCCGGGCGGTCCCGGTTGGGGTTCCTGCCGGAAATCCTACAATCATTTCCCCCGGCGCATGATCGGAATCCGCCATCCGCTCGATCTTTTTCTCCCAGTAGTAATCTCCTGCCCTCAGAAGCAGGGGCTCTGCCTTGAACCCCGCGATCTTCGCCACCTCATCGCTGCCCTCCGGCACCAAAAGGGTAAAAGATAGTACCTTCCCCCGCTGTGGATAGCTCTCTTCGTAGATTTCACAGCCATGGGCGGCAATAATCGCCTCTGCCGCCTCCCAAGGTGTTTCCGGCAGGAAGTCAACATAGATAAGGCGGTCTACGGTTGAAGTGCTGTCAGCCTCCCATTTGGATTTCGGGTAGCTCTGCTGAGGCTCGATAATCTCCTTGATTTCGACTATCTTCGAGCCTTCCGCGGTGCAGGTGATAAGCAGTCTCATATCGAGCCCGCCATTGGTTATGACACCGGCTCCGACAACCAGGGCCGGGCTGGCAAGGTAATGGTGTCTAATCTGGGCAAAAGTGGGGCTGAACCGGTAGTCTGCGATATCCTGAAGTGGTATTTCCATCATGTCCCTGTCAGGATCTGCATATTTTTTTGATGCCTGCCCGAATTGGCCGTATTTGCACATCCATAGGAAGGAACTGACTGTTTCCAGAGCTTTCTGCTCAGGGGTGACCGCGAAAGTATCCCTGAACAAGAACAAAAAATGTTCGTTCACCGCATTTGGCGGACTTTCTTTACTTTGCTCATTGGCGCAGGAGCTGAAAAAGGTTGACAGTAGAATGAGAAATGCCAGGGTGACCGATATTATCTTCCGGTGCGCCATGATACCCTTCTTCCAGCCCATAACCCTATTAATATTATGACAGTATAAGAATGGAGTGAGTTCCTGATGACGAATGTTGAAGCTGGAAGCCGCCTTGGGATATACTGAGGCAAGTTGAAGGAAGCGAGGAAGGCGGGAGGTGACCGGCTATAGAGAGGCCGGAGTCATCCCGAAAAAGAAATGAATACGAGATTATTAGGCGGAATCCCTGGGAGTCGTAGGGATTCCTTCTCTTTTGGAGAATAAGGAACTAATGGGGCGGAAATCCGACAATGGGAGGTTGGTTGAGATGCCGGTGAAGTATATTTTCGTAACAGGGGGAGTGGCATCGTCGCTGGGTAAAGGCATAACGGCGGCCTCCCTTGGCAGGCTCTTAAAGGCGAGGGGTCTCAAGGTCACAATGCAGAAAATGGACCCTTATATCAATGTGGATCCGGGTACGATGAATCCTTTCCAGCACGGTGAGGTCTTCGTTACCGACGACGGAACCGAAACCGATCTCGACCTCGGGCATTACGAGCGATTCATCGACGAGCACCTGGGCAGGGAGAACAATGTAACCACGGGAAGCGTATATTGGTCGATCATTACCCGCGAGCGCAAGGGGGAATTCCTGGGCGGGACCGTGCAGGTGATACCGCATATAACCAACGAGATAAAGGAACGAATCCTGCGCTTGACCCGTTCCAGCGAAGTGGATGTGGTGATAACGGAAATCGGAGGCACCGTCGGCGACATCGAAAGCCTGCCCTACCTAGAGGCGATAAGGCAGTTCAAGAAAGACGTGGGTGAGGAAAATGTGATGTATGTCCACGTCAGCCTGGTACCTTTCATCGAAACCACTAGGGAAATGAAGACCAAGCCGACGCAGCACAGCGTCAAGGAACTGCGATCGATGGGAATCCAGCCGGATGTCATCGTTTGCCGCTCCAAGGGTCCACTCGCCGTCGATCTGAAAGAAAAGATCTCGCTGCTCTGCGATATAGATCTGGATGGCGTCATATCTGCCCAGACGGCCGAGTGCATATACGAAGTGCCGTTGTTGCTGCACGCGGAAGGCCTGGGAGATTACGTGGCCCGACATCTCGGGCTCGAGGGGCATGAGGAGGACCTCTCGGAATGGGAGAATATGGTAAGAAAGATAAACGCCGCGACAGAAGAGGTCAATATAGGAGTGGTGGGCAAATACATCGAGCTCACCGACGCCTATCTCTCCATAATAGAAAGCCTCAAGCACGGTGGCTTTGCCAATGGATCGAAGGTCAAAATCAAGTGGTTGGCGTCGGACGATATTACCTATGATAATGCCCCCGAAGTTCTGGCAGGACTTGATGGCATACTGATTCCAGGTGGTTTCGGTGTGCGCGGGGTAGACGGCAAGGTTGAAGCCATACGCTACGCTCGCGAAAACGGGGTTCCTTTCTTTGGAATATGTCTCGGTCTGCAATGCGCGATCATCGAGGCCGCCCGTAACCTTTGCGGATATGAGAAAGCCAATAGCTCGGAATTCGAGCCGGCCACTCCTGATCCGGTGATAGATCTCTTGCCCAGCCAGCGGGAGGTAGACGAGATGGGCGGAACCATGCGGCTGGGTCTTTATCCCTGCAAACTCGAGGAAGGAAGCATGGTCGGCAAGGCCTATGATGAGGAAGTAATATACGAGCGCCACCGGCATCGTTACGAGGTCAATAACCATTACCGAACGGCATTGCAGGAAGCCGGCTTGGTGTTTTCGGGCTTATCGCCGGACGGACGCCTGGTGGAAATCATCGAGAGGCACGACCACCCCTGGTTCCTGGCTTCGCAGTTCCACCCGGAGTTCAAGTCGCGGCCGAACCGGCCCCACCCCTTATTCAGGGATTTTATCGGTGCGGCCTTACGCTATCACATGTCTCAGGGAGAAAGCGCCGAGGAACCACCCAACCTCAAGGTTGTAGGCTAGCATTTGCGCTAAGAGAACAGGAGCACCTTTAATGACTGACAGGATTCTGGATACATTCATGGAACTCGCGGCTATAGAGAGCGTGAGCCTGGAAGAGTCCGGTGTAGCCGGGTACGTCATGGATGCAGCGAGGGCATGTGGCTTCGAGCCGTACATGGACAAGGCCGGTGATGTCCTCGGCGGAAATGCGGGAAACATCTATATAAAAATACCCGCCCTTCAAATAGAAGCCCCACCTATTATGTTTTGCGCTCATATGGATACAGTGACCCCGGTCAAGGGAGTCGAGCCCGTAATAAAGGGAGAACGCGTGGTATCGGCGGCGAAAACAATACTTGGCGCCGATTGCAAGGCGGGTGTCGCTGCGATCATCGAACTCATGAAAATGTCATCCCAGGGGGAGATAGAACATGGCCCGTTGGAACTGGTACTTACGGTTGCCGAAGAGAAGCAATTACAGGGCGTACGCCACCTGGAGCGTAAGAGAATCGAGTCCCGTTACGCTTTCGTGCTCGATGCTGAGGGCCCCGTTGGAAAAATAGTCAATGCATCACCGACGCAGGACAATCTCCTGTTCGTTTTCAAGGGCAAATCGGCACACTCCGGAGTGGAGCCCGAGAAAGGGATAAACGCTATATTTGGAGCTTCGTGGGCCATAAGCCTCATGCATTTGGGGCGGATAGACGCGGAGACCACAGCCAATATCGGAGTTATAAGCGGCGGCCGGGCGGTAAACATAGTACCGGATATGGTTACGGTCGAAGGCGAGGTCCGCTCACTTGATATGGGGAAGCTGGAGAAGCAAAGAAAATCCATGGTAAAAGCGGCCCTTGAGGCCGAGGCGGCCGTCGGCGTCGGAGTGGAAGTAAAAGTGGAAAGAGCTTACGAAGGTTTCCAAATCGACTCCCAGGATGCGCTGGTGCAGTTAGGAATCGAGGGCGGTAAGGCCATGGGCCTCAAGATGGAAGTGCAATCCTCGGGGGGAGGCAGCGATGCCAATTTCCTGAATACCATCGGTATTAAATCGGTGGTGTTGAGCATAGGAGCGAGGGAGCCGCATACGATCAATGAGAGCGTGAAGGTTAAAGACCTGAGCAAGCTGGCGCGCCTGTGTGCCGAGATAGCAAACTCGGCGGGAAGGATGAGGATAAGTTAATGAGCCCGGAGGGCTTTGGAACGATTGAGCGGAAGACCATTTTCGAAGGACAAGTAGTCAGGCTTTACGTCGATCGGGTGGAGCTACCAAATGGCCATGAAGCCGAAAGGGAAGTAATCGAGCATTCCGGAGCGGTTGGTGTGGTCGCACTGGACCAGAATGGTTGGATATATCTGGTAAAGCAGTACCGGCATGCCGCCGGCGAAGAACTTCTTGAAATACCCGCCGGCAAATTGAGTTCCGGTGAAAAGCCGCTTGACTGCGGAAAGCGGGAACTCGAGGAGGAGATAGGATTCCAGGCATTCGATTGGCTGGAGCTTGCTTCTTTCTATACGTCCCCCGGCTTCACAAACGAAATGCTTTATCTTTATCTGGGCAGCAAGCTCCGGAAGACGCAGGCGAATCCCGATGAGGACGAGTTTCTCGAGGTGGTACACCTGCCTATGGGGAAAGCATTGGAAATGGTGGCAAAAAACGAGATCAAGGATTCGAAATCGGTGGCGGGCATAGCGCTCGCAACCATATATTTAAAGCACCAGTACCAGCCTCGAAAAACTCGAAGGATGGCCGAAAAATGATTATCGGTGTTCCTAAGGAGATAGTCGACCAGGAATACCGCGTCGCCATCACACCGCAGGGAGCTCACGAACTTGTAGATGAGGGCCACGCCGTCCTCATTGAGAGCGGAGCGGGGGAGGGCTCGAGCATTTCGGATTCCGACTTCGAGGCGGCAGGGGCGCGAATAGTCCAGGCTGCGGAAGAGGTCTTCGCGGACGCCAAGATGATCCTCAAGGTGAAGGAGCCTCTCCCCTCGGAGTACCACATGCTCGAGAGGGGCCAGATAATCTTCACTTTCCTCCATCTTGCGGCGGACGAGCGCCTGACCCGGGAATTGATGGAAAGGGGAGTCGTAGCCGTCGCATATGAAACGGTGCAAGCTGCCGATGGCAGCCTTCCCTTGCTCGCTCCGATGAGCGAGATAGCGGGACGCATGGCTCCCCAGATCGGCGCGCATCATCTGGAGAAGATGAATGGCGGCCGCGGACTCCTGCTGGGCGGGGCGACCGGCGTGCTTCCGGCCAACGTCGTCATACTGGGAGCCGGACTCGTCGGTTCGCATTCAGCGATACTGGCGACCGGTATGGATGCGCACGTCGTAGTGATGGACAAGAACCTCTTGAAGTTGCGCTACCTGGAACATATCCTGCACGGACGAATAACCACCATTGTTTCGAACAAGCTGAGCGTTCGGGAAATGGTGGTTCAAGCCGACCTGGTGATAGGAGCGGTTCTCGTACCGGGAGCGCGGAGCCCTGTCCTCGTGGATGAGGGTGTGGTGAAGGAGATGAAGCCGGGTTCCGTTGTGGTGGATATTTCCATAGATCAGGGCGGTTCCTTTGCAACCTCGAGACCCACAACCTATTCCGACCCGGTTTATCTCATCCACGATGTGGTTCATTTCGGCGTGAGAAACCTGCCGGGGGCGGTACCGATAACATCCACCTATTCCCTCACCAACGTGACGCTTCCCTTTGTCCAGGAGATAGCGAATCTTGGATTGCAGGAAGCAGTGAGGCACGACCGAGCCCTGGCCGCGGGTGTTAACATAATACAGGGACGGGTTACTTCGAAGCCGGTGGCCGAGGCACATTCCTTTGATTATGAACCCCTGGAACATATTCTGCCGATTGAAATTTCCAGTGAACGGCTCTTCGGAAAATAGGGGTCGGGCCTAAACATAAACATGGTGCCAGGCCTAAACATGGGGTCGGGCCTAAACATAAACATAGGACATGACATTCCCGGAAAGTAATCGGAGACCGTAGTGCCGGATAAGAGCGATGCCAATAACTTCCAGTGGGATTCCCTTCTAAAGGAATTCCTTCTTTTCTTGCGAGTTGAGAAAGCACTTTCACCTAAAACGATAGAAGCTTATGGCAGGGACTTGCGGCGATGGGCGGAATTCATGGCGAGGAAAGGCAGACGATCGCCGGGCGAGGTTGAGCGCGAAGATATTACTGCCTTTATGGAAGAGCTTTCGCGCGTCGGCCTCTCAGCACGCTCGAGAGCAAGGGCAACGGCTTCCTTGAGGAGTTTTGAGCGCTTCCTGGTGGAGGAGGGTGTCGATGAGAGAATGCAGACGCTTTCGCTCCCCGGTCCTCGTCATGAGCAACGGTTGCCCAGGGTGCTAAGCCAGGATGAAGTCGCGCTACTATTGGATCAACCATGGCTGGAAGATCCGGGGGGACTCCGGGATAAAGCCATCCTCGAGACCCTATATGGGACCGGTATTCGCATCTCCGAGTTAACAGGTTTGGATATCGAGGACCTCGATCTGGGTGAGAACGAAGTGAGGGTCATGGGAAA
>MELM01000012.1:37200-45462 GCA_001767605.1 Candidatus Solincola sediminis | reverse complement strand
TGCGCCTGGGCCGGCCGGCGTTGGCGAAGACGGCAAGGGAGAGGGCAATATTCCTGAACAAGAGGAGCGGGCGGCTTTCCAGGCAGGGGACCTGGGGGTTGGTAAAAAAATACGCGGGACGAGTCGGGCTGCGAGATAAAATGACTCCTCATACCCTCAGACACAGTTGCGCGACCCACTTGCTGGAGAACGGTGCCGACCTTCGATACATTCAGGAACTCCTCGGTCACGCAAGCATAAGCACCACCCAGATATACACTCACCTGAGCAAAGGAAAAATCAGGGAAGCATATCTCAAAGCGCACCCCCACGCCTCAACATCAACACTATAAGCTAAATAATGTCAGCACTACATAATAATGCTTGAAGGTATTATCATTAATTAAATTGCCGGTTTCAGGTAACCATTCGCCGAGGAGTTTGTTATTACTACGGATGATTGGAAATAATACTCAAAACAAGCGCAAGTTGAGCAAGCATTCTCAGATATAAAAGCCGGCAATAGTCTTCGGGGGTTCCCATAGTCAAGGAGATGGAAAGCATGCCAGCGAAATCCGGGATCAGAGACTATGCGATTAAGAAAACCATTAACGGTCTCATCTTCGTCCTTCCCAGCGTCTCTGATGAAAAGCTGCTTTCCTTTGCAGAAAAATTCGTGGGCACCATAAAATGGCCTGATGGGCAGGAGTGGGTTCGTTCCCTTATCCTTCAGCTGAAAAACCGCCTGCCTGAACTAAACAAAAACGTTCGGCACGGCGCAATAAATTTCTTAACCGATGCTCTTTTCTACAAATCAAGAGTGAGGGATGCATTCAAGGAAAAGAATGGTTTCGGTCCGCCGTTGTTGATGGTAATCAGCCCGACCATGCGATGCAATCTAAGGTGTGTTGGCTGTTACGCCGGTATGTACTCCAAGAATGATGACCTGCCGGTAGAGGTGCTCGACCGCATAATCAACGAAGGCAAGGCGATGGGGACCTATTTCAATGTTATCTCAGGCGGTGAACCTTTTTATTATAAGCCGCTCCTTGATATCTTTCGCAGGCACTCCGACGTAACCTTCCAGGTATATACCAATGGCACTCTTATCGATAAGGATCTCGCACGCGGAATAGCGGAACTCGGTAACGTCATACCCTGCATCTCGGTTGAGGGCTACGAGAAGGAGACCGATGCCAGGAGGGGCGAGGGCGTTTACGCAAAGGTCATGCAGGCCATGGACAATCTGCGTGAGGCAGGGGTGCTTTACGGTTTCTCCGCCACGGTGACCCGCTTCAACAACGATATGCTTAGCAGCGAGGATTTCGTGGATTACTACATGAATGAAAAAGGCTGCTTCCTGGGCTGGTATTTCCAATACATGCCAATTGGTACTCGGCCTTCGCTCGATCTTATGACAACCCCCGAGCAGCGCATCCAACGATTGGAGCGTGTATCAAAGATCAGGCGTGAGAAAAAGTCGCTAATAGCCGATTTCTGGTGTGATGGACCGCTTGTCGGTGGGTGTCTGGCCGCCGGGAGGAATTACCTGCACATTAACCAGAGCGGGGACGTCGAGCCCTGCGTATTCGCTCATTTCGCCGTGGACAATATAAAGGATAAGTCGCTTGAAGAAGCGTTGAAATCTGATTTCTTCCGCTCGATACGCGAGCGCGCACCATACCATCCGAATCTACTGAGGCCTTGTATGATCATCGACCATCCTTATGTATTAAGGGAGTGCGTGGCCGGGAGCGGCGCTTGCCCGACCCACCCCGAAGCGCAGGGTATCGTCACAGATCTGGCGGACGACCTTGACCGGTACGGGGAAGAGTACGGCCGCCTGGCTGATGAGATCTGGATGGAAGACTACCAGGAGGAAGCCGTCGAAGCCGGCCAGGGTGCGTAGTCACCTGGATAATAGTGTAGGGCCGCCTTCTAGGGCGGCCCTTCTTCGTTTTCATCTCTTACAATGACACCCATTTAAGAGAGAGTTGCATTAATCAGAAACCAGGATCTAGGGATTACTTCGGGAACTTCGCAATGACAACTACTTTCGTCTGGTCGAGCATGGAATGTTAAAATAAAAAGGAAGGCGATTGTAGCAAAAGGATGGTGGCGTGAGCGGTATCTCAAAGAATAATATCCTGGCAGGAGTAGTGCTCCGGTTGATGGCGGCAAACTTCAATCATCGTTCTTCTCTCAAGGAATATCTGAAGGGTAATGGCTCGTGGTTCGATTTCGGTATCGGTTTTCGCAGTGAGGACGGCCATATCGAGCGGGCCATGATAGTAAAAGACGGCAAACTCAAGGTTAAGAGAAGAATTCCTTCCAACATCGATGCGAGCATGATTCTTTCCAATGACAAAGTGCTCATGGATATTCTTAAGGCGCCTCCCAACGAACTCATGAACATGCTCTTGAAGAGCAAGTACCGGGTCGAGGGAAACCTCAGCTACCTCACCCTCTTCAACTTCTATATAGCGCAGCTCACGGGCAAACGAACCAAGAAGGTCGTGGAGAAAGTGAAGGAAGAGGACAAGGCGGAACGCCTGCGGCAGGCGCCGCATCTCGACCCCCGGCTCAAGGAGGAGATGGCCAGGAGGCGAGGGGAGAGAATGCGGGGTGAGAAGGTCGACTCGGGAGTAAAGTACTTAAAGGACCCTTACCTCTCGCAATTCCGCCTGGAGGAATTTCCCAGGCTACAGAAGTTCCTCGATATCCATTTCACCACAATGCCTGAAATATGCCATGAGCGTCCCAAATTGTTGACAGACTGGTTTATGGAAAACGGCTTCGAAATTGATAAGCAAGGCGAGCCATGGTTCCCCGAACTGCGGCAGGGTCACGCCTTTAAATACCTCATGGAGAATCGTGAACCTATCCTAAGAAAGGACGACCTCATCGCAGGCACCACTACGGCAAAGGAAATAGGCGTCGTTATTTATCCCGATACACATGGAACTTTGATATGGTCCGAACTCCTCTCAACGGCCGATCGCGAGCTCTTCCCTTACAAAACCTCGAAAGAGACCCTCGAAGTGCTGCACCACGATGTATTTCCTTTCTGGATAAAGCGCAACTGCAGGGAATGGGTGAGGGAACGATACAACCAACCTCTTTCACAAAAACTTGACGAGCGCTTCGCTGTCTACTTCATGTGGAAGACGGCGGCGCTGTCTCATACCATTGCTGATTTCCCCAAGCTGCTGAAGCTAGGCACCAAAGGCTTCATTGCGGAAATAGAGGAAGAGCTGGTAAAAGATGCCAGTGCCGGCCGGGAGAAACAAAAAACCTTAGAAGCCATGATCCTATGCCTCGAAGGAATCGCCACATATGCTCGCAATCTATCCAAAGAAGCGGCCCGCCTGGCGGAAGCAGAGGAGAACGAGAGCAGGAAAAAGGAACTGGAGAAGCTGGCGGAAACTTGCGCCAAAGTTCCCGAGAATCCGGCTGAGACCGTAGATGAAGCGGTGAATGCAATCTGGATAGTCTGGGTCGGCCTGCATATGGAAAACACAAATGCGGGCCTCTCTCTCGGCCGTATGGACCAATGGCTGCAGCCCTATTTCGAGGCGGACATTTTGCCTTTGAGAAAAAAGAAAGAGAGGGAGGAATACATAAAGCATGTCATCGAGCTTATCGGCTGCTTCTACATGCGCTGTACCGACCATCTGCCTCTCATTCCCGATATCGGAAACTACCTCTTTGGTGGCAGTTCTTCGGACCAGGTCATAACCCTGGGCGGGGTGACACCGGAGGGTAAAGATGCGGTAAACGACATGACTTATATATTCCTCAAGGTGACCGAACTACTCAATATCCGTGATCCCAACGTTAATGCCCGCTTCAGCCCCGAGGTAAGTTCCGACACGTACCTCAAACGACTCTGCGAGGTGAACCTGATAACGGCGGCCACTCCTTCAATGCACAATGACCAGGCGGTCATGGACTCGCTTGCCGAATTTAATTATCCGATTGAGGATCTGCGGGACTGGTCCGCGACCGGATGCGTAGAACCGACGCTATGCGGAAAACATATCGGGCATACCAATTGCATGATGATGAATATGGTGGCGGCTCTGGAAATGGCCTTAAACAACGGCAAACATCCCCTTATGAACTGGGAGGTTGGACCGAAGACAGGGAGCATAGAAAAGGAGGAGTTCGCCGGCTTCGAGGACTTCCTTCAGGCTTTCGAAACCCAGTTCAAATTCCTTATCGATAACTCAGTCGCGTACAACAACATGTTGGGGGAAGCTCACAGCGTACTTCGGCCGACGCCCCTCCTGTCCGCCATGATCTCCAACTGCATCGAAAAAGGCGTCGATGTCACAAAAGGGGGCGCCAAGTATAATTCATCAGGAGCTGCTTGTATTGGTCTGGCCGACATAACCGATTCGTTGATGGCGATCAAGAAGCTGGTCTATGATGATAAAAGAATAAGCTTTAAACAGCTCAAACGGGCGATTGACACAAACTTTCAGAATGATTCGGTGCTTCATGCCACCATCACCAACAAAGTGCCGTTCTTCGGCTCCGGAAACGATGAGGCCGTTGAGATGGCTACCCGGGTCGCCCGCTTTGCCCATGATACTTTCGGGGAGCACCTCAATTTTCGAGGCGGCAAATACACGTCCGGGTTCTGGTCCATGTCCAACCATGTGGCCTTCGGCACCCTAACCGGTGCGTTGCCCTCGGGAAGGTTCGCCGGCAAAGCATTTACCCCCGGACTCACACCTCAGGCGGGTGCCTCTAAAAACCTGCTGGATAATATCCGGGACGTGGCAAGGCTCGATCCCCGCAACATGAATAATAACATTGCCTTTAACATAAAAGTCGTACCGGGTGCGCATGACAGCCACGAGCGCATCGTCGAGAGCATGTATGCATACGCCAAGACATATTTCGAGTTGGGGGGCATGCAGATGCAGATGAATGTGGTCACCTCCGATCTGCTGCGTGATGCTATGGCTCATCCCGAGGACTACCGCAACCTGCTGGTAAGGATTTCCGGTTATAATGCCTATTTCGTGACATTAAATCGCGATCTTCAGATGGAGCTCATCGAAAGGGCTGAATATAGGATATAGCGTGCAAATAATGCAAACACCAACGGAAGCGAACAAGACTGGAGAGCCGAAGGCTCCTTTAATTCTGGAAATAAAAGGCAACTCTCTGGATGACGGACCCGGCATCCGGACGGTTATTTTCTTCAAGGGTTGCCCGCTTACCTGTTCCTGGTGCCATAATCCCGAAGGTAAGAGCGCCGCGCAAGAAATAGCCTTCGATCCCGAGCAATGCATCGATTGTGAGAGGTGTCTACCCGTATGCAAACGAGGAGCACTCGAACCAAATAACCCCTATTTCGTAAACCGGGACGTTTGCAATCTGTGCTTCGATTGTATTGAAACCTGCCCGACAGGAGCCTTATCGAGGGTCGGAAAGCATATGGAAGTGGACGCGGTAGCGGCCGCGATCGAGGAGGACATGCCTTTCTTCCGGATATCGGGAGGCGGAGTCACCCTCTCCGGGGGAGAGCCGCTTCTTTTCATGGATTATGTCTCACTTCTCCTCGAGAAGCTGAAGAAAATAGGCGTGCATACGCTTATCGAGACCTGTGGATACTTCAGCTTCAAGGAATTCAATATAAAGATCTTGCCTTGGATCAAAACCATATACTTCGACCTTAAGCTTTTCGATGCCATTGAACACAAGGAGCACTGCGGTGTAGATAACTCATTGATATTGGAGAACTTCGAGAAACTACGCCGAGCTCAAGCAAGAAGTGGCATCGAACTTCTCGTGCGCATCCCCCTCATCCCCGGAATAACCGCGACCGACGAGAACCTTTCTCGAATAGCGGCATTCCTCAGGAAGAACGAATCATCCCGGGTCGCCCTGCTCGAATACAATCCTCTCTGGATGGAGAAGAGCCGCAAGATAGGTCGTGAAAACGCCATCGCTCTCAATGGATCCATCACGGCATGGATGAAGGCGGCCGAGGTGGAGCGCTGTCACGAAATCTTCGAAGGTTTCGAAATAGTCTAGTTGAGTCCCGCTTCCTGATCTCTGTGCTGAGCCTTGCGCTCCATGCGGTTCGCCTGCCATGCCAGGATGGACGGCAGCACCAGCAGCGAAGAGAGCAGCGCGAAGGTGAGGGACAGGGCTGTTATTCCGCCGAAACGCTTGAGAAACACCATATTGCTGATTGCAAGGATTGCGAATGCGCCGGCCGTGGTGATCGCAGCCGCAACCAGGGCTTTACCCACGTTGGCGACTGTTAGCCGGATGGCTTCATCAACCGGCATGCCCTGATGCCATTCCTCACGGAAGCGATGCGTGATGTGAATGCCGAAGTCTATACCCGCGCCGATTACCAGCGATGAAACCATGACGGTCATGAAATCGAGGGGCCATCCCAAGAGGACCAGGACACCGATCTCGAGAGCGATGCTTATGAAGACGACGCTGGTCGCGGCAAGTCCGAAGATAAAGGAATGGAAGATCAGGATGACAATTAACGCACAGAGAATCAACGCAAGCCCCGAGGTCTTCAACTGGGTAGGCACGAGCGAGCCCAATACATCAACCATCATGACCGGCATTCCGCTGTAGGTCATGGTTATCTGCGAATTCTCGGTTACAATTTCCGCACCCGAATCACGCATGATGTGGGTTATATTTTCCATATCCGTTTGGGTTCCCTGCACGACCCTTATATTAATGATGGCGACCTGGGCTTCCTCGTCGACGAGGCGCAGGCTGCTTCCACTAGAGCCGTTCTGTAACTTCATCAAGGAGGCCACAACTTCGGCCTTGCTACTCGGGATGGTTCCCTGATTGGCCGTATAGACGATGTCCGCGATGCTCAGTACTTTTTGTCGCTCGATGACCGGTTCTCCCTTGTCCGTCAGGTAATCGCTCGATGCGACCTTATCCTCGTAGGCGAGCATTGACCTCAGGTTTGCAGGTTGCAGTATATCGCCCTTGACCAGCACATATGCCACATTTTGCCCGCCGAAACGATTGTTTATCTCGTTCATGGCAACCATGGAGGGCATGTCCTGGGGCATCATCTTGGCCATATCGACTTCGGTGGAAATATTAAGTCCGAGAAAGAAGCAGCCAACGAGAACAAGCAGTGTGACTATTCCGACTATTGCCCTATGGTGTTCGGAGAGGACGGCGATCTTTGCAAGCGATTTATCGAGCCAGGATTCCTTATTACGGTCTATCCTTTTCTCATTCTTGCGTGCCCATTTCTGCTGAGCTTTCGGGCGGCGATCGCGGAGCACGATTGTCGCCGGAAGCAATGTGACCGCCAAAAAGAAACTGAACATTACGCCCGCGACACAGAGCATTCCGAACTGAATGATCGGTGGCATGTTGGAGATGCCGAAGGAGGCGAATCCGAAGGCGGTGGTCGCCGCGGTGAGGAAAACGGCGACGCCGACCGTGACGACGGCAGTAATGATTGAAGTATGGGTATCGAGCCCCTTTCTTTTTTCTTCGTAGTAGCGGGACATAACGTGAATAGCGTAGGCGACATCGATTCCCAGAAGGAGGGGCATGATCGATACGCTGGCATAGGTAAAGGGGAACCGCAGCCAGCCGGACAAGCCCATGACCCAAACGATGGTGACGAGGATGACCATCATGGTGAGCAAAACGTCTGAGACGCGCCGGAATGTGAGGAAGAGGACCAGGAGTATGAATAAAAAGGCCAACATGAATAGGAAACTAGTATCCTTCATCATGCGTTCATTGGAATCGCGGTTCTGTATCGCCTGGCCGCTTTCGTACACTTTGAGGCCCGCCACCTGGCCGAAGTAATCGTTATTCACTTTTTCGAACGGACCGACCAGTTTGATCTGGTCGTTCGTGGTTGTATCGGAGTTCACGGTCGTGGAAATCAGGATTGCTTTGCCATCAGTTGAAATTCCCTGTATTCCTGCACCGGAAATTCCCATCTGCATTGCCCGTTCGGTTGCATATTCGATATTGATATTGATCTGATTGACCAATTCGTCGTCGCTTAAGCCGGCTAAGTGCTGTAAGAGTGGTTCCGGAGTCGCCGGAAGTGGCTGGCCGGGAGGAAAATAATACATCTCGTCCAACGGCGTAGACACAGAGATGATGAAGGTCCCCCAGATATCGGGCTGAGTTTCGAGATATGCCTTGTAGCCGGCAGCCTTTCGCAACATAGCCGGATCGAGAGATTTGTCGGATTCAAGCAGTAGCTGCTCCTCCATTGTGCCGCCGAAGAGATCGTTGCCTTCT
>MELM01000012.1:0-37192 GCA_001767605.1 Candidatus Solincola sediminis | reverse complement strand
CTTTACCGATTCCATGTTCTTGGGCAACATGCTCTTGTAGCCGTACTCCTGCCTTATAAAGCCGAAACCGACCACGGCGACCGCCGTCATGAGAAGGACAACAATTATTACCCACCAGGGCCTCTTTTCGCTAATAGAAGCCAGCCATTTAAACGTTTTTTCTACCATGCGCCTTCCTTTGATTCCGAGCAAAGCCTTCTAAATCTTATACCACACGCATCGCTGTTGTGGTATATCAGGCAGTAGGGTCCACCTACACAAAGGTGTCTGGCACCTTTGTGTAGGATAGTCGCCTAATAATAAGTCCATCTTGAGGAAGGCCAATGGAGCGGACTCAGAGAATGATAGAATAAGTTTGAGGCGGGGATAGGAAAGGTGGAGTTAGGCATGGAGGACTTCTTCTTTGGCGGGGGCTGGCTGGACGATTTGCTAAAGGAACAGGGAGCATCGCCAGCGGTCGTCGAAAGGGTGAGGGAGTGTCTGCAGGCCATGGAGCAGGGTGGCGAGGCGGTTTGGGCAGACGAATGGAGCTCAATCGGGGAACTGCTGCATGGGGGGTCAATCGGAGAGGCCCTGGAGAAGGCGATGCAGTCGCTGGTACGAGTGGTAGGGAACCTGGAAAACGCAGCCATAAAAGATATGACATCCCTCGAATCGCCCCTTAGTCCCTTCCTGATACGTGGTAACGAAATCAGAAAGATTCTCTATCCCATCGAAGAGCTGGAAGATCTGGTTCTGTCGCGGGACGAATTGGATGAGGTTATAAGCCTGGAAATGATAAACGCCGCACGTAGATTGCTTACAAGTTGGGGGGCGGCAGTATGGGGCCAGGAGCCGCTGGAGCTGATTCCCAAGTTAGAGGCAGACCTTCAGGAGCTACGCGGGTGCCAGACCGATTTTATCGAGGCTGAAAACGTATACGGCCTCGATTTCGACGAAAAGGAAGTAGAGATCGCCGATCGGCTGGCGACCCTTGCGACACGTTTCGCCCTGGACCTTATCGACCTGCATCTTCTCAATGCGAGGAATCCGGAGGTAAGGATCAGGTTCGGTTTGTTGTGGGAGACGGTGAAGCAACTCGACGAAGGCAAGAATACGCCGGCCGCCGCATTTGAAGCCCTGCAGGTCTTAGAGGAAGCTCTTTCTCTCGCAGGTTTGGCGGGAGGGGAGCTGTTGAGCCGGGTGGACCTCTTGTACGAGCGTTTCGGCGAAGCCGAGGAACTGAGGCGGGCGGTCGATCACCTGGTAACAGTTTCCAGGGATGGCGAGGGTATAGTGACCACCGAAGAGGGCAGAACCTATATAAGGGCGATGGCGGAAGCCCTCTCCGACCTGGGACTGGAAGTCAATCAAACCGTAACCTAAGAGTTAATTATTGGGGTTGTTAATATTGGGGTCGTACCTCAACATCAACAGACATTAAGATATTCATATGCCTTTTAAAACCCGAATCATTTGGATAGTCCTCGATGGAGCCGGTGCCGGAGCGTTGCCTGATGCCGGAGAATATGGTGATGACGGAGCGAACACATTCGCCCATGTTATCGAATCGACGCCCGGCCTTGATCTCCACAACCTGGTGTAACTCGGGCTTGGCGAATTGCCAACCTTGGAAGGCCTCTTGCCGGGAGCGCATGCGGGTGGAGCTTGCGGTATCATGACCGAAGTTTCACCGGGCAAGGATTCGACCACCGGACATTGGGAACTGGCAGGTATCATCATAGATCATCCCTTTCCGGTCTACCCGATCGGTTTCCCTGCCGAAATCATTCGGGAATTCGAGGAGCGGATCGGACGCAAGGTGATTGGTAATAAACATGCTTCCGGTACGGAGATCATCGAAGAACTGGGGCGCGAACATCTGGAGACCGGAAGAATCATCCTCTACACTTCCGCTGATAGTGTATTTCAATTGGCGGCCCATAAAGATGTCATACCACTAGAGGAACTGTACCAAATATCGGCGGTCGCTCGGGATATCCTCCACGGCGAAAACGGTGTGAGCCGGGTGATAGCCCGACCCTTCACCGGCCGGCCCGGATCTTTCACGAGGGTGGGAGCTGAGCGACTCGATCTTTCGCTGCCTCCGCCGCGACCTGCCGTGCTCGATCTTGCGAAAGATGCGGGCCTTCGGGTACGGGGCATTGGCAAGGTGGGGGATATTTACGCCGGTCGGGGTTTTGAGAGTAGCCCGCATACAACGGGCAACGAAGAAACAATGGAAGTCGTCCTCGAAGAGGTGCGCGATCGGGAGCCGGGAATAATCATGGCCAACATGATAGATTTTGACATGCTGTGGGGACACCGGCGCGATATCAATGGTTTTGCTGAAGGGCTGCAGGAGTTCGATGCCTTCATACCTCGCCTGCAGGAGGCCATGCACCAGGATGACATCTGTATAATCGTATCCGATCACGGCTGCGATCCGGCTTTCCCAGGTACCGACCACACTCGGGAATACGCCATCCTCCTCGTTTTTGGTGATATGGTTACCAGGCCCGTAAATTTGGGCACGCGCGATTCCTATTCCGATTGTGGCAGGACCATCGCAGACTTACTCACTATCGACGGCTCCAGCCTGGACGGCACAAGCTTCGCCCCCCTCCTCTAAACCTACACAAAGGTGCCTGACACCTTTGTGTAGGTAGCCATGTGTGGTGGTTCGGGAATAGTATCTTTATTGTTAAACGCTTGGGTTCCTTGGTGGGAAGGGTGAACACTTGGATGTTATCGTGGGCCACGTCAATGTGGATTTCGATGCGCTGGCATCCATGGTGGCGGCTAAGAAACTATATCCGGAAGCAGTGATGGTATTCACCGGCTCGGTGAATCGAAACGTTCACGAATTCATTACACTTCACGGCGACGTCTTGGAGGTCATGGAATCTCGCGCCATCGACAAGGAATCGATCACCAGATTGATCGTGGTCGATAACCGTATCGCGGATAGGATCGGCGAATTCGCAGAGGTAGCTCGAAGGAGCGACGTAGAAGTCTTCGTGTACGATCATCATCCCGGATCGGAACACGACATGGCGAATGCCAGTGACTACAGCGAGATGACCGGGGCGACAACGACTATTCTTGTAAAGCTGATTCACGGTAAAGGCATCCCGATAAGCCCTTTTGAAGCCACTCTCTTCATTCTCGGAATCTACGAGGATACCGGGTCCTTGAACTTTCCGGGCACCACCTACGAGGATGCGGATGCCGTCGCCTATCTGATGCGAGAGGGCGCTGATTTGACTGTGGTGAATCATTTCCTGGTGCAGCAGTTGACTCCACCCCAGCACGAGCTGATGACCAGATTGCTGGCGGGAATGGAGCAGCGGCGAATCCGCGGAGTACTCATAAACATAGCGACCGCCAGGACGGAAGAATATGTCAAGGGCGCATCACTCATCACAAGCAAGCTGGTTGAGCTGGAGAACCTGGGGGTCCTCTTCGCTCTGGTTGAGATGCGGCGCCGGGTCGTAGTAGTCGGCATTTCGAGATTGCAGCAAGTGGATGTGGATGACATCCTTTCCGGGCTGAATGGCGGAGGCCATGCAAAAGCCGGGTCGGCCACAATGAGGGACCATACATTGGAGAGCGCTAAACAGGCGCTCCTCCGCCTCCTGGAACAGAAAGTAGGACCGATGGTCACGGCCGGCGAGATAATGAGCGGGCCGGTTAGAACCATGCACGAGGACACCCCTATAACAGAGGCATCCAAGCGAATGGAACTCACGGGACACACGGCATTCCCGGTAATTGATGACTCAAGCCGCCTCGTCGGTATGATATCCCGAAAGGATCTCGATAAGGCGGGGCACCACGGCCTTGGTCATGCTCCGGTTAAAGGCTTTATGTCCCGCGATATCGTACACGTGGAACCCGAAGCGTCGCTGCAGGAGATACAGGATTTAATGATACATAACGCAATCGGACGTATCCCGGTGCTAAGTGACAGGAAGCTTCTCGGCATAGTGACGCGAAAGGACATCATACGCGCTTTGCACGGGCAAGAGTATTTACATGGTTTCTCACCGGAAGGCGGCACACAGGGGTATTCGCGAGCGGAGATACTCGAGAGGATGCAGGCAGGCCTTCCGGGCGACGTCCAATCCATGCTTAAAACGGTCTCCAGCGCCGCCGCCTCCCATGGCTATAATGTTTTCCTGGTGGGGGGGGTAGTGCGCGATCTGCTCCTCGGTTTCTCCAACCTCGATCTCGACATAGTCGTCGAAGGCGAGGGAATCGAATTCGCCCGAATACTTGCCGCGGAACTGAAAGCGCGAGTCCGCAGCCACCGTAAGTTCGGAACGGCGGTGGTCATACTCCCGACCGGACGGAGGATAGACGTGGCGACGGCAAGGACGGAATTCTACGAATATCCCGCCGCGCTTCCGACCATAGAGATGTCCTCGATCAGGCAGGACCTCTACCGCCGTGATTTCACTATAAATGCCATGGCTATTGCGCTGAGCGGCGATCGATTCGGTGGACTTCTCGATTATTTCGGTGGCGTGCGGGATCTCGAGAGACGTCATGTTAGAATCTTGCACAACCTCAGTTTCGTAGAGGACCCGACTCGTATTTTCCGGGCGGTTCGCTTTGAGGAGCGCTATGGCTTCCGCATGGAAAGTCAGACGGAAATGCTGGCCCGGCGGGCGGTCGAGATGGAGATTGTGGGAAAACTTACCAACGCTCGCGTCAGGGATGAACTCATAGATATATTCTCGGAGCCTCCACCGCTGCCTTTCCATGCCGTCGAGAGGCTGGAGGAACTGGGCACATTGCATATCTTGCACCCCGATTTGATCATGACTTCGGCTATGCGAGGCCGATTTCGCCTGCTCGAGCGATATATGGGCGAAGCCTGGGAATTTATCGGGGCGGAGGCCAAGTTCTGGCTGCCGGGTATTGCCGTACTCTTGAGCGAATTACCCCTGCACGAAGTGGAGAAGTGGTGCAACCAGATGCGGTTCAAGCGGGAGGATGCGAATACTATAAAGCAGTGCCATGATGTAGTGCCTGCCATTATCGAATCTCTGCTTCAAGGGGATGCGGCGGCAAGCAGGATAACAGGCCTGCTTGACCCCTTAAATAACGAAGCCTTAGCATATCTCTATATCTTAGGGGGTCCGGAAATCAGGGGAATGGTGGAAACTTACCTCAAGCGTTGGAAGAATATATCAATAGATATAAAAGGGGAGGACCTGGCCGAAATGGGATTAGCCCCGTCTCCGGCCTATGGTGAGATTCTGAACCAGGTCCGCAAAGAGCTGTTGGATGGAAAGATAAGTAATCGCGAGGAAGAGCTCGCACTGGCCGCCGAGCTCATCCGGCAGAAAAAGCAGGAGTAGGTCTATGGCACCTTCGAGAGTTGAAGCGGCGATTTACATGCTGGTAGGCCTAATAATCGGCGTGATATTCCACGAATTCATGCATGGATATGTCGCATATCGAATGGGCGATACGACAGCCAAGCGCGCCGGTCGGCTGACGCTGGACCCGCTTGCCCATGTAGATCCGTTCGGCACCCTGATCCTGCCGGGATTCCTTTTCCTTCTGAGCCTGCTCGGCCAGGGTACTTTTATTATTGGATATGCCAAGCCCGTACCGATAAATCCCTTCTATTTCCGGAAACCAAGGGGAATCATATGGGTGTCATTGGCCGGGCCCCTCTCAAACCTGGGCATCGCCCTGATTTTTATTGGCTTGCTCAAGGTGTTCACTCTCTTCGAGGGCGGCACCTTCATTTATCGCGTTATCTATACCTGCCTATTTATTGGTTACATAAATATACTGCTCTTCGTTTTCAACCTCATTCCGATTCCTCCCCTGGATGGTTCGCGTATCGTCGCTTATTTTTTGAAAGGGGAGGCCAAGCGCGCATATCAATCGATCGAGCCGTACGGGTTTCTGATAGTACTGCTCCTGGTCTTCGTCTTTGGTTTTGCTCTCTCGGCTGCTGTAGGCGGCGTCGCTAATTTGATCCTTCGCCTCTTTGGCCTGGCCCCGATATTCTAATCGTGAATACCTGGAAGAATCTACCTGGAAAAGCCTGGATATCCATATTGGCGCTCGATCCGTGCCTGCGACGGCGAGCCGAAAAGGCGGCGCCTATATTGTCAGGTGGCGAAGCCGAATTGTTTCTTTCAATGAAGCGCTACGACTTGGCCCATGCCATGACAGTCGCCGGCCGCTTGCGGGACGATCCGATTCTTCAAAAGGCGGCGCTGCTGCACGATGCGGGGAAGCTCTCTTCAAACCTGGGACTCATAACGCGCTGGTTGTATACAATGCTCGAATTGTTGATGCCGCGAAGACTGCTGTCGATGGTTGAAGAGGTCGATGCCGAGGCTGTCGGGCAGAGGCCTCTCGAGCGGGCGCGCAGCTTGAGTGGGTCCTGGAAGAGGGGGCTATACGCGCAGAGCCATCACGGTGAAATAGCCGCCGAACTCCTATCGGGATTGGGGAGTGAGGAGGATCTGATTCAGATGGTTGCCTGCCACCAGGAGGATCCGTCGAGCGAAAGAGCGCGCAGGTTGCGAGCGGTTGACGACAGGTTTTGAAAGAAGGTAGTAAAAGGCGAAGGTCGAAATGTCCAATGTAAAGGAGGCAAATTGGCGCAAGGACGTATAGTTAGCGGTTACAGACCGACCGGGAGGCTGCACCTCGGGCATCTGCACGGCAACCTGGCGCGTATGATCGAGCTGCAAAACGAAGTCGAATGTTTCTTTTTTGTAGCCGATTGGCATGCCTTGACCACGGATTATCAGGATCCCTCTATGCTTCGTACCTATACGGACGAGATGGTTCTCGATTGGCTTGCAGCCGGTCTCGATCCCGAAAAAGCAGTCATCTACCTGCAGTCGGACCTGCGGGAAGTCGCGGAATTCCAGCTTTATCTATCAATGATTACACCGCTCGGGTGGCTGGAAAGGGTGCCGTCCTTCAAGGAGCAACTGGAGCAGTTACAAGGCCGCGAGCTATCGACTCAAGGCTTTCTCGGCTACCCGGTTCTCCAGACGGCTGATATCGCTATTGTTTTAGGCGAACGGGTTCCGGTGGGCGAGGACCAACTGCCTCATCTCGAGCTGGCCAGAGAGATTGTGCGCCGTTTCAATTATCTCTATGGCGAGACGTTGAAAGAACCCGAGGCCGTATTGTCGAAGTATCCAAGGATTCCCGGTACCGACGGGCGTAAGATGAGTAAGAGCTACAATAATTACATTTCCCTCTCGGATTCCCCGGATGAAATACGGAAAAAAATCATGCTGATGATCACCGACCCCGCTCGCCGCACTCGAAAAGACGCGGGAGATCCGGAGAAATCCAGTGTTTATCAACTGCACAAGATATATTCAGGAGACAGGCTGGAGGAGATAGCCGAGAATTGCCGGACGGCGGGTTGGGGATGCGTGGACTGCAAGAAGTTGCTCTCCGAGCGAGTAATAGAGGCGCTCGAACCGTTTCGGGAGCGCAGGCAAAATCTCGAGACCCAGCCTCGTCTGGCCAGGGATATCCTTGCCGGCGGACATGCGAAAGTGGAGCCCATAGCCGCCGGCGTCCTGGAAGAAGTCCGGATCAAGATGTCCATCGATTAGGGGGAAGGGTTGCCCTACCAGGTAAAACTAGAGGTCTTTGAAGGCCCGTTCGATCTGCTCCTGCATCTTATCAGCCGGCGTGAGATCGATATCTATGATATCTCGGTCGCGGAAATAACCGACGAATATCTCGCCTATATTGAAACTTTGCGCGAGTTGGACCTCGAGGTAGCGACCGAATTCCTCCTTATTGCGGCAACCCTGCTCAAGCTGAAGTCGGATTATCTGTTGCCTGAGCCGGAAAAGGACATCGAGGAGATGAGCGCAGCCGAGATGCGTGAGGAGCTGATGTGGCGGCTCGTGGAATATCAGAAATATCGCAATGCGGGGGCCGAGCTGGCGGGCAGGCTCGAGCGGGAGGAGAGATATTATTACCGCCAGATCGACCTCGAGGAGCCTTTCCGGGATGTGATGCCGGATGTCATTCAAGGCCTCACGCTGCAAAGGTTGGTCGAGGCGGCCAGGGAGATCATCGAGTCGGAGGCGGAGGTTGATGTATCGTACATCGCCCCCATCAAGGTGAATATTCAGGATTTCGTAGAACGGGTGCGTGAGGTATTGAGGGAAAGAGGGGAGACCAGCTACCGCGAGTTGACGCGGGATTTCATTCATCGAGTCGAGTTAATAGCGACCTTCCTCGCCCTGCTCGAACTGTATAACAGGGAGGAGATCGACATGCGGCAGGCGGAGCGGTTCGGGGATATCAAGGTCTACCCGAAAATGGAGGTAGAAAATGGATATTAAACCCATCGGCGGCAAATTATGGAGGACCGCCGCAGGACAGGACGATTTACAGGAAATCGAAGACATCAAGGGCGCGGTAGAGGCGATGCTCTTCGTTGCCGACGAGCCCCTGTTCCCCAAGCAACTGGCCGCAATATTACAGTGTGATGAAGGCAAGATGCTTTCCGTGTTGCAGGAGCTGAGGGACGAATACATAGAATACAACCGTGGAATGCAGCTGAGGGAGGTGGGGGGCGGATGGCGGATGCATACTCATCCGGCCTATGCCGATCATATCGAAAAACTCCTGCTGTCATCAAAAAGAACCAGGCTCACGCGGGCCGCGGTCGAGACGCTGGCCATTATCGCTTATCTGCAGCCGATAACCCGCGGACAGGTGGCGAATCTGAGGGGAGTGCAATCGGAGAATATGGTGAAAGTGCTGGAAGAACAGGGTCTGGTGGCGGAAGCCGGCAAAGAAAAGGCGCCGGGTGGTCCTTCCCTTTATATAACGACCGATAAGTTCCTGGAACGCTTCGGCTTGAACAACCTCGACGACCTTCCGTCCCTCAAAAGTTTCGAGCCCGACCAGGAAACAATAGATAGAATCGCCCACTCCCTCGCCGAACCTTCCACAACGGGGACGGGTACGTTTGTGGAACCCGATGAGCCAACCTGAACGCCTCCAGAAAGTATTAGCCGCCGCCGGTCTCGGTTCACGCCGAAAATGCGAGGAAATGATCGAAGCCGGCCGGGTTGAGATAAACGGCCAGATGTCCGGTTTAGGTGATCGTGTGGATGTAGAGGAGGACAAGGTCGAAGTCGATGGCATACAGGTAGACCTGAACATCGAAAAAGAATACTTCCTCCTCAATAAACCCGCCGGATTCATAACGACTGTTAAGGACAGCCGAGGCCGCCCGACGGTAATGGATCTCATAAAAGAGGAAGGCCGGCTGTTTCCCGTAGGGCGCCTGGACAAGGATACGAGGGGGATCCTGGTCATAACCAATGACGGTTACCTGGCACAGAAGATGATGCACCCGAGTCACGGCATGGAAAAGACGTATCTCGTGCAAGCAAAAGGGAGCCTGAGCAATCAAGGACTGCAGAAACTACGAAAGGGCATCAGGCTGGAAGAAGGAAAAACACAGCCGGCTCGAGTGCGCGTATTGCGGCAAAGCGAAGAAAGGGCCCTGCTCGAAATAACCATTCATGAAGGAAAGAAGCGGCAGATCAGGCGAATGCTTGCCGCGATAGATCTCGCCGTACTCGATCTCATCCGCACCAAGGTGGGTCCCTTGACCCTGCACGGCGTAGAGGAGGGAACCTACCGCCCCCTCACCTCCGCCGAAATAAAGCGCCTCCTCACCTAACCTACACAAAGGTGTCAGGCACCTTTGTGTAGGTTACTATGGTAAACTTGATTACTGAAAATACGAGGAGGCATGGCATGCAACTCAGAGCCTTGAGGGGAGCGATCCTCTGCCGGGAAGATACCAAGGAAGAAGTAACGGAGCGGACAGCGCAGTTACTGCGGGAAATGATACAGCGCAACGATGTCAGTACGGAAGATATCGTCGATATTGTTTTCACAGGAACAAGCGATATTCACTCCGAGTTCCCGGCGGCTGCAGCGCGGCACATTGGATTGACCCATGTTCCATTGCTATGCGCCAGGGAACTGGACATAGAGGGCTCACCCGGAAAATGCATCCGGGTTCTTATGCACTTCTATACTCGAAAGCATCTACATGAACTGCGCCATCCCTATCTCGAGGGGGCGCGTCAGTTGAGGACGGACCTCCCCGAATAAACGGGCAGCGCTTCACAAGAGAATAGAATTGAAAAGGGGAGTTCGAGCCCGGCGGCTCGGACTTTTCGATTATGAAGGAGAGTGATAGCGATGGTAATCGTAATGCGCGAGGGAGCGAGCAAAAAAGACATCGATGAACTGATCGCGCTCTTGCATGAAGTGGGTGCCGAAGCCCACGTATCCCAGGGCGAATTCCGCACGGTTATTGGGGTGATAGGTGACCGGGAAAAGGTAATGCAAATGCCTCTCGAGGCCTATGCCGGCGTCGAGAAGGTCGTCCCCATCATGAAGCCTTACAAGCTGGTCAGCCGCGAGTTCCATGAGGAGCCGACGGTTATAAAGGTAAGGGATGCCGAGATAGGAGGCGGTCACTTTAACATCATTGCCGGCCCTTGCTCCGTTGAGAGTGAAGAGCAGGTGCTGCTGGCGGCCAGGGCGGCAAAAGCAGCCGGTGCCGAGTTCTTCCGAGGTGGCGCCTTCAAACCGCGCAGCTCTCCCTACAGCTTCCAGGGATTGGCAGAAGACGGATTGAAGATGCTCGCGGCGGCTCGGGATGAGACCGGCTTGCCGGTAGTTACGGAAGTCCTTGATGTCAGGGATATAGAACTGGTCAGCCGCTACGCCGACGTGCTCCAGGTGGGAGCGCGCAACATGCAGAACTTCCTGATGCTGAAGGAATTGGGATACAGCGAGATGCCCATCCTCTTGAAACGCGGAATGAGCGCCACAATCGAGGAATGGATGATGGCGGCTGAATACATTCTGAAGGAAGGAAACAAAAAGGTGATACTCTGCGAACGTGGAATAAGGACCTTTGAAACAGCGACACGCAACACATTGGATATTTCTTCCATACCGATCGTGAAAGGTCTCTCGCACCTGCCAATCTTCGTTGATCCCAGTCACGCCACGGGCGTGAGAGAATTAGTGCCACCCCTCTGCCGCGCGGCCCTGGCGGCTGGGGCGGACGGCGTGATGGTAGAAATACATCCAAATCCGCGTGAGGCGCTTTGCGACGGTTCGCAATCTCTCACGATAGACGGCTTCGGGTCGATGATGGAAGACTTAAAAGGGCTGGCGGAATATCTGGGAAGGAAGTAGAGGCATAATGCCGGCAAGAGCGAGCTATCGCTGCGCGGGCATCATAGGGACCGGATTGATAGGCGGATCCCTTGGCCTTGCCCTGCAACATGAAGCCGCAGTGGATCAAGTGTTGGGGTATGATTCAGATCCCGCAATGCTCGAACAGGCGCGCGCCGGTGGAGCCATTCAGAAAGCTTCGAATGATATCGCCGATCTCTCTTCCGCATGTGATCTGATTTTCATAGCCGTCCCGGTTCGCTCCATAGAGAAAGTTATGGCTGAAGTCGCACCCAACTTGAAGCCGGGTACGACCGTAAGCGATGTGGGGTCGGTGAAAGAGCGGGTGGTAAAGGCTGCTTCCGAGATATTGCCGCCCGGCACCAGTTTTATCGGCGGGCACCCGCTGGCGGGATCGGAGCAGAGGGGCGTGGAGGCCGCCGATAGGAACCTCTTTCGCGATGCCTACTACGTGCTTACCCCCGGACCTGGTTGCGGTGATGAAGCTTATTCGCGGCTTCATGCCCTGCTCACCTCGCTCGGAGCCAGGGTTATTGCCATGGACCCTCTGCAACACGATCGCGCGGTTTCAGTCATAAGTCACCTTCCACACATCATGGCCATGAGCCTTATGAATCTCGCTTTGGAACGGGCTGAGGAGTATCCTCTCCTAAGACTTGCGGCCGGAGGGTTTCGTGATATGACCCGCATAGCGGCTTCAAGTCCCGGTATCTGGTTGGATATCCTTCTCGAGAACCGGGATGCGGTCGCGGAATCGCTGAATGAATCCATGGAAATATTGCGAAGCATAGGCCGCATGTTGGAGCAGTCCGATGAAAACGCATTGGAAGGCTGGATGGAAACGGCGAGCAGGGGAAGGCAAAACCTGGCCCCGGCACTGCGCGAATCGCTCGCCGGCCTCTTTAACCTGACTTTGGCGGTCGAGGACCGGCCGGGCGTAATCAGCGATGTCACCCTGGCGGTAGGGGAGCTGGGTATAAACATCGTGGATATCGAATTGGTGCACCCGCTTGAAAGCGGGCAAGGATTATTGAGGCTTTCCATAAGCGGTGCAGAGGATGCGGCGCGGGCGGCTGATGCGCTCAGAGCTAAGGGCTACAGGGTAACCATGGGCAGGACGTTGGGAGGATAGTAATGGATATGACTTTCCACGGTGTCTCCTCCCTTCGCGGACAGGTAGAAGTCCCACCGGATAAATCCATATCCCACCGGGCCGCCATACTGGGAGCGCTTGCGGAAGGGGAGACTGTCGCTCGGCCGTTCCTTCGCTCAGGCGACTGCCTGAGCACTCTTAACTGCCTGAGAGAACTAGGTATTAATTGGAAGCTGGAAGATGATGCACTTACAATCGAGGGGCACGGTCCGGAAGCCTTTCGCCAGCCCCACGATGTGTTGGATGCCGGGAATTCCGCAACTACCATGCGCTTTTTGGCCGGTGTGCTCGCCGGCCGCTCCTTCGAGAGCGTAATAACCGGAGATGAATCATTACGAACACGTCCTATGGGACGCATAATCGAACCATTGCGCCGAATGGGCGCCGAGATCACAGGGAGCGAAGATGGTACGAAGCCTCCTCTTAGAATAAAAGGCGGCCCACTACATGGTATCGAGCATCTAATGGAAGTGGACAGCGCCCAGGTCAAGTCGGCCCTCATGCTTGCAGGTCTGCAGGCTGATAGCGAGACGACCATCATTGGAGGTCGTTCTTCACGTGACCACACAGAGAGGATGCTCCTTTTGATGGGGGCTGAGCTTTCATTTGGAGACGATGCCATTACGATTAAGAAATCATCGTTGGAATCGCGAGAGATAGCAATTCCGGGCGATATGTCGAGCGCCTCTTTTCTCATTGCGGCCTCCGTTGTTATACCAGGATCGAGGCTTCTATTAAAGAATGTGGGTCTCAATCCTACTCGGGCCGGCTTCCTGAGTGTCCTCAATTCAATGGGGGCACTGATTATCGAAGCTAATTACCAGGAAATGGATAATGAACCACGAGGTGACTTAAAGGTTTCAGGGACGCAACTATCCGGCATCGAGCTTGAAGGATGGCGCGTCCCCGCCATGATCGACGAGGTGCCGCTGCTTGCGGTGATAGGATGCATGGCAAGAGGGACCACAACTGTGAGGGGAGCCGGTGAATTAAGAGTGAAAGAAAGCGACCGCATAGCGGCAATATGCACGGAACTCAGAAAAATGGGAGCCAGGATCGACGAGTTACCGGACGGATTCAGCATACAAGGTCCGAACAAGCTGCGAGGTACGCAGGTGGATTCACACGGTGATCATCGCATCGCCATGGCTCTGGCAGTGGCGGCTTTGTGCGCAGAAGCCGAGACAGCCATTTCCGGCTGGGAATGCGTGGATATCTCCTTCCCGGGCTTTGACCAAGTTCTGATGTCATTGCAAGGAATGTAAGCGGCTAATCGATCCAACGATTGTCATTGCTTCGTCACTACGCTCCTCGCAGTGACACGCCCTCAATCCTCAGATACCCCCTCTAAACCGCCATATAATACCGTTTACCAGGGAAATGACCCATTATAATGTGAAATTGACGAGCCAGATAATAGGAGGTATTAATACGATTTCTGATGTCCGCACTCATGAAAGAATCCCCGAAGGTGATTGAGTTGAAGAGATGGCCGGCCAGAATAATTATGGTGATGCTTATGGTGGCATCCCTTCTCGCAGGCGTACTCGGCTTTTCCGCCCGGGCTCGGGCCGCCCCCCTTGATTGGATTCAGGTCAATCCTGACGGCTTCGGGGACACAAACAACCGAGCCAGCTACGACATGGAAGTTTATGACAATCACCTTTACGTAGGCACTTACAACCAGACGACGGGAACTGAAGTGTGGCGTCGCAATGATGACAATTCGTGGTCACAGGTGAATACGGACGGTTTTGGCGATGCGGCCAATACTTATACGGATTCAATGGCTGTCTACCAAGGCAAGCTCTATATCGGCACATGTAATTTCACCGACGGCGGGGAAGTGTGGTCCTATGATGGCGCTACATGGTCGCTGTCCACGGCAAGCGGTTTCGGAAAAGTAGCCAACCTGGTCATATTCGGCATGGCCCTATATAACAGCAAGCTTTATGCATGCACCTATAATGCCTGGGAAGGGTGCGAGGTCTGGTGCTATGACGGTAGCACCTGGAGTGCATCCGCGACAGGTGGATTCGGGGAGCCTCAGAACGGCTATTGCTACAATCTGGCAACCTATAATGGCCGGCTTTATGCGGGTACAATGAACTATACTACCGGTATTCAGGTATGGGGTTTCGACGGCAGCACTTGGGTGAAAGCGAGCCCTGACGGCTTCGGTGACACCAACAACCTTTGTCATAGCATGTTGGAGTACAACGGCCGCCTTTACGTAGGAACTTATAACCAGGTAAATGGAACCGAAGTATGGGGATATGATGGCAGCACATGGGTACAGGCAAACACGGACGGTTATGGTGATCCGGCCAATTACTGTTCCCGCAGCATGACTATCTTTGAAAACCGCCTCTACCTCGGCACTCAGAACGCCGGCGGAGGTGAAGTCTGGAGTTATGACGGCACGACGTGGGAAATGGCCAATACCAACGGTTTTGGAGATACAGACAATAAACGATGTTACGCACTGGCGCCCTTCAATCAACGTCTCTACGTCGCTACTTACAACACGACAACCGGGATCGAGATATGGAAGAGCACCGGACCCACCCTATCCTTAGAGAAAACTTCTTCTCCTTCCGGAGCGATTACCCGGGGGCAAAACATTACCTATACCCTGCTAGCGACAAACAAGGGTGACGGGCAGGCGACGGGGTGCTCCATGACCGATGCAATCCCTCCCTACACTACTTATCTGGAGCATTCGACAACCTTGAATGGAACTCTCATTCCCGATGTCGGTGGAACAACGCCGCTCGCCACAGGTATCGCCGTAAATTCGCAAGTACAGGCGGCGGGTGTGATTTCCGCAGGAGGCGCGGCTACAGTAACCTTCCGGGTACAGGTAGCAAGCGATCTTCCCGCAGGGGCTTCTATAACTAACACCGGGATGCTCAACGCAACCGGCCTGCCGGGTGAGGAAGCGAGTGTAGTCAATCCCTCGGCATCGGATCTACCGAGTAAATGGTATTTCGCGGAAGGAAGCACGCAGCCCGGTTTTGATGAATACCTGCTGCTATCCAATATGGAAGATAATGACATCACCGTAACGATTACTTATATGAACGACAAGGGAGTTGAGAGGCAGTTCGATCACAGCCTGCCCGCTCACAGCAGGCGAACGGTTCTCGCAAATGCGGAGATGCCCAATGAAGTCGGGCTGGCATCGATAATAGAGGGCAGCAGCGGATTTATCTGCGAGCGCGCTTTATATTTCAATCACAATGAGATAAACGGGGGACACCAGGCGATTGGCTCGACAGCGCCCACGGCCGACCTCTTCTTCGCGGAAGGTTTCACCGGCACTTCAGGCAGTCCCTTCGATGAATGGATTCTCGTTCTTAATCCCGGCACCGCAACGGCCAACTTTCGCGTCACCTATATGTTTCCAGGGGGAGCGAGTGAGACGAAGGACTTTCAGGTGTCCGGCCGCAGCCGCTTCAATATCAACGTGGATAACGAGGTGGGCGAAGGGCGGGAGGTTAGCGCCCGAATCGAGAGCGATCAGCCAGTTGTAGCCGAGCGCGCCATGTACTTCTCCTACCAGGGCTCATATTCCGGCGGGCATATCGGGAAAGCTTCAAGCGAGACCCGCAATGACTGGTATCTGGCGGAGGGCTACACCGGTTGGTCGGGAAGCCTTTTCGACGAGTATATCCTGGTGGCAAATAACAACAGCGAAGCAAATCCCGTCCAGGTTACTTTCATGTTCCCGGACGGAAGCACCCAGGCTTTCAATGCCACAGCCGCGGCAATGAGTCGCCTCACGATATATGCCGATGCCTGTGTTGGGGAAGGAAAGATGATAAGTGCGCATGTTCACGCAATGCTACCCGTGGTGGTAGAACGGGCCATGTATTTCGATTATCGCCTGCGCTGGCAGGGTGGGCACAACTGCCTCGGGACGGCATCACCCAAATCCACCTTATATTTCGCCGAAGGTTACACGGGTAACAACGGTTCGCAATTCGAGACCTGGCTACTTATTCAGAACACCAGTGCCGAGGGAAAAACCGCGGTGGTGGATTACATCCTCATGAGTGGTGAAGTGATGCAGGAGGAAGTTGCCCTCGCCCCCTACTCGCGCACGACAGTATATGCCAACGACGTGTTGGGGCGGCAATCGCTCGAGTTCTCGATCCGTGTTCGTTCTAAAGACGGCTCGGCCAGTCTTCTGGCCGAGCGTGCCATGTACTTTGATTACATGGGTTCGTTCGGTCACGCAAGAGGCGGAGATGACGTAGCCGGATATTAAGCCCAACATCCTTGGGTAGCCGCCGCACTGTTGGCAATAAGCATCAAGCTGCTTATAGCCCCCTAGGTTATAATTGAAAAAAAGAAGCCAGGGAGGTCCTTTATCATGAATGAAGACGTTTACTCAAGGTTGGCCAAAGTCCTCGATACGCTGCCCAACGGATTCCCTTCTACCGAAAGCGGTGTCGAGATCAAGTTGCTCAAAAAGATTTTCATGCCGGAGGAAGCCGGCATCTTTTGCGACATGAGGCTAAAGCTCGAAACAGCCGAGCAGATCGCGGAGCGTACCGGCCGGCCGTTAGAAGACTTCAAGGAGACGCTACAGGATATGGCCGAGAAAGGTCAGATATTCGAAGTCAGGCTGGGGGGAACGAGCCTTTTCAAGATGATACCTTGGATTCTCGGTATATTCGAATACCAGGTCGAGCACATGGATAAGGAACTGGCGGAATTAAACGATCAATATAGGCCGATATATGCCCGGCAATTCTTTGCAGAAACACCGCAACTGATGCAGACGGTATTGGTAGAGGAAGCCATCCCCAACGAGCAGGAGGCACTCGTTTACGAGAAGGTCTCTTCGATTATCGAAGCCGGCCAGTCATTCCGCGTGGTCGATTGTATATGCAAAAAGGAAGAAGGGCTGCTTGGAAACCCGTGCGCTAGAACCGTTGAGATCTGCATGGCCATCGCGCCGGTACCCGGGTACTTCGAGCAGTTCTCCGCGGGACGGATAATATCCAAAGATGAGGCGTACGAATTGCTCAATAAGGCGGAAGATGAAGCCATGGTGCACCTCGCATCCAATGTCCAAACCGGACAATTCTATATCTGCAATTGCTGCAAGTGCTGTTGCGGGGTGCTGAGGTCCATTCATGAACTGGGCATACCGGCTTCACTTGTAATAAATTCCCATTATTACGCGGTGAAGGATCCGGAGCTCTGCACCGATTGCGGCATATGCGCCGAGGAACGATGCCAGGTAAACGCTATTGTCGAAGAAGACGGCGAGTACCAGTTTATTAAAGAGGCGTGCATCGGGTGCGGCCTTTGCGTAAGCTCCTGTCCGAGTGAAGCGATAAAGCTGGTTCGCAAGGAAGAAGCGGAGCTCGTCGTACCGCCATTGAATGAGCCGGACTGGTTTGAAAAACGAGGTCAGGTCCGGGGTATCGACTTCACTCCCTATAAGTAGCGGATAAGAAAGAGCGGAGATCAGAGACCTCCACTCTAGGTTGCTAATCTTGTCCCGGTATCTATATATAAAGGCCCGGGATCCAAAAAGCTTTAATAACGGTACGAACCTCTTGATTCGGTTCTCTTGGGCCGGGCCTCACTTACGTTAAGCGGGCGCCCATCCAGGTCCTTGCCATTCAGCCCTGTTATGGCTGCTTGCGCTTCCTGGTCATTGGACATCTCCACGAAACCAAATCCCTTGGACCTGTTGGTATTGCGATCCATGATCACGTCCGCCGAATCGACCGTACCGAACTCTTCGAATGCCTTCCGTAGATCCTCGGAAGCCACCGAGTAGCTCAGGTTTCCTGCGTATATCTTCAATCTTTCACCTCCTTCTCGAAAAAAACCCGAGGTTTTGGGTCCCTCGGGAAAGAATCTCGTTCCTGCCTCAAAAGGCCAATACTCGTTCATTATAACAGATTTTGCTGAAACACAAACCCAAAAGGCTCGTTTTAGAATCATGGCCCTCCCAGTTACTTCGTGGCCTTCACTATTCCGTAGCCTATAATACCTTCCTCGAACCACCCGTGCATTGCTTCGCAGGCGCGCACGAACAGGTCCACATCCTCATTAGTGAAACCTTTACTTTGGGCATCCCTATACTTCATGGCATTTTCCGCCCAGACCTTGCCCGTCGGTGCAGCCTGTTTAGAAATGTCCATGACCTTGAGATTGTTAAAGCCAGCTTCTACCAGGAGCTTCGCATACATTCCCATTGGTATCAGCTGGGCGAACCCGAAGGTCTTCATGTTGTCGCGGTATTCCCTGGGATTCCTTACGAAGTGGGCGAGTTGCTTGCGAAAGGGAACCCGCATCATGAGGTCGCAGAGGATGAGCGATCCGTCATCCTTGAGTACCCTGTAGCATTCCGAAAAGAGGGCCTTCTTATTGGACATCATGTGCGATGATTCCATGACCCAGGTGATATCGTAACTCTTATCCGGCATGCCGTTTTTCTGCCCATCCGCCACCTTGAAGTTGACTTTATCGTAGCCCTTCTCCTTGCTGGCAGCATTTGCCAGTTCGATTCCGCGGTCGCTCGTGGATATGCCGTCTATGAAGCAGTTGTACTTTTGATGGATGTAGAACGCGGGGCCGCCTATGCCGCAGCCGACGTCGAGTATCCTAGTGTCGGGGTTGATATCGCCGAGCGCGAGCATCTTGTCGGTGAGGGCCGCCACAGCAGTTTCCAGGTCTGTGGACTCGGTCTCGAAGTAGCCGAAATGGAAATGTTCCCCCATGAAATCTTTCCACGCATCGGTGATCTGGTTGTAATGGACCTTTGCGTTCAATGGCATCGTTACGCACATCCTTCCCTGAATAACAAACCGTCAAGCCTCTACGCTCTTTGATTTTAGAAGTATCGGCATATCTTATAAAGACCTAATCATAACACCCGTCATGCCAATTGCAGGGCGAGGGAAATCTTTCCCTGCCCCGCAATACATCAAATCATGCTTATCTAACGATCTTGATAGCTCCTCCGGCTATGGTTCCCTGCGTAGCATACACTTGAGTGCCCGAATCATTCTTAACGGTAATCGCTATAGTGTCATGCCTCACAAGCCAGCCCTCGAGATCCTCCACCTCCAAATAGAAGGTATAACCCGGCTGGTCATCAAGCGTACATTTGCCGGCTGCGTAGGCCTTCTGTTGATCGGAACAACCACTAGGTCCTTTACGATAAACATAGATCGTTCGGAGGTTCGGCTATGGGTGCTATAGTCTATGTGCAGGGAATGCATTTCAAGAATACCGGATGACGTTGAATTAGGTGGAGTTCGCGGCGCCAGCGAGCTGATCACGTATGAGGGGCTTGGCCTTACGCCCGAGGGGACGGCGGAGAAATTCATAGAAGACGGCGACAACACCTACGGTGGCAAATACGTGACCAACCCATCCGGAGGTTTGCTGTGTGCGGAACTCGTATGGCAACTGCGCGGAGAAGCCGGAGTCCGTCAGGTAGAAGACGCAAGGATCGGCCTTCAGCACAACATCGGCCTTGGCGGCTGCGTGGTAGTCACCATGTATCGTAAGGATTAGTTTCAGGAGGGCTGTAAACGTCGCGCCGCAAGCAATCGATCTGCAAAGAAAAGGGAGTGGAAGGTCGTTCCTAAAATCAAACTCGTAGTAAACGTTAGCAGATGAGCTTTCATGACTAAACCAAAACGAAATCAGCCAAAGAAGGCGAGATTAATCCCCCTACAGGACGGGCCTTTGCTATATGAGAACGAGGTCAATCCGGAAGGCAACGTCATTTATGATTGGCACGGCAACGAGATCTCCTGTGAAGAGCCGGTCTGCCTCTGCCGTTGCGGAGGTTCCGCAGACAAACTTTTTTGTGACGGCACGCATGTGAAGATCGGCTTTAGTGGAAGGAAAGAGTCGGATGGGTCAGTCAACGGGGGCCGTGACTATGCAGGCAAAAGGATAACCATCCATGACAACCGATATCTCTGTTCTCACGCCGGGTTCTGCTGGCGTGAGCTGCCTGCTGTCTTTCGGAAGGAGGCAAGGCCCTGGATAGACCCGGACGCGGCCGACCCCGAGGATATCATCGCGGTGATTGAGAAGTGCCCGTCCGGAGCGCTCAGTTACAGCATTGATGGGGTAGAACAAAAGGACCCAGAACGAAAACCAGCGGCGATCGTGGCAAAGGATGGGCCGTATTGTCTGGTCGGGGGCATAGAAGTCGTTGGATGCGAGCCGAGGGCTGAGAGTGTCTCGACGGAGCACTGCTGCTGTTGCAGGTGCGGGTCATCGAAGAACAAACCCTTCTGCGATGGAAGCCACGACAGGATCGACTTCAAAGACGCCAAGGATTAGACATCGAAACCATCAGGGTTAGACGCGCCTTAATGGGATCGTCATCAGCCTCCGAAGAACTCGAGGAGCAACGCAAGCAGCTCATGAGGTCTTTCCATCGGTACGAGGTGCCCAGCGCCCGGCACTACTTTGAGTTCCGCCTTGGGCATAAGGGATGTTGCGTATTCCAGGTCGATCACCGTCCTGTTGTCGCTGTTTTCGCCTTCCACTAACAGCACAGGACATGAGATCTTCTCCAGAAGTTTCCAGGGGTCTTTCGCCATGGCTCCCATGAAAAGGGCTGCCTCTCTCTCCGGCTGGCAGGCGAGAGTAAGCTCTCCGTTGTCGGATCTATTCATCCCATACTCCAGGTAAAGATCGAGCATCTCCCTGTCCCAGTTGGCAAAAAGCTTTTTATCATTGAGGTACTCCCTGGCGTCCGCCTCGTCGTTCCATCTGTTGCGGCGCCTGATCGCCTTCGAGGCAAGTGGATGTTGCTCAACCATAATATCCAGTTCATAAAAGTTGGAGGGTAGAAAGATGGGCTCGATTAGGACCATGCGGGATGCGATCGGGCCATTGAGGGCTTCGGCAATGGTCGCAATTGTTCCACCCATTGAATGCCCGACAACAAAGGGCCTAGTAATTCCAAGGCGCCTGATTAGGGCCACCAGGTCATCGGTAAGGACAAGCCAGCTCAAGGTTCGTTTTTCGGGCTCGATTGGTCTATGGTCGCAGAAGTAGGGCGCTATAACACGGAAGTCGCGTGCAAGTTCCCTGGCTATCGGATGCCAGAGCCATGGTTGAAAACCGGTAGCGTGGAGCATTATCACAGTCGGTCCATCACCGGGATAATCCAGATATTGAACTTCAACATCACCTATGTCTTGAGCAAGTAGTTCCGGCATATGCCTTTCCTTTAAAACCCCTTACATTATTCCAGTGTTTAACAGAAACAAATTTCAATACCATTATCCTACTATTTCAGGCAATAATCTGGAGTTGATAAGCAACTGAAGACGATATCCACAAAAAGTGATTTATAAATATCATGAACCAGCACAAGCCATTGACATATCTACTTAAATAGGCTAAAGTCGCCTTAACTAGACTAGTATGGTATTAAGGAGGGTATCAAATGGAAAAGTTCTTAAGACCCAGTGAGGTGGCCAGGCTGCTGAAACTGAATACCGAAACGGTCTATCACTACATAAAGAAGGGAGATCTCCCAGCGGCAAGATTAGGACGGAAGTACATCGTCACCGCAGGCGATCTGGAGAACTTCATAGAGAGGCGGAAGGAAGCGCACCGCATTGAAAAACTCAACCTCTCTGACAAAGGCAAGGAAATGGTTGAGGGAGTGAGGGCAAATGCCGAGAAGGTTTCGAACTTTATCAATGAGTATCCCGGAGCAACCCAGGTGGAAATAGCGGAGGCACTGCAGATGGACGGCGAGGATGCTAAAAGGGCCTTGCACAAGCTCCAAGCAAAAGCCGAGATTCATCGCGAGGGAGGGGAAGGGGAAACCGAGCCTTCCAAGGCAAGGTGGTACGCGGGTTCGGTAGAGGAGCGGTAGCAATTGGCGGGATTCCAGTATATGGCATCGATGAGATCCCGGGTTGAGGCTGAAATGCCAGCATAGTTTCTTAGGGGGGTGATTGATACGGCAGAGATGAAGAAGGCCGGAGCGGACAAATGCGGGCGAACGATGCAAGCTTACGAAGGTCCGGTGAGAGGGATCACAACGGGAGTCTCGCACATGGTCGGTTCCATTCTCGGCGATGTTTCGGATCTCGTAGGCTCGATACTTCACGAGATGGGACCCGCGAGGGCTGGCAAGATGAAGTGCCCATATTGCGCTGAGAGAATCAGGAGTGAGGCCATAAAGTGCCGCTACTGCGGGTCGGATCTGATCAACGAACCCATAAAATCAGAGTGATGTCCTGAACGGAGTGAGCGAGGGAAATGAATGCCGGGTGACCGGCTGAAAAGTAGAAAAGATCACAGCATATCAAGGCGAAAGGAGTGAGAAGTATGAAGGAAGATGGACAAGAAGCATCTGTGCACAATGAAGGTGTGGTCAAACCCACCAGGAAATGTAACGCCCACAACATTGACATCCAAGCGCATCTCGGCGTGTACATTATGGTCAATGTATTCCTGCTTGTCGTGTGGAAACTGAGCAAAGTGGAATACCCATGGCCCCTATGGGTGATAGCCGGATGGGGAGTGGGCTTGGCCGGTCATATATTCGGCCGTTACCTGGGCCGAGCGGCGACACGGTAAACCGTAAGTAGGTTGACGGTCTCGGATATTGAGCTCCTCGATATTCGAGACCTCTTCATTAATGACAAAATGTACATTCCGGGTAACTCGGCGCCCAAAAAAAGGTAGGGTCAAGGGCGGAGCAGCAGCAGCATCCGCCTTCATCCCTAAGACATGCCGTTATGATTGGCGGACGTTTCCGCAATTTCCTGGATGACATCCCAGTGTTCTACAAGAAGGCCGTTCTCCAAACGAAAGACGTCGACTATCGCTGATCCTCGGTCCTCGGGATTCATGCTCCAGTGAACATGCAGGGCAACCAAGTCTACCTCTGCGGTTGTGCCCTTCACATCTACCCGCAATTCGGGAAAGGATGCAAGCATGCCTTCCAAGGCCGAGCGCAACTCTTCCGCCCCATCGTGAACCGTGGGATTATACTGTCTGTAATTCGGAGCGATGCGTTCTTCGATTATCGACAGGTCCTTCTTGTTGAAAAGACCGGTATAAACTCCGACCGCAATCCTCTTGTTTTCCTCGATCTGAGTAGCCATTATTCCTCCTAAATCAATGGGTCATTCTTCTTTATTTTCACATTTTCTTAAAATCGAGCTAAATAAAAGAATATGTGCTTGCCCCTGCCTATCTAACCAGGAAAATCCTAATCGCCCGCGGATTCAGCTCGTTCCTTCAGCGCTCCGTTCATTTCCTCGAAGCCTTTGGCTGTATTTTTAACTATTCCTGAGAGAAACGGCACGATGAGGCCTCTAAACTCCTCAGATTGGGAGAATAAGACGCGGTCACCTTCAAGCTTCTTTATGGCCAGTGCATGTTCACCGTCGACCAGACCGGCGATGAACAGCCTACCGAGCCAACGTATTTCGTGCTCGGGCTCAAACCGGAGGAGTTTGGGCTTGAAAGTCATCCCCCTGGAGCCGGGAGGCTGAATGTGTACCTTGAGCATAGAGCCGACGCGTAAATCTCCGCTTATTTCGGGGATGAACGGGTTCCACTCAGGATATGCGGGAAAATCTATTAGGATCTCCCATGCACGTGCCGCGCTCGCGTCAATCTTAATCTCAGAATAGATTTTCTTCATCTCGGCACCCCTTAAAGAATTAAGTATTCCCATGGGGTATACGCCCTAGATCCGGGTCACCTAGCGGGGCTCATAGACCGGGTAGAGGATGAGATCGCCGGTATCGGTCTTGATGACCAATCCCCTGGTGTTATGATCGACGGCGTAGCGCTTGATACGGGAAAAATCCTTGCCGTCTATTCCTACGGGCTCATTCGCCTTTGCCGCCCATTGCAGAACGGAGGCATCCGGTAATGATAAGTAGATATCGCTGCTCGAATCGATGACGGTATCTTTGTCGCTTGCTTGATGCGCCTGCGTTATAAGATAACCGCGGCCGCGTGTCGTATCCCTCAGATCCTGCGCAGGCGCTTCCATAATGGCCTGCAGGGCAGAGGTGAATGCCTCCGGCTTCACGAAGTAATCGGTTACTTTATGGCTCTCCTGCTGCAGATTTATCTCAATGGATGTAAAGGTATAGTCGTAAGCCTCTCCCTGATACCAGGTCTCGAGGTCGAAGAAGCCAGCATCCCGGATTCGTACCAGAAGGTCGCTCACCTGGTTGTCGGTCATCTTGCCGGAGACCAGAATGTTATCCGATTCGTTGTCGCCCCATTTGACCACCGTGCCGTCGCCATGAAGCGTGAAGGAGGGAATTGTGTCGTCCCAGGGAGCCGGCATGCCGCCGAAGCTCTTAACCTGGATGATTATATTCACAGGTGATTTATCGTAATCAAGAGAGACCTCACTTTTCTTGCCGCAGCCGGTCACAGCGAACAGAGTGACTGTTACTAGGCTGGCAAGAACAAGGGCAGAAACATGGACGTGTCTCTTTTTAAATTTCATACTGCGGCAACTCCTTTGAATAATAATTCCCGGGACCGTTGGACCCTTAGGGAAGCATAGCATCCCGAGAGGTCATAAGTGCAATAGATGACTGCATATTGGGCTATGAAAGAGGCGAAGGCGAAGACCGATCTATTGCTGCGGACTTTCAGAGCATATGCAATGCCTGGTTTATTTCAATAATAACCGGCTCTGATTCTTTTCCCCGAGCTTTTTCAAGGATTTCTCGCGCTTTTGCCCCGCCAATCCTGCCAAGAGCCCAGGCACTCATCGAGCGCACGTTTTCGTAAGGGCTCTCGCGCAGCGACCTCTCCAGTGCCGGGATGCAATCCGAATTACCAAGATTCCCCAGGGCCCTCGCGGCGTTCATATGCCAGCGGTCGATTCTTTTCCTCGAAATATAGAAAAATCTAGGCCAGAGCTTCTCCTCATAGAAGACCTGATCCATTTGTAGTATGGCTTGGAGATCGTATTCATCCATCCTAGAATGAAGATCCTCATGAGGCGGCTTTTCCTGCCGCATCCAGGGCCGGTTGCGCGGGCATGCCTCCTGGCAGGCGTCGCAGCCGTATACCCAGGTGCCCATCGGCTCGCGCAACTCCATTGGGGTAGTCTCTGCGCCGTAGTAGGTGTTAAAGGCAATGCATTTCAAGGGATTCATTTTCATATCATCATAAATGGCACCGGTAGGGCAGGCTTTCATGCATTTATTCTTGCACTTCGGCGGGCAATTGAGTTCAACGGAAGGCTCGTCGGGTTCCAACTCCACATCTGCAATAAATGGAATGATCTCAATCCAGGAAGAGTTTTTGGCGGCTTCCCGGCCATAAGCGAAGCAGTTCTTACCGTAAGTAATGAGCCCCGCCCTGGCCGCCGCCATGCGGGCGGGAATCTCTCCGTCATAGATAGGGGAGATACCTTCTTGCTTGAGGAAAACAAAGAAAGAGGCGATGCGGGCCATCTCCTCTCCCAGGACTTTTCGCTCATCGACCAGGTAGGCTCGCCCGTAAACCCCTTCCAGCATTTGGGGAAAGCTCTTCCTGTAATAGTTGCTAATCAAAACCACCAGGGAACGAGCCGAAGGATGCTTTACTTGGGGACTCGCGCCCCGAATAGTGCTGAAGCGATCGCTATTGGTCCATCCGTACATCTCGGGCGGCCTGGATTCGATTTCTTTTATATATGAATCCATGGGCTCCACCCCGGCAAAGCCAACGCCTTCAAAGCCGAGTTCGAGACCTTTCTCCCGGATCCTGTCCTTGACGCTCATGCCTGAAGTATAAGCACGTCTTGTAGCTTGCGTAAATGGCGCATTCTTCCAGAAGTCGGTTGTATAATGGGGATGTTAGGGAAAGAACTCATGCGATCAAGGGGGGACAGAAATGCCGATACCCATGCTGTCAGTGCTTCTGCTTTTATTCATTCTCTTAGTTATTGCCTTCGCTTTCGGCGGGACCTTAATTGTTTCGCTCATCTCGGGCGGCCTGTCCTTAAAAAGAAGAAGAAACAAGAAGAACGAGGTTTCCGAGGCGAGCGAGGAAGAATAGCAGCCACCTATAAGATCGCTCTGGTCTGAATATTTCAAGGATCCAAATATGTATTGCAATATTGTCAGACTGCACGCCGGTAATACCACACAGCAAGGGGTGCGCAGACGGCAACAATGCCGGCGCACCAGGCAAGCGATTGAAGGACGTAGTTGGCGGTGGGTCCTCCCAATACCAGGGCTCGTACCGCGGAGGCAGTCACTGAAACAGGTTGGTACTTTGCGAAACCCTGCAGCCAGGAGGGCATAGTCGTTACAGGGATGAAGGCGGATGATGCGAACACCAGGGGAGCCATCACAGGGAATGCTGCCGCCTGGGCCGATTCAGGATCGCGAAGTAGCAGTCCTTCCAGGGCGAATAGCCAGGACAGTACGTATGCGAACAGCAGTACGAGCAATATGCCCAGTGTGAAGGCGATCGGATTGGTATGAATGCGAAAACCAACGGCAAAACCGACTCCGGTGATGAGGGCCATGACCGCCATATTACGAACAAGGTCCGAAAGGGTCCGGCCGGTTAGAAACGCCGTCCGCCGCATGGGGAGGGCGCGAAAGCGCTCGAGCATGCCGCTTTGAATGTCGGTAGTGATGCCGATAGCGGTTCCTATCGCACCGAAGACGACAGTCTGGACGAATATACCGGGCATCAAGAAATCGACGTATGGATATGGGGTTACCTGGGCGAGCGCGAGTGCTCCGCCGAAGACATAGCGGAATAGGACAACGAAAATCACCGGTTGTACGAGGACGAATATCAGTAGTTGGGGGACCCGATAAAGACCGATGAGGTTACGGCGGGCAACAGCGGCCGTGTCTCTCACGGCACCGACCAGAAAAGATTGACGTGGGGGCATGCAAGTATCGGTCACCTTGCATCACCGCCCTTCACTGGAGGGCCGGATTCATCTGAAACGGCACGATGACCGGTGATGGCCAGGAAGACGTCATCGAGACTGGGCTCGTGGACGGAAACATTCTTGGGAGGGAGGCCATTGGTGTTAAGGGCATGCAGCACTTCGTAAAGCACATCCGGACCGTTGGCGGCGCTTACATTGACCCGTGTTCCATTGCGCTCGACCTTGGCCGTATGAGCAGGTGCAAGCAATCCTTCCGCCCGCGTGGCAACTTCGATATTTTCCATCTCCAGCTCGATCACCGTATTCCCCAGCCGGCCTTTCAGGTTGGCGACAGAGTCGTTGGCGACGACACGGCCTACATCGAGTACCGCTATACGGTCGGAGAGTCGGTCGGCCTCTTCCAGATATTGGGTGGTGAGGAGGACGGTCGACCCTTGAGAGACGAGATTGCCTATATGCATCCATAGTTCGGAGCGGCTTTGGATATCAAGGCCGGTGGTCGGCTCATCCAAGAAGATAACCGGAGGGCGCTGCACCAAAGCCGCGGCCACGTCCAGGCGGCGGCGCATTCCACCGGAGTAGGTGCGAAGGGGACGGTCGGCAGCATCGGTGAGGTCGAAATCGTGAAGGAGTTCGGCGGCACGCAACTTTACTTCCCTTGATGGCATTTGAGCCAGGGTGCCGATCATTTGAAGGTTCTCTCTGCCGGTGAGGTTGGGGTCTACCGCTGCGTTCTGTCCCGCAAGGCCGATGCGGTATCGCACCTCTGAACCCTGACGCACCACGTCATAACCCATGACCGAGGCGTGCCCTCCATCGGGATGGAGGATGGTTGCAAGTATCCTTATGGCCGTGGTCTTGCCAGCCCCGTTGGGGCCCAGCAACCCAAAGACCATTCCAGCCGGAACTTCGAAATCGATGCCGTCGAGCGCCACCAGCGATTTGAATCGCTTCACCAAGCCCTCGACAACAATGGCATTTTCAGGCATATAAAGACTCCTTCCTCAAACCGCTCATTTGGATAGATTACCACAACGGGCTTTGTTGGTTATGATAGTCATGAGAACCCAAGGGGGGATTGCGATGAAAGCCTTGGTAACCGGCGCACGAGGCATGATCGGCTCATACATCTGCCGCTCTCTTTTAAGCAGCGGTGATGAAGCGAGGGGACTCTTCCTTCCCGATGAGGATGCCGTAGACCTGGAACAGCAAGGCGTGCAGGCATTTCGTGGTGATATCACGAAGCGGGAGACCTTGAAGGGATGCGCGCAGGGCTGCGACGTCGTCTACCACTGCGCGGCCAGGGTTACGGACTGGGGTGCGAGGAGACTCTTTGTCGCAAGCATCGTCGATGGCACGCGCAACCTGCTTGAGGAGAGCCTGGGAGAGGTAACGCGATTCATCTACTTGAGTTCTATTGCCGCATACGGCTTTAAGTATCACACCAAGGACGCAACAGAGGATCTTCCCCTGCGCAAGGTCGGGATCCCTTACGGTGATTGCAAGGCTGATGCCGAGGATATTTGCCGTTCCTACCATGGCCGGCAAGACCTGGAAGTCACCATAATCCGCCCGGCGAACGTTCTGGGACCAGGCAGTGCCTGGGTGCGTGACGTGCTCGATGCCTTCCTTAAAGGACCGGTTCCTTTGATCGCAAGAGGGAAATGTGAGACAGCATTCGTCTTCGTCGAGAATCTGGTGGATGGAATCATCGCCGCCTCGCAAAGCGAGCAAGCGGCCGGTCGCACTTATCATTTCTGCGACGATTATCGCATCACCTGGGCCGAATACAACAACACGATCGGGGCGCTCCTCGGAAAGAAGACCCATGGAAGCATGCCCTTTCAGGCCGCTTGGTACAGCGGACATGCCATGGAATTAGCCTGCCTACCCCTGGGCATAAGGCCACCGTACTCGAGGCTTGCTGCCGGTGTAATGGGAAGGGAAAACCATGTCGATTGTGCCCGTGCCAAGCGGGAATTGGATTGGCGAACCCGTATATCCTGGGATGAGGCGATGAAAAAAACCATTAACTGGGTGAAGGAGAGCTACTTATCCGAAAAAGCAATTGCTATCGGATGATTTAAGCAAAGCAGAGAGGGAGGTATTGCAATGACGCTGATGAACGGTGGGGAACTACTGGTGAGATCGCTCTTAAAGGAGGGGACCAAGTGGGTCTTCGGCATCCCCGGTGGACAGCTTACGACTTTTACCGATGCGATACAACGTGTCGGCGTGCCGGCGGGCATGGAATTCATAATGACACATCATGAAGCGGCGGCCGCGCACATGGCCGATGCCGTCTCCCGCACGAGCGACCAGGTTGGGGTGTGCATGGGGACGGTGGGTCCGGGCGCTGCGAACCTGGTTTCCGGTATCTACGTCGCTTACAACGATGGCATTCCCCTGATCGCCATATGTCCCCAGATCCATTCCAACCGCTGCTATCCTTTCCGGGGATCCATGCAGCAATTAGATCAACTATCATTATTTAAGCCCATAACCAAGTGGAATGCCGTAGTAAACCGCTGGGACCGCATCCCCGAGCTGGTTGAGCGCGCTTACCGGGTGGCCACCTCCGGAAGGCCGGGGCCGGTACACCTCGATTTCCCGGTGGATATCCTCTTCGAGTCCCGTGACGACAGCGAAATAAATCTCCTGGCCCCCGATCGCTACCGCACAGAGGTCCAGCCGGCCGGTGATCCCCAAGCCATAGATAGGGCAGTGGAAATGATGTTCGCAGCCGAGAAACCGCACATCCATGCCGGAGGAGGCGTGATGAGGGCCAAGGCCTGGGACGAAGTGCGCGAGCTGGCCGAATACTTGCAGATACCGGTTACAACCAGCATATCGGGAAGGGGAGTGCTCCCCGAGGATCACCCTCTTCTTTTCACGCCGAAGGGGATGGGGGGCATCATGGCCGAATCGAATGCCGACCTCGTCTTAAACATAGGTTGCACCGTCTCGGAGATGGATTTCTGGGGCCAGCCCAACATGTGGGGAAGCCCCGCCGAGCAGAAGTTCATCTATGTGGATATAGATCCGGAAAACATCGGGCTTAACCGTGAGTTCGACCTCGGTATTACCGGCGATGCCAAGAATGTTCTCTCAGGAATGCTTGAGCGGGTGAAGAAGGAAACCGGCCCGATCAGCCCGCGCGATTTCTTTGCCGATTACCGCGAAATGGATGATGCCGCCAACCTTGGTTATGAGGAACTGGGTACTTCCGAGGCGAAGCCCATCCATCCCCTGCGTCTCGCCAAGGAGGCGGTGGATTTCTTCGGGCGCGACGGAATCATGGTGATGGACGGCGGTAACATCTGCCTGTGGACCAACATCGTTGGCAGGATATACAAACCGCGCTCGTTCCTCTGGCCGGAGGGGACCGGCCAGTTGGGCACGGGACTTCCCTTCGCGCTGGGGGCCAAGATCGCCAACCCGGAGCGTCCCGTATTTATAATTCACGGCGATGGCGCTTTTATGCTAAACCCGCAAGAGATCGAGACGGCAGTCCGCTACAAGCTCCCGGTAGTCGACATCATCGCCAACGATAGTGCTTGGGGGATGATAAAGGGGGCTCAACATTCCGCTTACGGCGGGCGTTATTGCGGAAGCGATTTCTGCGACGTCCGCTACGACCTCATGGCGGAATCGATGGGAGCTAAGGGAATTAGGGTGGAGGACCCGAAGGACATCCGGCCCGCGCTGGAAGAAGCTGCCAAGTCGGACCGCATCACGGTTATCGATGCCCTCATCGACCCGGAAGTTAACCTCGAAGTGCCCGTTCTCTCGGAGATGATAAACGGGCTGTGGCTCAAGGATTGCGCGGAGCCCTTCTGCGGCGAATGAGGCGACAATGAAGGCACTCACTTTTAATTACAATATCCCGAAATACCTGCTCACTGGCGCACTTTCTCGCAGGTGGCCCCAGGTTATCTCCTCATCCTGGGCTCTCACCGGGGTGAGGGAAGTGCCGGAGCCGGAATTGCCGGGATCGCAATGGGTGAAGATAAAGCCCAAGCTCACGGGCCTTTGTGGAAGCGATTTGAGCATCATGAGGTGCAAGGAGAGCTTGACCCTGCAGCCGTTTGCTTCCTTCCCCTTCATTTTCGGCCACGAGGTTTGCGGGGAGATTGCGGAGATGGGGGAGGCCGTTGAAGGCTTCGAGGTGGGGGAGAGGGTGACGGTGATGCCCTCGCTCGGCTGTGTGCCACGGGGAATAAAGCCGCTTTGCCCCATGTGCGTCCAGGGGAGGAACCAGCTCTGCTATAACTTCACGGAAGGGAGCCTCGCGCCGGGCATGTTTGTTGGGAGCAACGCCGATGTCGCAGGATTCATAAGTGAAATGGGGGTGGCGCACCAATCGATGCTCTGCAAGGTGCCTGAAGGCGTAAGCGATGAGAACGTGGCGCTCACAGAACCATTCGCCACTACGTTGCACATGGTGGCTGCAAATGCGATAGAGCCGGGTGAGACCGTGCTCGTATTCGGTTGCGGAGCGATGGGCCTTTGTACCATAGCTGGCCTGAAGGCACTGCACCCGGAGGTGAGGATTCTTGCCGTAGAGCCCGACCCCTTTCATTCCGGAGTAGCTCATGAAATGGGGGCAGATGAGGTCATACCGCCGGGAGGAAAGAAATTCTACCGCAGGATTGCCGAGCTCACGGGGGCGAAAATGTATACACCACTTGGAACCAAACCTATCCTCATCGGTGGAGTAGACCGAGTTTTCGATGCAGTGGGTACAACCGATACTATCGAGGCATCGCTACGAATCTTGGATAACGGGGGAAGTTTCAACCTCCTCGGGATAGGAGCACCCAAGGGTTTGGATTGGACCCCGGTATGGCTTAAGGAGCTGACCTTGCGGGGGATTTATGGAGCGCAGCAGGAGGAAGCCCACGGCGGAAGGAGGCATACCTTCGATCTTGCCTTGCGGCTGTACGCTGAGGGCAAGGTTGATATAGGACATATGGTAACCCATCGTTTTCGCCTGGATGATTGGCGAGAGGCTTTGGAGGCGGCTTCCGCCAAAGGAAAGAGCAAGGCAATCAAAGTAGCCTTCACCCCTTAACTTTGGGGATACACAAAGGTGCCTGACACCTTTGTGTAGCCTGACACCTTTGTGTATCCCCGTCCCTAATGTTAAGGTTGCTCGACCAGGGTTATATCGAGGCCTTGTACTTTCATGGGGTCTATGTGTATCTCGCCCTCGGAGGTATCTCCCGGCATAACCTTCTGCGAGAGAAAATCCCTGGCTTTATCGAGCGACACGACTTCGAGAACCAACCCGATGATGCTGTCCGTACTCGCCTGCACAATATGAATTGCAGGACCGGAATCGAAAGAGAGCACGCCATCACTCGACATTACGGCAGGTGCAAGGATCGTCTCCCACTCCTCGCGCAGTTGCTGTGGCTCGGTGGTTCCGATGCTTATCTCCTTCCCGCCCACGAGCCCTATCCCGCCGAAGGGTCTGCTTACTGCACGGCTCGCAAGGCTATCCTCCATCTCCTTTGCGTATTCGCAAAGGTAGACTATATATTGATCATTGCAGAGGGCATTTAAGGTTACGTTTGTCCATACCTTGACCTGCGCGCCGTTAATGTCTCGCATCTGATCCTGCGGATCGCTGGGGTCGGCACCCCGCTGTTTGAACTCGTCCAACGTGTCAGACAGGGGATACGATTCGAAAACCACACCGTAGATGCTCGCTGACAGGACAGGCCGCGCCGTGTCGAATTTGATAGTCTCGATGTTGACGTTTCCGGCATTGGCGGCCCCCGTTGTGAATCCTTGATATGAGGATAGCGGCCAAGCGACCGGGAGTTCCAGAGTTTCGGTGAGTGTCGTAAACAGCCCTTCCGGATCAGGGGAGCTGATGCTTACATGATCGATTTTCTTGACGAGAGGTTGCGCAGCCGGCTGGGAAGAGCCGCAGCCGGTGGCGGCCACCGTCAATAACAGTGCAAGGGCCGCAATACAGAGAAAACGGCAATACCTGGAGACCATGTTATTGTCCTTCCTTAAATCTGATCTAACCTACCTGAGTGGTATCGGCCTCTCGGCCCTCCAATCTTCGCGTAGGGGACGGGCACGGACGTTGAGGGGGGTATATCTTGGGTCAATATTTCTTCAATTCTTCCTGGAAAATGCCGAAGAAACAATTAGGCCAGGGGGCTGGCCGGGGCCGTTCCTTTTAATGAGGAGGTTAGGCTATGTTAGAGGTGACTGTGTGTCCGGAATGCGGAGTGCCACATCTTTTCAATGTGGAAATATCCTGGCTCAATAACGGCGATATCGTACAGCGGCAAAACTTGAACGCACGCGCGGCTTTCATCGAATGTGAAAACCTTGACCCATTGTTTAAAAACATTGGTGATATAATCGGCATGCCGATAGAACGCCTGGTTATTAACATCACGGCCAGAGGAAGCGAGCGCTTTAACAGCGCGAACATGCCCAAGCAATTGGTGGAAATGATCAGGTCGAAACAAATAGACATCGTACCGATTGCGGAAGCCATAGGTATGCGGGGACAGATCATGGGTTATGGCAAGCACGAGTGGATCGATTACCGCTACGAGAACGACGAGGATGATTTTTCTGTCCAGCGGATCACGGCGCCGTTTTCCGTTGCCCTTATCGCCGGGAGCTATGCGGGTGCACTATCGGCGGCGGTGGGCGGAGAACATGGCGTTTCTTATAAGGAAGAGGAACCGGGCGTGTACCAATTTCGCACGCACTGGGATAAATACCAGGAAGAGCTAAAGAAAAGAATGGCCATTGTTCCGTACAACCATCAAGAAGGCGATCTCGCTTTAGAGCCGTGTCCGAGTTGCAGTGGGCCGAAGGCGCTCTCGGTGTACGAGTGGTTGCCGGACCAAGGTCAAATAAAACACCGGCTTTCCGGTCACCGCATGGCTTTACTCGGTCCTCAGCTCATGGATCCGGTATTCAGTGCTTTACAGGATGAATTGGGCGATACGATCCCGGAAACCGTTGTGGAGGCACAGAGGAGGTTTGTGAGAACCGGTTTCGATTTTAGTGACTTCATGGGCAGCGAAGATAATTTTCGAGCCGGCCTGGCCCTGCGGGGATTGGGCAACTTGCAGTCATTCAAGATGGCAGGCAAGGGGGTAAGGATGGAATTGGATAATGCTTGCCTCCCTCTCTTGCTGCTTGGCTTCGTACAAGGTACTTTCGAGCTGGCTTTCAATATCGAATCAAACATCGAATGGGATCTCGCAGAAGACGGCCGGCTCGAACTCGAGCTGTCTCCTAAATAGAAGGGCTGTGGTCTTGTTAGATGTGAAATTGTGTGAGGAGTGCAAGGTTCCGGAGCTTTTCAACCGCGAAATAGCATGGCTCGACAATGGCGACATAGTACAGAGGACGAACCAGAGTGCACGGGCTACGTTTATAGAGTGCGAGACCATTGACCCGCTTATAAAAAATATTGGGGATATCATAGGCGTCTCGATTGAGCATTTGATCATAAACATTACGGCTCGTGGCTCGCAACTCTACAACGAGAATGCGTTACCCGACTTGGTAAGACAGATGATAAGGTCCAAGCAGATAGATCTCGTGCCTATTGCACAAGCGGTGGGAATGCGCGGCCAGTTGATGGGGTATGGCAAGCACGAATGGATTGATCACCGTTACGAAAACGACCAGTACGATTTTTCCATACAGAGGATCACAAAGCCGTTCTCACTACCGATCATGGCCGGTAATTATGCCGGAGCTCTGGCCGCGGCAGTGGGAGGCGAGCATGCGGTCATCTATGAGGAACTTACGCCCGGAGTGTATCAATTCAAGTCACAATGGGCTAAATACCATAATGAACTCAAGAAGAGAATGGCTATTGTTCCATACAAACACGTCTCGGCAGGTCTCGATCTGGAGCGCTGCCCTATATGTGGGGCACCCATGTTGCTGGCGGAATATCAATGGCAGGGGAATGAGGGTCTGATAAAACATGGGGATACTGGCCGCCGCATGGCTTTGCTCGGACCGCAGATGATGGATCCGGTATTCAGAGCGCTTGAAGATGAGTTGGGAGAGACCATTCCCCAGATCGTTGTTGAGGGGCAGCGAAGATTTGTGGAGACGGGTTTTCCCTTCCTCGACCTCGAGAAATCGGATGAGGACTTGCGGCTGCAACTGGCATTAAGGGGTTTGGGGAATCTGCAGGAATTCGAGTTGAGCGACAAAAGGATGGGACTCAAGTTGAATAATGCTTGTCTGCATCTTCTGCTCCTAGGATTCATGCAGGGGACTTTTGAATTAACCTTCGACGTCAAATCCGACATCGATTGGAGTCTCTCAGGGGAAGGCGAACTCGAGTTCGAGGTAACCGCTAAGTAATAATTATCATTGTGACGTCTCCCGGAACCATCCAAGCATTGTCATTGCGCCGCGTGGTGACTTGCTCTTGCCGAAAAGCGGCAGACATGAAATCATTAAATTTAAATTGGAATTGCCAGTATCGGGGGAGAACATGCCGGATATAAGGAAGCTCGAAGAAAAGCAAAACGTCAAGAAACTGATAAGAGCGCTTACCCATGCCGATAAGGATGTTCGGGCGGAATCCGCGGCGGCACTGGGAAGGATAGGCGATTCTAGGGCGATAGTCCCCTTGATAAAAGTTTTAAAAAGCGATCACGGTTCTGTGAGCGGCAACGCCGCCCGTTCCTTAGGTCAAATAGGCGACTCCGCAGCGGTTCCGGCCCTCATTCAGATGCTGAACGAGGGGGATGAGATGGTAAGATGGCATGCCGCCTGGGCACTGGAAGATCTTGGAGACGTTCGTGCGTCCGACTCCTTAAGTATCGCCCTCGGAAAAAGATAAGCGATAATACACCGCTGTAATGAGGCGCAGCGGAGCGATGAAGCAAGAGTGTGATAATTATTGAGAGCGACCTCCTTTTCTAGATTTGGTTTACTTCACCTAAAGTTTTACTAGATTGTGTGGTCGCTCTCAATAATTATCACGATGACAAGAGGAGGCTACTTCAGGTCGGTGCGCGTTATGGCCACTTTCGCGATAGTCTCCTTCAATACCGCTGCTTCCCCGAGGACGGCATTGAAAGTCAGGTTGTCCCAGCGAGCGGGCACTTGGAACACGAGGCAACCCCTGCATTCTTCTCCAGGAGCAAGGATTCCCCGAAATAGGGTCGAAGCCGTCCGATAGCCGGTATCCTCATTGTATTGCTCACCCGAGGCATTCCGGATAGCAAACCAGAGATGCCTCATGCCCGAAGGGCCGGCCAGGGCGCCGGTATCGATAGCATCTCTTCCCGTGTTTTGAACAGTTAAACCGACAATCAGGTAGGTGTAACCATCTTTGATCTTGCAGTACCCACGAGCATGCCGCTCTTCGAGCGATTGCACGGTTATCGTCGCGGCCTCGTTCGACACACGCTCACCCAGTTTCGCGGGTCCCGCTGGCTTTATAGGAAGGCAACTACCGGCGGCAGTTGTGAGAACCGCGGTACATATGCCCAAGGAAAGTAAGGTCTTCTTCATGCTCACCCTATTATTCCCCCCTCCACCCCCTTAGGGTGCGGGAATGCCCCCATAGATATCGGGGGCTTTTACCCATAGGAATCAGCAAGCAGGCAATCTTATTATTAGATGAATAAGCGGGGGAGATTGCCAAATACTTCTACGTATATCCTCCTTCCCCATTCTGGAAACGCCGGTTAAAGAGGGAGGTCCGGATGAGCGAGCATAGCCTATTCCCGTTTACGCATGAATGGCTGAGTGACATGGATTTATCACTCGCCGAAAACCTGAAACGCTGGTCGGATAACGAATTGATCGCCAAGAGATTAGAGTATAAGGAGGATTACGAGCAACTCCTCATGCCGGCCATCACCAAGTTGTTTGTAGAG
>MELM01000011.1:33879-33982 GCA_001767605.1 Candidatus Solincola sediminis | reverse complement strand
GACAACATCGATATCCGGATGGATGCGAAGAAGATTAATCAGGCCTTCACGTACAAGCCGGTGGTCATCCACCGCCAGGACCTTGATCTTCTTTCCCATTTTT
>MELM01000011.1:28233-33761 GCA_001767605.1 Candidatus Solincola sediminis | reverse complement strand
CAGACCGAAGCTGTGTGTCGCCCGCTTCTGCAGGCCAAGCAGGTCGAAGCCGTCACCGTCATCCTTAATCACCAGGAGAAGATGTCCGTCTTCGAGAGCTATCGACAAAGCCGCATTGTTGCAATGCGAATGCTTGATGATGTTATTCAGCCCTTCCTGAGCGATGCGAAAAATCGTCGTTTCCGCCTCAGGACTCATGGCGGGGGCATCTTCGCCCCTCACCTCTATCTTTATCGAGAGCTTGCTTTCCATCTGGAGAGATTGAATGTATCTCTCGATGGCAACTACCAGCCCCAGATCATCGAGCATGGTCGGGCGCAAGCCGGCGATGATACGCCGGATCTCCGTGACGCTGTCGTTTACTATCTCCTGCGATTCACTCAGTGCCGAACGCACCTCCTCCGGCGCGTCTCCCAAGCGGGCGGAGCACAGTTGCAGGCGGAAGAGAGCGCTTACTATATTCTGTACGATGCCGTCGTGCAGTTCGATGGCCACCCGCCTTCTTTCATCCTCCTGGGCGGTTATGACCCTCTGCAGCAGCTCGCGGTGTACCTCCTCGTCATAGCGGAGGTTGTCGTAAAGCCTGGTATTTTCAATTGCCATGGCCGCCTCATTGCCGATTGCGGTAAGAAGATCCCTCTCCTCGTCTGCGAATTGCGTATTGCCATTTCTTCCCAGCGAAATGATGCCGGTAAATTTTCCCTTGGCCCTCAAGGGCAGCAGATACAGCGAGCGCAGGAGGCTGAGGACATTGCCGCTCCCACTCGCCATGAAATCATTAATGGAAATCGACTGCGGGCCGGAAAGGAAGGGATTAAGCGGCATCATGGCCTCCAGGCGAGCTATGGGAAAGCTGAGCAGCGCCGTGTCTCCCGGGCTCAAGGAAGCGGTGGAACGCGCGCAAGCCAATCGCAGATTTCGGCCGGAGGTATCCAGGAGGCTGATAGCGCACAGATCGAAATCGAAAAGCATTAGGAGTTTCTCCGCGATTATCTCGAGCACCTCGTCGATTTCGAGGGTAGAGATAAGGGCTTCCGTTATGTCATAAATGGTCGAGAGTTGTAGTCTTCCGATGCGATCCTTGCGGCGCTCCTCTTCTTCCTCCTCATCGTGAGGCTTCAGCGCCCTTTCGACATGCTGGATGAGATTGCCCGGGTCAAAGGGTTTGGTTATGTATTCAACCGCTCCCCCGCTGAATCCCTTGATGCGATCCACATCGGTGCTACGAGCGGTCACAACGATGACTGGTATATTTTCGGTATCGGGGTCGCTCTTCAATACTCGAAGGACCTGCCAGCCATCGATCTCGGGCATCGAGAAGAATGCAATCCGGCTTCTTCTTTTCAACCTCCTGCAATGCCTCCCGCCCGTTATAGGCTACGCGGACACCGAAGTCCGCCATTTCCAGGTTAATGGATATAATGCGGGCTACATCCGGTTCGTCATCCACTACCAGGATATCCGCTTGCCGCACAGGATCGGACACCATGCCCCTCCAGCCGTCTGCCGTTCGATTCTCTTCCCCTGTCTGACAGGGATAAAATCGCCATCATCCAGGGAAAACAGCCGTACGTGAATTGCCTCGGCAAACCAGGGAGATTCTTTAACGCCGGAGAGACGATGCTGTGCGAGTGGCGCGCGATTAAAGCGAGATAATTAAGATTCTTCTTTCTTCAGCTGTCGGTTGCTTCCGTAGTAGCAGTAGTTCATGCGCTTCAGCCTCAGAGTTTTCTGAACCGGACAGTCAGGGCAGAGACAGCCCTTTATTTCGATCGGCAAAGGGCTTGCACCCCTCGCACAATAGACTTTGGGGTCTTTCTGATCCGGATAAGTCGGGCACTTGGAGCATATGCAAAAGGCAGCGATTGTCGCAATGCCCGCCTTCATCAAAGGTCCATTGTGGCTGGGTTCAGCCTGCTTTTCTTGGGGAATTCGACCCGTGTCTTCCGCCATAAGCGGTCATGTCCTTTCATATCATCAGTTGCAGCAATGAATCTTTTATACCCGTGACGTGAAAAGATAAACTAAACAAGAGATCAAGCTCGGCCGAAGCGGTCGGTCAGGGTTATCACGCGGCTCTGCGACCATTCCAGGTCCAACTTGCCGGCTTCGGCCAGTTTCATGAACACCTGGACTATCTCGGAGTCGAATTGTCTGCCGGAGCAGCGGCGCAACTCGCCGAAGGCTTCGTCAAGGGGAAGGGCCTTGCGATAGGGACGGTCGGAGGTCATCGATTCAAATGCATCGGCCACCGCGATTATCCTCGCCCCCAAAGGTATGTCCTCACCCTTGAGACCGTCCGGATACCCCGTGCCGTCCACCCATTCATGGTGGTGGTAGACGAGGGGGAGCACAGGTTCGAGCAGTTTGACCGATTGCAGTATCTTGGTGCCTATGAAGGGATGGTATTCCATCTCTTTTCTCTCATCCTCCGTAAGCCGTCCCGGCTTTTTCAGGATATCTTCTTTGATGCCGATTTTTCCCACGTCATGAAGGATGCTTGCATTCCTGATGATATCTACCTCAGCCGGGTTTAGCTGTATATCTTCCGCGATGGCCACGGCATATTCCGTTACACGGTGCGAATGGCCGTGGGTGTAGGAATCGCGCGCATCAATGGCTGATGCCAGGGCGGTTATAACCTCTATGTAGATCTCCTCCAGGCTCTCGAAGAGGCGGGCGTTTTCTATTGCTATAGCCGCTTGGCTGGCCAGGCTGGTGAACAAGTTTATTTCATGGGGTGTAAAAGAGTGGGTTTCATCGGTGTATATATTGAGCACGCCGATTACCCTGTCCTTCAAGCTCAAGGGGACCGAAAGGAGCGAGTGCAGACCCTCGATCCTCGCCTGGTCGGAGTAAGCATGCCTGGGATCGTCGATGATATCTTCAACCGCAATCGGCCTGCCTTCCTGGATCACTCTTCCCGCGATGCTCTCTCCCACCTTTATCGGGCCTTTTCTGATGTAGCTCTCCGAAAGCCCATGGGCGGCGGCAATAACGAGCTCATTGCTCTCCTCGTCCAGCAGCATGATGGAGCTGATCTTGGCGTCGAGAAGGCCTATGCTCATCTGAACGATTTGCTGCAGAACGGTCTCCAGATCTATGGCCGATGTTATCGCCTTGTCGATTTCAAATATGGCATGCAGCTCTCCGATGCGATCTTCGAGATCGGAATACAAGCGTGAGTTGTGGATGGCGAGCGCTGCTTGCACGGACAGAGCCGAAAGGAGATTGAGATCGTTCTCGCTGAAACTCCCCCTCATCTGCTTGCCGGCGAAGACGACTCCATAGGCTTCCTCCCGCCATTTCATGGGCGCGTAGATGGCGGAGCGGATCCTCTGGGACTCCAGTAATTGACGATAATCCTGCTCGGCATCCGTGTCGCCCACCAGTAAAGGCTCCTTGGCTTTCAGAACGCTGCCGGCCATGCCATAATCAGCCGGGATACTCAGACTGGACTCGGTATCGCTAACCCCGCTCGATGCCGCAACCACCAGGTTCTCTCCTTCCTCATCGAATCGGAAGACCAGGATGACATCGGGGTTGATGCTGCGGGAGATAGCGGTGCTCAAGTTCGCATGTACCTTGCTCTCGACGAGGGTCGAATCGAAGACTGTGGCAAACCCGGAAAGCGCGGTCAGTTCAACAGTCCGTCGCGCCTTCTCCTCACTTTCCCTCTCGGTAAAGTCGGAGAGATAACCCATCAGGAAGGGGATAAGCAGGAAGAAGAAGTAGCGGGATACAAATTCCCCCTCATTTCCTGTCCAAGCCAGCCGCCCGGATACAAAAAGAGTGAAAGTATATGCCACGCAACTGATCACTCCATAAGCCATGCCCTCTTTCAAACCGAACCATATTGCTATATTCGCTATAGGCAGGGCGAACAGAAAATCCAGGTCCAGGATGGGTGAGCTGCGCGTGAAATAAATGAAGAGACTGACAAGCAGGATTTCCAATAACATCAGGCCCATGGCGACCGGCTTGAATCTCTTTTCCGGGACTTTGAAAACGATGCGATCGAGAAGAACATAGAATACGCCGAGGGCGGCCAGGACAGGGATTACCTGCGCAGCCTGATAGCGGTTCCGTACAAAAAGATACTGGCTCAACACGAATAGAAACACCAGCATCCGGATCGATCTTGTGAAAAAGATGAGCCTCTTCTTGAGGTCCAAAGCGCACCTCTCGTAAAAGTCAGTCCAGTATCGGCAATTTACTCAAAACATAATCATTAATATTTCGGCGAAACGCGCTCCCCACCCTCTGGAATTCGAGAACAATAAAGCCCCGTCCTTCCATTTCAGGCATTAAATATTAAGCTACCTTCCCTATCGTCTATTCGTATCTGCTACTGAAGGTACTGCCGGGGATCGGTAGCGGGGAAGAGAAAAACGGCTCGAAGTCGAGGAAATGCGTAAGGGGTCGGTGCCCAAACATAAACAACTTCAGGCAAGAGTGGTTGCGGGCGAGGTGCTTTCTTGAAGTTGTTTATGTTTGGGCTCGACCCCCATGCAGGCTCACCCCTATTGACGGTCCAGGATGGCTAACTCCATGGCCTCGGCCCATCCCTCATTGAGAAAGCCTTTGGTGACAACAACATTCTCATATTCGGACAAGAGAGCGGAAAAACGAGGATTGGCGAGGAATCCATTGCGCATCAGGAAAAAAACTCCTACGACACCGGCAAGATTCAAATCAGCGTCGGAATCGCCGGCGCCTATTGTCTGCGATCGCTTGAAACCCCGCGTCCGGATATCATCGGCGACCGCCTTTTCCTTGCTCACTCCCCTGGGAACCAAATGGTAGGCCCGCAGCTCTCCTACATCCAGGGTCGGGCTCGTGAGTTGCAATATTCCATTATCCACGACGACGAATTCCGGGTACTCCGCCTCGAGGAGCCCGTTAACTTCAGTTATGTCGAGGAGTCCGCGAAACAGCGGAGTGCAGTCTCTGAAATTCGACCATGGCGTATGCAGCTCGACCTTCCGTGGATAGCGGGAAAGCAGCCAGTCGACAACCCCTGTCGCAGTTATATAATCAAGCAGCTCTTCCCCTTCGATATTAACTACACCCGTATCGAAAACTACCTTTTCGCCGAAGTTGTAGAACCGTTCCACGCCGAGTTCCGCTATGTAATTCTTGATCCCCAGGAGCCGGGCGGTCTCCAGCAACTGCTTCCCGCTTCTCCCTGAGACAGGCACAAGGTCTACGCCTCGCCTCAACATCTCCACTAGCACTCGCACGGGACGCTCGATGAACTCGCCCTTGATGTTGCAGAGAAAGCACCCTAATGGCCCCATCATAGTGCCGTCGAGATCCGTGTAAACCACCTTGATTTCCTCGAGGTGCCGGCTCAACCCCGCCCAACGAGAGCCGGCTGCAAAACTCCCTGCTGCCAGCTCCAATTCCGGATCTATGTTTCCATATTCTGCCACTAGACACCCGCCTTGAACCGCTCTATGTATCGAGGCTCTCGGATAATAGGGGGACGCTCCTCCACCCTGAGGGATTTCCTCTCCAGCAAGTAT
>MELM01000011.1:12233-28227 GCA_001767605.1 Candidatus Solincola sediminis | reverse complement strand
TCCCTGTAATCGACCTGCGTCATTTCAACGCTATATTCCTGTAGTAATTGCAGCCGCTGCTCTTCGGTCAAGCGTACCAGAACCGCCTGCAGGATCTGAAAGGCCATCCTCCCTAATGCCGGGATGGGCTGGTTGCGATGTATCCTTTGCACCAGGTCTACCTGGCCGATCGCTTTCATCCCGAAGCGATTATAGATATCGATGAGCATCACGATCTCGACTCCGTATCCTGAGAAGAAGGGAATATTTTCCAATAACGCCCTTTCTCCGGCGTATTCACCTGAAAGAGGTTGGATCAGCGCCGTCAATTCGGGATAAAAGAGGCTGAGCAACGGCCGGGCGACGAGTTCGGTCACCCGCCCACCCCCCGCCGTAAGGAGCCGTCCTTCAGACTTGATGGGCCTCTGATAAAAGGCTTTTACAAACTGGATTTCCGGCCTTTGCAGAATTGGGCCGACCAGGGCGTAGATGAAACGCGGTTTGAAGTTGCGTATATCGGAATCTATCCAGACAATGATGTCGCCGGTGAGGACTTGCATGCTCCTCCAGAGCGCATCCCCCTTGCCCATGGGCTCGAAGATGCCGGGTAATATCTCATCCTGCCTGTAGACTTCCGCCCCCATCTCGCGGGCGACCTCGCGTGTCTCGTCCGCGCTCCCCCCGTCCACAACACAAAGCTGGTCTACCAAGTTTACTTTTTCCATAAGATCCCTGCGGATTATCGCTACTATCTTTCCGATCGTCGAAGCTTCATTCATGCTTGGCAGGCATACACTTATGGTCTTCTGCGTCTCTTGCTTGAGCCCCAGGAGACGGTCGAGATTGCTGAAGTCGCGATGATGGAAAGTGTTTTCCGAGTACCAATCGGATTTTTCGAGCGTCCCGCCCATAAACACTCCCTTGTTCCAGCCGCCTGCTTATAAAATCTTTCGCTGCGTTTACATCCGCGCGGAGGTTTTCCTGCCCAGCATGAAAGCCGCGCGGTTCACTTCCCGGGCTTTTCCCGGCACCAGGCAAAGAATCGATTCTTCCCAGACATCGGCGGGGAAATCCAAAAAGGAGGAGAGCGCTCCAAGTAGCACAGATCCCGCCGCTCGCGCATTCCCTGCCTCGACGGCTAACTCCCTCGCCTCTACTACCAGCATCCTGGGGATGACGGAATGAATATTTTCCAAGGTATCTTCAGGATATGCCTCGTCTCCGCTCAGGACCGGGAGCGGGTCGAGCCGGTAATTATTGACGATGGCTGTACCCTCTCTGGAGACGTATTCCACGTAGCGCAGTCCCTCCAGCAATTCGAAGGCCAGAATAAAATCCGCGGAACCGGAAGATATGAGCGGCGAGTGGACTTCCTCCGACCAGCGAACCATGCATACCACGCTGCCCCCTCGCTGTGCCATGCCATGCACTTCAGAGGTCTTCACATCGTAACCCATGCTCAGAGCTGTTTCCGCAGCAATGCGGGCTGAAAGAACGCAACCCTGGCCTCCTACGCCGGCGAGAATGACATCAGCCATCGGGGGTCACCTTTCGCAAAGCCTCCTGCCGGCAAAGTTGAAAACAAATGGAGCACCCCGCGCACAATTCGGAATCAACGAAGGCGCTCTCGCCGCGCATTACGATGGCGGGACAGCCCAGGCGCAGACAACGGCCACAGGCATTGCATAGGTCTGCGTCCACTTCATAATAATCGCGGGCGGCGCGTTCCAGCAGGACGCAAGGCCTGCGGGATATGATGACGGACGTGTGCGGCGCGCCCACTTCCTCCCGTATTACCTTCTCGGTTTCGGTGAGATCCCAGGGATCAATCACCCTAACGGAATCAACGCCGATCGCTTTGGCAAGTTCTTCCAGGTCCAAGGCCCGGGTTTCCTCCCCCATGATGGTCCTTCCCGTCCCCGGATGGTCCTGGAATCCGGTCATGGCCGTCGTGCGGTTGTCGAGGATTATGATCGTGGAGAGGGTTCGATTGTAGACCATATCTATAAGTCCCGTTATTCCCCCATGTATGAAGGTGGAGTCACCAAGAACACCTACGACGGAGCCGGCCTTGGCTCGGTTTACGCCGCTTGAGGCGAAGGCGCGCTCTAATCCGAGCGCCATGCCCACGCTCGCCCCCATACAAACCTGGCAATCGATTCCCTCCAGCGGCGGAAGAACGCTCAGGGTATAGCAACCGATATCGCTCGCGGGTATCGCCTTGCAGCGGCCGAGGGCATAGAAGAGGCCGCGGTGAGGGCAACCCGGACACATGACCGGCGGCCTGCCCGGGAGTTGCCACTCCATGCCCGCTTCGGTTTCATGCCAGGGACGGCTCCAGCCACCCCCTTGGACTCCGGTATCCATTTCTATAAGCTCACTCAAGCTTTCGCCGACGACGGTGGGATTGAGTTCACCCTCCCTCGGAATCCGCGACTTTCCCACCACATCCAGGCCCAGCGCTTTGAGTCCCTCCTCCAGATAAGGCTCGAGTCCCTCGACGATGAACAGGCGGTGGAAATGGGATGCGAATTCGCGGATCAGCTTTTCGGGCATCGGATATATGAACCCTAATTTTAGAATGGAAGCTTCCGGAAAGGCCTCCCTGGCATACTGGTAGCATACGCCGGACGTTACGATGCCTACCCGGGACGACTTCAATTCCATTCGGTTGAACCGGAACGATTCCGCCTCGCGTTCGAGATCGGCAAGGCGCTCGATAACGATTGGATGGCGCAAGCGCGCATGGCCGGGAATCATGACTCGCTTTACGGCATCCCTTTCGTAAGGAAGATCGATTTTCATCCTCTCCTCGCGATGTTCGACTACCGTGCGGGAATGGCTTATCCGGGTCTCCAAACGAAGCATGACCGGTGTATCGTAGCGTTCCGAGAGGGCGAATGCATCGGCTACCATGTCGTGCGCCTCCTGGCTGTCCGCCGGTTCAAGAAGCGGCACCTTGGCCATACGGGCATAGTAGCGGCTATCCTGTTCGTTCTGGGAAGAGTGCATTCCGGGGTCGTCCGCGACTACCAGAACGAAGCCCGCGTTTACTCCGATCAGCGGAAGGGTCATCCAGGGATCGGCGGCGACGTTCAAACCTACGTGTTTCATGGCTGCAAGTGATCTGGCTCCACCCAGGCAGCTTCCGATGGCGACCTCCAGGGCGACCTTCTCGTTAGGCGACCATTCACAATAGATATCGCCGTATTTGGCCAGTTCTTCCAAGATCTCGGTGCTCGGTGTCCCCGGGTAAGCAGCGGCCACCCGGACACCTGCGGCATAGGCCCCGGATGCAACGGCTTCATTCCCCGACATGAGGCTTCTTTTCAAAAAAATCCCCTTTTTCCAGGGGGATTATAGCACAGGAGTCACCTACTACTTTTATCCCCTATGCTAAAATGACAAACAAATCAGCCTTTCCGCGAAGCGGAAAGGCATGTTGCGAGGAACCAAACGAGTCGCAATGCGGCGAGTGCATTTGCGAGGAGTGAAGCGACGAAGCGAGCTCGATTGAGAGACACGTTTCTGAAGATGAGTGTGTCGCCATAATCTCGATTACGGCGGGATGCGAAAGTAAAAGAGAGTAGTATATAGACTCGTATCAAGTAAGGACTGCTATGATGGCTCTAAACGAGAGGGACGGCGGCGCCGAGGGCTTGAGGTCCGACGAAGAGCTGGTGCGCTGTTACCTGGAGGGCGACCAGAGGGCCTTCGAGGAGCTTGTGATCCGGTATGAGACCACGATCATCAATATGGCCTACCGCCTCCTCGGCAATCGCACCGATGCTTCGGACGTCTGCCAGGAAGTGTTCGTCCTCCTCCTGCGCAAGCTCGGTTCTTTTCGCGGAGAGGCAAAATTTTCCACCTGGCTCTACCGCGTTTCTTTAAATGCCTGCCACGACCACGCCCGCAGGCTCAAGCGCCACTACTCCCTTTCGGACTCGCCCGGCGAGGATTTGCCGGAGATCGAGCAGCGCCTTCCCGATGACGGCCTTCATTCGCCGGAGGAAAGGTTGGAGAAGGCGGAAATACAAGACGTGGTCCATGAGGCCATCGCCAGGTTGCCCTATAAATTCAAGGAAGTTATCTTCCTCCATGACATAAGCGACTTCAATTATAAAGAGGTGGCGCAGATACTGGACATATCGTTGGGAACCGTAAAATCGCGCCTTAACCGGGCCCGAACAAGGCTCGCTAAAGAATTAGAGGAATATCGGGAACAGTTGCGTTGAAGACCTCATCTAAGGCTGTACCGAGACTGGAGATAGGGAATATTAAAAACGATGGGCATTGAGATGAAATGCGGAAAAGCCACCAAATTAATCGAGCCGTTTATCGACGGCGAATTAGATTCGGAGAGGTCCGAACAACTGCAAGCGCACCTCATCTCCTGCTCCGCCTGCGAAAGCCGCGTCTCAGCGATGCGCGCAACGCTCGATTCAATTGCCTCCCTCCCGGCGATCGAACCGACGGCAAGAGAAAGCTACCGGCTTATGAACCGAGTGCGGGCCGAGATGGACGAGCCCCGCCCGGCAAGGATCGGGCATGCCCGGCTCAGGCTAACCGCCGCCGCCGCCGTCACCATCCTGGTCGCCGCTTCCATCGGAACCACTTGGGTGGTTCTTTCCGGAGGTGGGACTGTAACAAAGGTGGAGGTGGCGCAGGAAGAGCAGGAACCCGTGTCGTTTAAAGGGCCGGTTGAGACAAGCGCCGGCATCAATGGTAAGACGGCGTCTCAATTGTTGGCCTCCAGCGTGACAAGCCCATCGGTAACGATTTCCGGAAAGGATTACGCCGCTTCCGAACTTAAGAGCTACCGAAACGATCTTGGGGCCCGCCTCGATTTCTATGCCTCCTACTGGTACCCCGCTGCGGCATCTGGTTTTGATGCGGCCACCCTCGCCAATAACCAGGCCACCCTTACTACGGCAATCGCGGATCAGGCGGCACAAGCCGGCAAGAACCCCGACGAAGTCAAGAATGCCGTCTCCGTAGCCTTGTCCCAGTGCGATCAGACCATACCCTTGCTCCCCTGTTATGCCGAGCAAGCCAAGGTTGGGGGTAAGGATGCCTGGTTGATATCGATGAGCGGACCCGAGGATTATCTGCTATTCAAGAACCAGGAACTGCCATCGGCCATGTTCCTTGCCTCACAGGGTGGCGGGGCCAGCCTGATGATAAGCCAGAGTTTGCTGACGCAGCTCGCGTCCATGTTTGCCCCCGTCTATGGCGGTTCCAATCTAACGCTATCCATGAGTGCTGATGCAAATACCGATGCGCTAGACGATAGTGCCCCTCTCTCCATAGCGCAGACATGGCTCGCTTCCGACCAGCAACAGCAGTTCCAAACCTTCCTGCGACAGCTGGCGGCGCAATCGAACAACGTTGATCTAATCGCGGCCCTCGAGGGTTTGAACTACGATCAGCTCCTGATGCTGCTTCAGGGTAACTGGAATGGGCTGGCCGCTCAGGGAATCGACCTTACTAAGTTCCTGGTCCCACCCAAGAGGCTTTACGCCATCGATGCGACCACCGGCAACGTGATCTGGTAGTTTAAAAGCCCTGTTAAAAACAGAAGAGCTGGTTCGGGTCTACCTCTTCACGCAACAGCCGGAGTTCCTCTTCGCTCGGCTTGGGGGTCTCTATTACATCATCGGGAATCAATAATTCAAAACCGGTGAACTGCTGCACTATCTCGGGAGTTACGCCGGGGTGATAGGATATCAGCTTCATCCGGCAGGTTTCATCGTCAAAGCCCATAACTCCCAGGTGCGAAATAACCCTCCAGGGTCCTTGCCCGAGAAGGCCCGCACGTTCCCGCCCTCCGGGGCCGTCGAGGAAACCCGGGCTCGTAATATAATCGCATTTCTCCGGGAACCGCTCCGGGAGATGAAGCCCCATGAAAATAACTCGGTCGCTGAGGCTGGCTATATCATTCGCTCCTCCGGACCCGGTCAAACGCACTGTGGGCTGATCGTAGGGACCAATGCAGGTGGCATTGATATTGCCGTACATATCGATCTGGGCTCCGCCCAGGAAACCCACGTCCGCATAGCCAGCCCGGCTGTGACCGAACACGCTCGACATGGAGAGGATGATCGGGGCTTTGTAGCAGGTCCAGGAGCAGGCTACCGACCACGGTAGTTCCCGAGGCTCCGGATCCACGGCGCCGCATTCATAAATAGCCATCATATTCGGAGCATGCAGCTTCTTTGCCAGCAGAGCTCCTACCAAAGGAAGGCCCGTCCCTACGAAAACGCTCTCACCATCGCTGAGCAACCTGGCGGCGGCACAAACGATCAATTCCCTGGGGGTATATTGAATGTCAGTCATTTCCGCGACCTCCTTAAATGAGCCTCTTGGCTACTTCTTCGTATTTCCATTCACGCTCTCCGCCAACTCCCCAAGAGCCCATTCCGTAGCAAAACGCGTCGCAGGCCAACTGCTCCAGCTGCTTCACGTAATCAATGGCGTTCACGCCTTCGTCCTCGGCGGCCATCGCAAGCATCTCGTACTGGTTTCTTGTGCCCATGATGTACTTTTCGTAGTATTCTTTGGTGCCCTCGGCGGTTTTCCATAAGGTCCGCACTATTTTCTCCTGCAGGCGGCGATCGAAATAGTAGAGACCGGGCATATCACCTGGCCACGCTCCGTAAGGAACCTCACAGACCGCGTCAACGCAATAGTGGGGCACGATCACCTGATAGGGATTGGAGCGTATATCCGCACTGTCGACGATTCGCTCGCAAGTGACAACAACTTTACGCGCCGCAACGGCTATAGCCGTATCGTTTACGACCGCCCCCCAGATACGTCCGTTGCCATATTTATCCGCGTGATGGACGTGGATTATGGCGAGGTCGGGGTACATGGCCGGGATAAGGCATACCGGCTCGCCCGTCCAGGGGTCCCTATCCTCCTTGATGTAGGGATTGCTCTTCATGAGATCGGTCCCGAGCATTGATTTGGAGGCTACGTAATTGACTCCCTGCTCGGCCGCCCTCAAGGAAAGCGAAAGGGCGCCGTGGCTCCAGTCCGAATAGACTTTCAACGTGCCCGCTTCCACGCCGCGCCGGAATGGTGAGATCAATCCCCTCATCTCAACCCCTACGTACGCCACATGGGCGCCTTCCAATCCCCCGAATTCATGCCAGACAGTGCTTATGCCACCGGGTGTAAATATCCCAACCAGGTCCTTTTTCTTCTGGCGTCCAATCTCGAAATAAGCGGCCATCGGCCCGCGTACATATGCAAAGCCGGTTTCAATCAGGGAATCGCCATCCTCGACGAATTCCGCAACCGCATCCTTCAAAGACATGCGCTTGTCCTTTTCCGCTCGGGTTTTCTTGAGCTTCCATTCCCTGGCGGCTTTGTGATCGAATAAGCGTTCGTTGGCATGCGTCATCCTTTAGACCTCCCCGATAAAGACGCGGAACAGAAAGCGGCCTTTGGAGGGAAAAAGATAGAAAAAAAGGCTGGTCGTCCAAAGGGGTTCTTTACCTGCTCCATAATGTGTTCCGATCAAACTACATCTTTTACTGTGCTTGGTAATTCCTCAATCTATTTTTAGCATTAACCTGATCTTATTGTAAATGGCGTCAAGTTGAACATGGGGTCAACTGACTAATATTATTTGGCTCAAGAAGCGATTAGTTTATGCTTGATAGAAGATTCAGTATTTCAAGAGAGGATTAGATGCACGAACTCGCGGTTACTGAGAGCATTGCTTCCATTTGCCTCAAACATGCCGAGCAAAACGGAGCGCATCGAATCGTCAGGGTAAACATCAAGCTCGGAGAAATGGCGGGGATAGTGGACCACTATGTCAGCTTCTATTGGGACATGGTGACCAAGGATACGGTTGCGGAGGGCGCCCAGCTGAATTTCATCAAGATCCCTATCCGGGCCTTCTGCCCCCATTGTAATAAGGAATTCGCGGTCAAGGAATTCGACCTTATCTGCCCGGAGTGCTGTAAAGGGGACGGGGAACTCGTATCGGGAAGAGAGTTTCTGGTGGAGTCCATAGAGATCGAATAGGAGGCATTTTGTGGACATAAAAGTGTTGGAAGGTGTTTTCGACGCCAACGAGAAGATCGCTGCCGAGAACCGGGAGCTATTCAGGGAGAATGAGGTATTCGCAATGAATCTGATGGCTTCGCCGGGTGCCGGAAAAACCTCTCTCATAGAGAGTACCATCAAGGGCCTGGGTAAGCGCTTGCGTATCGGAGTAATTGAAGGCGATATCGCATCAAGCGTGGATTCTGAGAGGCTCAAGAACCTCGGGATACAAGTAGTGCAGATAAACACGGGGGGCGCATGTCACCTGGATGCCAATATGATCAGGCAGGCGCTGGAATACATCGATCTCACTGCCCTCGACCTGTTGATTATCGAAAATGTGGGGAACCTGGTGTGCCCTGCCGAGTTCAAGCTCGGAGAGGACCTGCGCGTAATGATCCTATCCGTGGCCGAGGGCCACGACAAGCCACTGAAATATCCCCTAATGTTTTCCGATTCTGAGGTCCTTATCGTGAATAAGACCGATCTGATCGGTATGGGAGATTTCGATCTCGAAGAGCTGCGGGCGACGGTGAAGCGCATGAATCCTGGAATCACGATCTTCGAGTTAAGCTGCCGCACGGCCCAGGGGGTGGAGCGCTGGGTCGACTGGCTCTACGAGCGTGCTTCTTGACGGGAACGTAAATATTCGGCTCTCTCTACCAGCATCTCGGCGACGCGGACCGCTCGTTCCGGATTGGTATAAGTGCAGATCTTGCTGTTGGGGCGTTCGCTTCCTTCCTGTAAATCTTTCTCTCTTTCCGGCATTCCGACCGCCAGGATGGGTTTTTCGAGATCACGCATGAGTTCGTAGACCCTACGGCCGAATTGCGAAGCTTTCATTTCCATATACTGTCTCTGGACATCGATCAGTTTCTTATCCAGCTTCTCGCTTTCACGCTGGGCGAGCCCGAACGCGGTGGCGGCATTGATTGTCCCGAGCGAAATAATAGAATCGTATTCGGGACAGGAGGACAGGAGTTCCAGACATCGGGTATGGGCATCGAGGTCGACAATCCCTACCATGTCCACCGGGTTGCCTTTACTCCAGTAGGTGGGAAGAACATCGCCGAGGCTCTTCTTGGCATAATCCGGCAACGGCGAGACATCGAATCCCGCTCGCTCACAGAGGTCGGCCGCGATTACTCCCCAGCCGCCCCCCCAGGAAAGGATTCCTACCGAGCGCGATCGGGGTAAGGGCGTTTTCACCAGCGCATCGCAGAAGTCGAGCATCTCTTCGGTGGTTTCCGCCCGTATCATACCGCCCTGGCGGATCATACCTCCGTATATCTCGCTCGAACCCGCCATGGCCGCGCTGTGCGAGGCGGCTGCCTCATGGCCCGCCCGTGTGGTCCCCGCCTTATAGATAACAATCGGCTTGTCCAGGCTTATCCGCTCCGCCAGCTCAAGCACACGTCGCGGCCTTTTGAAGCCTTCCACGTAGAGCAATATTACTTTGGTTTCATCGTCTTCGGCGAAGTACTCCAGATAATCGGCGAAATCAAGGTCGGATTCGTTGCCGACGCAAACGAAACGTGAAAAGCCGATGCCCCGGTGGGAACCCCAGCCGAGGAGCTGGGTCCCCAGATTGCCGCTCTGGGCGGCAAAAGCGATGTGACCCGGTTGCGGAGCGACGGGGGGCATGAGGGCGGAAAGGCTCCAGGGTGCGGAATATATTCCCATCGTATTGGGGCCCACGATCCTAATGCCATAGCTCGCCGCAGCTTTGACCATCCTTTCTTCCATGGCTTTCCCCTCGGATGAAGATTCACTGAATCCTCCGGAGATTGCGATAACCACCTTTATCCCCGCCCGGCTGCAATCCCCGAAAACGCGCTCCACCTGCTGAGCAGGTATGGTCAGCATCGCGAGGTCTACAGTCCTGCCGATTTCCTCGAGGCCTCGATAAATCGGGGTGCCATGGATCTCTCCACCGCCAGGGTTCACTAGAAAAAGCTCTCCCGTGTAATTCCCCCGGATGATGTTCGTCGGCACTATATGGCCCCATTTGCCCAGGTTGGCCGATGCACCTATAACGGCCATCCGGCGTGGGTTAAACAATATCCTGGTTATATCGCTATTGCTCGTAGTCAAATTTTGCCTCCCTGTTCATTGCCGCATCAACAAGGTAATCAAGCCTGATACGAAAATCCATGAAAAAGGCCAGAAACCGGGTAATATAAAGGTCTCTTTGGTGCAAGATCCCCTCGAAATCCTGTTTGAATTGAAGAAAATCACTCCTGTCCTCCGGTGTGATGGCCCGATCGACATCGGCGACCCCATTCTCAATCGAATGGAAGAAATTAATGAGGGTCTCCTTGTACGGCTCGAGCCCGGGCGGTGGATTCATGCCGTTTAGATCCTTGTCGTAGCTGTGCATGGTAGAAGCATCCTCAGCGGCGGCGGCTTTTATCCTCGCCAGATCGGCATTATCGACCATGTTGGCAAGGGCCAGGTTCCGGACATCGGTAAGCATTGGCAGAACATCGCGGAAAAAAGCGACATCGCTCGCAATTTCGCCTACTACATCTTCACCCAAGGAATAGTAAGCGATGCTTTCTTTTTGGGCATCTTCAACTTCGGGCGGCGTGTTCATCGCCACTGCATCCCGCTTGGCGTTCTTGAAAACACCGGCGGTATCCAATAGGACATTTTCGAGATCGATCATCTGGTAATAATCAGGTTGGTTGATGGAACCTAGACTATCCGAGGAGTCGCTGACGCTCTGAATAATGACGTCTTGCGTCTCCAGCATACGGTCGTAGTATTCGTCGATACTCAATGGCCTGGCCTTTGCTCCGCCGCATCCGGCTAAACCGAGCAGAAGCGGTGCGAGCAACAGAAAGGCCGCTACCTTCCTCATCTCCTGCCTCCTCTCTGCGCAATCCGGAACTATTATACAGGGTGACCAAGAATTAGAAGTATTGCCGTTGCGCGGGAAATAATTTGGCTCAAAGTACGGCCTTGAGTAGTTTCTTTCGCTACTCATGGCCCGTGTGGTACCCGGGTATTAGAGGGATGTCATTCGTCTATGAAAGCATGTCGTTGAACCGGGTTATCGGGACGGGGGCGGTCCCCCGGAATTTGATCGTCTAAGACCCCAGCCGGCTTGCCTGGTTCGATTAATGGCTTTTGGAGTGCTAAAATATTTGTTGCCATTATGTTCACTTCGGGGGGCAGGTGAATAATTGACCAAACGGGAGTCACAGATGCGAAACAATGGAAACCAGAAAGCGAACCTCATGTACAAGGTACGAATCAGCAAGGGCTTTGTCGACGCCGACTTCGGGGAAGGGTTTCTGGTGGAGGTTTGGGACTTTCGCACTCAGCGGCTGGTATACGGAGAACGATACAAAGAGCTGGAGCGCGCGCGCAGCCGCCAGAGAGAGATAAAGAACGACCTGGATAACATCAACGTCGATCGATTCAAGCAGGTGTATATGTCGCGCGTGCAGCGCGAAGAAAGGAAATCTTCCTAGCCGTCCCCGTTTACTTGTAGATTTTGAGCAATCCCTGAACGGTCTGCCTTAATGCTTCCACCAGTTCCGGCGGCGACAGCACTTCCACCTCGGTCCCGTACTTCAGCAGTTCCCTTTCGAGCCAGGCGAGAGCATCTGTTCGCAAAGTGCATATCAAATAAGCATCTTCTCGCTTGGCATCGGAAAAAATAGGCTGCTCTTCCGCCCAGGCGGCAAGTGCCTGCGAAAACCGAAGCCGGACTTCTATATCCCCGGAAGGGGAAGGGCTGAAGGGTTCCGCTATTTCGGGCTCCTTCCCGGCGCGGGGCTCAAACGTCTCTGATGTCATCTGGAGATCCTTGATTCGATCGACTCGAAACACCCTCATCTCATTGCTGCGTCCGTCGAAGGCCCTTAAATACCAGTGTCCCAAGCCGAACTCCAGAGAGAGCGGGTTTACACGCCTGCGATTCAGCTCGTCCCGCCCGTAAGTGTAGTACTCGATTTCAACTGTTTTCCGCTCTTCCAGAGCGCTTGATAGCTGGCCAAGCACGTTCTGCTCCGTGACGGCAGGTTTTATCTGCATGCTCTCCTCGATTTCGTCGCCGGAAACGGCGGCAAGTCCCAGTGTCCTTCCAATTTTCTCCATAGCTGAACCTAGTTCAACGGATGCGGGCTGGCCGGACAGCTTGACCAGGGCGCTGCAAGCCAGGTAGAGACCGGAGAGCTCGGGGGGCGTAAAGCGCAAGGGCCGGGCGAAATAATCCGCCATGCTTATATAGACTCTGTCCTCCTCTATATCCACCTCGATGAGATCGGCAGGCGTGTAATCGGGCTGCCCGCAGAGGAAGATCAAATGAAGATCCCTGACGAGCTTTTCTCGAGGTACCTCGAATACCTCGCTCAGTTCCTTGAGGGATACACCCTGGTTTTTGAGAACATATGGGATGAGAGAAAGCAGGCGGTTCAATCTTTCCTCGACATCACTCATCTCCGCCCACCTCCCAGCTGCTTCAATATCGCCGCCAGGTGATCCTTCACTTTGGCTCGCAAGGCCTGGGGTGTGATAACCTCTGCGTCCTCGGCATAGGAGAGGAGCCAACTCATGAAAGCATCTTCGTTTCGAACAGTGACGTACAATATTCCACCGCCGTCCTCCCCGGGCTCGAACCTGTATACATCTCCCAGGTCCCGCTCCACCAGCCAGGCGATCTTTGGTGAAAAACGGATGGCGGCCTCGTATTCCGCCCCTTCTTCGAACTCCCAAGGCAGCACACGTGAATGATCCCTAAGACTGAAGTCCTTGGGACGTTCGAAATCCGGCCCTTCGCTTTCCGGATGTGCCTGTTCCACCATCGATTCGATTCTCGATATCCGAAATGAACGGACTTGCCGGCGAAGATGGCAATAACCTACGATGTACCACACGCCGCGATCGAAGTAGAGTCCATAGGGGTCGAGTTTTCTCTCCACTGCCCCCCTCTCTCCCAGGGAACGGTACGTGAAGAGGACCGAGCGGCGCCTGACAGAAGCGTCCCAGAGAATCGAGAGGCCCTCCGAGGATTCGGACTGCGACGAAAACTTCCACTGTTGACGGACAGCCGGATGTCCCAACCGGCTTCCGTCTCCGAGATCGGGGCTCAACTTGAGAAGGGCCGCACCCGCCTCTTTGGAAAGGGGCACCACCTGGCCGGACGACAAGCGGTTTACCAGCAGTAGAGCGACCTTTTCCTCGGGTGTAAACCGTATCTCGGGCAGGTAGTATTCCTCCTTGGGAATGCGATAGCCCAAATCCTCCCCGAAGGCGTCCAGCGGTTCGACCTGAATCGGCACCCCCATTTCGCGCAAGTCGCTCTTGTCTCGTTCGAACATCCTTTTGAAGGAAGGCATGGAGGCCTGCTGGTAGCCCGGGATGGAGGTGCGAATGCGATCGAGGGTAACCGGATTTTTAGCTTCCAGCAGCATGGCGATCAGATTTATCAATCTTTCAGCCTTATTCATGGTCCTACCCCCAGGCCTTTAAGACCCGTTCCGCCGCGGTTCCCTGTTTTGTCACTGGCCGGTGTTAGCATTCTTTCATAGAAGGTTATTACACCGAACGGGAAAGCGCAGAGGATGATGAAAGGAAAAACTACTCTACTGCTGGTCGCCGGACTCTTTCTGGCATCTATGGCTGAGAGCACCGGGGTCTTCCTGATCGTTGTGGCCATCGGTTCCGGCCTGGCTTTTGGCTCGCTTCTTGTCATCTGTTTCAAGGGCGAGGCCGCCAGGCGGGCTGAATCAAGGCGCAAGGTCACCATTTCCCTCCCGCCTCCTTTCTCCCCTGAGGAGCAAGCAGTGGATGCGAGAATAGAACCTTGCATGATGCCTCGAGGCTGGAAGTCCATTGAAACGCCTCTTCCAGCATCTGCCCCACGGCGAAGCTACCGTGCCCCCTGACCATTGCCGCTTTGTAGTTTTCGAGGAGGGGAGGAAGCAACTGCTCCACCTCGTCTGATCCCACGGTAAGGGCTGCTGCTATTACGGGTATCGATTTGAAATAGTAGATTCCTTCGGTATCGATCGGCCCGATCTCGTCCTCGTCTATAGAAAGTGCGATGGCAAATGGAGGGTGGGCATGCACCATGGCCAGGGCGGAAGTGTGTTGATAAACGGCCCTGTGGATCTTTATTTCTGTGGATACCAGGGTTATATGGCTGTCATCATCCCTCAGGCCAGTTTCGATGATATCACCCTCCCTCAAGTTGGCGAGCATAGAACCACGCCTGGTTATAAAGATCCGGTCACCAGCTCTTATGCTCATGTTCCCGCTATGAGAGGAGTTCACTCCCTGTAGAAACAGCTCTCTGCCAAATCGGGCGAATTGTTCCAGCATCTCGGCCTTCTCAAAATAAACCTTCCGACTGAATCAAGGGAGGTCCGGCGAACCATTGAAGAGTGTTATGGATTGCCTACTGAAATACCGTAACGCCGACCTCAACCGCCTCACAATAATATCACCATGGCAATTGATATTGCTTGTTACTTGTAATCTGTTTTTAGTGAGATATCAACCCGAGTTGTCGCAATTTTTCGGGTTCCGGCCGCCCTCCCTCGTCCCAGCCCCGGGCGCGATAATAGAGGGGAAACATCTCGTCCAGCCGGACGACCTGTCCCTCGGCGGGTCCCTCTGCTATCGGCTCCTCTAAAAGCCTTCGCGGCAGCGTATCCTGCTCAGCCCCGATGCCCGCTTCCAGGTTATACAGCCGCTCCAGGTTCCAGATACGCTCGCCCAGCTTGTGCAGATCCATGGCCTTGAAGGGCATGCCGGTCACGGCTTCCAACATGCGGGCGAAATATTCATCACTCAAGGAAAACTGAACGAAGCGGCAAAGGACGAGGGAATCGACGCCGGCATTCAGGTTCTGTGCGTTAATGGTTAGTCCCGGTTTATCCAGGGTCGAGTAACGATCGACCATCTTCGGTATGCCAAGGACCTCCGGCCCCACCAGGTAGGCACGTAAGTGACAGCCACCGCGGTTGGAGGTTGCGAAGGAAAGGCCTTGTCCTTGCAATCCCCTGGGATCGTAGGCGGGAAGCTCCAAACCTTTTACCTGCATGGCCAATTCCCCAACCCCATAATGCAGCGCGAGATCACGCGATCCTCGTGCCAACTCTTTCCCCAGCCCCCTACCGTACGCAATATCTTCGATGAGCCCGAGCATTTCCTCTGCGGCCCCGAACTTAGGTCCGCCTTTGAACCGCCCCGACTTTCCTGGAGGCTCCATAATTTGAGAGGATGGAGCCATGAATACACGAAAGAGATATCCACCGGAGTTGAAGGAACGGGCGGTGCGCATGGTCTTCGACCACGCACCGGAGTACGAGTCGCAGTGGGCGGCGATCCGCTCGATCTCGGAAAAGTTCGGCATGTCGGCCGAGTCGCTGCGCATCTGGGTAAGACAGGCCGAACGTGACGCTGGGTTGCGTTCAGGGCTCACGACGACGGAGCGCGAGCGTCTGCGCCAGCTGGAACGCGAGAATCGTGAGCTCAAGCGGGCCAACGAGATATTGAAGAGCGCTGCGGCTTTTTTCGGGGCGGAGCTCGACCGCCAACAGAGGAAATGATCACCTACATCGACCGCTACAGGGACCGTTTCGGGGTCGAGCCGATCTGCAAGTATCTGCCGATCGCCCCGTCGACCTACTACAGCGCCAAGAAGCGCCCGCCCTCGGCAAGGGCCACAAGAGATGAGAAGCTAAAGGTCGAGATCAAACGCGTGCATGCGGACAACTTCGGCGTCTATGGCACGCGTAAGGTCTGGCAGCAGCTCAATCGCGAGGGGTTTGATGTGGCCCGCTGCACGGCGGAGCGGCTTATACGCGAGCTTGGCCTTGAGGGTGTGAGGCGAGGCAGAAAGAGGCGTACCACGATCTCCGACGGAGAAGCGAGAAGGCCGGCAGATCTGGTTAACCGCAACTTCACGGCACCGGGGCCCAATCGGCTCTGGGTAGCC
>MELM01000011.1:8705-12186 GCA_001767605.1 Candidatus Solincola sediminis | reverse complement strand
CTTTGTAATCGACGCCTACAGCCGTTTCATCGTGGGCTGGCAGGCCGCAAGTTCGCTCCGCACCGACCTGGTCCTGGATGCCCTGGAAATGGCGATCTGGGCACGCCAGCATGAGAGCCTGGGAAAGCTTGTGCACCACAGTGACCGAGGAAGCCAGTACCTGTCTATTCGTTACACCGAACGCCTTAAGGATGCGGGTGCCGTCTGTTCCGTCGGATCCCGAGGCGATAGCTATGACAACGCCCTTGCTGAGACGATTATCGGCCTATTTAAAACCGAGCTCATTCGCAACCGCGGACCCTGGAGGAACCTTGACGAGGTAGAATACGCCACATTGGAGTGGATCGACTGGTTCAATTATCGCCGGCTCTTAGAATCTATTGGCAATATTCCACCAGCGGAATTCGAGGCTGATTATTGGAGAAAGGAGGGTCAGGGAAAGACGGCAGGACTCAAACAACCGAGCCTCCGGTAAACCCGGGGCGGTTCAAAGAGTCTGTTCTCCTATAAATTCCCTGTATAGCAACACCAAGAATCGCACAAGGTCAAAGAAATCAATATTTTGATATCATTCTTACACTGAGACTAAATCTCCATTGGTTATCTCAGAGTGACCGTAGCTAAGGGGGTTCGCCATGCGGTCTAAAAAAAGTAAGCGCAAGAAATCGTTACTATCCACATCCATTAAAGTTATGGGATTAGCTTTGCTGGTCGCGCTGCCCGGCCTGCCGCGCCTGGCCGCCTGGCTGGCCAATCAAGAGGGAAAGCGAAAAGGATACCGGGTAGACCAGTTGAAGCTCCGGGCGAGAGATGGCACGAAGCTATCGACCTCCGTCTATGTACCCGAAGGTGAGGGACCTTTCCCGGCCATCATCATGGTCCATTCCTGGTTCTTTACTCGCTGGCAATGCCACCTGTACGCCCCTTACTTTGCCCAAGACGGCTACATCGTCGTCGCCTATGACTGCCGGGGATGGGGCACATCCGGGGATCAGGTACATTGCGCCGACCCGGATTGCGAACTCGCGGATGTTGAAGACGTTATCGATTGGCTGACGGAAAAAAGCGGGCTTCCTGTTAACAAGGAATCGCTGGGCATTACCGGGCTATCTTATGGAGGCGGCCATTCCTTTCTTGCCGCCGCCCGCGATCCGCGCATCAAGGCCGCGGTTCCAATGAATGGTTGGACCGACCTCGAGGCCAGTTTGAATCCGAATGGCTCCCTCAAAATAGGTTGGGCCGGTTTCCTTGCGATGACCGCGACCTGGGCGACCAAATTGAATCCCCGCAACGACCTCTACCGCTGGATCCAGACCCTGCTTTTTAAACGCGACAGGTATCGCGAATTCGAAGAGGATATGCGAGGGCGCTCTGCGATCTACCATGAGGATGCAAAATGCCCCATGCTCATCATCTGCGCCTGGAACGACGAGCTGTTCGATCCCAACCAGAACCTTGCATATTTCGATAGATTGAACCAGCCCAAAATGCTCTATATAACCAACGGTATCCACATCTCGGATGGCGGCATAGGCCCGCGTTTTTGGGGCAAAGATCTATGGGGACTGACTAAACGCTGGTTTGACTACTGGTTAAAGGGAGAGGAGAACGGAGTCCTCTCCGAGCCTTTGGTGCGGCTTTATAAGCCTTGGAAACGTGAAATGGTGGCGGAACAAGGCTGGCCTCCACCGGGTGTTAGAATGCACACATTGTACCCGAGGCGGAGTGACGGCGAATTCAGGCTTAGTTCCAGACATCACGAGCAACGGGGATTGGCCACGTTGAAGCCCAGCATTTTTACACCGGTAACCTCCGGGCCGAGCCTCATCAAATTCGAAGCGATGGGAATCGGCATGCCGGGACCCATGCAAGATGCAGGATCCGGCTACTTCTCTTTCACCACCTCGCCGTCCCGGCGGGATTATGAAATGATCGGCATCGCGAAGTTACGCCTGGCCCTACTTCCTCTCGCCGAGAAGGTGCAAGTGAACGCCCTTCTTTACGATGTGCCCCCTCAAGGAATGCCGCGGCTCATCACCCACGGAACAATGACTATGGAGGGTTTGAAACCAGGAAGCGAGATCGTAGCCGAGATGGACTTGATCGCAAGGGCTGATCTCATTCCCAAGGGCAATCGCATACGATTGACTTTATCGGGCTCTGATTTTCCTTATACATTGCCTGTATATGGTAAAGGTGCCCAAGTGGTCTACGGTGATGGAGAGAGCAGGCTACTGTTGCCCTTGAGAGGTGTGGATTGATCTCATATCGCCACGCATCGTCTCCTATTGTGGTTGCCATTATTTTCCTGCTCGCAATTGCATCCTTCGGCCTGACCGGTTTGCACCCTGGTTCAAGCGGGCAGACCCTGGCCGCCGACGGGACCTGCGGAGAAGCGTCTTCGCAAGCCTCTGTAAACTGGTACTTCGCGGAGGGTTATACCGGACAAGGATTTCAGGAATTCCTCTGTGTTTTCAATCCCCAGGAAGCGGCGTCACGTCTTAAGGTGAACCTTCTTTATAACCACGGATCTTCACAATCGAGCGAGTTAGACCTGCCACCCACCTCGCGCACCACGCTCGATATTAATGCCCTGGCCGGTGGAGATAGTGAGGTCTCGCTCTATCTCGAGGCGTCCTTGCCGGTGGTTGCGGAGCGGCCGATGTATTTCACCTATCGCGGGCAGTGGAAGGGTTGCACGATTACTGGCGGTAGCACTTCGCTCGAACAGAACTGGTACTTCGCCGAGGGTTGCACGCGTGATGGCTTCGAGGAATGGCTGCTGCTCGCCAACCCCGGCGATGAGGATACGGCCGCATCTGTTTTCCTCGTTCTGGAGGATGGCTCGGTCACCCCCGTCATCATGAACCTCCCGGCGCATACCCGGCAGACGCTGCTCGTAAACCAGGCGGTCGGGCAAGGGCGTGATGTAGGAACAAGGGTGGAAGCGGCGAAGCCTATATGCGCCGAACGCGTAATGTATTTCAAGTACCACGGGATGTGGGCGGGTGGTCATGCTTCGAGCGGGCTCAGCCAGCCGAGGAAGACCTACCTTTTCGCGGAGGGCTATACCGGCGGCGGCTTTGAGGAGTGGCTCTCACTCTATCTGCCGGGAAGCAGCGGCGCCGGTGCCGACGTAACGCTGAATTGTCTGTTTCAAGCGGGTGCCGAGCAATCCCTTAAGGTGCACCTCGATCCCGACCGCAGGCTTACCTTGAATATTAATCAGATGGTGGGGGCGGGAAAGGACGTTTCGATAGAGCTCTCGGCCGATGTGCCCTTCCTCGCAGAAAGACCGATGTATTTCAATTACAATGGCTACTGCCGCGGTGGCCATGTCTCCAAGGGCATTGAGTCCGCGGGGACAAAATGGTATCTGGCGGAAGGGACTACGCGGCCGGGCTTTCAAACCTACCTCTGCCTCATGAATCCCGGTTCGGAAGAAGCCAGGGTGAACGTAGACATTGCGGCAACGTATCCG
>MELM01000011.1:7510-8695 GCA_001767605.1 Candidatus Solincola sediminis | reverse complement strand
GGCCGGTCCCGCCTCACGATCGACGTCAATTCATTAGGAGTCGGTCCGGATGTTTCCTTTGAAATCGAGTCGGATAAACCGATAGCCGTCGAGCGGCCCGTCTATCATCCCGGTACGGATTTTGAGGTCGCCAATGCGATGGATTCGCTCTGGGATTTGAGCGTAGGTATCGGCTCCCGAGTCGAGGGAACGGCTGGCGACGAGGCGGCGGTCAGCTGTATCGCAGGCAAGTTGCAGGGATATGGCTACGCCGTGCAGATCCAGGATGTGCCTCTGCCCAATGGCGCTCATACTCATAATGTTATTGCACAGCATCCGCAGGCTCTGAATCAGGCTGACTACGAAATTCTCCTCGTCGGTGCCCACTACGACACCAAGACGGGAACCGGAAGTCCCGGGGCAAACGACAACGGGTCGGGAACCGCGGTGGTATTGGAGCTTGCTCGGTGTTTCGCAAATCAGCCCGGAAACTTTCGCTTTGTCCTCTTTGGCGGCGAGGAAGAACTCGTGACGGGAAGCGGCGCCCACCACTTCGGCTCCAGGTACTATGTGAGTCACATGAGCCAGAGCGACAAAGACAATTTTCTAGGGGCCATAATAGTGGATATGGTGGGAGTCGGAAGCCAATTGTATGCCCGGACAATGGGAATCGGGCCCATGGATTTCTGCAATCAACTGATGGCTTATGCCGCCGCCCATGGACGCTCTCTTCCCTACCTCCACAGCGGCAGTTCGTCGGACCATGAGGCGTTCGAGTCGGCGGGGCTTCCAGCCGTCTGGCTGGAGTACAAGGACGATCCCTGGTATCACAGTCCGGCTGACAGCTTCGACAAGATTCAGCCGGCCTATATCGAAAATACCGGCACCCTTCTCGAGAACTTCATACGCTCTCTCTAAAACCAGTCGGGCTTCCGCCAAGCCAATACCACTGTTATGCTAGTATCCATTGGAGGTGGTGTTTGGCTTGCGAATCATATTATTTACGGGAAAAGGCGGTGTCGGAAAGACCAGTGTAGCCTCGGCAACCGCACTTCGCACCGCTGAGCTAGGCTATCCTACCCTTGTCCTCAGCACGGATGCAGCACACAGTCTGGCGGATTCCTTCGATCTCGACTTCGGTCATGAGCCCGTGCAATTAACGGATAACCTCTGGGGGCAGGAAGTAAGCGCTCTTACCGAGATGGA
>MELM01000011.1:7111-7450 GCA_001767605.1 Candidatus Solincola sediminis | reverse complement strand
GGAGATACTTGTCGAGGAGCTCATGGCCTTTCCGGGTATCGACGAATTGTTCTCCCTGCTCGAGATAAAGAAACACCACGACAGGGGGGAGTTCGAAGTAATCGTGGTGGACTGCGCGCCAACCGGCGAAACCTTGAGGATGTTGAGCTTCCCCGATGTTACCCGCTGGTGGATGGACAAGCTTTTCCCGCTTCAACGCAAGGCAACGGGAATCGCGCGGCCTTTGATGAAGGCGATCACAAAGTTTCCCGTGACCCAGGACATGAAGGCGGTGGCGGGTCTGCCCATGCCCGATGAACGCATCATGGATTCGGTCGAAAGGTTCTTCGACCGCCTGGA
>MELM01000011.1:4743-7058 GCA_001767605.1 Candidatus Solincola sediminis | reverse complement strand
TGAATCCCGAGAAGATGGTGATCAAGGAGGCGCAGCGAACTTACACTTACCTGAACCTCTTTGGTTTCTCGACCGACGCAATTGTCGCCAATCGCATCATCCCGGAAGAAGTAAACGACGCATACTTCAAGGAATGGAAGCACATCCAGGAAAAATATGGTAAAGAGGTCGAGGAGGCATTTTACCCCCTTCCCATACTAAAACTGCCGCTCTTCGATCGCGAGATAGTCGGCCTGGATATGCTGAAGCGCACGGCAGATAAGCTCTACGGAGAAGCCGATCCTTCCAAGTTGCTCTATAAGGGAGAGACGCAGACGGTGGTCAAGAAAGGCCGCGGCTATCAGATGTCCATTCCTCTGCCTATGGTCGAGAAGAAGGACGTGGAGCTGCTGCAGAAGGACTACGAACTTATCGTAAAGATAGGAAATCGCCGGCGCGACATCTTACTGCCCCGGGCGCTCGCCGGCATGCGGGCCTCGGGTGCCCGTTTTGAAGAAAACAAGTTGATTCTGGAATTCGTGCCGGGAGAGAATGGAGAGGAGGAACGGCATGCCAAGAGGAACGTCGCAGGCAAGAAGTAGCGCAAAGAAACCTGCGGACAAGAAAAAAGAAGAGGTCCTCGAGGAGGACGCGGCCAAATCGGAATGCGTAGGCTGTCCCTTGGCCAGGGCTTTCGGCCTCTGTGAAAACGCGTGCAGCATGTTCGGGAATATCGACATCAACGAATTCTTCCTGCATATGGCGAATGCCCGAAAAGAAATCATGATGGGGTTGAAAACTCTTCTCGACGAGGCTATTCGAATCGAGGATGAGAGAAGTGAGCGGCGGCAGGACGCCTCCGGAAAGAAAAGCCGCGGCCAGGACCAGCTGCGGGAGATTTCCATAGAGTAGCGCTTTAGTGGGGTCGCCACTAATCTTCCGATTGCGGGCATTCCTGCCTTTCACCCACAACCTTAGCCGGCACTCCAGCCGCAATCGCACAGGGCGGGATGTCTTCGTTAACCACAGCACCGGCCGCAACTACAGCGCCATGCCCCATTGTGACGTCCTTCAGAATGACTGCGTGCGATCCTATCCAGCAGTCTTCACCGATGACTATGCGGCCGTAACTCCCCTCCTGAAAGCGCATTGGTTCCCCGAGATAAATGCCGTGGTCGGCACAGTTTATATTCACATACGGCCCCAGCATCGAATTCTTCTTTATGGTGCAGTCTGCGAACGCGTTTATGATATTGAAAGGCCCTATTGCCACGTTGTCTTCAAGTAAGAGTATCGCTTCATTTGCCGCAAAAAGCCGAGCCATGCTGTCTATGGAACAGTTCCGCCCGATGATGATCTTTCCCTTATCGTTTCCCCGAATCTGGATGGTCGTCGGTATGAACGTCCCGTCGGCTATCTAGCAGGAGGATTCTCCGGCGAGCGCGACATCGGGCCGTGCCGAGATCCAGACGTAGGGACCGCACTCCACCCCGGCCCGCCGCAACTGCCACTGGTGATACCTGATACCGGGATGGGTAAGAGCGAATCGCAATCGGTACCATCTGTCTCGCACACTCAATCTTTTCCCTCCAATCAAGGTGACCTACACAAAGGTGCCTGACACCTTTGTGTAGCTCAGAAGGTCTTCCAGCTCAATCTTTTTTCGAACTGTGCCAGCCTGTACCCGGCCCATACCGCATAGATCAAGTGGACTTTCAGAAGCTCCCGCTCCTCCATCCAGATGAGTTGTGGACCATAGACGATTTCCCTCACCCGATTTTGTGCGAGGGATTCAACGGCTGGTGGTTGGTCATGGAAGGGCTTCTCGCCAATTCCCTCATTCTCATACATCAGACGAAGCTTATCGATTGCCGATTCGACAGAACCCGGCCGTTCGGAATTACTATAGACCACGTTGCCGTCACATCTGTCTTCAGCGGCCCTCGCGAGGATGTAGCCCTCCAGAAATATTGAATTGATCAGTTGCGAGACTTCGTCGAGCAAACTCTTAGAACCTGCGTGGGGGAAGCAATTGAGGATGACCCGCTGCTGGAAAGTATCCAGCCAGAGCATGGCGACAGATCTGGAGGCAAGGTCCAGATCGGTAAATTTTATGCGGCGGCAGCACTCGTCAAAGCGATCTTTTAGTGACATAGAGTATCCGTGATCTTGCGGCGCTATTCTTGCGCCGTTTGCAGTTTAACGACCCGATTGGCATATCGATCGTACACATCACTACAGGTAAATATTATTACCTGCTGACCGCGTGAAAAATCCTTGAGAACCTCCATCGCCTTTCCCAGGCGACGAGGATCGAAGGTGACGAACGGATCGTC
>MELM01000011.1:0-4732 GCA_001767605.1 Candidatus Solincola sediminis | reverse complement strand
AACGATGATCGCAGATTATTTCGACCAGTGAAAGGCGGGCGGCCAGGTAGAGCTGGTCTATTGTTCCCCGGCTCAGAAACGCGGGATCGATATCATCGCCCTTTTCATCCGACCATACCTGCAATGCAAAATTACCCTCGTCTACCCGCACCCGGCAGTAGCGGTCGTCGGTTATCCGACCGATATAGTCCCCCATCAAGGTTTCCATTTGCCTCGCGGCCGAAGACAACGTCTCGCCGGTTGCACGGTTCAACCATTTGGCCGCCAAATCGAGCGCCTGCGCCTTCAGAATCAGCCGGTTCACCCTCTGATATGAGAACTGCAGTTCCTCTTCGATCTGCAGCTTCTCCTCCTCCACTCCCTCCTCGCTCAATGCGACTTCGAAGCGGATGCGCTCTTCCTTGAGTTCTTCCAGCTTCCCCTGCAGGCCGTCTTTTTCGCGCAACACTCCCTGCAGGTGTTGGGGATCCACGGTCAAACCTCGCAATTCCTTCAGTCGCCGCTCCCTCAAGCTGACCTCGCCGGCCAATCTCCGGGCTTGCTCTTCAACACCGGCGATATTCCCATCGGGAACCAGAACCTCCAGTTTGTCTGCGATCTCCTTGCGCGTGGCCAACAGTTCGAGGTAAGCCATCTTCAGATTATTAAAACCATCCGCTGAATAGCAGCCGGCCTCCTCAATGATTCTTTCCGCCCTGGCCGCGAGTTGGATGTCGGCACTCTCCAGCTCTGTGACCTGTTCTTTCAGACTATTTATGTCCCTTCCTTTTCTAAGGAAAACGAAGTACCGACCGGGCAGAAGTGCCAAGACCGCCAACAGCAACCCGGCCCCGCTTATCAAAAGCATTAGAGGTGACAGGGCCATCCCCGCGAGACCCACGAGAAACAAGGTCAAGGCTGCGACCGCGGCATAGGGAGCCCAAGCGGTGTGTTCGGGCCTGCGTGCCTTCTCCAATTTGCCCTTTATGATGTTTGATCCCTCCATCAAGCCGGCTCGCCGCAGTTCCAACTCCCCGATTTCTTCGCGGCGCGTATCGAGAATACGTTTGAGATTCCCGTATTTCGCCAGCTCCTCGCGGCTCAGCGCTTCGTCTTCCTCTATCAATCGCGCCGCCGATTCAAGGCTACCGTACCGGCGATGAAAATCTTCGATGTCTTCCTCGATGTCCGCCCGTTCAACCGAATCACGGGCCAGACTTTCAACAGATTCGAGATTAGCCCGCAACTCCCGCGTTTCTCCGGAGATCGCATCCATCCTGCGCCGGGCCGTTGCGCGCGTTTCAACTGCTCGTGCCAGCTCCTCCCTCGAAGCTTCCCGCCGCGAAATCTCTTCCTGCAGACGAGCGATGGGGCCCGGATTCTTGGCTGGATTTCGGGTACCGCGCAGCAATTCGCCCAGTTCCTTATTGATTGACTGCAGGGCTTGTATTGCGTCTTTTCCGCCCTCGGAACCCGTCACGGTTACCTGGAGGCTTTCGCTCAACTCCTTGCGTCCCGCGGCTATTTCCGAGACCTCGTCCTGCCTGATACCGGCCGTCGAACGAAAGGCTGCTTCGCTGCCTACACCCAGCCAGTCCCTGATGCATTGCTCGACCTCGGCGCTGTCGCCTGTTCTCACCCGTCCCCACTCCAGCCACAACTTCTTGGAAGAAAAATCCTTCTGCAAGCTGAATGCTTCACCACCGGCTTCGCCCTTCAATTCCAGAACGAACCCGCTCTCCTCGCCCCAGCTTATGCAGTCCCTCACCTCCTTGCGAGTGGAATCCACCTTCCAGAAAAGGGCTGCGAGAAGGGCCTGCAGCATGGTAGATTTTCCGGATTCGTTCGGGCCTTTAACCACATTTATGCCCTCGCCCAAGGTAAAATCCGCCTCATGAAAACGGCGGAAGTTCCGCATTGAAAGTTCGTTTATTCTCATTTCATTATTACCTCTTCGAGAGATGAGCAAGGCCGAGGCGCAAGGCTTCCTCCGCTATTAAGGCTTCCTCACCCTCTCTTCGGGCGATTTCATCCTCCGCCAGGCGGAGGAACCTACCCATTACCGTCTTCTCTGGAAAGGACTCGATATCGTAACGTGTCAAGTCGGCGGGCGACGCTTCGAGGCGGAAATGGAAGAAGAGCGGCGTTACTTCTTCTTCCATTTTATCCCAGTCGAAGTCCGCCCACTCCTCTCCGCAGATGCCCCCCACCCTTGCTTCCAGGGCAAGATCGGGATCAGCCATCTGCCGCAGATAAGTATATAGAGCGGCGGGACCGGCAAGATCCGTAGCATCGACATCCAGGCGCAACATTCGCCGTGTCCCGGTTGTAATCGGGTTGACCCGGGCGGGAGATCCCTCCTCCAATTCCACCAGGAGTACAGTACCTTCTGCGCCCTTTCCCACATCCAGAGGTTCGGGGGGTCCGCTGTAATAGGCTGTTACGCCTCCCTGGCTGTAATCGGCAGCCGTGTGCCAATGGCCGAGAGCCAGGTAATGCAGACCGGATCGCGCAATACTATCGCTCGAGATGAGCATCTCATCCCGCTCGACCTTCCCGGGAAGCAGAAACGATGTATGCAGCATTCCCACATTCCACACGGAATCTTCCTCAGCGCAAAAATCTTTGAGCACGTCTCTTCCCTCATCCGCAGTCGCCCTGCCGTAAACTCTCAACCCCAGGGTCTTCAGGTCGAATGGCGCGAATTCTTTCTCTTTGAATATATGGAAGTAGGCAAATTCATCGAAATCTTTTCCCTCGTAGACGCACCCCTCTTGCAGGCGATCGTGCGTCCCCGGGGTTATGAAGCTCCAGATCCCCTCCTTCTCCAGCCGCCCGAACTGATAGACTACTTCGCCGACAATATCCGGTGGAGGATAAGCGCTATCGAAGAGATCACCGCTTATAAGAAGAACGTCAACCTGAGAGGTGATCGCGAGGTCTATCACCCTCGCAAAGGTTTTTTTCAGCTGCAACCGCTGTTCTCGGCCGCGCCGTCCCAGGAAGCCGAAGCCGGCGCCGAGATGTACATCGGCCGTATGAAGCAATCTGAGTCCCGACATAAAACGCCTCCGACGATAAACCCCAAGCCAAGACAGGAATTGAGCTTAGGCCAACCAAAAATATTATAAGACAGGACAGAGACGTTTAACATGAGATCACTTTTCGGGGCCCGGGCACGAAGTCAGGTTTTGCCGGTTTCCCGGGCGATTAGATATCTCAAGGCCTCATTTACCAGTTCGGCCATCTTGCATGTTTTTCGCGACCAATGTTATTAGGCCCGTGTCATCGAGTCAATCAAGACCCTGGATTTCAGGAGATGATATATTTAATTAGCGTGGCTGGTCTAGGTGCTTCTAGGAGTAGCCTGGTGGGAAAAACTGAATTTCAAATATTGGCAAAGCCAAACGGTTCGGTGTGCAATCTCAACTGCACCTACTGCTTCTTCCTGACTAAGGAGAGGTTGTACCCCGGCGGCCTCTTCTTGATGGGCGACGACATCCTCAAGACCTATCTGCGGCAATCGATGCAAGGTCCCCGAGCGCTCGATTTAACCCTCATATGGGGCGGTGGGGAGCCGGCAATGACAGGCCTCGATTTCTTCAAGAGGGCGATCGATTACGAAAAAGAATATGCTCAGCCGGGAGCGAGAATAGTGAATGAATTCCAGACGAACGGGACTCTCCTGGATAACGCCTGGTGCGAGTTTTTCCATTCCAACCAAGTCGAAGTAGCGTTGAGTATCGACGGGCCGCGCCCCCTTCACAACGCTTACCGCCATGACAAACAAGGCCAGCCGACTTTCGAGGAAACGATGGCAGGTTTTCAACTCTTACAGCAGCACAATATCGAGTACAACATCCTGTGTTCGGTGCATGCTGCCAATGTCGATTATCCTCTGGAAATATATCGATTCTTTCGTGACGAACTCGAGGGACGATCGATCCGCTTCACGCCTATTGTCGAGCGGGACAATAATACGGGGTTCCAGGAAGGCGATGGGGTAACGGATCGCTCGGTCGACCCAAAGCGCTATGGGGAGTTTCTTATCGCCATTTTCGACGAATGGATGAAACACGATACCGCAAGGGTGAGGATTTCCGTTTTCGATGATGCACTTGCCAACTGGGTCGGGATGCCGGCCGCGGATTGTTCCTTCTCCGCATCCTGCGGAAGCTCGCCGGCCCTGGAACATAACGGCGATCTGTATTGCTGCGAACATTTCGTCGAGCCCAACTATTTCCTCGGGAACATGCGAGAGACATCGATCGCTCACCTGCTGGCCTCGGAGAGGCAGATCGCCTTCGGGCAAAATAAATTAGCTCTGCCTCGGCATTGCCGCGAGTGCGAGGTTCTTTTCGCCTGTCACGGCGAGTGTCCGAAGAACCGGTTTACCAAAAGCCCCGACGGCGAGCCGGGACTGAACTACCTATGCTCCGGCTACAAGGCTTTCTTCAAACACGTCACCTGGCCGGTAGAAGTAATGGCCCAATTACTCGGGCGCAGGAGCTGAATCTTCGGAGCGGGTTGCGGGAAGTTGCTTGTGCCGAAGATCCAAATCCGCCTGTTATAATGATTTGACTAAAAAGCCTGATTAAAGATGGAGGAGGAATGAAAGTAATCGTCATCGGCGCCGGGACATCGGGTCTCGCTGCCGCCCATACCCTTAAGAAGAAGGGCGCCGACCTCACCGTCCTGGAAGCGAAGAGCACACCCGGCGGGCGGATATTCGGTATTCACAAACAGGGATACA
>MELM01000010.1:27844-48225 GCA_001767605.1 Candidatus Solincola sediminis | reverse complement strand
ATCGGCCACGCCGGTTATCACGTCGACTATAATGCCTATTTGCATAAACCTTTCTTCCAGCCCGGTGCTCGCCTCCATCACTGTTTCCGCCGCCGTTCGGATTATGTCCATGGCTCCGGCAGTCTCGACCGCCGCCTCCGCACCCCTCTCCGCGATCTCTATCGCATCCATAGCCGCCTGATTGGAAAGGTCCGCCTTGTCCGCCATCTCCTGCATGGAGCTGCTCATCATTTCCATGGCATGGGAGGTGTCGAGCACCCTCCTTGCCTGCTCCTCACCGCCCCTTGCTATATGGGCTATAGTGCTGGAGATATCCTGGCCGGAGGCATTCATCTCTTGTATAACCGTCGACATCTGGTCGGCGTTGCCGTTGAGCTCAGAGGCAATTTTACCTATTTCCGCAACCGAACCCCGCAGTGCACTTATCATTACATTAATGGCATCGGCGAGGGCCCCGAAAGTCCTCCTGTCGCTTACCTCGATCTGTCGAGTCAGGTCACCGTCTCCCGCCGCCACTTGCTGCACCTGCCAGCTCATCTCGCTGATTGTGCCCGATATCCACTTGAGGAAGGAGTAGGCGGCAAGTGCTCCCACCCCGAGACCCAGCACCAGAACGATAATCGCAACCACCAGCCAGCTTTTTATCAGGCTCTGCGCCGAACCTGCTCTCGATGCACCGATCGCGAGGATAAGCACATTCGCCGCGAAAAATAGAAGGACGACAACCATGAAGATCGCGGTTGTGATCATGGCCTGCTGGCGCGACCCCACCCTGTTGCGGTGTCGCGGTTTCGAGCCGGTCCTTAGCATTGCACGCACCCTCCAAGGGCTCCATGCCTCCCCGGAGCCCCCCGGCTCTCAGTTCGGCCCAAATCGCCTGCTTTCAAAAGAAGGAAGGCCAAGCGGCCTCTTTCAGCCTCTTTATATAGTTTTATCCCTATCGTGGCCTTCTCCCTTCTTGTCCCGAGTATTTGCTTCTTGATCCGCTTCCGGTTTCAAGACAATGCGCCGAGTTCCACTATTACTTCGACCTTCCTTGTCCGGTGCTGAATGGCTGCGTCCATCAGGCGGCTGCACGCCCCGCCTCTCGCTTCTTAGGCGAGGTTTTTCAGACGCCGCCTCCTGCATGTCCTTTTCTTTTCGATAAATCCGCTCTTTTCTGTTGAAGGGTATGAAGCCGGTATCACCGGCACCCATGATGGCCTCGCTCTTGCCCAGGATCAGGAACCCTCCCTTGCGAAGGCAGTTGTTAAAAATGGAAAGTATGCGATATTGCTTGCTCTTTTCAAAATAAATCAACACGTTGCGGCAAAGCACGATATCGAGGTGGCGCAGGGGCGGCGGCTTCATTAGGTCGAGGATGACGAACCTCACCGGCCGCCTTACTTCCTCCTTCACCAGGTATTGCCCTTTCTCTCTGTCAAAGTATTCGTCGAGGGACATGCCGGGCAGCACCTTTGCCTCTTCGAAGCTTCCGTCTTTTGCCTTTTTGATCACCTTGTCATCGAGGTCGCTGGCAGTTATGCGAAGTGCCCAATCCCAGGCGCTTTCCTTTTTGAGCGCATCCAGAAAAAGCATCGAGAGCGAGTACGGCTCCTCCCCGGTGGCGCAACCGGCGCTCCAGCCCCTGATGCTCAATATCCCGGTCTCCTTCTTATAATTGATTGTCTCTGGTAATACCTGTTCCCTGATCGCCTCATACACCTCTTGATCCCTGAAGAATTCAGTGACGTTTATGGTCAAGTCATTGATAAGCCTGCCGCCCTCTTCGCGATCCTGGCGGATGCACTGCCGGTACTGCATGTAATCGGAGCAACCTTTTGCTCTCATCCGCACGCCTATGCGCCGTTTCAGGTAGTTGGGCTTATACTGCTTGAAGTTCAGTCCCAACTCCTCTTCGAGCGACCTGAGGAGCAGGTCGAGCCCGATATCGGCGGCCGTCATCTCATCCGGGCTCTTGTAATATTCTGGCATCTCCATTTGCTCTCCGTAGATAACCCATCTACGCGCGTGCCGCCCGGCCCCACTCTCTTTTGCCAAACAGCTTGGGCGACCCCCGCACAAGCGCCATTACACGCGCATTCAACTCGCTACCTGCAATGCAGTTATCGACCCTGCCCCTACCTTCCTTAATAATTACTGACGCGGGCCTTGCGGCTCTCCCTTTGAGGGCTTCGCTGTGCTCAAGAGCTGCAGCGCCCCTTTGGTATTCTCTCTGTCGGCCCGCGCCGAGCATGTCCCGGCGTCCCGATGCGACCCCGGCTGTTTGAAGCGCGATTATTGCATCCCGCCTACGCAAATTGCTGCTATACTACATCTCATAAATGAGGCGAGTGGTCCTGGCAGCCGGCGTTAAGAGGTGCTTCGCGATGTCTCCCAGATTTACTCTGGATCCCTTTATCGAGCAATACGCTCATCGCACGTCGAGCATGCTCTCCTCTCAGATAAGGGATCTGCTTGCGGTGACGGCCAGGCCGGACATCATATCCATGGCCGGAGGATTGCCTTTTACGCAGGCCTTCGATCCGGAAGTAATATTGCGAACCGTCAGGCGCGTGCTTGAGGAAGACTACGCCGCAGCACTGCAATACGGCCCCACTGACGGCTATGCGCCGCTCAAGCACAGCCTGGTCGAGGTGATGCGCGAAGAGGGTACGGTTTGTTTTCCGGAAGACATAATGATAACCAATGGGGCCCAGCAAGGCCTGGAAATTATTACCAAAATATTTATAAACCCCGGCGACCATATCATTGTCGAGGCACCCAGTTACGTAGGTGCACTGAACAGCTTCCAGAGCTATCAGCCGCGCATCCATGCCGTCGATATGGATGAGGCCGGCATGATAATCGATCGGCTCAGGGTCATGCTGCGCGAACTGGACGCAGGGGGCAATCATGTAAAGTTCATCTACACGATTCCGAATTTCCAGAATCCCGCAGGCATCACTTTGAGTACCGAACGGCGGGCTCAACTGATTGAGGCGGCGCGCGATTATGATTGCCTCATAGTCGAGGATAACCCCTATGGCTTGCTCCGCTTCGAGGGAACGGCCGGCCCGACGCTGCGCAGTATGGACCGGGAGCGTGTCATCTACCTGGGAACGCTCTCCAAGATCTTCTCCGCCGGAATGCGCATCGGCTGGATCGCGGCCCCCCACCCTATCCTGAACAAGCTTCTTCTGGCAAAGCAGTCCGCCGACCTGTGCACTTCATCATTTACACAGCGAATCGCACATATCTACTTCTCAGAGGAAGACTGGCGGGGGCAGGTGCGGCGGCTGCTCGAGATATACAGGAATCGCTGTCATGCCATGCTAAGTGCTATGGATGAGCACCTGTCCGGGCTGGCGGAATGGACTCGCCCTGAAGGGGGCTTTTTTCTCTGGGCTTCTCTCCCCGATTATGTGAATACCTCGGAGATGCTGGCATCCGCCATAGGGATGAAAGTGGCCTACGTGCCCGGGAGCGGCTTCTTTCCCGGCGAGGGCGGGGAAAACTGTATGCGTTTGAATTATAGTTATGCCGATGACGAGATGGCCGAGGAGGGCATCAAGCGCCTGGCCAAGGTCATTAAGCGCGAGGTGTCACTCGCCAAAGCGCTCGGTCTCGACAAGAGAAGCTGACTTCATTGAGGGCCGAGTCGGAGAGGGTTAGGAGGGGTTGAGGATAATGCGTATTGGTGTCTTGATGGGTGGGAGATCTCTCGAGCGGGACATCTCGCTGCGATCCGGTCGCAGGGTGTGCAATGCCCTGTCCGAACTCGGCTATGACGTCCTGGAGCTCGACGTCGATGAATCCTTTGTCCCTACACTGAAGAGCGAGCATCCCGACCTTGTCTATATCGCACTGCATGGAAAGTTCGGTGAGGACGGAACGGTGCAGGAGCTCCTGGAGATCCTCGACATTCCTTATACCGGACCGGGAGTTTTTGCCAGCACCATGGGATTCAATAAAGCCCTCTCGAAAGAGATCTTTCTGCATGAGGGTATATCCACGCCGCCCTTCTTTGTTCTGAGCGAGGCGACCTTTCAGGAAATGGGTGCCGTGCACGCCCTGTCCGCGGTGGCCGAGAAGCTGGGGTTTCCTCTGGTCGTCAAGCCCGCGGCCCAGGGAAGCGCGCTCGGAGTGAACTTCGCAACCAGCTTAGAGACGCTGCCGCTCGCGGTGCAATCCGCCTTGCATTATGATGAGAGGGTCCTGCTGGAAAAATTTGTCAATGGGACCGAGGTGGCCGCCAGCATTCTCGGCAACGACCAGCTCGAGGCCCTCCCTCTTGTGGAGACGGTGCCCCGAAGCGAATTCTTCGACTTCGAAGCGCGCTACACCCCGGGCCTTACCGAATACTACTGCCCGGCCCGCCTTGATGACGGCACTACCAAGGCGGCAATCGATATCGCGCTCCGCACACACGTAGCCCTCGGCTGCCTGAATGTCTCGAGGGTGGATATCATCATAGACGGCGACGGAGTTCCGCAAGTGCTGGAGCTGAACATAAGCCCGGGGATGACGGAGACAAGCCTCCTTCCCATGGCGGCCGAAGCCGCCGGCCTTGATTTCAAGGAGCTGGTAAAGAAGCTCGTAAGCCTTGCTCTGGAAAAATCTTCCTAGTGCCGGGTCTTGATTCTTCACCGGCAACTGGGAAAGTCAATAGTCGGAGTGAAGAATCAAGACCCGGCACCTACGCCGGTCATTTCACCCAATAACCTCTCCAGTTCCTGGTCGTTCTTGAATTCGATTATTATCTTGCCCTTCCGTTTCCCCCGTATGACCTTAACCTTTGCCTTCAGGCTAGCGGAAAACAGCTCTTCATACTCAGTCAGCGCCTGAGGCTTCTCGCGCTTTTCCGCTTCCGGTTTTCCCCCGACGCGCTTGCGCACCGCCTCTTCGACCTGCCGGACAGAGAGATCATCTTCGACAATGCGGTTGAGCAATATGGCTTGCTGCGGAGTTCCTTGCAGGGCGAGCAGGGCCCGCGCATGGCCGGCCGATATTTCATCCGCCACCACAGCAGCCTGAACCTCAACTGGAAGTTGAAGGAGGCGAAGCGCGTTGGCCACGGTTGAGCGATTCTTTCCAACTTTCTGGGAGACGTCATCCTGCGAGAGGCCAAATTCCTCCATGAGCTGCCGATAGGCTGTCGCTTCCTCGATTCCATTGAGATCGTCCCTGTGCAGGTTTTCGACCAGGGCGATTTCAAGACGTTCTGAGGGTTCCGCCTCCCTTATCACGGCAGGAATCGATCTTATGCCCGCTAACTGCGCCGCTCTCCACCTTCTTTCCCCGACCAATAGCTCATATCCGGTCCCTGACTGCCTCACGATGACCGGCTGCACGACGCCGTGTTCTTTGAGGGATTGCGCTAATTCCTCCAGGCCCTCTTCCCGAAATCGCCTTCTGGGTTGCAGTGGATTGGGGCTTATGCTATCTACGGGGATCGTTTCATGTCGGGGCTGCTCTCCGGTTGTGCCTGACGATATCAGCGCTCCGAGCCCTTTGCCCAGGCCTTTCTTAGCCATTGGATATCACTTCCTTCGCTAAACTTCTATATGCGGAAGCTCCTCGTGAATCAGGATCGTACTGTGAAATAGGTTTGCCGTGGCTCGGCGCTTCGCTGAGACGGACATTGCGGGGAATCACCGTGAGGAAGGTTTCCTTCGGATATTGCCTCCGGACCTCCTCCATGACCTGTTTCGAAATATTTGTACGCGTATCGTGCATAGTCAGCAGTATCCCCCCTACCCTCAAGTCGGGGTTGAGGTATACCTTTATTCTTTCGACTGTCCTCAGCAATAGAACCAAGCCCTCCAGCGCGTAGTATTCGCATTGTATCGGAACAATCACCTCGTCAGAGGCTGCGAGGGCATTAACGGTCAGGAGGCCCAGCGACGGCGGGCAATCGATCAAAATAATATCGTATCGAGCCTTAGTTCCCTCCAATGCCTTCTTAAGCCGGCTTTCTCTTGACAGAACCGATACCAATTCAACTTCCGCCCCCGCCAACCTGAGAGAAGACGGTGCCAGGTCCAGCCGTTCGGTCTCCGTACCAACAATGATCTCATCCATACGAACTTCGTTGACCAGGCAATCATAAATATCTGTCTCGCTGTCTCTTCGGCCTAGCCCCAACCCGCTTGTCGCATTACTCTGCGGGTCCAGATCAATTATAAGGACCCTCACCCCCTCTAAAGCCAGGAATGCTCCCAAGTTAATTGCGGTTGTGCTTTTCCCGACCCCCCCTTTTTGATTGGCCACAGCCACCACCTTGGTGGGCCGCGATGCCCATTGCGCGCTTGTTTCTAACACAGATCCCACCTCTTCTCCCTGATCTGCCTGCTTTAGGGTGGGTCGCCCCACCCTCTCGATAGCCTTACCCAAAAGATCTCCTCATATCTGCTTATTTTGGATATTTATCGCTTCGCCACTACGACCAGATAATGCTCTTTGCCGACTATGCTTTCGGTCGACCTTATTCCCTCAATCTTCAACCCCGCGCTTTTTTCGAGATCAATACTCGCCTTTCGCAAGCGCTCCGCGTCATTCTTGCCCACGAAGAGGACCATGCGCCCCCCCTGGCTCATTACGGGCTTCGCTTGTCTCAAGATTCTCATCGGATCGGTAACCGCCCGAGCAAGAACTAAATCGAATTTGCTGAAATTATCCTCTATATGCGCCATTTCCTCAAACCTACCCGGATAGATTCTCACTTGTTTCAAATCAAGGTGTCTTCTGGTGTGTCTCAGAAAAGTGATTTTCTTCCTCTGCGATTCAACCAATGTTAGAGGGAACGGCCCCGAAAATAGATAGATCGGTATCCCGGGCAACCCGGCGCCGCTTCCAATATCCAATATCTCCTTTTGTTCGGTAATCAATCCCTTTATTAATAGCGGGGTCAGGCTGTCTGTTATGAGGGAAATCATGCCTTCTTCGCCTATCCTGCGACCTATAAGATTATATGCTCTATTCCATCGCGAGAGCTCTTCGGCGTATAGCTGCAATCTTTCTATCCCTGTTTCTTCAGGAATTACTCCCATTTTCCTGGCAGCACGCCTTACGGCCAGGTCCAGTTTACCAGTGATCGCTTCTTTTTCCATTGTTAATATGACTGCTCACCCCGCTCCCAGGTTTCCTTTTCCTTCTTTTTTCTCTGCGTTGCTGTATTATCCTTCTTAAGTCCTCGCCTCCCAATCCTTTGATTGTCTATGTTTCACGTGAAACGCCCCTCATTCCCCGCTATCTACCCCAGCATTTTTTGCGGTCGCGCTACGGGGCGTCTGTGGTCTTCGTGTTTTCACAGTTATTGGACAAGGGATGGCGCCGCCGTACCGGACGTTCTTGTCCCTCTCGCAGATAATCCTCGGCTACCGCCGATTTTCTATTTCCCTTCCATAATGGCAACGCTTTCTACCTTTAATTTAGGGTTTAACCTTGGGTGCCATCTCTGAATCAGCGGCGGTCTTTCTTAAGTATCAGGGGCTATCCAAAATGAAGAAGCGTTCTGAGGTGAATGTACCTTCGTTTCTCTCTTGTTTCACGTGAAACATGCGGTTCTTGTGGTTTGTTTAGGCGGGGCTAATTACTACTCTTCTCTCGGGGTCTTCGCCCTCGCTCTTGCTCTCGACTCCAGCAACATCCTTTATGGTATCGTGCACTATCTTCCGCTCACGAGGAGTCATGGGCTCAAGGCTTATGGGTTTTCTTGTTATTAATGCCTTCTCTGCCATTCTTTCAGCGTAGTCCCTCAGCTTCTGCCTACGCCTCTCTTTATATCTTTCGACGTCTATTACGATCCGTCGCCCTTCTTGCCCATTTCTTTTTACAATTGTTGAGACCAGGTCCTGAAGGGCCTGAAGCGTAGACCCGGCCCTGCCTATAAGAATCCCCAGGTCATCGCCCCATACATCAACATGGATCTCCTCCTCATCCTCCCAGCTCGTAACTCTCGTTCTCATGTTCATGAGGTTCACTATGTCGACGACGACGCTCTTCGGCGTAATGGCCCTTTCTTCCGTCTCCATCAGGCTCTCCTTTATTTCTTCCTCTTCGCCGTTCCCTTGCCGGGAATTCCCTTTTGGCCCTGCTTTTGCTTTGGCGGCAATGATTTAGGCTTTCTTGCCTGCGATTTTGTACCGCCCTTGGAAGGCGAGGATTTCGTTGTTGGGCCGCCTTTTCCCTGCCGCGCGCCCCCCGGTTTTGGCGGTGCCTTGCCCTTGCCAGGTGAAGCGCCTCCTCCGAGAAGGCCTTTTCCCTTCACGGGCTGCTTGCTTTTGGCGCCTGTTGCGCCTTGCGCTTTCAGCTTTGCCACAGGCTTCTTCTCTTCGATTACCCTGGGGGCCAGGCCCTCTTTCGGGTGTTTCTTATCGTAATATTGCATCCCAAATTGCTGAAGTATCTGAAGAACGTTTGTGGTAATCCAATACAAGACAACTCCTGCCGGCAGGCTAAGGCCGATAAAAGCAGTAATTATGGGCATTATTATCATCATATTTCGTTGCCGTGGATCTGTCATGACCTGCTTTTGTGAATACCATGTACTGGCAGCCAGAAGGACAAGCAGTATATAGGTCGGGTCGGCTGACCTTGTCGTATCCGCAAGGCTTCGAATCCAAAGGAAGTTCGAGCTTTTGGCCAGTAGCCCGGCCGGATAACCCACGAGTATAGTGAATGTGTTTCCCAGCTGCAGGATCGGTGACGTCAATAAATATTTTCGCAGCACGGTGAAAAGAGCGAAGAAGACCGGTAGCTGCAGGACAAGCGGCAAACACCCGCCAAACGGATTTACCTTATTCTCCTTATAGAACTTCATCATCTCCTGAGAAAGCTTCTCTTTGTCGTCTTTATACTTCTCCTGAAGCTTTCTGATCTCAGGTTGTATTCTCTGCATCGCTATCATCGATCGCGTCTGCTTTACGGTGAGGGGAAGGAGAATCACTTTGACCATCAGCGTCAGCAGGATTATAGCGACTCCGTAGTTTCCGGTCAGTGAAAAAAAGCCCTGCAGGAACCAGTTGAGAGCCCCCACAATCGCATTCCAGACGTCGCCCCACACACTCAGCGTAACAATCATCGCGCCCATTAAGTCTCAGCCTCCGGTAGAGGGTCATAGCCCCCAGCATTTAGCGGGTGGCACCGCACAAGCCTCCTTAAGCCCAGCCAGGCTCCCTTGTAGGCACCATACCTGCTCAATGCCTGCAGCGCATATTCCGAACAAGATGGGTAAAAACGACACCTGCGTGGTAGCCAGCTCGACAGGAGTATCTGGTAGGCCCTAATAGCCACCATCATTGGTTGTGCCAGCGCTTTGTTTATCCGTGATTTCAACGACTTTTCCCTCACGTATCCTTCTAATGTCTCTTACTATCCTCTCAAATGTCGCGGCCCTACTTTCCGGCCTGGCGACAACTACAATGTCTTCCCCTGTTGGCAAAAAGGAGGCGTTTAGCCTGATCGCCTCCCTGATCCTTCTCTTTATCCGGTTTCGTTCGACGCTGTTTCCCATCCGCTTTGTAACAGAGATGCCGATTCTCTTAGTACCCGAGTGATTGGGGAGCCTGTAGACAATGATGGTTTCCAGAATTTCCCTACCGCCGTTTTCCACGGTCCTTCGGAAGTCACGGCAATTCCTCAGGGTTTCCATAAGGCTTTCAGGCACTCAGCCTCTTTCTGCCCTTTTGCCTCCTCCTTTTTAAAACAGCCCTTCCGGACCTCGTGCTCATTCTTTTTCTGAAGCCGTGGTTCTTCTTCCTTTTTCTGGTATTTGGTTGATATGTTCTCTTCATTTTTTCCTCCAAAAAAACATGCAGAATTATATAGGCGGGTCGTTGGGGTGTCAAGCAAAAGCCCTGTAAACGGGCATCTCCCCGCCTCCCGCCGCTCTCAGCCATAAACCGCTCTTTTCCTGGCGGTAAGGCCTCCCGTGAAGGGTCCCTTCGCGCTCCCTCCTGGTTTCACCCGCCTGAAAAGGAGGCCAAACGGCCGCCGCCCCCACATGTCCGGCCGCTCATGGACGATTATTAAAATGGTGGTCTTCAGTGAGGCCACGATTTCTTTGAGGCACTGCCCCGAAGTTTCACTAAAAGCCCAGGTTGGCAGCGAGCTCTCTTGCCCATAGTGCCGGGCTGAGGCTGATTTGCCCTGCCACAAATACCTCTTTAATCCCAAGGTTTTGCGCTGTTATAATGACACCCTGTCTTCATACCATTCTTAGCAATCGGAGAAAGTTATCAACAGCTGTGGATATTATTGTGCATAAACTATGTTTGCCCTGAACACCTTCGCTTTATGGCCATCGCAGCCCGACCCCGCGGCCGGGCAGGCGAAAGCAACTACCCGCTCATTTAGGTGCCGGACGGCACCCGCCAGTGCGGCTCCCCTGTGCATAAAGGGTTCTGTTTCCCTTTTTCCTTCGCCTTTCCGCCACGCTTTACAGGTACTTTTCACAGACTGAAGAAGAGGGGTGAAAAGAATGGTCGATGCCGCCGTCAAGGCCTCTGTCTGCGAGTCGCTGCCCGCGCCTCGAGTCAGAGCGGCTCTCCCGAATGATGATGGTGATTACCAGTTGTTTGATGTGACCGCTTCCTCTTTTCCGGATTTCGCCGATCAACTCACCGAGCTGTTGTCGGAGTGCCTGGCCGCCAGGGGTATCGAGCCGCCGACGCTGGCGCTGCTTGAAATAGTGAATAACTTCGCCCACGCCGTTCCCTGCGCCGGATCTGTGGTCCTCGACACATCCTTCAAGAACATCTATGTCTCCGACACCGGTCCCGGCATTAGCAGTGTCGAGATGGCCTTGATGCCAGGCTATTCAACGGCGACGGCTCTCCAGCGTTCTTATATAAGGGGCGTCGGACTCGGCCTTCATCTTGCCGGCGAGGAATTGCGTTCGCGGGGCGGCGACCTCCACGTCCATTCCATCCACGGAGAAGGTACCCACGTTCGCCTTTCCCTGAGCAATGGCTCCGGAGCAGCTGAAAGCAGTTCCTCGGTCGCTTCTTTTTGCCTTAACGAGCGGCAGAACAACGTGCTTTTTCTCCTATCCGAGGGGCAGTCGCTCGGCCCTTCCGATGTGGCCGCCGAGTTGAATATAGGAATCAGCACCGCACATCGTGAGCTGGTAAAATTGCAGGAATCAGGCCTTATTTATATGGCAAAAAATGGTAAACGGGGCCTTTCGGACGTCGGAAGGTCGTACTTGCGAAGCCTTTTGTCCCTGTAATAGAATAGCGCCGAGGTGTGTTGAGCTAACCTTCCCGGGGGGATGATCCAGTGTCAGCAAAAACGACCCTTTTGTGGGAAAAATGTAAGGATGTTATTCAGGAGCGCGTCGCTGATCCCTCTTCTATGTGGTTCAAAAACATCCAGGCGGAGAAAATAGAGGGCTCGACGCTCGTTATTTGCACGAACAACAACTTTACGAAGGAATGGGTCGACAAGCGTTATCTTCCCCTAATACAGGAAGTCGCGTGCGAGGTCTACGACGGCGTCGACGATGTCAAGCTGGTCCTTAAGGACCGCAGGAAGCGCGGCGTCCGGGATACCCTCTATCTAGATGTAACCATGCTCGCGGAGGACAATCCATCCAGCGATCTCAACCCAAGATATACATTTGAAACCTTTATAATAGGTTCAAGTAACCGCTTCGCCCACGCCGCCGCGCTTTCCGTTTCGGAGAATCCCACATCCTACAACCCCCTCTTCATTTATGGAGGGGTCGGTCTGGGAAAAACACATTTGATGCATGCCATCGGACACTACAGCAAGCGGCTGTATCCCAGCTTCAAGATCAGCTATATTCCTATGGAAAAATTTGTCAACGATTATATAGACGCGTTGCGGGACAAAAAGATACCCTCTTTTCAGAAGAAATATCGCTCTATAGACGTTCTCCTGGTCGACGACATCCAGTTTTTGGCCAACAAGGAGCGAATGCAGGAGGAGTTCTTTCATACTTTTAACGACCTGCATAACAACAACAAACAAATAATTCTCTCAAGCGACCGTCCTGCGAAAGAGATCCCGACTTTGCAGGACCGTCTTATCTCTCGATTCGAATGGGGCCTTATAACCGATATTCAACCACCAGAATTGGAAACCCGCATGGCCATCCTCAAAAAGAAGGCGGATCTCGATAAGAGGGAAGTGCCGCATGACGTAATCGACTACATTGCTTCGAGGTTCGACGCAAACATCAGGGAGTTGGAGGGTGCCCTCATTCGTGTCGTCGCTTATTCCACTCTGACCAAAAATTCCATAACGCTCGATATGGCAAAGGACGTCCTCCGCGACTTGCTCCCGGAAGAAGAGTCTCGCGAAATTACCATTGATCGCATTATCAAAACAACCTCAGATTATTTTGGTATTTCTCCACGCCAGCTCGTCAGTCCCAACCGTTCCCGCCAGCTGGTGACCGCCAGACAGGTCTGCATGTACCTCTGCAGAGAGCTGACCGACGCCTCTTTGCCCGTCATTAGTAATTCCTTCGGTGGCAGACATCACTCCACCGCTATACACTCGGTTGAAAAAATACGCGATTTGATGCAGGAAAAGCGAGACATTTATAATATTGTTCAGAAACTCACAAACAAGATAAAGCAGGGTTAATATTCTGTTTAAAAGTTATTGATGATGGTGTGCATAAGTTGGTGTTTATGTTAATAAGTATATTAGTATTCGCGGGACGCCCTTTTTGTCCACACCTTAGACATTTTGTGCACAGAACAACGCAGAGGTATAAAGGGGTTTTTAGCAGCAGTTTAATGGTTTTTAGACAGTTTCCACACGCTATACTAATACGAATATTTTAATTATTAATATTTATTAGTAGTCATAGGAGGAAAAACAAATATGAATTTCAGTGCCCTGAGGGAAGACCTGCTAGCGGCTATTCAAAACGCTCAATATTCAACCAACTTAAAGGGCATGATGCCTATACTTTCAGGAGTGAAGATCGATACATCCGATACAGGCCTTGTTTTTCACTCCACCGACCTCGAGTCCTATACCATTTGCGGATGCCAGGCCAACGTCTCGGACAGCGGCACTTGTGTTGTGAATTTAAAGGTGTTTATGGACTTCCTCAGGGATATGAACGAGGAAAGAATTGTGGTCGAACTCGTGGGGAACGAGATGGTGATTGAAGGGCAAGGAGGCCAGTTCAGATTGTACACAATGCCCACGGAGGACTTTCCGAGCGTCCCTTCAGTGGAAACCCCGGTCATAAAAGAAATTGAAAGCGCTGTTTTTCTACCTGCGGTGCAAAAGGTCTCGCGGGCGGCATCCCGGGACGAGAAGAGGCCGACACTCCTGGGAATGTTATTGGAGATCGGTGACAGCGAGCTGAATATGGTGAGCACGGACAGTTATAGACTCGCTATAAAGACGATAAAAGAAGGCTTTCAGACCCAGGAAGAGGGGCAATATATAATACCGAGCGCCGCTTTGTTAAATCTCTCAAAGTTGGCGGGTAAGGCCGAAAAGCTGGATTTATATAGGGACGAGAATAGAGGCCAGGTAAGATTCAGTGTGGGGGGCTGCGATTATATAATCCGTCTTATAGAGGGAAAATTTCCGAAATACAGTCAATTTATTCCGGAGGAAATAGAAAAGAAAGTCGGGGTTAACAAGAGCCGGATAGCGGGAGCCCTGAAGAGGGCGGCCCTTATCAGCAGCACCGTAAAATTAGCGGTCGGTGGAGGCGAACTTACCATAGAAAGCGAATCGCGTGAGGTTGGCGAAGGAAAGGAAAAATTGCCGGTTGTCTATGACGGTGAGGATATGGACATCGCGTTTAACAGCCGGTTTTTGGAGGACGGTATCGGTTGTATCGATGGAGAGGAAATAACGCTGGGACTGTCGGAACCGTTGAAGCCCGGAATAATAATGGAAAAAGAAGGCGATGATTTTCTGTATATAATAATGCCCATAAGGATATAAACAGCATTAAAAAGTGTTAAAAAATATCACACTTGTTGAATTTAGAAATTATGAGAGTAGGAGTGTAGAATTTAGAGAAGGTATAAATGTGATAATAGCCGGCAACGGGCGAGGGAAGACGAATCTTCTCGAAGCCCTTTTTTTGTTGATAGAGGGAAAATCCATGAAAGGTGCCGAGGGCAAGGAGATGATAAGGGAAGGGCGGGATGTAGCGGTTGTCAGCGGCACTATCGATGTGGGGCGGGAAGTTTTGCTGAGGCTCGCAATAGAAGAGGAAGGCGCGATTAAGGGAAAAAGAAGGCTTGAGAGAGTGGGGGCTGTTTGTTTTCAGCCCGATGATATATGGATGGTAAAGGGAGGGCCGGAGGTCAGAAGAAAATATTTGGACGAGGTCGTTATGGCCATAAAGAGGGGTTATAAAGAGACCTTAAAAGAATATGGAAGAGTGTTACGACAGAGAAATGAAGCAATAAAGGCTGTGAGAAAAGGTCTGCGGGGAAGAGAATATATAAGAAGCTGGAACCCATTGTTAATAGATACGGGGAGAGAAGTCATGGCCGAGAGAAGAGAGGTCATGAACAAGATGAAAAAAGGAATGGCGAGCACGGGTAGGGAGTGGGGCATGCCCGAACTGGACATTAAATATTATTCAACCATGGGAGATGACGATGACGGCCAGGAAAAAATAATAAAGAAAATGGAGAGATTGGAGGATGCGGAAATAAGAAGGGGGAGCAGCCTCACAGGGCCGCACCGAGACGAAATATTGTTTTTTCTTGGGGAAAAGAACGTCAGGAGACAGCGCTCCCAGGGAGAGCAAAAATTGACAACCATCCTCTGGAGGATCACGCAGGCGCGGTTGTTGGAAGGGGAGTGTGGAAAGGAAGTGCTGCCACTCATGGATGACTGCCTTTCAGAGCTCGATGCCGAGAACCGACGTGCGGTCCTGGGAGAGTTAAGGGGATGGAAACAGGCCATAGTTACTTCTACCGACGATCTGCCGGAATTGGAGGGGACGAACAGGGTATGGCTTGAATTTGAAGCGGAGACCGCCGTCAACGGAGGGCAGCCGGCTTGAAAAAGATAAAAGACCTCATGGCGCAGCTGCTTGAAGAGGAGGGCGTGCAGGAGCTCCGGGAGGTGCTGAGGCTGAAAGATGCCTGGAAGGACATAGTCGGCGAGAGAATGGCTGAGAAGACATTCCCCTATAAGCTGGAAAACGGGAGGCTCTTTGTTGGAGCGGAATCACACGCCTGGGTCCAGGAGCTGCACTACCAGGTAGAGAACATAAAAACCCAGGCCAGAGAGGGTTTCGGGCTGGAAATTCGGCAGGTTGTAATTAAAAAAGTAAACGTAAAGTGAAAGGTTATAGGATTGACGATCAAGGGGCGGAAAGTCACCCTAAAATGCTATAATTTTAAAAGAGTTTTGGGAATCAACAACAGCATATGGAGGCGCTATGGCTGGAGCCATTAGAAAAACAGAAATATATGACGAGAGCAGCATTTCGGTGCTCGAAGGACTGGAGGCTGTCAAAAAACGCCCGAGCATGTATATCGGCAGCACCGGCTCCAAGGGGTTGCATCACCTGGTCTACGAGGTTGTGGACAACAGCATCGACGAATGCCTCGCGGGATTTTGCGCAAACATCTGGATAACCATCCACGAGGACGAGTCGATAACCGTGATCGATGACGGCAGGGGAATTCCCGTCGGCATGATGGAGAAGCAGAAGAAGTCGGCCGCGGAAGTCGTGCTTACCACACTGCACGCCGGCGGCAAGTTCGGCGGCAAGGTTTACAAAGTGTCCGGCGGCCTGCATGGGGTTGGGGTATCGGTAGTGAATGCCCTATCCAAGTGGCTGATACTCGAGATAGGAAGGGACGGCAAAGTATATCAGCAGAGGTACGAAAAGGGGGCGCCGTCATCTGAACTGCAGGTGGTGGGGGAAAGCAAGCGAACGGGAACCATCATCAGCTTCGCCCCGGATCCGGACATCTTCGAGGAGGTGGAGTTCGACTTCGACCTCATCGCGCAGAGAATGCGCGAAATGGCCTTCTTGAACCGTGGTCTCAGAATAGAGATTAAGGATGAGAGGAAAGACCAGGCGGAGCAGGTCGTGTTCCGCTACGAGGGCGGCATCAAGGACTTCATAAGCCACCTCAACGCGGCCAAGGACCCCTTGCACGGCAAGGTTTTCTTCATGAGCGCGGAGCAGGACGATGCCTTGGTAGAAATTGCCATGCAATGGAACAAGGGCTACGTGGAGAGCATTTACACCTTCGCCAACAACATCAACACCCACGAGGGAGGAACGCACCTGGCCGGCTTCAAATCGGCGCTTACCAGAGTGATCAACGATTACGCCAGGAAGAAGGGCCTCTTGAAGGAGAAGGACCTCAACCTCCTGGGCGAGGACGTACGCGAGGGGCTGGCGGCGATAGTCAGCGTCAAGCTGAAGGAGCCCCAGTTCGAAGGCCAGACCAAGACCAAGCTGGGCAACACCGACATGAAGGGCTTCGTGGAGTCGGCGCTGAACACCAAGCTGGCAGAATACCTGGAGGAGAATCCGGGGGACGCCAAGGGCATTCTGGGCAAGGTCGTCGGCGCATCGAAGGCGCGCATGGCGGCGAGGCACGCCCGTGAGCTCACACGCAGGAAGGGACTGCTGGAGAGCACCTCTCTGCCAGGGAAGTTAGCCGACTGTACCATGAAGGACCCCTCGATGTGCGAGATATATCTGGTCGAGGGTGATTCGGCGGGGGGCTCGGCCAAACAGGCGCGTGACAGGCGCTTCCAGGCCATCCTGCCGCTCAAGGGAAAGATCTTGAACGTCGAAAAGGCGAGACTGCACAAGATACTCAACAACGCCGAGATCCAGGCCATGATATCGGCTTGCGGGACCGGCATCGGCGAGGAGTTCGACATCGACAAGGCGCGTTACCACAAGGCCATAATCATGACCGACGCCGATGTGGACGGGGCACACATAAGAACTCTCATCCTGACCTTCTTTTTCCGCTACATGCCGGAGATGATCGAAGCCGGATACATGTATATCGCCCAGCCGCCACTCTATAAGGTGACGTGCGAAAAAAAGGATTACTACTGTTACAACGACGCCGAGATGGAAGAACTTCGAAAGAGATTCGACGGCAAGAAATGCGAACTGCAGCGCTACAAAGGCTTGGGTGAGATGAACGCCGAACAGCTCTGGGATACGACCATGAATCCGGAGGCACGTATCCTCATGCAGGTGACGTTGGAGGACGCCCTGCTGGCGGACGAGATGTTCAACACCCTCATGGGTGACGACGTAGAGGCCAGGCGGCAGTTCATTCAGAAGCACGCCAAGAACGTACGCTTCCTCGATATATAGCCTTCGAATGAGCGAGTAATCTATACCTGGAGGGAAAATGGTACAGACTCTTGGCGGGATAGTAAAACCGGTTGAAATAGACGAGGAGATGCGCCGGTCCTACATGGATTACGCTATGAGCGTGATCGTGGGGAGGGCGCTGCCCGACGTTAGAGACGGCTTGAAGCCCGTCCATCGCCGCATCCTTTATGGCATGTACGAACAGGGACTCATGCCCAACCGCCCCTACCGCAAGTCGGCGAGGGTGGTCGGGGACGTCATGGGAAAATATCATCCCCACGGCGACGCGGCCATCTACGACACCCTTGTCCGCATGGCCCAGAACTTCTCGTCACGCTACGAGATGGTGGACGGGCACGGCAACTTCGGCTCCGTCGACGGCGACAGCGCGGCCGCCATGCGTTATACGGAAGCGAGACTCTCCCCTATCAGCATCGAGATGCTGCGTGAGATCGACAAGGAAACAGTCGACTTCGTACCCAACTACGACGAGTCCATGCTCGAGCCCACCGTGCTGCCTTCCCGGCTGCCGAACCTGCTGGCGAACGGTTCGTCCGGCATCGCGGTCGGCATGTCCACCAACATCCCCCCCCACAACCTGGGAGAGGTGATCGACGCCGCCATAGCGGTGATAGAGAATCCGGAGATCGACACGATCGAGCTGATGAAGCTGGTCAAGGGGCCGGATTTTCCCACCGGCGGCATGGTTATGGGCATGGAGGGGATAAGGGAGGCCTACACGACCGGCCGTGGAGTGATAAGGATGCGGGGCAAGGCCCACATCGAGCAGACCAAGTCCGGACGGGCGAGGATCGTCGTCACCGAGATACCCTACCAGGTGAACAAGGCCAGGATGACGGAGCGCATCGCAGAACTGGTAAGGGACAAAAAGCTTACCGGCATCGCCGATCTTCGCGACGAGAGCGACAGGTCGGGCATGCGGCTGGTGGTTGAGCTGCGCAAGGATGCGGCACCACAGGTGATATTGAACCAGCTTTACAAGCACACCCAGCTGCAGGAGTCGTTCGGCATCATTATGATCGCGCTCGTGGGCGGAGTTCCGCGCACTCTATCTCTGAAAGAGGTGCTCGAACATTACATCGCCCACCAGATCGAGGTTGTGACCAGGCGTACGAAGTTTGACCTCGACAAGGCGGAAAAGCGCGCCCACATACTGGAGGGCTTACTGATCGCCCTCGCCAACCTCGATGCGGTGATCGAGCTCATCAAAAAATCGCGCACAGTGCCGGACGCGAGGGAGGGGCTGGTCGCCAAGTTCAAGCTGAGCGTCGAGCAGGCGCAGGCCATTCTCGAGATGAGGCTGCAGCGGCTGACCGGCCTCGAGCAGGAGAAGGTGAAGGCCGAATACAATGAGCTGAAGACGGAGATTGCGCGCTTAAAGGATATTCTCGCGGACGAGGCGAAACTGCGAGGAATCATAATCGAGGAAATGCGGGAGATAAGAAGACGGTTTGCCGACGAACGCAGGACGGATATAGTACCGTCGTACGAGGACCTGGAGATCGAGGATCTCATCGCCGAGGAGGAAGTGGTGGTAACCATCACCCATTCCGGCTATGTGAAGAGACTGCCGATAACCACTTACCGTACGCAGCGGCGGGGGGGGCGCGGGGTCGCCGGCACCAACCTCAAGGAAGGCGACTTCGTGGAACAGCTCTTTATCGCCTCCACGCACCACTACATACACTTCTTTTCCAATAAGGGTAAGGCCTATCGGCTCAAGGTATATGAACTGCCGGAAGGATCGCGGACCGCCCGGGGCCAGGCGCTGGTTAACCTGCTGCCACTGACGGGTGGCGAGAAGGTTTGTTCGGTAATCGCCACCAAGGAATATTCCGAAGACGCTTACCTGGTTATGGCCACCCGTAAGGGGCTGGTAAAAAAGACCAGGTTCGATAATTACGATTCACCGCGTAAGGACGGGCTCATAGCCATAAACCTGCTGGAGGGCGACGAGGTCATAGATACGCGGCTGACAACGGGGGCGAGCGACCTCATACTCATCACCCGCAGCGGTCAGGCCATACGTTTCGCCGAAACGGACTGTCGCTCGATGGGGAGGAACACAACGGGCGTTAAGGGCATAACCCTGGGTCCCGGCGACGAGGTGATCGGAATGGGAATCGCGAGCGAAGATGCGGACCTCTTTGTTATAACCGAACAGGGCTATGGGAAGAGAACCGCCATATCGAAATACCCCAAGCACCGCCGAGGCGGTAAGGGCGTACGAACCATCACTTTCGGCGGCGGCCGGGGGCTGCTGGTCGATGCCCGCGTGGTGAAAGAGGCCCAGGAATTGATCGCCGTATCGGTCGAAGGCGTCGTAATACGGATTCCCATCGACGATATATCGCGTATGGGCCGGGCGACCCAGGGCGTTCGCATCATGAACATGCGCGACGAGGACCAAGTTGCATCGATAGCCCACCTCGCTTCGCAGGAAGGCTTGTCGGAGATCGAGGAAGAGGAAGAGGGAGAAGAAGAGGGAGAAGAAGAGATTCAAGGGGAACAGGGCTGATACGCTACGAGGCGATCGAGCACACCGCCGATGCGGGAATAAGAGCTTACGGATCGAGTCTCGCCGGGGTTTTCGAGAACTGCGCGCTGGGCATGATGTCCCTGATGATCGAAGCGGAGGGGGTCGAGCAGCGGGAGCGAGTTCGGATCGAAGCCGGCGGAATCGACCTCGAAGCGCTCCTCGTGGCCTGGCTTTCCGAGATACTGTTTCGGGTTGAAGCCGAGGGGTGGGCTTTCGGCGATTTCCAGGTGGATGAGATATCGGATACAAGCGTTTCGGGATCCGGGATAGGGGAACGGCTCGACCCGGAGAAGCACGGCGTGAAGATGGAGATAAAAGCAGCGACCTACCATATGCTCGAGGTAGGGGAAAAAGACGGGCACTGGTCCGCACAGGTCATATTCGACGTTTAGAAGCGTTTCGGTAGCAGGAGCTTTATGGCCGTAAGCACAAGGCTCAGAGAAATCGATCACTTTACCTGGGAGATACCCATGGACGCTCAGGCGGGCATGCGAGTCCCGGGTATTATTTTTG
>MELM01000010.1:20854-27725 GCA_001767605.1 Candidatus Solincola sediminis | reverse complement strand
CCGATAGGGGGAGTTGCGGCGACCGATCTCGAGCGCGGCGTGGTGTCGCCGGGCGGAGTCGGCTTCGATATATCCTGCGGGGTCAGGCTCCTCAAGACCTCGCTCGTTTTGGCCGACGTGCATGACCGGTTAGATGCCTTGATGGACGAGATCAACCGCCTGATCCCGAAGGGACTAGGCGCCAAGGGCGGACGGATAATCCTCAGCCGGCGTGAAATGGAAGGCCTGCTCGAGAAAGGCACCAGGGAACTGATCGCCAGGGGGATCGGATGGGAGGAGGACCTGGAAGTCATGGAGGAGGAAGGAAGCTACCCGGGCGCCGATCCTTCCAAGGTAAGCGACAGAGCCTTCGAGAGGGGCAAGGGCCAGGTCGGGAGCCTGGGCTCCGGCAACCATTTTGTGGAAATTCAGGAGGTGGATGAAGTATATGGAAGCGCCGATCAACTCGGCCTCTTCCAGGGACAAGTCGTGATTATGATCCATTCCGGTTCACGGGGACTTGGGCATCAGGTCTGCACCGACTACCTGGTGGTCATGGGAAAGTCGATCGCCCGCTCCGGCTATGAGCTGCCGGACCGGCAACTCGCCTTTGCCGGGAACCAGTCGGAGGAGGGACGGGACTATATCGCCGCAATGGCTTGTGGAGCCAATTTCGCAATGGCCAACCGGGAGGCGATGACCCACTGGGTCCGCGATGCATTCGAGAAGGTGTTTCGTAGCGGGGCGCGCAGCCTGGGAATGGAGCTCCTCTATGACGTGTCCCATAATCTGGCAAAGCCGGAGGAGCACCAGGTTAATGGGAACACCGTGGGTTTGATGGTGCATCGAAAGGGTGCGACGCGATCCTTTCCGGGACGCCGCCCCGAGGTTCCTAAAAGATATGCGGAAGCGGGCCAGCCGGTTATAATCCCGGGAAGCATGGGGAGCAACTCCTACGTGCTCGTGGGAACCGAGGAGGCGCTGGCCAAGAGCTTCGGTTCCACCTGTCACGGTGCGGGCCGGGCCATGAGCAGGAAGGCCGCCAAGAAGCAGGTGCGCGGGGCCGAGTTGGTTGAGCGCATGCGGGAAAAGGGCATCCTCGTGAGATCGGGATCGATATCGGGATTGGTCGAGGAAGCGCCCGAAGCCTACAAAGACATCCATGAAATAGTGGAGGTATGCGAGGGAGCCGGCCTTTCGAGGAAGGTGGCGCGCATGAGGCCGTTGGGCGTATTGAAAGGTTGATGATAGTGAGAGCAAGGGCCGTCGTGGTGCTGGCAGCCGCACTCATCGTGGCAGGGGTCGCCGTGCTCGCCGGCTGCGGCGGCAAAGAAGAAAGCGACCTCTCCCCCCTGGAGCAAGCCATTCAAAACACAACCAAGAGCAGCTATCAGGTGAAGGCGGTGGAGGACGGCAACGTGAAAGGCGTCGGCATTTTCAAGGCCGGATCCTTCCGCATCGTGATGGAGGGCACGCCACGACTGATAATTCACAACGAGGTAAGCGGCGAGAACTGGCAGGTGAACATGACCGAAAAGACCTACGAGACGATTACCTACGACCAGGCCGTCATACGGGCGGCATTCATGCCTCACCTCTATATGAAGCCCTACTTCGACCTGCAATCGTTCTGGAAGGGAGACCGGTTCAGGGAGGACACCTCGGACGGGAGGTCGATCACCGCGTCCCTGGGAGAGAAGTTCTTGCCGATTTCATGGCAGGCGGCGGCACGGGGAGAGATATTCAAGGACATATCCTGGGAATACCGGCGCATCGCTGACGTAACGGCAGCGAACTTCGAGCTGCCGGAAGGTGTAACTGCAAGCGAATAACACAATATATAGTGGTTATCTTAGAGTTTTTGCACAACATATTGTTAATAGTGTGAATAACCTCCACAATGGGGTTCGGGCCTGCCCGGGCTGACCGAGAAGGCGTGGGGGGTCGGGCCTGCAACATCAACATTTTCCTTGTGTCGTTGCTTCACCTCTTCTGAGCTCGAAAAATGTTGATGTTGAGGCACCGACCCCATTGTAGCGGGTGTTTCATGCGGCTATAATTTCTCTTTGTACAAGGGCCTATAGCTCAGCTGGTTAGAGCGCACGCCTGATAAGCGTGAGGTCACTGGTTCGAGTCCAGTTAGGCCCACCACAAACAAACCTCCCCACGGGGAGGTTTCTATTTTCCTTGATGTCATCAGGCCAAGCTATCATGGATGTGAAGGGTGAGAAAACCAGCCGTCCGAGCCTCAAGCGAAGCAATGCCGATTGCCTGAGAGGAAATCGGGGACGCCGAAAAGAAGAAATAATGGGCGGCAGGGGAGATGGGAGGACGAATTGCCCAAGCAACTAGTTAAGCAGCTGGAGCCGGGCTCCGAGGTGAAGAGCATATTCATCGTCTCTCGCAAGGAACTCCGAAAGACGAAGGCCGGCGCGGATTACCTCGCGGTGGAGCTCCTCGACAAGAGCGGCCGGGTCGAAGCTCGCCTGTGGGACCAGGTGAATCGGTACAAAGACACATTCTCCGAGAGGGATTATATTGCAGTAAGCGGGAGGGTCGAAAAGTTTCGCGACCAGAAGCAAGTAGTAATCACGTCTCTCCGGAAGCACGACGAGGAAGATGTGGATGCATCGGATTTCCTGCGTGTGGTAGGGACCGATCGGGCGGAACTCGAGGGTGAGCTGCGTCTGGCCGTGGAGGCGGTAAGGAACCTTCATCTGAGGGCATTGCTGCGAGCCTTCCTCGACGACGACGATTTTATGAAAGCTTTCACCTCGGCGCCAGCTGCTAAAAATTACCATCATCCCTATTTGGGGGGCCTTCTCGAGCACACGGCCAGCACCGTTCGCATATGCCGCATCATATGTGATCTCTACCCCGAGATTGACCGAGACCTGCTGGTCACGGCCGCCGCCTTGCACGATATCGGCAAGATAGAAGAACTGGGATATGAACGCGGCATAGACTTCACCGATGCCGGCAGATTCCTGGGTCACCTGCTTATCTCCGACGAGATGATAAGGGAGAAGATCAAGACGATAGCCGGCTTCCCCGGGGACCTGGCAATGCGTTTGAGGCACGCGGTCCTCAGCCATCACGGTGAATTGGAGTGGGGTTCGCCGAAACGACCCAAGACACTCGAGGCCGTAGTGCTTCATCACGTGGATAACCTCGATGCCAAGGTGAATAGTTTCCGGGAGGTGGCAGAAAGGGCCGGGGATAGCGATTCACCCTGGACGGATATGAGAAACCTCTTCAAGCGCCCTCTCTATATCCCGAGGGCGATGAGCCAGGAAGTGGAACTGCAGCTGGAGGAAGACATCCCCCACTGATCAACGCTCCCGGTTTAGCCGGGGTGGCCCTTGATCGAGATGTTAATTTTTTCCAGCGCCGCCTTCAGCCCCGTGTTTATGCTAATCGCTTCCTCCAGGCGCAACGCCTCTCTGCCGTAACGCACGCGCTCGAACAAGCCCAACTCGAGTTGGATATCGAGGCCGGGAACCAGCGAGGATAATCGGTGGGCATACTCCTCGACGGTTTGGCTCGGGTGCCTCTCGATTCCCAGCGATGCAAGAACTGCGAGGAAATTCCCCATGGCGGCCACAGCCGGATCGAGGATGCCCTCAGGGGAAACACATCTTCGTTTTCGCCGGCTGAGTACGTAGAGCATGGACAGGGACAGTACGAGCGCGAGCGCGAAGGGAAGCCAGGGCAGGCGTCTTATCGCATAAGCTATGCCCCTGCCGGCAGCAACGAAGGCCGAAGCCATGGCGTGAAAGACGCCCTTCAAAGCGGAAAGCAGCGAAGGGGGGAACAGGGCGGCAAGACGGGTTCCCATCCAACGCAGCAAATCGCCTAATATCCATAGCGAGCCGGAGCCCTGTGAGGGTTGCGGTATTGAAAAGCCGGGGGTGGGGTCCATGGTCAGCCAGCCCACGCCCCTGAGATAGATCTCCACCCAGGCATGAGCGTCATCAAGACTCACTTCGTAGAGTCCGGAGAAAGGGTTGTAGTCCCCGGTGGCATAACCGGTAACCACGCGGGAGGGAATCCCCTGCAGCCGGCAGAGAACGGCGAAAGCACTGGCGAAATGCTCGCAATAGCCCCGGTGCTGTTCGAAGAGAAAATCATCCACGGCATCCTGACCGGGCGGCAGGGGGTCTACGTCCAGCGAATAGGTGTAATTCGATTTCAGATAATCCTCGATGGCGAGAGCCCGCTGGTAGGGGCCGGGCAAATCAGCCTTTATCCCCGCTGATAAATCCAGGACGCGCTGCGGCAGGTGTGGCAGCTCGAGGTATGGCGCGAAAGTCTCCTCGTCCGCCTCTATGTTCAAAGAAAGGTTCATTTCGCCGGGCACGATGAGGTCCGAGACGGCGCTGTAAATCGTGCCCTCGGAAAGGTTGTAAGGGCTCTTGAGGCCCGAGCTGTCCTGATAAAGGTAATCCGAAGGGAAGTAGATGAGCCTGGGCCGGTAGGCAGAAAAGATGACGTTGGGCTGTTCGCTTTCAAGATAGTAGGTCTGTACGACTTCATGACCCCCGAGATGGGGAGAGCCGGGACCGTACTCGATGTAAAAGGGCTGCTCGATGGCATGGAGCAGAGCGGGCTCCTCCTCTGCCGCAAGCCAGGAATCCCCGCTATAAGTCTGAAAGTACATCCCTCCCCAATATGCCGGCGCTGTCGATCGAACCTTCATAACCGGAAGATCAACCATTTGTCCCCGGGACCTCAGGTCCAGGAAGGTGCTGAAGCCGAAATAGGCTTCGGGGTTCACCTCCAAGGGGTTTTCCGGCGGGCGAACGGGAAGCCTCGGGTAGCCTGGATTATTGAACTTGAATCCCGATGAAGGGCTGAAGGCACGACGGAGAGAGAAGGGGAGGGTGCGCAGAACGTTGAATGCCGGACGCGGCAAGACGGCCCCGATTGCCAGGCCGCCACTGGTAATCATTACCAGGAGGACCAGCAGCAGGACCGGCAGGCGCTTCCATGAGGGCGGCGGGGGGGCACCGCGCACAGGAGTTGCCGACAGGCCGAGCAGCCGGGACGCTTGAGCGAAATACATGGAAGACAGGGCCGCCGTCAACCAGAGGAGAAACAGCCATACGAAGCCGGCGGAAAGGGCGAAGGAGGCGGCCAGGCTGAGCAATATCAGAGAGCTTATGAGAACCAGCATCAGATCTCGCCGGCGCGGCAGATCATAGCTGTGCAGAACCTGAACCCATAGGAATAGTTCAGCCAGGGGGAGCCGTGGGTCGTAGGGCTGCAGGTATACCTGCCTCAGGAAAGAGGCCAGCGCCGCCAGGGTGAAGACGGCTATGAAAATCTTTATGACCGTGTTCCGTTTGTGCCGGCGTCGCCAACTGGTATAAGAACCGAGAGAAAGCAACAGGATGCAAGCGAAAGCAAGCCCGCGGTTTATCGCCGCTTGCGTCGCGAGCGCCATGATAGAAAGTACGACCGCCGCCCAGACCGACAGGCGAAGGGCGAGCGAGTCTTCTACCTCTCTCGGAATCGAGAGCCTGCGAAAGTAATCAGCGATTTTTCCAGGCATTCTCTTAAATCATCACCCTTACGATATAACGACAAGCTGAACAGACCGGGGAAGGGGGCGCGCTGCAGGTCGGCCACTATTTGGGCTGAACCACCGGCCGAGCTCGAGATCTGCGAGCCGTTGGCGGCGTGGGAGGCCAGATCGATAAAAACGAGGGCCGTGTGGCTTTGCGGGGGCAGCGCGGCGGCCGCCCGCGCATGATCGAAACGGACGGCAGGAAGAATATGACAGAAGAAAGAGCCGGGCCGGATCTGTCTTCCCAAGCCTTCCACCTGCTCCTCGGGCCCGATGCGAGCATCCATCTCCACGGTGGCAAGCCACTGCAAGGCACCCCGGAAGCTTGGTATCTGCAAAACATCGAGGCTATCCCCTTTGTAGGATGCCAGTGCCACCGGGTGGCCAGCATAGTGGGCATAGCGAGCGATGCTTGCAGCCAGTCTGGCGGCCGAATCGAGCGCATCGCAGGTCCCTTGCGACTCGGTCCTGGGCTGGGTATCGATCAGGATGAGAAGGGGCACACCCACCTCCGTTTCGAACTCCCTTACGACCAGCTCTCCCCGACGCGCGGTTGTCCTCCAGTGCACGTGCCTCAAGGCGTCCCCCGCCCGGAACTCCCTGACCCCGTAATAATCCATCCCCGCGCCTTTGGCGGAGACCCCATGCGGCGTATGGTGGGGATGGAGCAAGGAGTCAATGAAGGGAAACGACTTGAGTGAAGCATAGGAAGGGAAAACGACCAACCGGGAGGCGGGAGAAACCCTGCTGCTATGGCGGGTAAGGCCCAGGATCCCTTCCGAATAAAAGAAGCCGGGCCAATCGTTGAAGACTCCGCGCCGAAGGGATCCGCGTTTATACATCAAGTCGATTTTGGTTCTGCCGGGCATGTTCTCCAGCAGGAAGGCCGCCTGGCCACCCGCCTCTTCCGGTGGCGGCTTAACCGCCGCAGAAGGATCGTGCCATTGTTCGCGGATCGTTTTCCGGGGCGGCTTCAAGCGAGGCTTCTTTTCGCCGGGACGGGAAGGGTCGCCGTCCAGCACCTCGAGCAAGCTGCGAGGTATGCGACTGCGGTTTTGAATGGAAAGCGTGAGCTCGAGAAGCTGGTCCTCGCCGATCTCCTGCTTGTGCCGGCGCTCGAATGTAAGGCCCCTTACCTGAAACAATGAAAGCAGCCAGGATACCGACAGGGCGGCGAGGAGCATGCTCGCCAGCCAGAAAAGACAACCGGCTTGGGAATTTATACCAATAAGAACGAGGGCCAGGGAGAGGGCTATGACGGCAAAGGATCGGCGGGACAACTCGCCCCTCCTAGAGGATCGGGACCGGCACTTGGGAAAGGAG
>MELM01000010.1:18900-20781 GCA_001767605.1 Candidatus Solincola sediminis | reverse complement strand
GACAGGACGGGAAGCGCCATGGCCTTGACGTCATCCGGTACGATGAAATCGCGTCCCCGCAAGAAGGCTCGCGCCTGCGCCGAGCGGATGAGAAAGATGGTGCCGCGGGGCCCGGCGCCGAGAACAAGACCTTCGCCGTCCCTCGTCGCCCTGACCAGGTTGATCGCATAGTTAAGCACGTCTCCATCCACGCGGACCGAGCGGCATGTGAACTGGAGCGCGGGCAGATCATCGGCCTCGAGCACCGGGACGAGGTGGTTTACGGGATGTTCCAGGAGCTGATCCTCCACGATCTCCCTCTCATGTTCGTGTGAGGGATAGTCGAGGCTTATGCTCATGCAGAACCGGTCCAGCTGCCCTTCCGGGAGCGGGTATGTTCCGTGGTATTCCATGGGGTTCTGGGTCGCGATAACAAAAAAGGGCTGCGGCAGGGCATGCGCGACGCCGTCTACCGTTACCTGGCTCTCATCCATGGCTTCGAGTAAGCTCGATTGAGTACGCGGTGTCGCCCGGTTTATCTCATCAGCCAGCACTATGTTGGCGAAAACCGGACCGGGACGAAATTCGAATTCGGAAGTCTTCTGGTTGAAAACGGTAGTGCCGGTGACATCGGAGGGCAGCAGATCGGGCGTAAACTGTATGCGGCAATAGCTGCCGGCAAGCGAGCGCGCGAGGGATTTGGCCAGCATCGTCTTGCCGACCCCCGGCACATCCTCCACCAGTAGATGACCGCCGGCGATGAGGGCTATCAGTGCCAGCTCGACCTGCTCGTCCTTGCCACGTATTACCTTGCGGATGTTTTCCGCCAGCCCGGCAGCGAGCCGGCGCAGTTCTTCATGATCGCGAGTATCCATGTGTTTTATTGTTCTCCTTGATCAGGCGCACCTTTATTTATCGGCGGCCGGGGTAAATATTAATAGCAAGCAAGACAAGAACAGCTCGACTTGCATTGTAAATATATGACAGAAAGCGCAAAGAGGTAGAATCTATCGTAAAGGAATGGAAGGCAAGGCATGGCTGTGGTTCGAGACTTTTCGCTGGATTCGGGGGGGCTTAGCATTCGCGGCAAGCTCGCCCTGCCGTCCTTCGCATCCACTTGGCCGGTGGTCGTTCTGTGCCACGGTATCCCGAGCGGCGAGGTGAGCCCGGATGAGCCCGGTTATGACAGCCTCGCAAGCCGAATAACAGAAGAAGGCGCGGCCGCCTGCTGGTTCAACTTCAGAGGGACCGGCGAATCGGAGGGTAATTTTTCCCTTCCGGGATGGATCGAAGATCTGGATGCGGTCCTAAAGGCCTTGCAATCGAGCCACGGGCCCTTCAAGTACTGCAATGCCGTCCGCGCGGCCCTTATGGGCTTCAGCGGGGGCGGGGCGGTTAGCATCATATGTGCCGGCAAGGGCCCACGGCTCAGGGCGCTCGTGAGCCTGTCCTCGCCCTCCGATTTCACGAGGCTCATAAACAGGGAAGGCCTGGTCGCCTTTATCAAACACGCCCGCGACATCGGCATCATACGCGATCCCGGCTTCCCGGCCTCCGTTGAAGAGTACTACGAAGAGATGCTGGATTGCCGGCCCCTCGATTACATAGAGAAGGTGAGCCCGACGCCACTGCTGATCATCCATGGTGACCAGGACGAGGTCGTGCCGGCGGAAGAGGCTGGGAGGCTGTATGAGGCGGCAAGGGATCCGAAGGAGCTTTTTACCGTAGCAGGCGGAGGGCACAGGTTGAGGTTCGACGAATCCGCAATGCAAAAAGCCCTGTCCTGGATAATGAAAAGGTTGCAAGGCTGAGGCCGCCCGGTCACATCCTCTCGGGAGCGCTTACTCCTAAGATAGCGAGGCCGTTCCGGAATACTTGCCGGACACAGCGAACCAGAAACAG
>MELM01000010.1:18033-18849 GCA_001767605.1 Candidatus Solincola sediminis | reverse complement strand
AAAAACGTGAAAGGCGGCAGCCAAATCTTCCAGGTAGCGAGTGATACGGTGCGGCGCCCGAGCCAGCGCAGCGTCTCTTATCAGCTCCTCGAACTCGAAGAGCTTGAGGCAGAGGTCCAGCTCCTCCTCCTGGTCCAAGAGCCGAAGCGCTTCGGGGTGGGGCGGCTCGTCACCAGGTACGACACCCTGCTCCTTGCCATAGCGGAGAATGCTGCATATACGCGCATGTGCGTACTGCACGTAATACACAGGGTTCTCCATGCTCTCCTCCTTGGCCAGCGTTATATCGAAATCGAGCGCCGAGTCCTGGCTCCTGGTAAGGAAGATATAGCGGGCGACATCTTTTCCTACTTCTTCCAACAGCTCATCGAAGGTCACCAACTCTCCCGTTCGCTTCGACATGCGAACCGGTTCGCCCCCTCGCTTCAGGTTGACCAATTGCCCGAGGATGACCTCTAACATTTGGGGGTGGCCCTGGGCGGCGAGCGCTGCTTGCATCCTGGCTATATATCCATGGTGATCGGCTCCCCATATATTTATCAGATGCTCGTAGCCGCGGTCGATTTTGTTCATGTGATAGGCGATGTCGGACGCGAAATAGGTGGGCATACCGTTTTTCCGCACCAGAACACGGTCCTTGTCGTCACCATAGTTCGAGGTTCTCATCCAGACGGCGCCCTCTTCTTCATAGGCGAGGCCGTTATCGAGCAGCTCTCTCACCCGGTCCTCGACCGCACCGCTCAGGTGGAGCTCGCGCTCACTGAACCAGGTGTCAAAGCGTACGTCGAAGGCGGCCAAGGAGTCCTCGATGTGCCG
>MELM01000010.1:6086-18022 GCA_001767605.1 Candidatus Solincola sediminis | reverse complement strand
CATAAGCCCTCTCACCCAGCTCCGCCCGGCGGGTTGCACTATCCTCGTCGGCCGGCAACCCGCCGTCCTCTTCGAAAAGGCGGCGCGCGATTTCGACGATATACTCGCCACGATAGCCGTCCGGCGGGAAATCGATATCGACGCCGGCCAGGTTCAGATATCGGGCTTCCACTGACCTGGTAAATGTTTCCATTTGAGAGCCGTAGTCATTAAGGTAGAATTCACGTTCGACGTTATAACCGGCGGCATCGAGGAGATTACAGAGCGCATCTCCAAGTGCTGCCCAACGCCCGTGCCCGATGTGCAAGGGGCCGACGGGATTGGCCGAGACGAATTCGACTACAACCCGGAGACCGTTCCCGAAATCCCAACGCCCGTAGCCCTCTCCTTCTTGTGCGACCCGCAGTAATTCGAGTCGGATTCTATCACGGTCCAGTGTGAAGTTGATGAATCCGGGGCCGGCCACTTCGATTGAGGAAAGGGTGGGGATGCCGCCTTCCTTCTTTTCGGCCTGCTCGGTCATGCAGAGGGCGATTGCATCGGCGATTTCCCGGGGAGTCCGCCCTGCATCCGCTGAAAGCATCAAGGCAATGTTCGTGGCCCAATCGCCATGACTCTTGTGGCGCGGCCTTTCCAGGACGAAGTCCGGCATTTCGGCCACGGGCATCACCCGGGAAACCGCCTCCACAATCAAAGCGCGTAGTTCTTTGGCTATCAAGAGACCTCCTCAACATGGGGTCGGTCAGCATGTAAACATAAACATTTTATAGGTTTTCGGGGACGATTATATTTATTCTTTTCTAAAGATGTTTATGTTTAGGCCTGACCCCATGTTGAGGAGGTCTAGGTTGAGGGCTTTGCCTCCAGGGTTACTTCGAGCCCCACCTCCGCGCTTCCCCTGTATAACCCCAGGTTTACTTTGTCTCCGACCTTGTGCCGGAGCAGCACAGAGAGCAGGGTTGCCATGGAATCTACCTGCTGGGAATCAACACGGATGATGATGTCGCCCACCTCGAGCCCCGCTTTCGATGCCGGGGTGTCTTCGAGGACGCTTTCCACGAGTGCTCCCTGGTTGGTGGGAGCATTGAGCTGGGCGGAAATGGAACTATCGAGAGTCGTTCCCGTGACCCCTAACCAGGTATGAGTCACCGAGCCGGTGGCAATCAGCTGGTCGATGATCGGAATGGCATCGTCTATGGGAATCGCGAAGCCGATACCTTCGTTTCCGCCGCCCTGCGAGATGATGGCGCTATTGATTCCCACCACGTCCCCGCTGGAATTTGCAAGAGGCCCTCCTGAATTGCCCGGGTTTATCGCGGCGTCGGTCTGGATGACGTTCAGCAGGGCATTCCCGGTACCGGAATCCACGTTGCGATTTAAGGCGGAGATGATCCCCGCGGTTACGCTTCCTTGAAACCCCTCCGGGCTTCCGGCTGCGATAGCCAGTTCCCCCTGTACGAGATCCGACGAGGTACCCAGGGTTGCGGTGGGAAGATTGTTCGCATTCACTTTAACAACGGCAAGGTCCATTATCGGGTCGGTGCCGACGACCGTGCCATCGTAGCTTGAACAGGTGGGGCATACGGAAACGCTTATCGACGTCGCCCCGTCGACCACGTGGTTATTGGTGATGATATAGCCGTCGGGACGGTAGATGATCCCCGATCCTACGCCTCCGCCCTGGCTGCCCAATTGGACGTTGATGTTTACGACCGAAGGAAGGAGCTTGTTTGTCGCCTCGACCGCAGCCTCGCTCCCTCCCTGGATCACCCGCTCCTGGACGGTCCGCACCTCCCGCACTTGCGGAGATTCTTTGCCCTGGAGGACTCGAATAGGATTGGCTCCCAGAGCGGCGGGCACCGCGAAAAGAACCGCCACCGCAATCAGCACCGACACAATGGCGGCGACGACAATGGTCCTCAAATCGACCCTTGCTCGATCCGAGGAACTTGACCCTCGCGTCGGTGGCTCCGGCGGGATTTGGGCCATATCGGTTTCGGACATCAACAACCACCTCAATTCATCGCAAGCGGAAAAATAATAGTATTACACGTTATTATTCCCAAAGCGGTGGAAACCTTTGCAGGCCACAAGGGAATGATAATCGGGAGGAAACCTGAAAAGCCACAACCGGCCGCGTATTCAGCATGGCGAGCAGGGGAATTCATCCCGCGCGGAGAAGATAAATCTTTGGAGGTGATCGTATGGACAGATACGAAGAAGGAGAGGCTACCGGGAGGCAGCCGTCGGTACCGCGTGATGAGGGAACGGGGACCGCGCCCACGGGACCCCCGCGTGTTGAGAAGAAACGCCGCAAGGTGAGTCTGATAGCGGCGATAGTCGTTAACGTAGTCACCATCATAGTGATAGCCATAATTCTGCTGGTGTTTCTACTGCCGGGCTATCGCAGGTCGTATACCGTTGCTCGCGCGATCACGGGTGCCGATGAGGTTTGGGTTGTCGTTAAAACGACGGAGGCACAGATGCGAAGCAACAGCACGGATTTCCTCAGCGCCCAGGACGGCCTGAGGAACGCCCTGCAGGAAATGGTCAAGGCCGGGAGCGACACCGTCTCCGCCTACGTTCGCGACAGCCTTCCGGATCACATATGGGTATCGCAGAACCTTCCAAACGACATGCAGCAATGGCTGCAGCAACTGTATCCACAGCCGGCGACCTAGGATGCCGGCTTGTCCTGATGGACCTGGAAGGATAACGTGGGTGCTATGACCGCGAACCTGCTCGTCGACGCCTTGCGAAACCTCTGGGATTCCTTCGTCACGCGGCTGCCTTCGCTGGCGACGGGGCTACTGGCCATCCTGGTTTTCTACCTCGCCGCCCGCATCGTTCGCTTCGCTTTGAACCGCTCCATCAGCAAAGTGAGGCCTTCCGGACACGCAGCTCAAGTCATTTCCCGCCTCGGCTTCGTGGCCGTCCTCATCTTGGGCATACTGGTGGGGCTGGGGGTTATGGGAATAAACGCAGCCGTCCTGGTCGCATCCCTTGGTCTGGTGAGCGTGGGAGTAGGCTTTGCCCTGAAGGATGTCATCGAGAACTTCATCGCCGGCGTCATCCTCATACTCCAGAGGCCGTTCGTGGTCGGCGACGTGGTGCAGATCGGGGACGTAGAGGGTTCGGTTGAGGACATCAGAGTGAGAGACACAGTGATCCGGATGTTCGACGGCAGGCAGGTTTTCGTGCCCAACGCTGGCATCTTTACCAAGGCTGTAATCAACAACAATCGCAATCGCAGGCGTCGGCTGGAGTTCGATGTCGGTATCTCCTATACGGCTGATACAAGGAAGGCCATACAGGAAGCGTCGCAGGCATTATCGGGAGTTGCGGGCATCCTTCGCACACCGCCGCCCCTGGTGATAGCAACGACTCTGGGAGACAGCTCCATAAGCCTGAAAGCCCATTTCTGGGTGGACCCCGTTGAAGTCAACCTGCCGGAGTTAAAATCTGATGCCATCGTGGCCCTCAGGCAAAGGCTTGAGGCGGCGGGCATCGCCATGCCCCCCGATACGGACTCATAGAGGTTTCACATTGGGGACGGGTACGTTTGTGGAGCCCTATCCGATTCTGAGCCGTAAGCGCCTGGCGAGCGCCAGAGCCTCCGCTTTTTCCTCGGCAGAAGGGCGCCGGTCTATCTCGGGATAGAGTGAAGCGCGGTAGTCCGGATGGTACTGAAACATGAGGTTGAAATAAACATCCGGCATATGGGAAGCCACCCATTCCATTATGGGGGCGGCACAGCAGGACAAGTGGCCGGGTAGCAGGAGCAAACGCAGCATTATCTCCCCCTGTTCATGGGCAGTAACGAGGTTGCGCGATACCAAGCCGAAATAGTTTTCAACCGAGGAATACTTCAGGGCGCAATCATCGTTCCCATAGCGGAAATCGGCCAGATAAACATCGATTACGCCGTCGAGGAGACGCATGGTCTCGGCTGAGGCGTACATGTTGGAATTCCAGATTGCAGGAAGGTTCGGAGCGTACGGATCGAGCACCGCCAGTGTATCGAGAACGGTGTGCAGGGCGGGAGTGGGATCGCCGCCTACGAAATTAGCATTGCGGGACCCTTGAACGATGCCCTCGCGAATACTTGCGACGAGCGCAGCCGGGTCCGCGGAACTGCCGCAGCGGGCATCCATGGCTATATCCCAATTCTGGCAGTAAGCGCAGCGGAAGGTGCAACCGGAAAAGAAGATGGTATGCGAAGGGACGATCTCGGGCTCCTCCCCAAAATGGAGAAAATTGGAAGCGATGCGTGGGGTGGCGGGCACACCGCAATATCCCAACTCCCCATCCTCCCTGTTGACACCACAGCTTCTCTCGCACAGGCGGCAGTCCTCGATCATGTGCCGTGCGATGGCGGCCTTGAGGTCGAGGAGGGAGGGTTTCGGGTCCCGAGGGGGAATTATGCACGAGTTCCAAGCCTCATAAAAAGCGACCATCGCCTCCTCGTGCAAGCGCCAAAGATCGCTCTCCCCGATTTCATCGAGGGAAGCGGCGCCTGCAGGGATGTGAGATGAAAAGCTGTGGCGAGCCGGACGTTTTCCGTTCAATATGGCGAAATAATCATCGAGCACCTGTCATCACCATGGTAAATTTAGAACAGCCAGGCCTAGTTTAACAAGAAGCAACGAGCCGGCTGGAGGAAAGATATGCTGCTGTGGGTAATGCTGTTGGGCATGATGACTCTCATAAATGTGACCATGGTGGGAGCTGTTATGCAGGTATTCGCAAGCGTCCCCGACGTGGCCTTCCTGACGATAATATCGCGCCCCCTTACGAGAAAAACCGACCCGGAAGAAGTCCCGCTCTCCCCCTGGGATGCATCTCAGCGCCTGGGGAAAATCCTAAGACGAATAATAGGCTCATGTATAGCGATTGCCGCAAGCGCAATAGCCATCAGCATATGGGCGCTGGCCGCGGGTTGGGGCGCGGTAGCGATAATCGCCATCACCCTCTGGGTAGTCGCCGGCAACCTCCTATTCACCTCTATTGCCCCCGCCAATTGGAGGCGGCGCGCAAGCCGCATCAGGCCCGATATTTATGATGAGGAACCTGAAAAGAGCCACCCTGAAAGGCCAGGCTTGGGTTAAAATTGAGGTGTCGCGAAGGCGGCCGGAAAATAGCTTTGAAAGGTGGCCGGTTTATTGCAGGCGGAATATCTGGAGGCCAAGAAGCTCTCACAAAGAATAGCGGCGGCAATCGCTCCGCCACTATTCTATGCGGAGAAGCTGGACGAGGTTGAGGCATCGCGCAAGCTCTTCGATGCCAACCCTATCGTCCAGGCCGGCCTCGAGATTATCGAGCGGCGCGGTGACCTTCTGGGACACGGGCTATCCCATGCGAGCAAGGTCGCCATAGATGCGGGGGCGCTGGTGATAATCGAAATGGATGGGGTCGCCGCAGACGAGAACCTCGAGAGTCTGTTGCTGCTCGCCCAGCTCGCCGGGATTTTCCATGACATAAGACGGGACGAAGCCGACCATGCCCGGAAGGGCGCCGAAGAAGCCATGGAGATCCTCAAGGGATTCAATCTTGACGCGGGCGCGAGGGAGGCGGTTGCCAATGCCATAAGGAACCACGAGGCGTTCAGACCGACCGGACGCTGCCACGATCCCCGCCAGCAGCTCTTGTCCGATGCTCTTTATGATGCTGACAAGTTCAGGTGGGGGCCCGATAATTTTACGGAGACGGTATGGTCGATGGTGGCGCGCTCCAGTGTGCCGCTATCGGCTCTTATGGATCATTTCACGCCCGCCATGAAGGGGATAGAACGCATAAACGAGACGTTCAGAACGGAAACCGGGAAGCGCTATGGGCCGGATTTCATAGATCGCGGCCTCGAGATCGGGACTCGGCTCTATTCGGAATTGAACAGGGAGAGGGAGAAAGGGCGCTAGGATGTTTACCAGTATCGAGGAGGTCCAGGAGAGGCTTGGCGCCGAGAAATATATATCCAATCGCGATATCGCAATGGTGATCTACCTGGCGGAAAAGCTCGAGAAGCCGGTATTGGTGGAAGGACCGGCGGGGGTCGGAAAAACCGACCTGGGAAGGGTAACCGCCGCCGCGCTCGGGCGCGAGTTTATAAGGCTGCAGTGCTACGAGGGATTGGACGAGGCCAAAGCTCTCTATGAATGGGAATACTCGAAGCAGCTCCTCTATACCCAGATCCTGAAAGACGTTCTGGCCGAGGAATTGGAGGGCGCCAAGAGCCTGGCCGAAGCGGTAGACCGCGTGGCCCGGCAGGACGAGGTCTTTTTCTCGCAGAAGTTCATCGTGCCGAGGCCGCTCCTCAAGGCCATCCTGTCCGATGAACCCGCCGTCCTACTGATAGACGAGGTCGATAAATCGGACCCCGAATTTGAAGCATTCCTGCTGGAGATACTCTCCGATTTCCAGGTAAGCATACCCGAACTGGAGACCCTGAAAGCCCGGCACATCCCACTCGTCATACTCACTTCGAATAATGCCAGGGAATTGTCGGATGCATTGAAGCGGCGCTGCCTGCACTTGTTTATCGATTTTCCCGAGTGGGAGCAGGAGCTGGAAATCGTTCGCCTCAAGGTGCAGGGCATAAGCGAAAAGCTGGCCGAGCAGGTTGTGAAAGCCGTGCACAGGATTCGCGGCATGGACTTGAAAAAAGCTCCCGGAATAAGCGAAACCCTTGATTGGGCGCGCGCCCTGGTGGTTTTAAACGCGAAGACCCTCGACCAGGAAACGGTCAGGGCCACAATGAACCTCGTCCTCAAGTACGAAAAAGATATCCAAAAGGCAAAGGAAAACCTGCGCGATATCGTGGAGGCTTGATGGAGGAACGGGTCGTCGACTTCGTGAACGGCTTGCGGGGCCGCTGGGTTTCTGTATCGACCGCGGAAAGCCTGGATGCGATGCGCTCGCTGCTGGCGGTGGGAATCGCCGATCCGTCCAATTTTCGAGCCGCGCTGCGTGCGGCATTGATAAAAAGGAACCAGGACCAGGTTATCTTCGAAGAGTTGTTCCCTCTCTATTTCCACGCGCTTGGTGCTGCAACCGAGGCGGCCTCGGAGCTCGGCGAGGACCTTGTTCAGCGCATTATGCAGGAGCCCCAGGACCTTTTCTCGCAGCTGCTCTCCGGAAATTCCGGTGAATGGGAATCGTGGATAAGGCAGATGGCGGGAGATATGGACTTCAGCCGTCTGATGACCCGCATGCAAGTGGGCATGTTCACCCGACGGATATTCGACAGTATCGATTGGGATAATATGGGAAATAGGTTGCGGGAGTTACAGTCCTCGCTGTCTGAGGAAGGTTGGCCGGATTCTGAAGTCCATGCCCTCCCCGATGTATTCGCCGCGAATCGTGAGGCGTTCAGGCGTCAGGTGAGGAGCTACGTCGAGAGGGAGCAGGCGCGCAACGCCGACCAGTTGCCGTCTCCGGATAGGGTAGAGCGCTTGATGAACCGGCCGCTTTCCAGCCTGGAGGAAACAGAGCTGCAGCAGATGAGGCAGGCTGTTGATATCCTGGCGCGCAAGCTTCGCAACAAGATGGCGCTCCGAGACAAGCGTGCCAAGCGGGGCCGGCTCGACGTCAAGGCCACCATGCGGAAGAACATGCACCATGGCGGCATCCCTTTCAACCTGGTGAGGAGAAAGAAGCGGAAGGAGAAGGCGGACCTGATGGTGCTCTGTGACATCTCCTCATCCGTCTCGCGTGTGTCCCAGTTCATGCTGCAGTTCGTATACACAGTCCAGGACTGCCTGGCCAAGGTTCGCAGTTTTGTTTTCGTGGACGCCCTCGGGGAGGTGACCTCTTTCTTTCGCGATGAAGACATAGGCGGAGGCGTAAGGCTCGCCCTCTCCGAGGCGAGCATCCCTTATAATGTGCGAAGCGATTTCGGCTGGGTCTTCCAGGAATTCTGCGAACGTTATCTACAGGACGTCGGTTATCGAACGTATATTCTGATAATCGGTGACGCCCGCAACAACTACAATGACCCGGCTGTCTGGGCGCTGGAGAAGATGGCCGAAAGGGCCAAGGGAATAATCTGGCTAAACCCGGAGACCAAACCTTTCTGGAACACCGGGGACAGCGTAATGGAGGAGTACCTGCCTTACTGCCGCGAAGCACGGGTTTGCCGCACCCTCAAGGACCTGGAAGAAACCGTCAGCTCCCTCCTCCTCTAAAACCTACACAAAGGTGTCAGGCACCTTTGTGTAGGTTTATATGATCCAGGCCAGCTTTCAGCCGCTCGCTATTGGTTTATAATCGTACCCGAGGCAAATAACATGTTGGATAAGGTAGGCAAGGAGTAAGGATGGCCGAAGGTATTCTTGATGTTGTCATCGTAGGCGGGGGGCCGGCGGGTCTTACAGCCGGCATCTATCTCTCTCGTGCCCGCATGAAGAGCGTTTTAGTGGAAAAGCAGGGCCCGGGCGGGTCTCCGGCGCTGAGCGAGAGGATAGAGAATTACCCGGGTTTCCCCGAGGGCATCTCCGGCTTCGAACTGGTCGATCGCATGCGGAGGCAGGCCGAGAACTTCGGGCTCGAAATCAACGCCTATAACCCCCTCAACTCAATAAAGGACGAAGACGGCGTCAAAATACTCGAGATGGATGAGGGCGAGTTGCGGGCGCTGGGTGTCATAATAGCCACCGGAATGCGGCCGGCGCCATTGGGCGTGCCCGGCGAGGAGGAGTTCCTGGGGAAAGGTGTGTCCTTCTGCGCAACCTGTGACGGCGCCTTTTTCAAGGACGGCACGGTAGCGGTGATAGGTGGGGGCAACTCGGCCGCCGAGGAAGCGCTTTTCCTGACCCGCTTCGCTAAGAAAGTGATCATCGTCCACCGCCGCGATCGCCTGAGGGCGGGAAAGATATTACAAGAGAGAGTGCTCGCCCATCCCAATATCGAGGTCAAATGGAACAAGGTCGTCAAGGAAGTATTGGGAAAGGGAACCGTGAGTGGCTTGGTGCTCGCTGGTCCGGAGGGGGGAGGCGAGGAGGAAATAAAAGTAGACGGAGTGTTCCTTTATGTGGGAAATATTCCGAATACCGAACCGCTGAAGGAGACTGTCGAGCTCGATGGCAACGGATTCATTGTCACCGATTCGGATCTCAAGACGAGCGTCGACGGAATCTATGCGGCGGGAGATGTCCGGTCGGGGGCCATCCGGCAGGTGGTGGTTGCCGTGGGAGAAGGGGCCAGGGCCGCAATGGCCGCTCAGGCATATGTCGACAACATCAAAGGGACGGCTTATATATGAGACAAGGCGATTAGACAGGAGGTGTAAAGATGGCGGGAAATATTGTCGAGCTGAATGACGCCAATTTCGAGCAGGAGGTGCTGAAGAGCGACCTTCCCACACTGGTCGATTTCTGGGCTCCCTGGTGCGGGCCTTGCCAGATGATGGGCCCCATCCTCGAGGAAGCCTCGAGCGAATGGGATGGTAAGATCAAGGTAGGAAAGGTTAATGTTGATGAAGTAGTCAACGTAGCACGCAATTACGAGATCCAGTCGATTCCTACCATGGTTCTGTTCGATAAGGGCGAGCCTGTAAAGCGTATCGTAGGGGCCAGGCCGAAGAAGGCCTTCGAGGAGGAGTTCCGGAACTGGCTCTGATCGGGTGAGGGGAGACAAAATGAAGATCGCCGTCGTCGACGGCATGGGCGGTTCGATCGGACAGCAGATCATACTGGAACTCCGCCGTAACCTGCCGGAGGAAACCGAGATAATAGCCCTCGGCGCCAATGCAATCGCCACCGGAAACATGATGAAGGCACGGGCCAACCGCGGGGCGACCGGCGAGAATGCTGTCAGGGTGTGCATTGGAGAGGCGGATGTGATTATGGGAAGTCTTTCCATATTGGTACCCAATGCCATGATGGGCGAGCTGACCCCGGAAATGGCTACGGCCATTGCCTCGGCGCCCGGCAGGAAGATCCTCCTGCCCCTCACCCACCCACGCATCGAGATTCTGGGTACAAACGAGACGCCGCTTCCGAAGCTGATCGAACAAGCTGTCGAACTGGTAAGAGGAGCGAGCAAGAAGGAAGGAGAAGGCCATGTGTGAGGCTGTGGTCTTTTTAAATCGGGGCGGTGAGCTGGAAAGAATCATGGATGACGTTGTCGAACTCAAGCCGGAGGGCGACAAGCTGCTCCTCGTGGACGTATTCGGCGAACAGAAACTCGTCTCGGCGCGCATAAGCGAGGTGGAGCTAATGGACCACCGAGTGGTCCTCAGCGAGACCGGCGAGGGTTAGCCGGCATCCGCGAAATCATTCCACAATGTGAGCTGTTCCCTCTGTCCAGGCCAATCGTCCTTAGGCGGCCGCCGTCCGTCCAGAAGAATGAAGGGTGCCGCCCGGGAGGCAACCACGCCGAAGCGGCGAAGTTTTCGCAGGTCCTGCAGTTTAGCCTCTTTTCGTAAATCCACTATTCTTTGCGCCGATTTATGCCCTATTCCAGGCACGCGCAGCAGCTCTTTCAGGCCGGCCTTATTGGCTTCAACCGGAAAACATTCGGGGTGAAGCAGCGCCCAGGCCATTTTCGGGTCCTTATCCAATGGCAAGCTGCCATTTTCCTCCAATGGTATTTCTTTCCAGGCGAAATCATAGAGGCGGTGGAGGAAATCGGCCTGGTAAAGGCGATGCTCGCGCATCGTAGAGGCCGGCAGCCTGTCTTCCCAAGGAGTACCCAGGAGCGGATTGAAGGAACTGAAGTAAGCCCGCCGGAGGGAATGCCGGGCATAGATATCGTTCAGGGTCGATATGATCTCGCCGTCGCTCTCGCCCGCCCCCCCGACTACGAACTGCGTTGTCAGGCCACTCCTCAGTAAGCCGCCACGATGGATTTCGCCTAGCCAGGCCAGGCGTGACAGCAGGCCGCTCTCGAAGTCCTTGCGGCTTGAGGCAGCGGAAAGGCGTTCCGGGTTGGGGAACTCCAGATTGATGGATGCGCGATCAGCCAGTTGGCAGGCCCGCTCCACAGCCCCCCTCGATGCGCCGGGAAGCACCTTTGCATGGATATACCCCTTATACTCGTATTTGGCTCGCAGGATCTCCAGCGTATCAACGATGTCTTTCATGGCCTGATCGGGATCACCGGGGATGCCCGAGCTCAGGAAAAGGCCGTGTGCAACCCCACGGCGGTTGAGGTCCATAAAGGCCCGGGCCAGTTCAGCGGGGCGAAAGGATGTCTCCCTACCCCTCCCGCCCAGCCGGTTCTGGCAATAAGCACAGTCGTTTGCGCAGACATTCGTAAGCAGCACCTTGAATAGGCAGGCAACGCCGCCGTTGGGGAGCACAGCCGGGTAGAGGCCGTGAGGTAGGGGCTTGGCACGGTTACGCCTGGCCTTCACCTGAGCGGTCCCGCAGAGGTCATGGCGGGCGGCATGGCCAAGGAAGGCAAGCTTGGCTTCGGTATCCAGACTTATCATGAATTAAATGGTAAATGGTGCCAGTGACAATGGTTACACAAAGGTGTCAGGCACCTTTGTGTAGGTTGGCACCTTTGTGTAGGTTCATAATGGGTATGGTCTTGCGATGCATAGATAAAAAGACCTACACAAAGGTGCCTGACACCTTTGTGTAGGTCTTAATGGGCGGGGACGGTTTGGGAAACGCCGGGGATATCCAGCTCCCACTTGCCGCAACGGCCACCCCATCGGGCAAGGACATCTCCCTCCACCATGATCTTTACGATCTCGCAATTATTGGAGCATTCCCTGCAATTGAAGCTGGAGGTGCGGTAATCGATCTCCGTTATCTTGAAGCCATTGAAATTGGATGCGGGAGGATCGAGTTCTTTGGCGAGAAGCGCCGATCCTATGGCCCCCATCACGCTAAAATGCTCTGGCACAATGATCTCGCCCTCCAGGGCTTCCTCAAAAGCCCGCTTCATTCCGATATTGGCGGCTACGCCACCTTGGAATACGATAGGCGGCT
>MELM01000010.1:2350-6032 GCA_001767605.1 Candidatus Solincola sediminis | reverse complement strand
CCCAAAATAATGCTTTCGATTCCGTGCCCGACCTGCTGTTTGTGAATCATGTCCGATTCGGCGAAAACCGAGCAGCGGCCGGCTATCTGTACGCCGTTCTTCGCTCGCAAGGCATACGTTCCGAAATCCTCGATAGGAATGTCGAGTCGCGCGGCCTGGTGATCCAGAAAGGAACCGGTGCCAGCCGCACAGACCGTGTTCATGGCGAAATCGACGACTATGCCGTCATGCAGAAGGATTATCTTTGAATCTTGCCCGCCGATCTCCAGCACCGTACGCACCTCGGGAACGACATGCAGGGCCGCGACTGCATGGGCCGTTATCTCGTTCTTAACAATGTCGGCGCCGACGATGATTCCGCTCAATTGACGAGCGCTGCCCGTGGTGCCCGCACCCATCACCTCGACGTCCGAGGGTAACTGTGCCCCCAACTCCTTCAAGCCTTCCTGGACCGCTCGGATGGGCTGGCCCTGGGTCCTCAAATAAACGGAAGCGGCAACCCCTCCCTGCTCATCGAGCAAGACAAGATTGGTGCTAACCGAACCTACGTCAACTCCAAGATATCCTCTCACGTCGACTCCCCACTTCTTTCAGACAAAGACAATGCAATACATTTTATTGCCGCCGGGGCGAAAGGACAAACTATGATGAAGGAGCGTTCGAAAGGTAACCTGAAGATCAAAGCTTCTTTCTTACCTTGAAGTCGCCGGCTTGCTGGTCCAAAGCGCTTATCTCGGTCCCCAGTGTTTCGAGTTGCGCGCCCAGGCTCGCGAGCTGCGCGACATCGGCCGGCTGGCCGGTTGTATTCGCTGAATTTATCAACGCCAGGTTCTGGCTGAAAACACCGTCGACCTGGCTGAGTTTATTCAGCATCTCCAGCCTGAACTCCGCATATTGCGCATAGTCCTGCACGCCCTGCAACTCGAGGATGCCGGTGTAGTCTACCCTTGCCTCTGCCGCACCAACTTGTGCTTGGCCTATCAAGCCCTTGATTTCGTCGAGTTCGTCTTTGACACCAATGGTCTCGGTGTTGATACCCTGGCTGTACTCGCTGACCAGCGTATCGACACGGCTGCCTATCTCCACATATCGGGTGTTAAGATCGGAAATGATCGCGTCGCCCTTGTTCATATACTCCCGGGCCTTCCCCTTGTCCCCGCCGCAACCGGCCGGCATAAGGGTGAGGATGAAGGCGGCGGCAATCAGGATGGCTATAAGTCTTTTCATGCAGCCCTCCATTCGGACTATCGAAAGGCGAAACCTCTATGCGATGTTTCTACGGCGTGCGATGAAGACCTTTCCTTGTCAGGAACGATCCGCCTCGCGGCGTGCATAGTTGAGGAAGCGCGCGAATTGGGCCTGGAAGGTGAGCTTTACCGGTCCGGTTGGGCCGTTTCGGTGTTTTGCAACGTTCACGTCGGCCCTCCCCTTTACCTCTTCGTTTTCCCTGTCGTAGATCTCCTCGCGGTGGATAAAGACAATCAGGTCCGCGTCCTGTTCAATGGCACCCGATTCCCGCAGGTCCGAAAGGATGGGCTTGCGGTTGTGCTTCTCCGGTTCCCGTGAAAGCTGGGAGACGGCGATTACCGGTATGTTGAAGTCGCGGCCGAGGACCTTGAGCCCCCGCGATATGGAGGCGATTTCCTGGACGCGGTTCTCGTGCATGCGCTCGGAATTCATCAACTGGATATAATCCACGATCACCAACCCGATATCGTGTTGAGTTTTGAGGCGTCTAAGCTTGGAACGCATCTCCATGATGCCGATGCTCGCGTTGTCGTCTATGAAAATGGAAGCGGAAGTAAGCTCTCCGGCCGCATCGGAGAGGCGCTGCCAAACATCGTCATCCAGGAAGCTGGATTTCAATTTCTGGCTGTTTACGCGAGCGCGCGAGCAGAGCATTCGTCGCGTCAATTCCTGGGCGCTCATTTCCAGGCTGAAGATGGCAACCGGCACCCGCTCCTCCACCGCCACATGATCGGCAATGTTCAATGCCAGCGAGGTTTTCCCCATGGAGGGACGCGCGGCCACGACAATCAGGTCGGAGGGTTGCAGTCCGGAAGTAAGCTCGTCCAAGTCGACGAAACCGGTTTTGATTCCGGACTCGATCTCACCCTGCGATATCTTCTCCAGGTCTTCGAACGTGGTCTCCATAAGGTCCTTGATGGCCCTTATGCTCTCCCGCCTCTCCCGCTGTGCCACCGCGAAGATTGCGCCTTCCGCCTGGTCGAGAGCTTCCGCCAGCCCTTCCGGTGCTCGGTAGCCGACCGCCGCTACCTTGCCCGCCGCTTCTATCAGCCGGCGGTAAGTAGCGAGCCGCATAACTACTTCCGCATAGTACTTGGCATTTGCGGGAGTCGGGACCGAAGACATCAGGTTCAAAATGTAAGAACGATCTCCAACCTTTTCCAGCTTGCCCTGCGAGCGGAGCAATTCGGCGACGGTAAGAGGGTCAACCGGTTCTCCGGAGGCGAACAGGGAAAGCGCAGTGTCAAAGATCAGGGCATGTGATTCTCTGTAGAAATCGTGGGAAGTCAGAATCTCCGATACATCTACCAGCGCCTCGCTGGAAAGCAACATCGATCCGAGCACCGATTCCTCGGCCTCCATGCTGTGCGGCGGTAGATGATCTTGGCGGTCAAAGGCCTGCACCACTTTGCTCATGGTTTCAATCCTCACCCTGAATCAAACCAGGGATGACAACAAACAAGACTGCTTGGAGGCCGGCTCAGAGCCGAAGTTATTCCGGCAGGACCTTCAGGTGGATAATCGCTTCCACTTGCGGGTGTAACTTGATACGCGCCTCATGAAAACCGGCCGATTTAATATGCTCGTCGAGGTGAATCTTCTTCCGGTCCACCTGCATCTTCAGTTCTTTTTCGAGCAGCACCGCTATGTCCTTCGCTGTGATGGTCCCGAAGAGCCGACCCTCTTCGCCGGTCTTGGCCGTAACTTCAAAGGTACGTCCGGAGATCTCTTGAGCGCTCTCCTCCGCCCTTTTCAGCTCGCGGTCCGCCTTGGCCATCTTTTCCCTGGCCAGTTGCCCGGCTTCTCGCGCTTTTCCCTTCGTCGATTTGACGGCCAGGCCCTTAGGTATAAGAAAATTGTTGGCGTAGCCGTCTTTCACCTCGACGGACTCGCCTCGTAAGCCCAGCCCAGTGACGTCTTCTATCAGGATTAACTTCACGCCCTTACTCCTTGATTGTTACTTTGTGTTTCAATCCACGCCCTGCGAGGGACGAGCATACCTCAGTATATTAAATTGCTATGCCCGCGCCAAGGGTAATCTATTTAACTTCGCTCTGGCGGCTGGTATAAGGCAGAAGGGCCACTTCACGGGCGCTTTTTATCGCCTGCGCCAGTCTCTTCTGGTGTTGTGAACAGTTTCCGGTAACACGGCGCGGCCGGATCTTGCCCTTTTCGGACACGTACTTCTTCAAGAGAGAAAGGTCTTTATAGTCTATGAAGTCGACCTTCTCTGAGCAGAAGTAGCAAACCTTCCTGCGGGGCTTGCGGGCATATCCCTCCCGCGTCTTCCTCTCTGGCTTGCCGCCAGGCTTTCTACTCGGATTCGGACTCATTACTCCTCCCGTTTCGTCAGTTTACTTATATCCAATGATACCATTATTTTCCAGAATGGAGGCTGGCCCTTCACAAAGCGGCGCGGCTCGAGGTCGTCTTG
>MELM01000010.1:214-2317 GCA_001767605.1 Candidatus Solincola sediminis | reverse complement strand
CTCGTCTTCTATTCTGGCTTCGAGATCAGTAGAGAGATCCCCGTCCGCGAGGTCCACCTCTACCAGTCCCTCCAGGTCATCTTCCTTTCGCTCACGCCGTCCCAGGAATACCACCCGGTCGGCCACCACTTCGACGGCGCTCCTCTTGCCGCCGTCGGCCGCTTCCCAGCTGCGGCTCTGCAGCCTTCCGGTCACGGCGATCTGGCGCCCCTTGGCCAGGTACTCGGCGCACTTCTCGGCCTGATTCCGCCAGACGACCACGTTGAAGAAGTCCGTCTCCGTCTCCCCCTGGCTGTTGGCGAAATTACGCCCTACGGCCAGGCGCAGAGTACAGACCGGAAGCCCACTCGGTGTGTACCTGAGCTCCGGGTCCCTGGTCAGGTTGCCGATCAGTACAACGTTATTAAGTCCAGCCATCATAGCCTCCCTTTCGACCTTTTCAATCCACCACACGCCCGTGGGGATTTCCATCGTCCAGCGGACAGCTTGATTCTACAATCCGCTAGTGACAAGAAATCCGGAGGAGAGGCTATTTCTGCTTGCCTTTTCGAAAGATCTTGAAGCGAAGGAAATCATCGCTTATGGAAAGAACTCGATCGAGTTCCCTGATCAGCTCGTCCTCGCCTTTAAATGAAAGCACGACATAGTAGCCGTCGCTTTCATGTTTGATGAGATATCCGAGCCTTCTCCTGCCCCATATATCCAAGCCCGTTATTTCGCCGCCGCCCTCGGTTATGAGTTTGGAGATGCGATCCTGCATCGCTTCATACTGCTCCGGTTCGAGGTTCGGCCGGGCAATAGACATCAGCTCGTACTCGCGCATGTTCACCTCCTCTGGTCTATTCGGCCCCCGGCCTTTGCCGGGAGCAGGAGCCGCGTCGAGCAGGCGTTATTATAGCACTACCCGGGAATGGCGGCCATAAACCAAGCACAGTGACTTTTGCTGTGATAGATTATTCTTATAGGTGGGCTAGCGAGGAGGTATGAGATTGCTTTTCAAGAATTACATGGAAGAAGTGGTCGACTCGACCATGGACGAAATACTGGCGCGTGATGAGGACATCTGCAAGTGTGAGCGCTGCCTGATGGACATAAAGGCGCTGGCCCTGAACAACCTGCCTCCGAAATACGTGGTGACCGACAAGGGCTACGTGTATACAAAGGTCAACGAGCTGGTCAGCCAGTTCAAGGCGGATATAGCAGTAGCTGTTACGAACGCCATGAAGATCGTAAGAAAAAACCCTCGCCACGAAGACTGCTAGGTCGTGCGCAGGCTCTATTCCCATTCCTCATGCAACTGTCTCGCAGCCATCCATTCGATTTGACCGTAAAGGAAGCCATGCGGCTCCAAGAGGAGTTGCGAGGCCAAGTCGTAGACGGACTGAGCTTTGATCCGAAAACGATAAGAAGGGTGGCGGGCACGGACATCTCCTATTTGCGGGAACTCCGGCTGGCCTTGGCCGCGGTAGTGATAATGGATTTTCCGAGCATGGAAGTTATCGAGGAGAGCCGCCACGTGGTAGAGGTGGACTTCCCCTATGTACCGGGCCTGCTATCGTTTCGCGAGCTGCCGGCGCTCCTCCCCGCCCTCGAGGCCTTGCACCGGGAGCCGGATGTCATATTCGTGGACGGACAAGGGCTTGCCCACCCCCGGGGTATGGGAATCGCCTCCCACCTGGGCATCATCACGGAAAAACCGACCATCGGTTGCGCCAAGTCGAGGCTGATCGGAGAGGCCGAGGAGCCGGGGTCCGTGGCCGGTGATTGGAGTCCATTGCTCTATGAGGGCAGGCGAATCGGGGCCGTGCTGAGAACGCGGCAGAGTGTGAAACCGCTCTATGTATCGGTCGGGCACTTGATCGATTTGGAGACGGCGATCGACATGGTTCTCGCCTGTTCGACAGGTTACAGGTTGCCCGAGCCGCAGAGGAGGGCGCACTCGATGGCGGATGGCATGAAGCGTATCGTGCGAGCCGGACGGGTGAATGAAATCTCGGGAGAATTCGTCAGTGGCTAAGGGCGCTTTTATGACCCTGGCCGGCAGGTCCGCCTTGCCCTGCAGTGTCTTACAATCGCTGAAGAGAGTTTTTATCGCCTTAACAA
>MELM01000010.1:0-132 GCA_001767605.1 Candidatus Solincola sediminis | reverse complement strand
ATCGGATCAAGAGAGCATTGTACTCTTTCCACAATCTGTCACTGCTAAGGTCTAGAATCTATAATAAGCAAGACAGCCAAGAGTTAGGGCTCTTGTTTGTTTAGGGGTATGGAGGTTGAAAGTGGCAGACAT
>MELM01000009.1:13834-15145 GCA_001767605.1 Candidatus Solincola sediminis | reverse complement strand
GTCTTCAAGCCCTCGCGGTTCTCGTCGGTTATGGGAGCGAGCCCCATGCCGCAGTTGCCCCCCACAAAGGTGGTGATGCCCTGCCGCACCAGGGGAGAGAGCAGCTCCGATGCGTCCTCCCGGAACATGGTGAGGTCGGCGTGGGAGTGGACATCGATGAAGCCGGGGCAGACCACGCGGCCGCCCGCGTCGATCCTCTTCTGAGCCTCACTTTCTTTGAGGTCGCCGATCTTTTTGATGCGGGCTCCCGCGATGCCAACGTCAGCCTTATACGGCTCCTTGCCCGAGCCGTCGACCACCAATGCGTTTTCCAGAATCAAGTCGAACAAGAGGATCACCCCCGTCTACCGGCTGCCTCTGTTGGGATCGAGTTCCACCATCATGATAATAGGTATCATCGAACAGTTCTCATATGCGCTCGTTCTCACCCAACATTATAACGTTAAGTAAATCGACTTCATGTTCCGCCGCAATTCAACGGTTAAAAGGACCATGACTCAAAACCGGCATTTCTTTCTAGGCCATACTCTCTAAACCCTGAAGCATGTAGCCGCTTTTGAAATGGTATGATAATGGCACCGGAAGGTGCATATGGGAAATAGCTGTTTAGACATAAAAACAGTTCAAGGGGGAACAAGCATATGGCCGCCAGTAAAAGAATCGCTACAATATTCCGCATGGTGGATGCAACATTCCTAGGGCTATTGAACCTTGTGCGTTTTCTGACCCGTTTCTTACCGCCGCAGACGTTTCTGGCCGCCGCCGATTACATCGGCTACGCCATGTACTACATCAGGCCTGGGGCAAGGAAATACATACTGGAAACCATGCGCGAATCTCTGCCGGATGTGGGTGACGAGCGGGAGTTGGTGCACATCGCCAAGAAGGCGTTCAGCGCGCCGATCAAATCCATGCTCGACATAATCCTCATGGAGCGCCATCTCGGCACGGTCATGGACCGGTTTATTGTGAATGAGGAGGCTATCGCCCTGTATGACCGGGAAACGGCGGCGGGCAGGGGGGCTATCGCATTGTCCCCCCACATCGGCGGCGTCGGGATCTCCTTTTCCCTGGCGTGCCGCGTCGGCAGGAATCTGACTCCCGTCGCAATAGACCCACAGAATACGCCGATACCTCGGTATCTGAGGGCCATGGCCGAAATCTCCCAGAAACTGGGTTGCGATCCGGATGTCCCCGTCTTCTGGACGGGCAAGGATACCGTCGCCAAGATCAGCGAGCATATCCGTCGGGGTAACTGCGCGTGCATAACCTTTGACCTGGCGGGAGGAACGGTGGTCGATTTCTTCGGCC
>MELM01000009.1:11592-13805 GCA_001767605.1 Candidatus Solincola sediminis | reverse complement strand
CATATCGCCTGCGATACGGGTGCCGTCATCGTACCGGGGTACATCAAACGTAATGAGAGGCCCCTGGAATATCAGTACGTAGCGTATCCCGAGTTTTCCTACACCCTCACAGGGAATCGCGAGGCCGACGTGGAGAGCGTATTGAACCAGGTGATCGAGATAGGCGAGACCTTGGTCAGGCAGGCGCCCGAGCAGTGGATCGGCTGGTTCGGCCTGAGGGGATGGCGCAGGAGGGCCGAGAAAATACTCCAGGACGAGATGAAAGCCTGAGGGTTTTAACCCGAGCTCAGCCCCTAAAATTCGCAGCCGACAAACAACTACCGCTTCCGTTTGAGGGCATCCCTTGCCTGTGCTAGATTGCAACAAGGGAATTACAGCCGTGCCCATGACGGGCGCGGTCTAATGAGAGAGTGTGATTATGGCAGGTAACTCCGCAAAGCATTACGAGATGATAACCGATATCTGGCAAGAGTTCATTGGCGACAATTTCCATTTCGGATATTTCGAAACTGGGGATATGGACCTACCTCGAGCCGCCGAGATGATGATCGACAAGCTGCTCGAGCCATGTGGCGTGAGCGAATCAAGCAGGATCCTGGACGTCGGGTGTGGCATAGGCGGGCCCGCCTTTTATATACATGAACGCCACCATTGCGCAATCGACGGCATATCGACCAGTGAAAGAGGCGTACAGATCGCTAATGAGGCCAGCCGGGAGAGGGGTTACGAGCAAGTAAGGTTCAAGGTCGCCGATGGAATGAACAACCATCTTCCGGATAACACTTACGACATCGTCTGGATCATGGAAGCCTCGCATCCCATACCTGACAAGGAAGCCCTCTTCAGAGAATGCTTCCGAGTTTTAAAAAAGGGCGGCAGGTTGGCTATGTGCGATCTGGTTCAATTGAAGGTACTTTCCCTCCGTCAAGGCCTTATATACTTCATCTCCAACATCAGGGAATTCCTTTTCGCCCCCAAGGTGTGGGGACCGGCTCATATACTCACCATGGGAAATCTTAGCGATGAGTTGATAAAGGCTGGCTTTCACCGGGTCTGCGCCGTCGATATCACGAAAGAGGCGGCTCCCACCTTGAAATGCTGGAAGGAAAACGCCGCCAGGTTCCGGGCGGGAGAGATAAGCGATTCCTCGAGGCAATACCTCGATGACTTCATCAAGGGCTGCACGAATCTGGAAAAAGCCTTTGGGGACGGCCTCATGGGGTATGGGATGCTCTTAGCCCACAAGGAAAGTTGAACTCCAGGTCCGCGATCTCGCCTAGCAAGAATTCCTTTGCGATTGCGCTATGGCCCACTCTGGACCGGTCGTTCCATCCTTTTGCCTGCTGTGCAGACTGAAGAGGGCTCTTGAACCGTGAGGACGAGATTTCTGGGAAGAGTATTAAGGCTTTCTGGGTTTGACTTCAACCCGCAGTATATTGGTATCGGAAAGGTCCCATTCCACATTCGATTCAACGTCGAAAGCCATTTCGAAGATACCTTGCATCATTCCCGTCATGACCAGATACATGCAGGCATGTTCGATCCGCATGCTCAAGCCTTTGGCGCTCATATCCAGCTCCTGGAGGTCTCCCAGGCCCCTCAAGGCCAGTTGGTGGCGAAAGGCTTCCTTATCGGCCACTTCCTCCACCTTATGGAATCTTTTGGTAAAGCGCCTTTGAGACTCGACGGTCACTGGCCGGATGACCTCCCCGAGCTCCTTTTCCATTTCCTCCAGAATGGTATCGAAGGCGCCTGGTTGAAGGAACGACATTCGCCTGCCGTTTCTCGTATTGATAATGATGCCTTCTTCCGGATACCATTTGAAGGCCAGGTCTTTCGGGGCGCCGCAGCTCTCGCACGGCTCGAATTCTATGTCCCCGTCGCTGTGCTCGTATCCCTTCCATTCCAGCCTGCCGATGAATTCCTCGGGGAACTCCGCCGGCCTCGCGGTTATTTCATAGGTCTCCTCGCCCAACAATTTATAGTCGAGGTTACTGAATTCCCTTTCCATTACCGCCTCGCAGGCCGCCGCGAAGTCTCCCAGTTCCAGGGGGAGGCAATGCACATTGCGGCAGATCGACTTGAAGTAATCCTCGTCGTCCCTTTCGTAGCGGTATGTGATTTTCTCGTGGCGCCCCACGCCGTTCATGATGCCGAGTAATATCAATACGTCGATTATGGGATCGAGGGTGATCTCGCCCTTTTTCAGCATT
>MELM01000009.1:953-11574 GCA_001767605.1 Candidatus Solincola sediminis | reverse complement strand
TCCCGGGTGCACTTGCATTGGGTGTCCACTATAAGACGCTCTATGGGAACGCCTAGCTGCTCTTCAATCCCGTCATATAGAGGGTTGAGGTTCGCCACCTCAACGTAGCAAACCCTCAGGGATCGGTTGTCCTTCTCTACGATTACGCCGCTATTCAGCCAGACATGGCCGGCAGCGAATTGCTGGGGAACACCGCATTCCGGGCAAAGAGGGAACTCCATCACACTCAACCTCTATCTGCTTCTTCAACTCACCTTCTTATCGGATACATCAATTGGTAGCTTTATCCAGGAAGAATCTGATGCTGATAATAATTACGGGGTTGTTAATGTGGAGCCATTAGAGCCGGCCGCGAAAGACTGGACGCTATCTCCTTCTAAATAAGAGGCTCCATATAAGCGTTATTAGTCAATTCTTAGTCATTTATTGGGCATTATGGGCAATTCGTAGGCAATTCCTCTTCCCGCCCTCCCCGTACGAATCAAAATGCCTTTCTCTGCAAGGTTATTCAATTCTATGGTCGCTGTCTGTCTTGAAACTGCGTTTATTTCCTGATAGTCCTTATTCTTGATCTTCTGCGTTTCCTTTACATACATAACAGCCTTGCTCTGCCGGCCATTAAGACCCAATGCCTCCAGGCGCTCCTCCGTGTATATGTCCTTATTGAAGGTGACCAGGAAGCCTCCGAATCTTTCTTCGAAAACCGGTTGAGGCAAGCCGGCCGCCTCGCATGCATCCATGATCTTTTGAATTCCGCCGCCGTACCTCTCTATGAACTCAACATCGTAGAAGACCTGAGCTATCAGCCTGTTGCGCGGCCGAGAGGGAGTCATTGATACATACCTAACGATGCTGATCGGTAGAGGGCCCTCCATGGCGGCATCCAGTTCAGCCATAAAACCCCCGCGCCCTATTTGATGATGTTTACATCTGCAAACCAGATAATATGATTTGCATGCCCTTTCATGAAATAATGTTGTCATTGCGAGCGTCTTCAGGGGGGCCAGTGGTTGCGCCTATGATTGCGGCCCGCATCCTTCTGGAGGTAGTCGTTAAGCTGTACTGATATGAAATGCTTCGAGGATGGCCAATTCGGGATGTTTATGACTTGAATCTCCCCGTCGCCGCCCCTGGGGGTAAGCTCCAGCGATATAACGCCCTTCGGGGGATCGGACGCGCGCAAATAAAAATCGGCCGCGGTCAGGAAAGGCACGAAGTTGAAGGGAAACAGCGGGGCGGAAAGATCGCTTACGCCATCCGACCATCTATCAAAGGCAAAAAGCCCTATGACATTTTTCGATAGGGGACAGAGGGCGGCGGTGGCTACATTAATGCCATTGATCTTGAGAATATCATTGTTGGCGCCCTGGTCACCCAGAAATTCCTTATTTCTCAATATCGCCAGTCCGCTGTGGCGGTCGCTTTTATCGATAAAGAAACCGATAATACCTCCGCCTACCGGGAGCGTGGTTAGACGAATCAGATAGTCGCTCCTTATGAAGGGCTCGTAATAGAAGTGATAAATACCATCAGCACGCACGACAGCGAATTCGTAATTTACGCCGGCCCTTGCATTGAAAGGTCCCCACGATCCGTCGCCACTCAGTTGGTAAATTGCCTCCGGTTTCTTTGTGCTTCTATTGCCACTTGAGCCGTCCACTTTCCATATCTCCAGACTGGCGTCCTGCACTCCCTCATTTGATTGATACAAGACCGCCTTTCCGGCGAGTCTGATCTTGCCGTTAGATTCAGGTGTTATGTCCGTTGTCTTGGGTTTGGTCCCGGTAAAGAACTCGTAGGCAAGCTTAAATGTCTCCGTGGAGGTATCCGTCTGGACATGGGTCTGCGAGGGCAGGGTAACATTTTCGGCCCCGATCATGTTGCCACCGGGAGTCAACCCCAGTTCGCCCCATATCGCCAGCGTGGGCACTATTGCTGTATATCCGGAGAGGGCTGAGTCGTTGTAGCAGGCGTGGGCGATCTTCGCGGCACGCTCTGGAGAGCTTGCCATATATTCCATGGTTATACCCGGATAAGCGGGAGATGGATAGGCCCCCGGCCAAGTCTTTGCCATAATGTCGACCTGCTTGGCGCCGGTCTTAGCGAGAAGGTCGTCGATGAAGGCGTCTATGCGTTCGTTCATGGCTTCTTTATCGGGTACAGGCGCCGCGGTGCTGTATTCAAACGAAGTCAGGTATTCCGGGGGATAACCGTTACTTGCAAAGCGCATCGCCTGTGTCTCGAATTGAGCCGCCGAACCGGAGCCGCCGTGAAAATAGATGATCGGCCTGATTCTTGGGGTATCGGAAGGCCTGGATGCAGCCGCGGGAGCAGCCAAAGAGAATAGGACCAGGACCGCGAAAAAAGCAACGGTCAGGATAAGTGATTTGTTTTTCTTGTTTTTCATATTCCCCCCTCTGTGCCGGCGCCTCACCAAATTCCTACCGGGCGTTCTTTTCGACAAAATCTAGTAGCGGCCCAATTACCTCATTGGGCCTCCTCGAGGAAGTATTCGCGCAAGCGGTCTCCACATCCATATGGTTATAACCTTTGAGGTAATGCTTTTCGCCCGGCAAACCGCTTACATCCATATCACGCATCATCCCATGTTCGGCGATAAAGAGCACTTGCGGCATCTCGATCAGCTTGTCGCCGTGCAGAAAATTGAGTCCGTATTTGGGAGCCCAGGACATCATGGCTGCGCTAATGTCGACAATCATGCGCATTGAGAAATACCACTCCACGAGATTTATCGGCCCCTTGAATATAGCCCGGGCTACATCTTCAATATCCGTCATTTCATTTTCCATGGTGGTGTAGGCGGTTTCCCCCGTGGTGTCCTTATAATCCGGGTCGCCGGCATTTCCTATCTCGTCGAAATTGGCCCAGGAATAGAGGGGGCCGGTGCCGAGATTGCCGACGGGACCGGCGTCGTTGGCAATATAGTATGGCCCTTTGCCGATATTGGCGTTCTCGAGTGGTGGTATAACCCCCATCATTGCACCCGCGGGCCAAGTCGGGAATTCCTTGAGCACTACCGGGCCGCCCTTGAGAAATCCCATGCTGTTTTGTATCGCGGTGATAGGAACCAAGCTGTCGTCAAATATTAGTCCGAGCACCGCCTCGTTGGTGTAGCGGAAATTCGTGGAATCGGGTGAGCCCTGGATGAATATGTCGTAGTCCTTTGAATTGAGAAAACGAAGAAGCAGCTTCATTTCCTCGGAGAAGGGAACCTTACGAATCCAGCTATCTTCGCTCTCCGGCTCATAATAAGCCCCGAGGGCCACGAGCTCCAGCAGACAGGTTGCCTCCGCGGGAAACATGGGACCCGAATTGAGGACGACCGGCAGGGATCCGTCCTTGAAACCGGAGATGATCTTGCTATAAGCGTCCTCCGATTGATTGCGCGCTTCCTCCGCCATGAAATCCGGCATGAGGCTACAAAGCGTGTCTCCCATAGTTCCGATGGAACTAAGGAAGGTATCAAGACCGAACATGCCGGCGCAATTGTTGTACCCGGCGTCATCGGTAGTGGCCGGATTCCCGTCAAGGTCCCAGCCGGCGAAGTTGGAGGTCATCATGCCCCCCATGGAATGTCCGCCCACAAAGACCTTATTCTTCCTTACGGCCGGGTCGGGCACCAAGGTTTGGATTACTTTGAATACGTCTTCGGTATCGAGTTTCAATCCGAAATCCGCAAGAAACGGCAGTTCTTGATTTGCGAACCAGCCAGCGAAAGTCTTCCCGTTTAGGGGCTTGCCCTCGTAGTAGTAGCTCACGAATGCATCGGTCGCTTCATCCATCTTCATTTGGCCTCGGCTCATGGCATCCTCGATATAGGTGAGCGCGCTCAAGTCCTCCAGCCGGTTATTGCGCCTTTCTATCGCCCAAACCTCCATATTCTTTTGATCCTTTACCTTGGCCTGGTATATGAGCTGGCGGGCCAGGTACTCGAAGCCGTTGGCCCCTTCCAATAATCCGGGGAGCATAACGAGCATGGCATCGGTAGATGCGGGGTCAGGCCGTGTATTATCTTTAGGATCAAGGGCGGAGCCATCACTGAGCCTGAAGCGCAAGAAGTGTATCTCGTTGCATTCGGCCGGAGCGCCCCATTCAGCTGGAAGTGGGGAAGAGATTACCTGTTCTTCCATCACCACTAGCCGATCCACATCCTCCTGGGTGTAGTCTCTGCTCGCCGCAGGCTTCGGTTCCTCCGGAACCGGACCTCCGGGCTGGTAGCAACCTGCTGCCATAAGCAGGAGAGAGACAGCTATAACGATTAGGGAAATGAGACTCTTTCACATGACGACCCCCTTCTTACCGGCTGATATTCCGCGCTTGCCGAGACCCTCCCTCGGGATCTGGCCGTATATTTATGCCCCCACCTGGCTGTTTTCAGAGAAATGCCCAAAGAAATGAATCTTCATTCATATTACACGAATGGATGGCCGAAGAAAACTAAGCTTCATTCGCGCCTGCTTTCCGTTGGCGCCTTGGCTTGCCATTTGCAAGATGTTACAATTCTGAAGATAGCTGATCTAATCTTCCTCTGCTCTTTGCATCTTCAACAGTTAATCCATGTCCCAGCCCTATTCAGAGGATCATGATCGACCATTGCTTGTATCGTTTAAGATTCTGCTTTTTCACGTCGAGTAATAGGAAGGCCGGGCCGCCAGATCAAAGAGCGGCTATTGAGAAACAGGAGATGAGGAAGTGGCTGAAAAGAAGAACACTAAGGGTATCAGGTTCAGGAAAAAGAGGTCAATTATCCTCTACCAGATAGCCGGCCTCGTGGCGGTTGTTCTTTTGATCTCGGGCGTGGCCACCTTCTTCCTCATCCAGAAATCAGAGAACAGACTAATTAACAAGAGCATTGACAAGCAGATCGAGGCGGAAGCAAACAACATGGTTTCAGCCTTGAACTATATCACCGAAGCGATGGTTGAGAGCACATTTGCCATAACGGAAGCCAATGCCCAGCAGATCAACTCCGACATAGCGCAAAAGAAAATGACCGATGTACAGAGGGCGGGCGACCAGGTAGCGAAGGCAATGGTCGACGCCGGTAGCTTCAACCTGGAGAATCTCTCCGTCATCGTTCCTCCTACAGCCTTTACCGGGGCAGCATACGTGATAGTCTCCAGCGACGAGAGCTTGGTCTACGAGTGGAAGGTGCCTGATTATATAGTGCAAGCGATGCAGTCTGAAACCCCCTATCTATTGCGGAAGGAAGGAGTCCCCGAGCTGGGCCTGGAGGGTGCGCAGCTGATCATTCTGCAAGCGCAGGAGATCTCTTTTGCGCCGGGTTTCAATCTCTTTGTGGTTTCCGTCGTACCCATGCAGGAGAAGATCGACTCCATCAACGCCTATTATAACAAGGAGAGGGGGAACGTCAGCCTTACCATGGGACTGTCGGTGTTCCTCTCCATCATCGCGGTGGTTATCATCATCTTTTTCCTCCTCTCCTATCTCATCCGCAAGCGCATCACGCAGCCCATCGACGAGCTGAGCGCTACGGCAGAGGAGGTAATGGGGGGCCAGATCGACGTGGACGTTAAAGTGCACGAGGGTGGGGAATTCCAGGGCCTGGAGAGCGTGTTCAAGGAGATGCTGGATTCGCTGCGCAACTTGGTCACAAGGTCCACGGAGAACAATTGATCGAAGACACCGTGCCAGGATGAGCAAGTGAGAAAATAGCGTCGTCGCGCACTTCATCACAATAAAGGTCTTTGCCTTCCCGCCACCCGATCCTCGTTTCAGATGAGGCAAGCGACTCGGGGAATATATGGTTTGATATCGAGTACGGTGTTTCATCAAACATGCGTGTATCGCCTATAAATAAGATATTTTCGTTGATGCGATGTAACCGCATGAGGCTCATGCCGAGACGCTTTTTGACAAACGGGAGCCCGCGTGGGTAACGGGAATGTTCTTTTTGCGAGCGGCGGCGAGCAATGCTTTTATGTTCCCCGAGAAAATCTTGCCGGTTGAGTATGCAGGGAGAGAATCTTCTTAGGATTTCGCTTGCATGATCATCTTCAACTCAGCCTCGCCATCTGCAAGATGCTACAATTCGAAAGATGGCTAATCATCTGTGCGGAAGGCAGAAACTCTCTTCAATAATCTAATCAAGAAGGAATAACTGAGAAGGCATATTTCACGGAGGATATCATTAGCGACGGGGGAAAAGACCGGGAGAAGATCGCGGATCGCCGGGGACCGGGGCAACGCAAGACGCTCTTCAATGGAGGCGTGTTTTCGGCGTTCGCAGAGAGGGACTACGTTGTTCTGTGGTCCGGTGCATTCATCTCTAATGTTGGGACGTGGATCCAGAGCGCGGCCCTACTATGGCTGATAAAAGACATCTTTGGGTCCAACAGCCTGGTGGGGGCCGTGAATATGGCCAACTTTCTGCCCGTGCTTTTCATCGTTCCCTTCGTCAGCTTCTTCGCCGACAGGTACAATCGAAGGACGATCATCCTCATCGGCCAGATCGTGATGATGCTCGGTGCCCTGGCTCTTGGCATAGCTGCTTCCTTCCAAACGGATTCCAAAGTGGTGATACTGATTACGGTTTCGGTGATCGGCGTCGCCTTCGCTTTCAATTTCCCGGCCTGGCAGGCGATACTACCCGATCTCGTGCCCAGGCGCGATCTCATGAACGCCATCGCCATGAGCTCGGCCCAATGGAACCTGGCGCGCTTCGTTGGACCCGCCGTTGCCGCGCTCATCCTTGCCATCTCCTCAGCCACCATAGCCTTCTATGTCAATGCCATCAGCTTCCTTTTCGTGATAGGAGCCCTCCTCATGGTGCATCCCAAGCGCGGTGCCGTCCCGCCGCCTACCCAGGGCATGCGGCGAGACATCATTGACGGCTACAAGTACGTCTGGCACAGGAAATGGATGGTCAATTTGCTCATCGCCCTGGCCTTTATGTCATTCTTCGGATTCTCCTTCCTCGTGCTCATCCCGGCCGTGGCAAGGGACGTGCTGGGCAGGGGTGCGGTGGCCTATGGAGTCATGCTTAGCCTGGTAGGGCTGGGGGCGGTCGTGGGCGCCCCTCTGGTTACCCACCTCGGCCGCAGGTATCCGGAGCGGTCGATAATAAAGGGCTCGATGCTGGCCTTCGGGCTTTTCCTGCTGGCCTTCGCGCTCATCCAGGTATTTTGGATATCATGCATTATCTCTGTGGGCCTCGGTCTTTCCTTCCTAATGTCGGCAACGGCCTCGAACTCGGTGCTGCAGGGTTGTTCCGACCGGCTTATGCGGGGCAGGGTAGTGAGCCTTTACATCGTCACCTTCATCGGGGTTTCGGCTCTCGGCGGCCAGTTCATGGGATACCTGGCGGACGCTCGTTCCACCCCGTTCGCCCTGGCCCTGGGCGCGATAGTCACGATAGCCACAGGTGTAGTGCTCTTCGCATTCCCCAGCCTGATAAGGCAGGCCGCCACTCCCAAGGGAGAACCGGTGCCATTTGAGCCCGCGCTTGGGGGAGAGGGCAATCCCGAGATTCCGGCGCAGGCAGTGGAGCCTGCGGATCAATACTTCTGCGAGTTCTAACGGGAGGAAGCAAGGGGTGTCATTCCTGTTGGAATCCTTCTGCAGATGGATAATAGCGTCCGGATTCGAGAAAGATTCGAGCTCTCCGGAACGGACAATATGAAATCCTCTCAGGCGTCGCCTTTCTGCTCGAATTTCGCGATATCCGATAACCCATCGGCCCCACGCTCCCCATCCCCATCTTGGTATTATGTCACTTCCCTTGGATAATATAAGAAGCGGGAATTCTTAAAGGGCGGGAAGGCGAATAGGATGCGTCCCAAAAGGTACATAGTATGGTCAACCGATGAAGTGGATCTCGATGATCCCTTTCAAAGAAAGTGGTACATAAAGCAGGTGCTGACATATGGAAGGGCGGAGGACATAGCGGCCCTGGATTGGGATGAGATAGAGTCTCTCCTGCCCGAGCTGGATCTTCCCCGGCATATCAAGGCGATGTGGGAGGCCTACTTTAATGCTGCCAAGTAAGGGTGTTGTCACCGACCTCCAAAAGCAGATCCTTCATGCTTTTTCACAGCTCGCGGACTCGGGTCATTTCTATCTGACGGGCGGGACTGCTTTGGCTGGCTTCTATCTTGCACATCGTAAGTCATTTGACCTTGATCTTTTCACCGCCGAGCGAGGTCTTGTCCTGCCTTTTTCACGCGTCTTCGAAAATGAATTACAGGCAAAGCTGGAGGTGAAGACCGTCCGGCGATTGGAATCATTCGTAGAATATGAAATAAGGGGAGAGGGGGAAGAAACAAAAGTTCAGCTTGCTTATGATTCCCCTTTTCGATTTGGGTCGCCGCTCGCTTCCGACCTGGGCATAATGGTCAACGATTGCAAGGACCTGATCGTCGACAAGCTCCTGGCATTATTTGGAAGAGCTGAGCCAAGGGATGCTATTGACCTCTTCTTTATCCTCGAAGAAGAAGATATCTGGGAACTGGCCCGATCCGCCCAGACGAAAGACCCGGGGTTCGACCTTTATTGGCTTGCCATAGCTCTGCGGAAAGTGAGAGATTATCCGGATGATATCTCGGGCTGGCCCGTGGAAATGATCAAAGAGGTAGATCCGGTTCAATTAAAAGATCAATTCCTGCGACTCTCGGAAGAGATAATGGGAAGGATACGAGGCGGGGACGACAAGTAAACCGGAGGCACATCGAGGCATTACAGATGACCGGAAGAATTAACATCCCAGACCCGCAAGAGCTGCTCCGCCACATCGCGGGGATGTACCAGAGCGCGATCCGCGTGATCATGGAATATATAGATAACTCCCTTGATGATGCCGAAGCCTTTCATGAAGACAGAGGCTTCTATCCGCGCCTGTTGGAGATAACGGTTGACGTTGCGACGGATAAGCGAGAGATAACCGTGACCGATAATTGCCGGGCATGACGCGAGAGAAACTGGTTCGCATTGGTGAATGGGCTGACTACATAGGAAAGTACTACCAGGAGCTAAAGGAGAAGTTCCCAGGAATTGACGCTAACTACCACACTGCGCTCATCATAAGCCGTGATACGGAAGCTTTATTTGCAGGGCATAAAAATAGAAAAGAATATATAGGTGTCCTAAAAAGGCAATTCAACGTTGAGGAAATCTGGACCTATGATGATCTGTTAGAAAGGGCCCAGTTTCGCTACCAACAGCTATCGGCTTTGGCTGGAGAATATTATTAAGACGGAGCCATTGCTGATCATATTCTTCAAGTAATATTAATGCCTATTCCTTTTCGGTTGTTCGAGAAAGCCTTGATTTCCCTGCAAATGACAAACTGCTATGACCTTGATTCACTCAAGTACCGGACCATTCTCTATGCTTATCTCTAACAGAGTCTATAAATACTGATAGGTGTGACTGAAATGGCAGGGAACATAGGAGAACTCGTTATCCTGATTATCTTGTTTAGGCCAAGAGCTAGTTGTTCAAAACTATCTTCAAACTCATTACCTGTTGGTATAGGTTCAGGCTCATCAGGATTTGATGAAATGTTTATTTGACCCAGCAATTTCCAATTGGCATCTACCTCATACCCATATTTCTGGCTAAGTGAAGCTGCAGTTTCGTAAAAACTATTAATAAGGCCGGTACCGACCAAGACCTTGTCGGGATTATCCTTGCTCGGCAAGACTTTGATGCGTACTACCTCGCCATAAAGCTGTCTAATTAGCATGGTTAGCTCATCCATCTTCATCTCTTTGATCTCTTTAAGTGTTTTCTGTCGTTCCTGAATTTTTACCTGAAACTGTTGTTGCGTAATAATTTGCGCATCTCTTTTTTGCTTAAGGCCAAGGCTTTCAGCGTGTTGAGCAGCCTTCATCATTTTTGGCAATGCTTCCAGGAAGGAAGACATCCAGGCGTAATCCATGAGACGTAATAGGCCAGTTGCCAGAATAAATTGACCGTCATTGAAATAATTGACTCTCCAGTCTTGAAAAACAAAATTGCCATCGATTTCTGTAATCATTCCATTCTTTGATAATTCTTGTTCAGTTATTGAATAAATATGGTGGTGGAAACTCCGGGTTTCATTTTCGCTACGAAAAAAGCGATAATCGGCGCCAGTCTTTCCCCTTAAGATGCCCGGCACACCGCCTTCAAGTCGGCCCCCAGCCGTGACCTCTCTTTGCTTTTCTTCAGCAGCCTCTTCTGGAACGCCTTTGAAAAGCTGAGCGGCTAGTGATCGAACCCTTTCCCAATCCAGATAAATAAAATCTCGAACCAGGATATTTTCGCTTTCCATAATTCTTTCCTATACAGATGCTCCCTTGGAACATTAACCGTATTATTATTTGTTCCAAATCTCAAGAATATTTATGAAGCCGACGAGCGGACTCGAACCGCTGACCTACGCATTACGAATTGCCTAAACTACTGTTTTCCCAGGTGATGCCGAATTTCAATAACTTGTCTTGAGTTTGTCTAAATTCCTTTATTCAGCGGGTTTCAGCGTTTCTGAGTTGCTCCTACTGTTTCCGAGTTGGGATGAAGCGTGTAGGAAATGTGTAGAAGAAGATATCTCTGTACCTACCCCTTGTCTCTCGCTACTAACTACCGCACTTAGGGAACT
>MELM01000009.1:0-918 GCA_001767605.1 Candidatus Solincola sediminis | reverse complement strand
TCCGCAGTTTGGACATGTGACAAAGGTGGCTCTTTCCTCTCGAACCGGCTTGTTCTTATCTGGTTCTTTCTCTTCTTTATCATTTTCCATTTTTCTCACCTCCAAGGTGTCCTCGATCATAATTCATAAGATGTCTTATCAAATAAAAGAAATAACAAAGAACGGCAATCCCAATTACAATGTATACGGCAGTAGCCCGGCCAAACAATTGCGATGAAAAAAGGAGACCCATTAAGAAACAAAAAAGGCCTGTATCAAGCAATGCATCGCCGAGGATATCCTCTAGCCATCTCTTCCTATCACGTTGAATCAGAAATGCCAACAAGAATGCAACGAAACTTGCCAACATAAAATATTTCAATGATGAGATAGTGGTCCTACAAGAATTATTCATTGTTAGTGTGAGCGTCAGAATCGCTAATGAAATACCGGCTAGGGTCATTGCCAACGACTGATATTTTGGGGCTTCCTTTTGTGCTTCTATCGGCATTGTTTCCCACATCTTACCGCGTCGCTTGAGAATTATGAATAAATAAGCGGCCATAGGCAGCAAAGGCAAAAAATAGTATGGACAACGGAAATCACTCAATCTGGCTACCGCCCTTACTTGTAATTAATGGCCTTTTCCTTTAATTCTCGCATAGGCTCCCGGTTGAGTCTGAAATATTTAAGCAACGACCTGATGCGAATCATAGGCAGAATCAGCCCCCAGAGCTTCTATTCAAGATCCTTATCTTCAGAATCATACATGCTTTCCAATTCTATGACTGGTATATGACTTGTACTTGTAGTCATGAATTCCCCTGAGGCTTCGTGGAAGCCTATTTCCAAATCGTATTCTCTACTGGTCTCAAGGCCAGCTTTGCTTGAGGTAGAATCATCCACGATTTCTATATCGTAGAATCCCAATAATGTTCT
>MELM01000008.1:7792-8090 GCA_001767605.1 Candidatus Solincola sediminis | reverse complement strand
CTACACGAAGTTGATTTTAAAAGAAGAGCCTTACGAGGTCGGCAGCGGTTACAGCATCAAGGGGAAAGAGGAAGAGTGCATTGTCCATATTGGCAACTACAAGACCATCCTTTCCTTGCAGCGGAACCCTTACGGCATACGGCCGCTCTTTGACATCGGCGCTTACTTGCAGCCGGAATTATATTGGGATGTGGGGCTGGTGCGGCTGACCAAGGGCATTCAGAACCAAGTCGATAACATCGCCAACTTGCGGATGCAAAACGTGATGATGCAGATTAACTCCATGCTGCGTGTTTCC
>MELM01000008.1:7506-7776 GCA_001767605.1 Candidatus Solincola sediminis | reverse complement strand
TTCGGATTGGTCGAGGCCGAGCAGGAAGAGATCGAGCCTTTGACGATCAATGACTACCAATCGCAGATGTTTGCAGAGCAAGAGCAGTTCATGAATCATACCATCCAAGACCTGATGGGAATGTACGACTACAATCTTGGCCAGACGCCGCAGCGCCAGGAACGGGTTGGAGTGGTGTACGGGATTCAGAGTATGGGCGAGGCGCGGGCAAAGCTCATGCTCATGACCATTGATTACATGGGCATCCGGCCTTTGCTGAAATATATGATG
>MELM01000008.1:0-7449 GCA_001767605.1 Candidatus Solincola sediminis | reverse complement strand
GTGTTCAGCGGCGACATTCATCCCGATTTCGATTTCCAGGCCCGCTACACCAGCATGGAACCGGCTTTGGGCAAGGGAGCAAGATTACAGCAGTTAATGAACCTTGCTCAAATCATGCTTCAGAACCCATGGATAAATCAATATCAGTGGTGGAAGACAATTTTCGAGCTTGGCGATATCCGGGAAGCCGACTATCTGTTGAAAACGCCTCAGCAGTTGCAGCAGGAACAGCAGACGATGCAGCAGGCTTCCATGATGGCGGAGAAGACGAAGCAGACATTTGAGACCGAGGGGAAGATAATTCAGAGCAACCAGGACTTTCAGGAAGAAAGTTCTTTGGCACACCAGCAGTTCGGTTACGACATGGCGTTGAAGTTAATCGAAGGCGACATGGAAACCGAGAAAGAGAAAGAACGTGCAAAGCAAAAACTTGCTAAATGAGCTTTTCAGGATGTATGAATCAAATAGTGCGTTTAAGCAGCAATTGGATTCGTTTTCCTACCAGATGGAACAGCCGACGTTCAAATTCTTCAAGGACGTATTGCTGACCTTGAAAGGAAAGCTGTTAACCGAGATGTTATCGCGGGCCTTTTCGATTCTTCCAGCGGAAGAAAAGAATATCGCGCAATTGACATACTACAACTTAAACCAGTGGCTTGACTTCTTTTTGAACCCGGTGGGAACAATCAAGCAGAAGGAAGGCCGATTATTAAACCTAGTCGAAAAGACTAATCTGACCAGGGGTAAGGTGAAACCGAACCCGGACGGGAAGGAGTAAGACAATCATGGCAGAATCACCGCAATTGAAGAAAGAGACTGAAACTGTTGTTGTTGAACCAACTGAGAAGAAACCGACGACGGATGCACCGGCAAACGAGCACGCGAAGTTTATCGCGGAATTGGAGAAATTCGGAGTAAAGAGCCCCGAACAGCTCGAAGGCAAGCTCAAGGCAAGCCAGGAAACTGGACGGCTGGCGGAACTTTTGGGGGCTTCCCGAAAAGAGACCGCCGAGCTCAAGAACTACATCCAGTCCGAGTTTGGTAAATTGAACCGCAGACCTGCTCGGAAAGAAAACGATTATGAAGAGCCGAGCGATCACCAAGCCGGCGGGATCGATCTTGGGGATCTTGTTGAGAACAAGATCAGCAAGGTTTTGGACGCCAGGGAAAGAAGGATGTACGAGCAGCAGCAACGAGTGCTGGCGTCATGGCAGAGGATTCAGGGGGACAAGGATTACCACTTGGTTAAGAACAAGTGGGAAGAGACCCTTAAAGACCCTAACTTCGCCATCCGTTTGCAATCCGGTGAAATCGATCCGGTGGTCGAGTACCAGGAAATATTGCGGGAGCATTACCGTTCTGTTGTGATGAAGGCGGCTGATACAATCAAAACGCTTACCAGGGGACCGGATATAGAAAAGCCGCATTTGGAAACCGGGCCTAGTGGCAATCTAACCAAATCGGAAACCAAGGGACTAACCAAGGATCAACAAAAAATAAAAGCCCTGCAAGAGAAGGTGGACAAGGGCGGCCATCTAACCGAAGAAGAACAGTTGGCGGCTCTAGCCGCGACTCTCTTGAAAGGGTAATATAGGAGAGCGTTATCATGGCTTTGGATTATCATTCAATAAACGCGGCAACAAATCACGGCCTGCCGCAGGCAACCACGGATATTGTAACCAGTACCGACAAACGCGACGTGTCCGATATGCTGGATCTTCTGGCTACCGCGGACACGCCTTTTATTAACCGGATCGGCTGGGGGCCTGAAACCGGCGGAACCAAGATCGAATGGATTTCAGAAGACCTTGGGCCGGGATATGTTGCAGCCGGATCAGTCAAAGCGTCCGCCGGAGCTTCCTTGCAGATTTCCACTTGCGAGGGTTTGACCACGGCGGAAGCTGCGGCTCAGCTCCTGACCGGGACCTTGCTGTACCATTATTCCAGCACGGATGGCGCTCACAGTCTAATGCTGGTTGTTTCCACCGGTAGTGACGGTGAGTTGGAAATCGAGGTCCTTTCTACGGCGATTACGTTTAGTGTTGCTACCAGCACGATCGCTGCAGATCCGCTTTGGATCATCGGCGCGGTGGCAAACGAAGGTTCGTTGCCAAGGACTGGCAATTGGCGTGCCAGGGTAGTCAACAGCAACTGCTTCACCATTCTGCGCCAGGATGTTCAGATCACCGGCTCAATGAAAGCAACCGATATGTATGCGATCGGAGCCGAGGATCAGCACCAGATCCTGATGCGGTTGAAGGAAATGCAGCGGAATCGCGAGATGTCTGCGCTTTATTCCGTCAAGGTGACTCCGCGTTCGGTTACCGAAGCGTCCCTGATGCACGGGGCTTTGGGGTATCTCGCCGGGACCAGTGGCAGCAATATCGACACGTCCACGACTTCCCTTACCGAGACGGCCTTTAATGCCGTTGTCGGCGCCTGCTGGGAAGCCGGAGCGGAAAGCCTGACCTGGTTCTCCGATAAGGAACAGGCTGCGAAGTTCACCCGATGGGACAAGAACCGCATCCGCATGGCGCAGAGCGATCGGAAAGGCGGCGGTGTCATTACTTCCTACATGACCGAGCTTGGGATCGAGGTTGAGATTGTTCCCATGCGCCGGGTGCCGACCAATATCGCGTTGCTGATTGCGACCGACAAGTGCAAGCTGCGGGCCAAGAAGGGCCGCAAGGCGATCATGGAGAAACTGGGTAAAGCCGGTGACTTTGAAGATTGGCAGATCATCACCGAGTTTTCCATGGAGATGAAGGGCTACAATCTGCATCAGCATGGGTTGTTCACCAAACTTACCTAACCTTTAACGCAGGGGAGGAGGATTGCTCCTCCCCTGAATTTAAAACTATGAACGATACGCCGGTAAGAAAAATTCCATACGAGGAAATGCTGGAGAAACACCCGGAGTTCGCGGGAGTTATCAGCAAGAAGAATTGGGATTTCATTGGCCATAGTGACGGCAGGACTTTAGAGTTTTTTCAGAATCAATGGGTTGAGAATGCAAAGAAGAACATTCGACGCGGATGGTGGAAGAAATTTGGCCCGGCCAGGAAGGATTGTTTCAAGCTAGGCTGGAACAAGGCGATTATCGGCATCGGCGCTGGAGCGAGTTTCAATAAAAACAAGCACGTACTGAAACAAATTATCGACCATGACGGAGTAAAGGACTTTCAGGAACGGAACTTTCTGACGATTGCTTCAAACCATATGTTCAAACCTTTGTTGAAGATGGGGATCATCCCCGATTTCGTCATGGTAGCCGATGCTTCCGATGTGGTGTTGGACCAGTTGACAAACGAAGTTCCAGCTGAAGGGCAGAATACGATCTTACTGGCCGGGATTCATTGCTCGCCGAGACTTATTAAAAGGTGGGCGAGACAGGGACGTGAAATCCGGTTTTACTTGACAACTTCCCAAGGCATACCGGAGGCATTCGAAGAAGCAACCGGACAGAACGCGAAAGACTTCATGATTTTACAAGGCGGCAATGTCATCAATTCCGCATGGTCCATTGGAATGATGGTGTTTCGCTCATCGGTATTCATGGCGGTTGGCAATGACTTGAGCTTCCCTCTTAAATCAAACGTGGAAGAAAACAGAAAGGCTTACTACGCAGACGGGGACTACACTACCAACGCGGCCAAGACCGGAACAGGAAGAGACGAAGCCAGTTCGCAGAAAATGTGGATGGGGTTCAATCTTCGACGCCAATCGTTAATCATGCTCGATACCAACAAGAGATACGCAATAGGAATTGAACCGGTTGGGACCTCGCACACGCTTTGGGTCTACAAGACATGGCTTGAGGCCAATGTATTGGGGAACAGCAAGGGTAATATCCCTTACCATTACTTTAATTGCAGCGAAGGCGGTATTGCCGGTGTGATGTGCAGGGACGATTCGGACGAAGGACTGAACAACCAAAGCAATTGGTTCATGATGGACGAGATATCACCGCGCTGGCATACACGGATGCTGGAAGATGCGGTAGGGGAATTTTTAAAAGCAAAGGACGCGATGAAATGGCGAACAGAAGTAAGAAGAAGGGAAACCCATACAAGTGCCCTTATTGCCACGGCTTAGGCAACAAGCATTTAGGCGGCCCATGCCGGAAGTGTTACGGGAAAAGGAACGAGGAAGGAGCCTTGCCGTTGTTCCGTAAGGACTTCAAGCCTGAATACGGCTTTAACATGGGTGATGCTTTTGTAGGGGATACCTTCGGAATCATGAGCGATAAGTTTGGCATCGAAAGGGAAAAGTCATGAGCGGAAGCAGGATGGAGCATGGTGATATTTGCGTTAAATGCGGGAACCCGATTATCGGATTAAATCCGGCACTTAAGATGTGCAGTACCTGCGAAAAGCTGGTATGCGTATCGGTTGCTGATCGTATCAAATATCGCAAGGAACGGACCGGGCTAGTCAAGCGGTATCGAATCAAGATTGGCAAGCTCAAGGGAGTGAAACGAAAAGGAGGGAAGTGATCAGCGTCATCATACCGCTTTTACCGATAGATCCTTATGACCGGGTAATCAATGACTGTATCGAGTCATTGAAGGCTCAGACGGTGACGAATGAGATTATCATCTCAAAGCAGCCCGCGACCGACCGCTACATATTGAAAAACATGCTTTTAAACCAGGGATTCGAGCGGGCAACGGGGGATATCGTTTTTCATTGTGACGCTGATTTCATCCTGGAAGACAGGACCACCCTCGAGCGGATGCAGGCGAAAATCAAGAAGGAAGGCTATGATGTGGTGTTTCCTAAATTCTGGAGCCCGCGATATGATGCGCTCAAGATAGCCGATGGCGGGCCTTGTTTCAGGAAGATAACCATGTTCAAGCACGGGCCGTTGAAGGAAGACTTGAAGGGGATCAGCTGGGTGACGTTCCCCTTTGTCTCCTGGTGCCTTGAGCATACGAAGTACTATTGCGGTGACGATATCACCTTGACTCATCAGAGGACTGGCGGCAAGGGGCGACGTAACGGTCAAACCGCCTCAACGATGAGGCCGCTTTTCAAGCAAACCGTCAAGAGACTGGTACGTGAGGGCGCATGGCCTGTATAGCCTGTAATTCTGTTTGGGTATTTGATGATGTGGTTCATGAATGCGACCAACCCGACAAGTATGAGCAATACATGGGGATAGATGATGTCAAGCGTGTTTGGCTAAGATGCAAGAATTGCAAGGCTTACTACCAGACGCGCAATTATCCCCTGGAAAGGTTGGAGGCTATTTATAAAAATGGCTATCGGGATAAGGAGTTCAGGGGCGAAAGCATTGAAGAAGCGTATCGCAAGGTACTACACTTGCCGAGAAGTGAGAGTGAGAACGTTGCCCGCGTGTGGTGGCTATCTGGGAAAGTGCTTGGAGATATTTCTACCGCACTGGATATAGGTTCAGGCTTGGGAATCTTGCCGGTAAGTATGAAGAATTTTTGCTCAGAAGTCGAATGCGTGGAAGAAAACTACGAGAGCATCAGGCATTTGAGAGACAACTTGAGTCTACGATGTTTTTCAAGTCTGCCCAACAAAGAATATGACTTGGTGACTTTGGTTCATGTCCTTGAGCATGTTCAGAAATTGGACGATTTCTTAAAGGCATTCCGGTCAAGATGCAAGAAATACCTGTTTGTTGAGGTTCCTGATTCAATCGAATTCAAGATGCTGCCAAAGGAACATGACGAGTTCAACAGTTGCCACCTGTGGTTTTTCAATCCGCAGGGGCTGATTACGGTGTTGGAGCGAAACGGATTCATTGTTGAGGACCTGCACCGGCAACATTACCCGGCTCGGAATCTATCCAGGATAATGGCGTTGGCTTATGCTGCCTAATACGGAAATCAGAATCGAGACTGTGAGCGATTGCAATTCTCACTGCACCATTTGCCCGCGGGAGAAAATGACCAGGCCGATCATGACAATGGGGAAGCTCCATTTCGAATACCTGGTTGACCAGGCAGTGGACTTGGGCGCAGCACTTGTTACCCCGTTTGGGCATGGGGAGCCATTGCTTGATCCTAAAATAGAAGACCGGATTCAATATTGCACGAATTACGGACTGGATACGTTTATTACCACCAATGCTTCGCTTTTGACTATGGATAGAGCGAAGGCGCTGCTTGATTCGGGTTTAGGTCATATTCGTTTTAGCTGCCACGGGATAGGAAGCGATTATAATAAGGTCCATCGCGGGTTATCCTGGGATGAGACTTTGAGCAATATCGAGATGTTTCTTGAGTTAAATGCGGCCTGTAACTTCGATAGCTGCGTTGTTTCCGTATCGGTTATTCCGATGCACGATGAGCTTGTCGGCGATATCAGAACATTTTGGGAGTCGAGACCGATTGATTTTCTGGAAATCTGGCGGCCTCATGGATGGGCTGGGGGGCGCTCGTATCGGTCTGTCGAGACGCGCAAGAAGTCCTGCGGCCGGCCGTTCAATGGGCCGATTCAGATCATGGCCGATGGACGTTTTATTGCCTGCTGCTTCGATTTCAATGGAGAGCTCGTTATTGGCGACACTCATACCTCGAGCATCGATTTCATACTGAATGGCGAACCCTTGAGACGGTTAAGATCCAAGCATGAAAGCGGGGATTTAAAAGGACTGCTTTGCGAACGTTGTGACCAGTTGAACATAGAAGACAAATCTCCCCTGCTTTATTCGAGTAGGGACAACACGCGGGAGGTCGGCAAGACTTCCTCGGCGAAAACCAAATTGAAGGAGATGTAGAAATGGCACTGACTTTTACGCAAAAAGAAAGGTACTCGGTGGGCGGCAAGGCGTTCAGGCTTTATGAGATTACCCACGATGGCAGCGTTACGACCATCAACGCCACGGACATAGACATGAATTATATCGAAGCGGCAATCCCTGTCACTACGAATGTTCTATCCGGGGTAGCGGATGTGGATCGTCTAAGCGGCACGACTTCCGGGCCTTTCATCACGGTTGTCGCAATGACAGCCACTTCGACATTCATGCTGCAAGCCTGGGGATGGTAAACCAAAGAGGAGATAAAACATGGCGCTTACCTTTACGCAGAAGCAAAGGTACTCGGTAGGCGGGCACGCCTATCGATTGTACGAAATCACTCATGACGGTGCGGCAACGACCATCAACGCAAGCGATATCGATCTGAATCATATCAATGTGGGTATTCCTCACACCACGGCGGTGCTTTCAAATGTGGCAGACATGGATCGGTTAAGCGGGGATACTTCGGGAACGTTCGTGACCTTGGTTGTGAACTCTGCCGGCGCAACTCTCATGTTTGAAGCCTGGGGATGGTAAGAAATGAGCATCACGGATAGTACCACGACACTCGATACCGCCTGGACCGAGCAGTCGATAGCGCAATTTTCCTACGGGGTGCTATCGACTCTTGCAAACTGTGTCACCGAATGCGAGGGCAAACTCAAGCGGGGCACG
>MELM01000007.1:84691-84816 GCA_001767605.1 Candidatus Solincola sediminis | reverse complement strand
CTACCATTCCAGGCATGAAAGATATAGAATATTAACGACCACTTAATACAAATCTTTTCTATTATATCGTATGCCGTCTTCTGCTTGAAATAAGGCAATTGCCGGATTGGACGCAGGAAGTCGAG
>MELM01000007.1:79502-84638 GCA_001767605.1 Candidatus Solincola sediminis | reverse complement strand
CACTCTGAGCCGATTCTATTGTGAGCTTCGGGACAACGGCAAGATCTGGGCAAACCGTTGCCCGGAATGTGGAACCGTTTTCGTTCCACCCAAGATAAAATGTATCAACTGCTATCAGGATCTGCACGATTGGGTCGAATTACCGGGAACCGGCACCGTTGAGACTTTCACTGTCGTTCGCTATGAGGAACCAGCAATCCATCCCCGCAAAGCGCCCTTCGTCTACGGCATCATCAAGATGGACGGTGCCGATACCGGAATGCTCCACTTCATCGATGAAATCGAGCCGGAAAAGGTCAAGGCGGGCATGCGGGTGGAGGCGGTGCTCGAGGATGAACGCGATGGAAACATCCTCGACATCAAGCATTTCCGCCCCTTGAAGCCGGGAAGCGGGGGGTGAGAGAAGAATGGAAAAAGTCGCTATAATCGGCGTCGGCCAGACCAAATATGAACGCGATAAAAAGGAAACCTTCGCAGAACTGGTTTTCGAGGCCACGAGCAAAGCCTTGGAGGATGCCGGCATCTCCAAGGACGATGTGGATAACATCGTCTCCGTTTCGAGCGATTTCTGGGATGGCCGCACGATCTCCAGCATGGCTATATCCGATGCCTCGAATGCATATGGCAAGGACATCACGACGGTTGAAGGGGACGGGACCTTTGGCGTCCTCTACGGAATGATGCGCATTCTCTCGGGAAGCTTCGGCGTCACCATAGTCTGCGCTCATCACAAAGGCACCGAGAGCAATATGAGGGGCATCACCAATTGCGCCTTCGATCCCCTGGTCGAAAGGAAGCTGGGAATAGACGCCATTTCCTCGGCTGCGTTGCAGGCGCGCCGGTACATGAACAGATACGGAGTCCACGAAGAGCAACTCGCACTGGTTTCGGTGAAGAACCATAAGAATGCCATGCGTAATCCCCTGGCACTTCTGCCCATGGATATATCAGTCGAAGACGTTATGAATTCGCGCAAGATCGCGGATCCCCTGAAGCTGCTCGATTGCTCTCCCGTCACTGACGGTGCATGCACATTGGTGCTCGCGGCCGAGAGGGAGGCGAAGAGACTTTCGACCTCGAAGAAGCGGGTGTGGTTAAAGGGCACCGGCCATTGCTCCGACGCCTTCCGACTGGGGGATCGAGATCTTTCGGATACCCGGGCGTTAAAGGATGCGGCCAAGCGCGCTTATACCATGGCGGGAATCAGCGATCCGCGCAAGGAAATCGCCGTGGCCGAAGTGTACGATGCCTTCTCCCACATGGAACTGATGTGGCTTGAAGGCTTGGGCTTCTGCGAGGACGGGGCGGCCGGCGAACAGATGGAGCGCGGAGTTTTCAACTCCGACGGCAAGCTGCCGGTAAACCCCTCGGGTGGACGGCTGTCATCACACCCGGTTCAAGTGGCCGGCCTCGCGGCAATGGCCGAATGCGCGCTGCAGCTGCGGGGCGAGGCCGAGGATCGGCAGTTGGAGGATCCGCAAACGGCGCTGGTACATGGAATAAACGGCATGTGCGGGCAATCGCACTGTGTCTGGATACTGGGCAAATAAGGGGGTGGCGCAGTTATGGGTAAAAGAGTAGGAATCATCGGAGTCGGGCAAACCCATCACGCGGCGAAGCGCCTGGATGCATCGGGCGTAGAACTCATAAGTGAAGCGGTCACCCGCGCCCTCGATGACGCACAACTGACCATCAAGGACATAGACGCGGTGGTCATCGGAAATATGGACCATTTCGAGAATATCAATTACGTCGACATGTGGGCCATCGACGGTCTGGGCGCCTTCATGAAGCCGGTCTTCAAGGTGACGACGGGCGGCACCACGGGAACGACGGTAGGCGCATGCGGGTACTACCATGCCGCGAGCGGGCTATTCGACGTCGTGCTCGCGGTGGGTTGGGAGAAGAACTCGGAGTCGGACACCCAGGCGGCCATCGCCACTTGTGCCAATCCCACCCTCGAACGGGACCCTTTCGCCGGCGCAATCGGGCCGCTGGCAACCGAGTACTCCATGTATATGAAGGCTTACGGGGCGACCGAGGAAGATTCCGCGATCGTCGCCGCCCGCGATCGCAACAATGCGCTCAATAATCCTTATGCGCATTCGCGCCAGGCGGTTACAGTGGAGGACGTCTTGAATTCCCCCATGCTGTCCTATCCCGTGAAATTCCTCGACATGTGCCCCCGCTCCGATGGATCATGCGCGGTCATATTCGCTTCGGAGGAAAAGGCCAGGAAGCTATGCCCCAGGCCGGCTTGGGTACATGCTTCTGTCGTGCGGCACGATTATACGCACTTCGGGGATCTGGAGTGGACCTTCATGCCCACGCTGGAGCGGGCATCCGCGGCCGCTTATAAAGTAGCGGGCATAACTGACCCCCTCAATGAATTCGATGTAGCCGAGCTATATATCCCTTGCGCGACATGTGGAGTGAAATGGATGGATTCGCTGTGGTTCTGCGACCATGGCGGCGCACCGGACCTCATTCGCAAGGGCACCTTCCACATGGACGGCCAGCTTCCCATCAACCCCTCCGGCGGAGTCATTTCCACCAATCCTATAGGGGCGACGGGGCTGATTCGTATAGGGGAAGGTGCCTGGCAGATTATGGGAAAGGCCGGCGACAGGCAGGTGCCGGGCGTCGAGAAGGCACTGTGTACCGGTTTCGGGGGTTGTAGTTGGTCGGATGTAATGATCCTCGGTGCGGATCTACCCTAAGTGGAGGAGGTGACTCTGAAATGGGACTATACGATGACAAGCGCAGGAGGACGCACACGCCGGAGGGTTATGAGCTTCTCACCCTTGAGTCCGGTCACATTGAATACAACTTCGATTGGCACCTGGGCTATTACTGGAGCAAATTCCTTGCCGAGATGCGCGACAACAAGCGCTTCATGGCTACAAAGTGCCCCCAGTGCGGCACGATATATATGCTCCCCCGCCAGGTATGCGGCAAATGTTACGTGGAGATGAATGACTGGGTGGAGGTAGGACCCGAGGGCACCTTGGAAGGTTTTACCATCGTGCGCTTTCCCTACGTAGATCCCAATAACGGCGGCATGAAGGAAGTGCCTTTTACGTCGATATGGGTCAAGCTTGATGGTGCCGATACCCGCCTGATGCACTACAGCAACGAGCACGACGAGAAGGACCTGGATGTGGGTATGCGCATGAGGGCGGTATGGGCCGAGAACCGGACGGGGAGCATCCACGACGTCCAATACTTCGAAGTAATAAGATAACCTACACAAAGGTGTCAGGCACCTTTGTGTAGGTCCTCAGGAAACATATCTTGAAACGCCCAGGATCGGAACCTACACAAAGGTGCCTGACACCTTTGTGTAGGTTGACACCTTTTTGTAGGTTAGCGGGGGGTGACTTCGATCTCCAGGTTTCCCTCTTCTGAAAGCTCCCATTCGACGTTCGATTCGAGGTCGAGCGCGACGTCGAAGATGCCTTGCATCATGCCGACGATCAAAAAGGGTAGAACCGCGTTATTAAGGGTCATCTTTAGTCCGGATCGCTTGATGCCAAGCTCGGTAATGTTACCCAGACCCCTCATCGCAAGTCCGGCTCTGAACGCCTCGGTACTGCCATACTCATCCATGGTAAAGAATCCGGTCCTGGTAAAGCGGCGCTGTGCCTCGACCGCCGCTCCCGGAATGGCATCTCCCAGTTCCTGCTCGAGTTCTTTAAAGATCGGATCGAACTGGTTCGGCCCCATGACAACCAGGCGCCGATTAGCCGTCTTGTTCATTATCACTCCCCGGTCCAGATCCCACTTGTTCTGGGCCATCATCTTGGGCCCCCCGCACGACGAACATTCCTCCAGCTCTATATCCCCGGGCATGGGGCTGTAAAGGGACATTTTCATCCTTCCCTTCAGTTCCTCCGGACGCTCTTGCGGGAAGGCTTTTATGTGGTAAACTCCAGGCTCGGCCTCCCAGTATTCCAGCCCCTGGTCTCTGCCGAAAAGAGCCTCCATTGCACCGCCATGACAGCCTACGCACATATATAGGGAGTAGGGCTCCTTGATGCTTACGGTATAGAAATCGTCCTCATCGCCCTCGTAGCGCATGTCCACGAATTCGAACTTGCCGACGCCCTGAGGCGTGGCAAGAGCTATGAAACTATCGCCCACTACCCGGACAAACTTGGGGTTTTGCCGTAATTCATCCATATTTTCCGGCAGGAAGAGCTTGCAATAAGCGCGGAAGGTCCTTCGGATGCAGTCGATAACGATATGTTCGATGGGTATGCCTATTATCTTCTCCATGCCTTGGAAGAGAGGATCCAAGGTTTCGCATTCGGTTAAGACGATGCGGTTCCTCTGATCCCTTTTCTGCACTATATCGCCGTTGGTCAACCACGCATACTCGTCGGTTATAACCTTTGGTACACCGCATTCATCGCAACAATCAAATTCGCTCATAGCAACGGCCTTCCTCCTTCAAAACCCACGTATCAGCCCCTCCGACCTCTCTCACGTTCTTATCGGCAGATTTCAACGCCGGTTAAGGATTTCCCTTTGCTTAGACCCCCGAATTGGAATGGGTTAATATGACGGAATGGAGATGAAGAAAGTCTTTGTTGTCGGCTGTGGTTTCATGGGGAGCGGGATCGCACAGGTGGCGGCCGCTGCCGGTTACAGAGTGAAGATGTGCGACCTGGACCAGGAACGCACGTCAGCCGGCTTGCGGGCGATCGAGAGTTCGCTGGATAAACTCCTCGCGAAGGACAAGATCGATATCAAACAGCGTGATTCGGCGCTCGCGAATATCGGGACTACGACTGAACTCCAAGATGCCGGTGATGCGGATATAGTCATCGAAGCAATATTTGAAAACGGCGACATCAAGCGTGAAACCTTCGAAAAGCTTGACGGTATCTGCCCACCCCATGCTATTCTCGCCACCAACACTTCCGCCATCCCCGTATCTTCCATCGCCGCCGCTACCTCCCGGCCCGACCGGGTTGTGGGTATTCATTTCTTCGGTCCCGTGCCCTTGATGCGTCTAGTCGAGGTGATCAGGGGATTGCTGACCTCGAACGAGACGCTGGAGATCGCCGATGAGTGGGCGCGCAGCCTGGGAAAAGAGACGGTTATCGTCCTCAAGGACCATGCGGGCTTCGT
>MELM01000007.1:76609-79489 GCA_001767605.1 Candidatus Solincola sediminis | reverse complement strand
AGCATTCCTTCCACCATCGAAGCGGTACGAATGGTGGACGAAGGTCTGGCAACTCCGGAGGATATCGACAGGGCGACCGGGGGCTACGATTTCGGCGTGGGTCCCATGCAGATAATGGACAATGCCGGACTCGATGTCGGATTAAACGCAGCCATGGCCATCTACGAGGATACCCGCGACACGAAATTCTTCCCGCCTCCGCTCTTGAGACGGCTGGTCTCGGCGGGTCTTCTGGGACGTAAGTCGGGAAAAGGATTCTATGATTACACGAGCGGAAAACGAGACAGCTACATTTGCCTGGATAAATTTGCAAATGAGACCGCGGGGGAACGGGCGGCCAGATTGGCCGGCCTTCTGCAGCGCTTCATTATGCCGAATATCCTCGAAGCGGTGAATCTTGTTGCGACTGACATAGCAACGGTAGAAGACATCGACAAAGCCTACCGCCTGGGCTTCAACCTACCGCAGGGTTTCCTCGAGATGGCCGATAACCTGGGGCTGGATGATTTGATCGCGACAGGACTACGGTTATACGAAGAAACCGGTGACGCCAAGTTTTATCCGCCTCCCCTCTTGAAACAAATGGTGGCCGAGGGGAGGCTGGGATGTAAGGTAGGAAAGGGTTTTTACGATTATCCCAGTAATAATGTGTAGCGAAGAGCAGCTGCTCTAATAATAGCCGGCCTGGAACAGGAGGGATTCAGATGGATAGGATCTGGTACAAGAGCTACGACTATTTCGTCCCGGAAAGCATACGTTATCCCCGCATACCCTTATATCAAAACCTGGAACTCTCCTGCATCAAATACGAGGATAACGTGGCCACGATCTTCTTCGATCAAAGGCTTACCTATGGCCAAGTGAGGGACCAGGTGCGCCGGCTGGCGACCGCCCTCAGGGGTATGGGAGTCCAGAAGGGAGACAGGGTCGCTCTTATGCTGCCCAACTGCCCGCAGATGGTCATCGCCTACTATGGAGTCCTGGAAGCGGGTGCGGTAGTAACCAATATAAGCCCTCTCCACGTCGAGCGTGAGATAGAATATGAACTCAACGACTCCGGTTCGGAGACTATTATCTACCTCGATCTCTTCGATTCCCGCATCCAGGCGGTGAAGGATATAACGCCGCTGAAGCGCATAATCGCGACCAGCATAACCGATTACATGGAGACTCCGGTCGATCCCAACGTTGCAAAGGACGCCAACACCTATTACTTCCTGGAACTGATAAACGATGCAAGCCCCGACGTGCCCGATTTCGATATGGATCCGGAAAACGATCTGGCGGCGCTGCAATATACGGGCGGAACGACGGGCCTTCCCAAGGGTGTCATGTTAACCCACCGCAATCTCCTCGCGAACACCATGCAATGTGCCATGTGGGGCCGGGAATTCCTGGAGCGGGGCAAGGACGTCTTCCTGTGCGTGATCCCCTTCTTCCACTCCTACGGCCAGACCGTGGGCATGAATAATGCCATCTTCAATGCCGGGACCATGGTCCTCATCCCCCAATTCGAGATAAACATGCTGCTGCAGGCCATCCAGAAGTACGAGCCCAACCTATTCCCCGGAGTGCCCACCATCTACATCGCCATCCTTAACCATCCCGATGCGCTCGCTTACGGCGTCAACAAGATAAAGCTTTGCAATTCCGGTTCGGCCCCGCTGCCCATAGAAGTGCACCGTAAATTCAGCCAAATATCCGGCGGTATTTTCATCGAAGGCTACGGGCTCTCCGAGTCGTCTCCGGTCACTCACTCGAATCCGCTTCTCGGCATGAAGAAGATAGGCTCGGTCGGTATCCCCTTCCCGGATACCGACTGTAAGATCGTCGACATCGATACCGGCCTGACCGAACTCGGCATAAACGAGCCGGGCGAGATAATCATCAAAGGGCCCCAAGTCATGAAGGGCTACTGGGAGAAGCCGGAGGAGACGGCCGAGACCCTGCGAGACGGCTGGCTCTTTACCGGGGATGTCGGGACCATGGATGAGGACGGCTACTTCTATATCGTGGATCGCAAGAAGGACATGATAATCGCCGGCGGCTTCAACATCTACCCGCGCGAGATCGACGAGGTACTCTACGAGCACCCCAAGGTACAGGAAGCGGTGGCCGTGGGCATACCGGACGAGTACCGCGGCGAGACGGTCAAGGCATACGTCGTGCTCAAACCGGAAGAAGAATGTAGCGAGGAGGAGATCATCGCTTTCTGTAAGGAAAGGTTGGCGTCCTTCAAGGCGCCTCGGGTGGTCGAGTTCAGGGCCGAGCTCCCCAAGACCCTCGTGGGCAAGGTCCTCCGGAGAGCGCTGCGTGAAGAAGAGATGGCCAAGCAGAAGGAACAAGAAAAACCAGAGGAATAATCTTGGATTGGGAGGCCGATCTCAAAGGCGCGGTGGTCGAGGGTGACGAGATTAAGGCGGCTCAGGTAGCGAAGCAAGCTCTGGATGAGGGGGCCGATCCTCTTTCACTTCTTCAAAACGGCGCCGTGGCCGGGATCAGGGAAGCGGGAGATATCTGGCATGCCGGTGATTACTTCCTTCCGGACATAATCCTTGCCTCCGAAGCTTATAAAGAAGCAGCGAAGACGATCGAACCGCTGCTGAGCCACGGCCAGTTCTCGTACCGAGGGAAGGTTCTCATCGGGGCTGTAGAGGGGGACGCCCACGATATCGGGAAGAACATCGTCGTCTCTCTTCTCAAGTGCGCTTCATATGAAGTAATAGACCTCGGAGTCGATGTGCCCTTGCAAGACTTCGTGGATAAGGTGCGCGAGCTCGAGCCGGACATCCTGGGTATGGGCGCTTATATGACGACCACCATGCGGGGAATGTCTGAAGTGATCGGCCTTCTCGATCAGGCCGGCTTGCGGGAAAAGGT
>MELM01000007.1:70878-76596 GCA_001767605.1 Candidatus Solincola sediminis | reverse complement strand
GGAGGAGCGGCCGTAACAAGAGAGTACGCGAAGGAGATTGGAGCCGACGGCTATGGTGCCGACGCGGCCGAAGCGGTCGAGCTGGCCGATCATCTGACCGGGGGTAAGTGAATTGGGTGTGATGACCAAACTCACCAAAGCCATGCTTTACTCCCGGGGCTTCAGGTTGACCGAACTGGACGGTTTCGAGCGGCTGATCGCGGGCATCTATGGCAGGCCCGATCGGGTGCCGGTGATCATGCAGCCTTACACTTATGCAATGGGCATGAACGGCCTTTCCGCCCGCCGCTTCTTCAGCGAGCCCGAGCCCTTTATCCATGCCTCCTATAATACCGCTGCCTACTTCGGAGTTGATTTCTGGTCGCCGGTATTCGACTTCTACAACATCGAGCTGGACGCGCTGGGGCAGAAGCTGATCTGGCGGGATAAAAGCGAGCCGGACGTGGATACTTCAGACCCCCTTGTTAAAAGCGAGGATGATCTCAAGCGCCTAAAACCCCCGGTCGCCGGAAAGAGCGGCCGCATGCCTTATGTTCTCGAGTCCTACAGACGCTTCATGGAAATTATGAAACTGCCACCGATGTGCTACTGCTGCGCGCCCTTCACCATGGCCGTTCTCATCAGAGGCTACGTGAACATCCTGCGGGATATGCGCCGCAACCCGGCCTTCGTGCATCGCTTGATGGAGTTCCTCTCGATGGAGGTGACGGTCCCTTGGATCGACACCATGGCCGAGCTTACAAATTCTTCCATAATCGTCATGTCCGATGCCTGGGCGTCACAGCCGAACATGGCGCCGGAGACGGTACGTGAATTCTGCCTCCCTTACATCGAGAAGGTCATAAGGGCGACTTCCACTGCGATGCGGACGGTGCTGGATACCGGCAGTTGGGGCGAGAGGTCGGTAAAGGATCCCCGCCAGGTCCTGGATATCAAGATGGACATGATGCTACCCGGCAACCAACTCAAGGCCCTTCGCCCTTTTTTCCTCCTGGTCTGGAACGAGGACTACGAGGAAATCGGAATACCGCTGGCGCGAGCCTATGCCAGGGAGAAGAAGGTCTGCCTGGCGCTGAATATCCGCCCCAACCTGATAGAAGAAGGGCCGCCCGAAAGGATTGCGGAGACCGTGCGCAAGCTGGTCAAGGAGGGAGCCGGCAAAGGTAAGCTTATGCTTATCATCAACCTGGTTCCACCTGGCACCCCGGTGGAGCACGTTCATACCCTGATGGCCGCCATAAGGAGATTCGCACGCTATCCCATAGCTTTGGATCTCGACAGTATGGCCGTTGCCGCACCCGCTTTCATACCCTTTGAAGATTGGGTGGCAAAGGAAGGCCTCCCCATTTAGGTGCCGTGTCTTGAATCTCCACTCAAGTGTAAGGATATCCTTATACTTGAGTGGAGATTCAAGACACGGCACCTAAGAGGGCATGTGTTATCGGTTGAGTTGCGTTCGAGGCCTGACATAGACGCGGTATATCGGTTCTCCGACTTTAAAGCATTCAGTGCAGCCGTTGACGGTGGATACCTCGACTTCCTCGAGAAGGCAATCGAAATCCAACTCACCGTATTCGTCGAGCACCCTTTTCAGGTGGTCGCCGCTCGATATCAATGCTTCCCTCCACCCTTGCTCCAACCGGCTTGAATCGTCGAGGATCGAGCAATGGGGTGGGAAATAAAAGTTGCTCCTGTCGCTCTCTTCCATACCCCTCCTGAGTCAGCGGCTTTCGATCTTATATATATTATAATTACAAGGGAGGTGAGAGACTTGCCCGATCTCAGCAAGCTGGTCCGCAATTACCTGTATTTTCCAGAACCGATTCCGCTGGACGAGCCCCCGCCGCTCTGGGCCGGAAATGGGGAAGAAGTCTGGATGGAATGTGCCGACGGCGTTGCCATCCATGGCCTCTGGTGGGATGATCCCGCCGGCGCTCAAGCCATTCTCTTCTTGCACGGCAATGCCCAGGATGTCTACAGCTGGTCGCCGGTACGGCAGGAGCTGAAACACCTCGATTGCCGCATGCTTCTGATCGACTATCACGGTTATGGCAAGAGTGGCGGAGAGCCTAGCGAGAAATCCCTTTACATGGATGGCGAGGCCGCTATGAAATGGCTTAACGAGCGAGGGATAGAAGATAAGGATATCATCCTCTTCGGGAAGTCGTTGGGCGGCGGTGTGGCTTGCGAGATTGCCAAGAACCGTCGCGTGAGGGCCTTGATCCTCGAATCCACTTTCACCTCGCTCGCTCGCGTAGGCAGAAAGCTTTTTCCATTCCTCCCGCCCGGTCTGCCATTAGGCGAGACTTACGATTCGATCGAGAAAGTGAGAGTCTGCGCGTGCCCGGTGATGATAATCCACGGTGAATCCGACGACCTCATTCCGGTTGGTGAAGGCTTTGACCTTTACGAGGCCGCGCCCGGCCCCAAAGATATCTACCTGGTGCCCGATGCCGGACATAATGATGTATCGATAATTGCCGGAATGAATTACACGCACCGGATCGCTTCCTTCCTGAATGCATGAATTGTGATAAGGTGGCGCAATGTGGTGGGAAGCCTTGCTTGCGGCCTTCGGCCTGGTCCTGCTGGCCGAACTCGGTGACAAGACGCAGATCGTTGTCCTCACCCTTTCGGCCAAATACGGTTTCCGGAAGGTCTTTCTCGGTGCTGCCTCCGCCTTCCTTCTGCTGAACGCGGTGGCCGTAAGCATCGGTGTTATCTTCTATGAATTCGTGCCGCAAAAAGCGCTAAAATACATCGTCTCAGGGATATTCATAGTAGCTGGATTGGTGTCGCTTCTTCCCGGAAAGGAAGAGGAGGAGAAAACAGGAAGGTTTCAAGGGCTAAGAAACCCGGTCTTGGCCACGTTTCTTTTAATCTGTCTGATGGAACTTGGGGACAAGACCCAACTATCGATAGTGGCCCTCACCGCCAAGTACGACCAACCGATCTTTGTTTTCCTTGGAGGCACCTTAGCTCTTTGGGTCATCTCTCTAGTGGGGGCCCTGGTCGGCAAATGGATCGGCGGCAGGGTGCCTCGGATCTGGATTCGCCGTATCTCCGGCGTTATTTTCCTGGCGATCGGAGTAATTAACTTGTTTTGATGCGCGACGAATCCTATACGATTAATTCTTTCGCATTCATCGCTGCCTCAAAGGCGTTGGAAGCGTAACCGCTGGCTCCGATCTCAATTGCATAATCTGAGGTGACAGGAGCACCACCGACCATTATCAAGGCCGAGGGGTCAATGACTCGCACGGCATCGATTACCTCTTTCATGCGTTGCATGGTCGAACTCAACAAGGCCGAAAGACCGAGGATATCGGGTGAGTATTCCTTGTACGCCTCGACGAACACTTCCGTCTTCAGGTCCTCACCGAGGTCTATGACCTCGAATCCCGCTCCCTCCATGCACATGCGCACCAGGTTCTTTCCGATGGAATGGATATCACCGTAGACCGTGCCGAGCACGACCTTACCGCTGCCCTTTTCACCCGCGGTAAGCAGCGGCTTCAGCAACTGCATGCCCTCCTGCATGGCCGCCGCCGCCACTATAAGCTCCGGTATGAAGGCTTCATTACGCGAAAAGCGCTCGCCTATATCCTCCATGGCCGGCATCATGGCCCTTTCCATAATATTCCTGGGCTCGAGTCCCGCCTTCAGGGCCTCCCCCACCAGCTTTTTCGCGGCATCTTCGTCCCCCGCCGTGATTGCATCTCTTATAAGCAACAGCATCTCTTCCATACCTACACCTCGATCGGGTAGTTCCCATACTTGCGCGCCGCTTTGACCATAGCGATATAGTTCTCAGGCTTGCATCCGGGATGAATCGAATTGGAAGAGCTTATGATATAACCGCCTCCGGGAGCGGCCTTGGCAATCGTTTCCCTCACTGCCTCTTCCACATCCTCCTCGCTTCCGAACGGCAAGAGATACGTGCAGTCTATGTTCCCAAGGATGCATAACCGGTCTCCATACCCTGTTTTCACCTCGCCGATATCCATGCATTGCGGCTGAACGGGGTGGAAGCCATCGAACCCGGCCTCGACGATGCCGGCAAGGATAGGCGCCATGTTCCCGTCCGAATGTTTGAAGATGAGCATGCCCAGTTCATGAGCCCGCTGCGTGATTTCTTTGTGATAAGGGAGTATGAACTCTTCGTATTGCGCGGGAGACATCAAAGTGGTCTGGCTGAATGCCAGGTCGCCGTCGATAGCAATGATGTCCGCCCCCAGTTCGGCAGCCATGTCGGTTATTTCGAGAATGAAATCGGTGGCGATACGGGCCAGGTCGTGTACGAATCGAGGATCTTTTATATAGAAATAAAGTAGTTTCTCCATACTGCCGAGCAGCATCCAACTCTCCCGGAAGGGCCCCGGCTGCACCATCACCTGCGCGATCTCATTCCCGAAGTTACCTTTGGCCGCCATTAACATCATCAGCTCGGATTGCCGCGGGTGATAAGGCTTCAGTTCTTCAAGGTCTTGCGGTCCCGAAACCGGTCCGGCTACGGCCGTGGCTTCGCCTTCTTCGCTTATGCGCATTATCCTGCCCCAGCCGTCCCGTACGTGATCTTCGTCCACCTTTTCGGTATCTAGAATGGCGATGGAAGTGATCCCGTCGAGTTCGAGTTGCCGAATCACGGTGAAGAGGGTCATAAGGAGTTTGATCTTTTCTTCCACCGTCATCTGCTGGGCAAACTTCAAGGGCGGGAGATCATCGGTGAAAAAGCGTCCCAGTTTTATGATGGATTCCTCGTTGAAGGCCATTTCCCAGACCGGCACCCTGTCCGACTCGCTCCGACCGAAAGCTTCGAGCATCCTCTCTTTTCCGGTCATGGTCCCCCTTCCTATAAGCCGGTTATGCTCTTCAGCAATTCATAGGCTTCCGGATAATAGCCGTTTCGAGTACTGATTGTCGGGCCCAATTCCTGGTAACGATCATTTTCAATGGTAAAAGCAGGCCACTCCGGCTCTCCCTTCCCGTTGGGATTCCCCGTAGCCGCAAAATTCGTCCAGTAATTCATCATCGCTTCGGACAGGGCTACATCCTCGGGCCGCAAGGCCATTTCCGTGCCCTTATTCATATTGCCGAAAACGTAGGGAATTTCCAGGCTGTGGAAAGATCCGAAGCGCGCGAACCTGGGGTCATTCGATGTCATGGTAAATTTATAGAGATAGACCGGCTGATCAACATCAGCCGTGCAGACGGCGGCAAATTTGCTGGGGGCCGCCATAGCCATTTCCGTAAGTAATCTTTGCAGGGCTGAATTAGCATCATCGCCGACGATCGGAAAGAGCGCCGAGACCTCATCAGCCTTACCTCCGAATATATAGGCAATCATCATCTTGTATTGGGCTGCAGTGATACTGGGGGCGAGCACAGTCCCCTCATCCGCATTAGTCCCGATAAGGAGGGGGACCTTCTGCTGCTCTCCGGCCGCAAAAACATTCTGAGGTTTGTCGATCAAGACCCAGCCATCCACTATGGGAAACCAAGTCTGCGCTTCCAATACTCCGCCTTGCTTGTCTTGTGCCGCGAGCATTTCTTCGGTTGTCTTTCCCCGCATACAAGCGAGTACATCGTCAGCGCCGTCGCAACCCAGAGCCTGCGCCATCTTCTCTCCCGTCTTCTCGGCGCTGCTCAAATTGCCGCCGCCGGGCGTGGCGAGCCCCATTGAAAGGAAGCCACCGCTCTCCGATATGGCCCGCTGAA
>MELM01000007.1:33572-70858 GCA_001767605.1 Candidatus Solincola sediminis | reverse complement strand
CCATCAAGTCACAGACGCTGCCACCTCCGGCCGACTCCCCGAAAATTGTGACGTTGCCCGGGTCGCCCCCGAAAACGTCTATGTTGCGTTGCACCCACTCCAGGGCCGCGATCTGGTCCATCAAACCGTAGTTGCCGGAAGCACCATGTGATGATTCATCCGATAGCATCGGATGTCCCATGAATCCGAATGCGCCGAGCCGGTAGTTAATGGTCACCACGACAACCCCTTTATTTGAGAGGTTATGGGCGTCGTACATGAACTGTGAGGCCGAGCCGGCATCGAAACCGCCGCCGTGAATCCAAACCATAACCGGTAGGCCTTCCTCCGGGCTTTGTGCCGGTGTCCACACGTTGAGATAGAGACAGTCCTCACTCTGGCTTCCTACTGCGCTAAACTCCGCTCCGATCGCCTCGAGGGCAGGCCGCGACTGCGGGCAGGCGGGGCCGAAAGCGGTGCAGGCCCTGACTTCCTGCCAGGGATCAACCGGCTGAGGCTCCTTCCAGCGAAGCTCTCCGATGGGAGGTGCGGCGAATGGTATGCCCTTGTAGGTCCAAATGTTATCATCGAGGCTCCCACTTATTGCACCGCTATCCAGTTGGGGGATCTCCATTGTGGAGGAGGCTTTCTTGTTATCCTGGGCGGCCTTGTTGCCGCATCCGACGAGAAGCAATCCCAACATGGAAATAATTACCAGGATGAGAATGTACGAAACGACCTTTTTGCTCATCTTAATCCCCTTCAGCATTCGATCGTCAGCCTTTTCTCCGCTTTTTTATTATATAACGCGGGGTTTTCAGCCGTCCGCAAGCAGCATCGCTTTTTTAAGATCTTCCGGGGTGTTGATATTCAAAAAAGAGCGGAATTCAGGATCGAAGGATGCGATTTCTTCCTCATCCAGGTAAAGCACGTCGATTTCGGTCAGCAGTTCATATATCTTGAGGTCATTTCTCTCGAGCCTGGCCTTGATGTTCTCTCGTATCTCCCTCGAATATATGGCAAAGAGGGGCTCTATGTACTCGCCGCGCCTCGGCACCACCGCATCGTGACCCGGTGCTCTTGATAACATGTGGAGCACGAGATCCTCGGAAGGATACGGCATGTCGCAGGCCATGATAAAAACATAGGGCCGAGCGGCGAGCTCAAGAGCCGTATAGATGCCCCCCAGAGGTCCTTTGCCGGGGAGCAGATCCCGCAGAACACGAACACCCGGCCGCATGAAGTTCTCCAGATCCGAGTCGCTTTGCACTATTATTGACGTGCCCGAAAATATTCCTTGCAGGACATCGAGAATACGGTCGAGGGCTTTGCGTCCGGCGATATCCACCAGGGCTTTATTGAGGCCGAGCCTTTCCGCGCTGCCACCGGCCAGGACGGCTGCTGAAAAATTATCGCTTCCCGGGTTCATACAATTCTCTCCGGGTGGGTATAAACATTGAACCTCTTGCCGTCGGAGAAACCTACCAGGGTCAGTCCCGCCTTCTCGGCGATGCGCAGCCCTAGCGAAGTGGGCGCGGCCATGGATACCACAACCGGAATTCCCACCCTTACGGCCTTGAGGGCCATCTCGTAGCTGATCCTCCCCGAGAGGACCAGGAATTTGTCTCGGATTTCGGTCCCCCATAAGGCACACCAGCCAACCGCCTTGTCGAGCGCATTGTGCCGGCCGACGTCCTCGGCTACCACAGCGGCACGTCCGTCCCTTTCGAAGACGCCGGCGCCATGGGTTCCCCCCGTCCCCGCGAATACCTCCTGGTGCCGGGTGAGTTCTCGCCCTACACCATAGATGATATCCGCGCCTATCTCCAGGCGTGATGACACCGTTCCTTCGTGGTAATCCTCGAGGGCGGACAGATCGGCTCCGCCGCAGCCCGTCCTTACGATAAAGGTTCCGGAGAAGCGGTCCTGGTCAGCCGGTGCCTCCGCCTCTATTTCCACGACATTCCCCCGGTCTAGCCCGTCGCTCCCTGCCTCCCCGCCGCCCGCTATCTCTTGCTCCAACTGCCCGCAATGCTTGAGCAGCCTTATCTGGGATATATCGTCGATTATCTTCTCGGTGAGGCAGAATCCGACCGCCAACTCTTTATCCATCCCGGGCATGCGCATCAGCGCAACAAGTGGTATTCCATTGAGTTTAATCTCGAGGGGAAGCTCTATCACAACCCGGTCGCGCAGTTCCTCCGATCCCCGGCCGGAACGAAATCTCTTTATATTCCAATCGACGGTAGACATGGAGAAATACTATCACAATGGCTACGACTCCATACCTGCAATCGTGATAGAATTTAGGCGCTGTAACCCGATTCAAAACCCCCTGGAGGTGCAAGATGGAAGAGAGATCCTGGCATCGTCACTACGATTACTGTGTCCCTACCAGTGTCCGTTGTCCCAGGCTTGGAATCCATGAGCTCGTGTCAATCGGCGCCAATGCCTTTCCGGACAAGCCGGCGCTCAATTTCTTCGGCTCGGAGATAAGTTTTTGGGACTTGCGCACTTTGATCCAGAAATTCGCGACCGCCCTGGGTGCACTGGGCGTGGAGAAGGGCGAACGGGTGGGTTTGCATCTTCCGAACATCCCGCAGTACCCGATTGCTTACTACGCCGCCCTGTCTCTCGGCGCGATCGTCGTCAACCTGAATCCCCTGTATACCGCCGATGAAATCAAACAAATGGCAGAGACGACGGGCCTTACGACCCTTATTTCCTTCGATATGATGCTCGATAATATCCGCCCGGTCGTAGCCGATCTGGATATCCCGCGGGTTATCGTTACCAAAGTCACCGACTTTATACAGGGAATGCCGGTAAGCACAGCCAAGGACTTGGAGCTCGAAAAGGGATGGCATCATTTCTCCGAAATGATAGACAGCGTCCCCAGCCCCAAGCGGCCCCGTATCGAAATATCCACGGAAGATCCGGCAGTGATTCAATTTACGGGAGGGACGACGGGAATCCCAAAAGGGGCGGTCCTTACCCACGGCAATGTCGTTTCCGCCGCACTGCAGGCTTTCATGTGGGGAAGCGCAACCACCGGAATTATCCCGGCCGAAAGGCGAAGCGTGGTTGCCATCCTCCCCTACTTCCACGTCTATGGAAACATCGTGGCCTTGAATTGGGGCATGATCTCGTGTGCCACCCAGATCATGATCCCCCGTTTCGATATAGATGAAATGATGAATCTCCTGGCCAACTTCCCGGAGATCACCTTCTTCCCCGCCGTTCCCACCATTATCAACGCGGTAATCAATCACCCGCGGGCGGAGGAACTCCAACTCGATCGCAAGATCGGCCTCCTCAACTCCGGAGCAGCACCCATGCCGGTCGAGCTCATCGAGCAGGTTAAGGACATGGGCATATACTTCAGCGAGGGCTTCGGGATGTCGGAATCGTCGTCCTTAGGGCTCTCCAACCCGATCCTCGGCCTCAAGAAGGCGGGAAGCATAGGGATCCCCTTCCCGGACAACGACGTCAAGCTCGTAAACATCGAGGACGGCGTAACCGAGGTTTCAGTCGGCGAGCCCGGTGAAATGATCATGAAGGGTCCACTCATCATGAAGGAGTACTGGGACAATCCGGAGGAGACGGCCAAGCAGATCAAGGAGGGCTGGCTCCATACCGGTGACGTCGCAGTCAGGGACGAGGACGATTATTTATTCATCGTCGACCGCATCAAGGATATGATCATCGCCGGAGGGTACAACATCTATCCGAGGGAGATCGACGAAGTCCTCTTCCAGCATCCCAAGGTTGCGGATGCAGTGGCTGTAGGGATTTCCGATCAATACCGCGGGGAGACGGTGAAGGCTTTTATCGTACTGCAGCCCGGCGAGGAATGCAGCACCGAAGAGCTCATCTCTTTTTGTAAGGAAAAACTGGCCGCCTACAAGGTGCCCAAGATCATAGAATTCCGGGACGAGCTTCCCAAGTCGGCCATCGGAAAGGTCTTGCGCAAGATCCTTCGCGCCGAAGAGGAAGCCAAAAAGGAGGCACAGGCTTAACGGAGAACGTCTCCGATTTCGGTTTCCGTTTCATCGATCTTGCCGGCCGGGAGTTCGAGAACGGATTTCGATGAGATCACAAAAGGGCTCAGGCGCCAGGGTTTGAGCCCTTTGCAATACCTCCTTACGCGCCAGGAGGCATCGAGAAATATGACGTCTATGGGGTATTTCATTCCGAAAGTGTGAACCTGCCGGCAAGGGATTATCAGCAGACCTTCTTCGCCGGACAGCTCGCGCGATCCGAGGAGTCCACGCCTCCTGGCAGCGGGTGTATCAGCAAGTCCGACCCTTTCGGCAAGTACACGGTCCCGGCTTGCATTCGCTATCTTCACGTATTCCATGCATGAAGGATACCAAAATTCTTGACCGCGACGGCACAAGCCGAAAAAATAGATGAATATGTTTCGAGGAGATGACCATGGACTTATATGAGGGTATTCGCGCCCGCAATCGCCTGGCGGCAGCCAGGTTGATAAGCCTGGTGGAGAACGATGACGCCTCCGCCCGCGAAGTCATGCGGCGGCTCCACCAGCATACCGGTAAGGCTCATATCGTCGGCATCACCGGTGCCACGGGGAGTGGCAAGAGCACGCTGGTTTCGGCGCTCACAAAAGCATTGCGCGAACACTCCAGGACCGTAGGCATCATAGCCATTGATCCGACCAGTCCCTTCACGGGAGGCGCCGTACTGGGCGATCGCATAAGGATGCAAGAGCTGGCGACCGATCCGGGGGTCTTTATCCGATCGATGGGAACGCGGGGAGCCCTGGGGGGCCTGGCCGTCGCGACCAACGATGCGGTAAACATACTCGACGCCTTCGGGAAAGAAGTGATAATCGTGGAGACGGTCGGTGCCGGCCAGGTCGAGGTGGATATCGTCGGGCTGGCTCATACTTCAATAGTGGTTACCATGCCGGGCGGGGGCGATGAGATAAAAGCCATGAAGGCAGGAATAATGGAGATCGGCGATATCTTCGTGGTCAACAAGGCCGACCGCGAAGGTGCGGATAGGGCGGCGGCCGAGATCGAGATGATGGTCGAGATAGTCAAGCGAGAACCGGCCTACATTCCACCCATCTTAAGAACCGTGGCCACGGAAGGGCTCGGTGTCGATGGACTTTGTAATGCCATATTTTCCCATTACGATTATCTTCAGGAACACGGCCTCCTCGAGGAGAAGGTGCGGGTTCGCATCATGGGCGAGCTTCTGGAGATAATCAACCATCGCGTCCATCTATCCGTGACGGACGCGCTCGAACACGATCCGGAGATGCTCGACCTGATGAAAAAGCTGGTGGACACCCGCGAGATAGACCCTCATTCCGGCGCAGCCATGGTCATAAGGCATTTGATGAAGCGGGAATAGACTCAAGATTTGACGCCGGGAAGTCCCTCCATTTCATCTTGCCTTATCATATCAAGAGGAGCTGAAACCCCTCCCCTCGCGCCAACCGAGTTTGGATTGATAGTTTATTGCCGATCACTGGATCAATATCGCAAGCTCAGATATTAATCACATTTCCGGTTTGGTTGAAAACAAATGTTTCCCCGAATTCCTGCGAGAGCCGGCGCGCCGCCGCCTGACCCGTGCAGTGGGAAAAAGCCATAAGTTCCGGGTTGATAAGCTTCAGCTCCTCGACCGTGCGCTGCAACTGCTCAGAGCCGAGAAAAAGCAGGTGCGACCCCCCGACAACCGCCCTTATCTTTTTGTTGCCCGTGATTTCAACAGCATGACGGATGGTGTTGATGGCACCCGCGTGAGCACACCCCAGAATCACTATAACGCCGTCGGGGGATGTCACAAAAAGGGCTTGATCGTCCAATAAAGGATCGATTTCAAAAGCTTCGCCCCACTTCACCTTGAGATTAGCATCGCCCGTCTCGAAATTGGTTACGCGGGGTATCTCACCCGATAGGATAACGCCGGGCGTAACTTCCCGCGGTGAGTAGCTGAGATCGAAATCGGCTCCCAGGCTTTCCAGGTAATCCCTGCGATAGGGCATGCCGATATGCCTGCTTATCTCCCCCGCCTGGTAATATTTGGCTTCAAAGATATCCGGGTGAGCGTATATTTTCAAAGGGCTTTTCCTGGCGAGCACTTGCGGGAGACCCATTGTGTGATCGTAGTGACCGTGGGACAGGACCAGTGCTCTTAAATTATCCAGGCTCAGCTTAAGGATCTCGGCGTTGTGCATGGCCGCCGTTCCCTGTCCCGTATCCAGGAGCAGATCATCAGCTTCGCTTCTTATTAAGAGGGAAAGCCCGTGTTCAGCCAGGAAATTGGGGGGACCGGCGGTATTATCGGAAAGCACGAAGATCTGCACCCTTTTCCCCTTTACGATTCGCCTGTTTCTTAAAAATCGAGGGTGGTCTTTCAGATAGTCGATGGCAGCCGCTTTAAGCGTCGTTGCGGCCAGCAGGGCACAATGCCTGCTCTCCTTCAGGCAAATCGCCCAGGGCATCGAGCACGTCCTGCTGTCCTATCTCGAGACATTCGGGTATCATCCTGCCGCGGGCAAGCTCCGTCACCATGCTTCCACATGCTATGGACGTTCCGCATCCATCCGTCCAGAAACTAGCCCGCTCGACCCTGCCCTCCATCACTTTAATCCATACCTCCATGGTATCGCCGCAGGGGCCCGTGAACCCGGCCCGAGCATCCGCGCCGGGAAGCGTTCCGACATTGCGGGGGTTCAAAGCGTGGTCTATCACTATTTCTGTAAGATCTGCTTCATTTGCGCATCGATTTCTTCCTGCAACCCGGCCAGAGCGTCATCCATTATCTCAACTCCCGTTCATATTTCTCGAAGGCCCTCCCCCTCCAGCGATGCCTGCCGCCGCCTGCATTGCCGGGGGACCCTTGATCCCTATAGAAACGGCCGCGAGGGGAAAGGCGGCCGACCATTCTAAGGGCGAGTCTCGAAAGAACGGGCAGCAGAACGGTTAGCGCCGCTACCTTCTCCCGCCTGGCCAGTTGTGGCCATCCATGAATAGCTCTTGCCGGTGATTGAGAAACCTGGGACGGAGACACCGCCCGATTTGCCGGGTACAGGGCGGGGACATGTTTAACTTCATGGACGGCGCCTTGCGGGCATATTTCAAAGCATGAGCCGCAAGAGGTGCATTGCGCTCCATCTATCCGCGCCACGCCGTCATTGATGGTGATCGCTCCTGCCAGGCAGTAATCGAGGCAGGTGCCGCAACCGGTACAATCATGCGCATTTATGAGATACATGCCTCGTCCAATCAATGGTCGCAGACGTTTTGCCCCAGCTCCAGCGCGCCTTCCATGTATTGTCTGACTACCTCGAGTGGCTCGATTCCCGGAGCTCCACACATGATTCTTACGCCGCTCTCGGCAAATATCTGCTGAGCCCTCGCGCCCATTCCGCCCGCGATTACCGTGCTCACTCCCTTGTCCGCAAGCCAGCGGGGCAGGAGCCCCGGCTCATGCGGCGGCGCGTCGCAGACCTCTTTGATTTCAGGCTCTCGGCCGTCTAGCGCTTCAATAAGTGTAAACTTCTCGCAATGGCCGAAATGCGCGCATAGAAGTCCGTTTTCCGTAGGAATTGCATAGATGTTCATACCGTCCTCTCTCTCATCAACCAGGCGCTGAGCCTGCTCGTTCACTTCACGATCCTTTGCAGCCGTGGCGGAGACAACCTTCTCAACCATCAGGTCGAGCATCGCCGAAACTCCTGTTAAATCATGGTAATTGCCCGCTTTCGCGCCGCCCCGGTCCGCCCATGAGGCAAATTCCTTATCGAGGGGAAGCGAAACGAGGAAATCTATCTGGGCTTCCTCGGCCAGCAGTTCTGCTCCGCCGCTGCCGAAGATATCCATCCTCTCACCGCAGTTTGGGCAGACAAGACCGGCCATATTTTCAACCAGCCCGATTACGGGCATGTTCAGTCTCTTGCAGAAATTAATGGATTTCCTGACGTCGGACATGGCCAGTTCCTGGGGTGTCGTCACGATCAAGCCCCACGAGTCGGGGATCAATTGGACAATGCTCAATGGCTCGTCCCCAGTGCCCGGCGGCGAATCGATTATCAGGTAGTCGAGGTCGCCCCAGTGGGTCTCCTCGATGAATTGCCTGATGGCGGTCATCTTCATGGGGCCCCTCCAGATTACGGCATCATCGCTTTCGTCAAGGAAAAGGCCGATGGATATGACTTTCAGGTTGCCGCTGATCTCTATGGGAAAAACCCCTTCGCCATCACCGAACACCCTGCGGCCCACCAGGCCGAATATCACGGGTATGCTGGGCCCATGGAAATCAACATCCATTACCCCCACCCGGTAGCCGCGATCGGCAAGGCCCACAGCCAGGGATGCCGCTATCGAACTCTTGCCAACGCCGCCTTTCCCGCTCAGCACCATGATCTTTTTTTTCACCCCCGAGAAGTTCGGATGCTCCCCGGCTTGGGTTTTCTCCTCGCAATCTCCTTTACATCCCGTCAATGCGCAAGCATCTCCTTTCATAACTTTTAACTATCGCTTTGATACTCGTTTGATAGGGCCCCCTCGTCTAGGCTCATGAACGAGTTCCGGATTGTCCTTGAGGCTATCCCGAATGTATGCTTGGATGGCTTTTTCCGCGTCATGCTCGTTAATGTTCAAGGGCAGCACGTCCCTCCGCAATAGCCCCACGTAGGCGTTTTCACCCATTCCGTGCGAGATGACTACCTTAACGTCGGGCAGCAGCTCTTCTATGACTTGCCAGCAGCCCTCGTCTTTTTCGGCGCTAGCATAATTACTGGAGTTGGAGCGCGTTTCTATATCGATGACCCGCCCCTCTCGCAATGTATAGACAAGAAAGATTGGAGCTGAGCCGAAATGCTCTGCCATCTCTTTTCCGTCCTGAGTGGCAATTGCCACCTTGTGCTCGTGCGAAAAGATCACCTTGAATCACCCGCTTTCCTGCGTAACTTCGGTTCTCTCCATAGGTAAACGCCAAGCAGGGCTGATAAGAGCCCGGAGTAGATATGCAGTTTTCGCACGGTCTTTCTGCGAAACATCTCGTACCTTCAAGCCTCCGATTCTTCAATTAAAGAAGGCATTTATTTCTTCCATCCTTATTATAGTCATTATTAGGCATATGTCTAGTAACTATTATGCGTATTTTAAAGCTATTATCAAACTCCGTGCGAGAGACCTTTACATATGCTATTAATCTCCATTATTATTAAATATGGCATATGCCCAATACGATTATTGAAGGTGAAGACCATGATCGGGTTCGGACGAGGAAGAGGCGGCGCGGGGAGCCCGGCCGGTAGCCGGGGAGTTCCCGGCAGCAGTGTCTGCCGCTGTCCCAGTTGCGGCCATACGGAGCCGCATGCCAGGGGCATCCCCTGTTTTACGAAGAGGTGCGCGAAATGCGGGACTCGAATGTTGGGAGCCAACTGCTAGAAAGACTCGTAATGAATGATAAGGAGGAATACGAAAATGGGACGTGGACACAGGTACATGTACAACCTGACGGGACAACCCGGATGGATGAGGCTTGGGTATAGTCCCGGCTGGGTGGGAAGGAGCGCGAGCGGTCTCGGGCCCTGCGCGGAATATATGATGACCGGGCAGTGGCCCGCGCCAACCGTCCCTTTTAATGCTTACCCGGTTCAAGCGGGTGACCTGGAGATGCTGAAAACGCAGGCGGCCCGCCTCGAACAAATGCTGGGCGAGATACACGATCGCATCAGCAAGTTGGAAGAAACGGGAGGTTGATTGATGAAAATCGCTATATCATCGACTGGACCAAACCTGCAAAGTACGGTGGACCCGCGTTTCGGGCGCTGCCAGTATCTGGTCTTTTACGACAGCGAGAGCGAAAGCTGGGAAGCCGAGCCTAATCCCAACATAAGCGCATCCGGAGGAGCCGGCATACGCACGGCCCAGGGCGTAGTGGATAAGGGCGCCGAAGCGGTAATTACCGGAAACATCGGCCCCAATGCCATGCAGGTGCTGGCCGGGCAGGTGCGCGTTTATGCCGGCTTCAATGGCACCATCGAGGAGGCCATGCAGGCGTTAAAGACAGGGAGTCTCGCCTCTTCCTCCTCGGCGACCGTCGCTGAGAAGACGGGTATGCCGGGCACCGGGTTTTCGGGACCCACCGGCGGCGGAGGCGGCGGCAGAGGCGGAGGAAGAGGTAGAGGCCGTTGGTAATAACAGTAGCAGCCGGAAAGGGCGGCACGGGGAAGACGCTTGTCGCCGTTAACCTGGCTGTGTCTCTGCACCGCGCCGGCATCAAAACCCTGTTTGCTGACGCCGACGTCGAGGAGCCCAACGGCCACCTCTTCGTCAATCCCACTATTACCCGAAAAGAGGAAGTTGCGATTCGCATCCCTCGCATCGATGAGAACCTCTGTGATTGCTGTGGTGAGTGCTCCTCCTTTTGCTCTTACGCAGCACTAGCAAGAACACCCTCCCGGGTGCTTGTTTTCGAGGAACTCTGTCACGGATGTGGGGGGTGCGCCATCCTTTGCCCCATGCACGCCATTGAGGAAAAGGAGCGCGTGGCGGGGGTAATCGAACACGGGCGCACGGGCGAGGGCATGGACTTCATGCAGGGCATCCTCGAGATAGGCGAACCAAAGGCGAGCCCCATTATCTCCCAGATGAAGCGGAGCCTGGCGCCCGATGCCGTAAACATCGTCGACTGCGGGCCGGGAACCGGTTGTTCGGTAATGACCACCGTGCAAGGATCGGACCTGTGCCTGATGGTTACCGAACCCACCCCTTTCGGCATGCACGACCTTGTTATGGCGGTAAAGATGGCCGAGGCACTGGGCGTTCCTTCCGTGGTCGTGGTAAACAAAGATATCGCCGGCAATAGCGAGATAAAACAGTTTTGCGCCAGGAACGGACTGGATATCCTGCTCTCCCTTCCCTTCAGCAGAGAAATAGCGCGCCTCAATTCCTCGGGCATTAATCTCGTGGACGATGACAAGCAATGGGAGAGCGAATTCCTCTCCCTTTATGAGAAGGCCACCTCCAGGGTCGGAGTAAAAGGGGGTCTCTCATGAAACAACTGGTTGTCGTGAGCGGCAAGGGGGGCACGGGGAAGACAACGGTTACCGCCGCCCTGGCCCAGCTCTTGAAGCCGGCGGTAATAGCCGACTGCGACGTCGAGGCGCCCAATCTCCACCTGCTGCTCGCCCCCCATATCGAGAAGTCTTTCACACTCAATGTATCGAGTAAGGCGAGGATAGACCCGGCGCTGTGTGATAGCTGCGGCGCCTGCGAGGAGCACTGCCGTTACAGTGCGATCACGTCCTCCCCCTACCTGATCGACCCCTTCCTCTGCGAGGGTTGCAAGGTGTGCGAGCTGGTTTGCCCAAAGAAAGCGGTCAGTTTTTATGAACCGGGGGGCGCCGAAGTCTTCATCGCTTCCACCGAATACGGTCCCATGGTAGGGGCGGAGCTTGCGGTAGGAGAGGAGGCCTCGGGGAAGGTCGTGACAAGGGTGAGAATGGAGGCCCAGTTGATGAGCGCGGAGAGCGATATCTCTCTGGTCATGGTGGACGGCTCGCCCGGCACCGGCTGCCCGGTGATCGCCTCCTTGAGCGGCGCGAACCTGGCGCTCGTAGTGACCGAGCCCACTGTCGCCGGAAGGCATGACCTTGGAAGGATACTCCAAGTAATCGAGCATTTCGGCGTGCCCGCCATAGCGTGCATAAACAAATGGGACATCAACCCTGGAATTGCCGAAGAAATAAAGGATTCGTGTGTGGCCGCGGGAGTTGAAATAGCGGCTGAGATACCGTTCCGCGAGGAGGTGGTGGAGGTCCTGCGCTCCGGCCGGCCACCCATTGGGAAGGTCCCGGACGAGGTGCAAGCACCGATCAGGCGCCTCGCCGCAAGGATCGAGACGCTGCTCGACGTGTGACAAATCGCGAGTTATTGAATATAAATGAGATGTAAAATGATATGTATTCGATTTTCGAGGAGTTAATTGATTGGCCCGACCAGCAAAACCCAAACTGGTGGGAGAAGCCCCTAAGACCGACTATTTCAAGCCGCGGGGGATTCCTCTCAGCCAGCTCGAAGAAATCACACTGAATATTGAGGAACTGGAGGCTCTGCGCCTGGTGGACCTGGAGGGTATGTACCAGGAGGACGCCGCCAAGGAAATGGGCGTCTCGCGGCAAACCATCCAGCGCATGATCACCGAGGCGAGGGCGAAGGTTATCGAAGCGTTGGTGGCCGGAAAAGCGCTTCGCATCGAAGGCGGGAACTACATCATAAGGGAAGGCGGCGGTCATTACCGCTGCGGCAGGTGTGGTGGCCAGGTTCCTTCAAGATACGGCAGAAGAGGAAGAGGCTGGAACTGCCCCTCATGCGATTCTGGCAGTTGAGACGAAACGCCGGCTAAAGCGTCAGTCAATTTTCAGCCTCTGAGAAGTACGAGAAGGCTGTTTCAAGACTACATTCAATAAAGGAGGAGCAGATGATAATCGCGGTGGTAATGGAGGGAGATAGCGTATCTTCTCATTTCGGGAGATGCGAAAAGTACATGCTGGCGAAAGTAGAGGATGGTCTGATCGAATCCAGCTCGATCGAAGCGGCTCCCGGGCATGAGTGCGGGGCCCTCGCGGGAATATTCCCCCGCCATGGGGTCGAGACGGTAATCGTCGGCGGCATCGGAGCGGGGGCGATATCACACTTGCGATCTGCAGGCATAAATGTCGTCTCCGGAGCTTCGGGAAGGGCCGCTCAAGTCCTTTCTGACTTTATCGGCGGGTCATTGGAGTCGCAAGGCGCTGTTTGTCAGGGGGAACACGGCGCTCATGGCGAATGCCACCACGGATCCGAACATCATTAAGCCGTATCTTTCCTACTTATTCCAGGCGCTCATCCTCATGATGCTCCATAAGAACATTACGGCTGTAAAAGCGACGAGCATGAGGCTGCTAATGAGAACGCCGAAGTAGCTCTGAAAACCCATCCCCTTATACAGCAGATCGGCCGCATAAGATACCGGGCTGAACCAAGCCAGCACCCGCCCGTAGGTCGGAAGGGTGGGCAGGGCCAGGAAGATACCGCTTACGAACATGAGGGGCAAGCGTACAACATTCAGGACCATCATGACTTTGGGAGGCGTATCTGCGTTCACGGTGGAAATCAACATGCCCATGGTAGCCAGGCACAAGTTGCCGAGCAACAGCGCCAGTATGAGCACCGGGTAATTCGAGATGCGAGAGCCGAAAAATATGAGGCCTATCGCCAGGGGCACGAGCGAGATAACCAAACCGAAAAGAAAGGCGCTGACAACCTTACCCAGCACGGCATCGAACATCGAAACCGGAGCGAAGAGAAGGCGTTCGAAAGTCCTGTTCATCTTCTCCCAGGGGACACTGAACGGCGCGACCGTGGTCGTCGAGAAGAAGAGAGTCAGGGCTATCAAGCCGGGAAAGAGATTCACAGCCTGGACGTCGCGCCCCATCAGGAAGGCGAAAAAGATGGCTATGGGAAAGACCAGTCCGAAGATGAGGACAGCCGGCTGGAAATAATAAATCTTCATATCCTTGCCGGAGATGGCCCAGGCTTTCCGCAGCCCCTCCCATAATGGAGGCCGTCTCGTTTTCACCGCCGTCTCGGTCATTATGCGGGCTCCTTTTCTTTGCCTACCAGCTTAACGAAGACATCCTCGAGAGAAGGCCCGTAGGTGTTGATGGCAATCGGCTCCAGGCCGTGCTCGTTGATGAACGGGTACAAGGCGCGCAGCACGCAGGGCGGGTCGGAGACGATCAAGTGGTACTTGTCACCGAGTCTCCGGACTTCGCCCACACAGGCCATTTTAGAAAGTTTTTCCTCTTCATCCCCGGACAACTCCCGGCTGAAAGCCACTTCAACCGCCTGGGCCTCTGCTGCCGCCTGTTTCAGCCGCTCGGGGGTATCCACCGCCACCAGGCGGCCGTGATTGATGACAGCTATGCGCTCGCAGAGTTGATTGGCCTCCTCCATGTTATGCGTGGTTATGAAGACCGTGACTCCGTTCTTGCGCAGTGCGCCTACTATATCGCGAATCAGACGTGCGCTTTCGACATCGAGTCCCGAGGTCGGTTCGTCAAGGAACACGACCTTCGGTTCGTGCATGATGGACATGGCGATGGTGAGCCTGCGCCGCAAACCGAGGCTCAATTCCATTGACTTCCTGTCCCGATGTGGAACCAAGTCGAATAGTTCTATCAGCTCCTCCGCCCGCTGCGTGATACGTTTCCTTGGCAGTCCATAAAGGGCGCCGGTGAAAGTCAGGTTGGCCAACGTGGTCAGTTCGAAAAAGACATTCGATGCTTCCGGCACTATCCCCACGGCCGCTTTCACCGCCAGGGAGTCACGAACGGTATCCATTCCGAGGATTGTCGCGCTCCCCTCGTTCGGACGAGTGAGGTTGGTGAGCATGCGCATGGTGGTCGTTTTACCCGCGCCATTCGGACCGAGGAAGCCAAAGACCTCTCCCGCCTCCACCTCGAAGGAGATGTGGTCGACAGCCAGTAGCGAACCATAGTACTTGGTCAGTTCCCTGACCTCGATTGAACTTGCCATTTCCTCACCCCGAGTGTATTTATATCTCTATTGTCATTTGGTCTATATTAGCACAGAGGCTATAATCACGACCAGGTACTTATGAGAACCGGAAGAGAATGACCTCTCCGTCCTTTACCAAGTATTCCCTGCCCTCCACCCTTGCTGCGCCCTTTTCCCGGGCGGCGTGGAATGAGCCATAGGCAAGGAAGTCCTCCCAGCTCATCACCTCGGCCTTGATGAAGCCCTTCTCCATATCCGTATGGATCTTACCGGCCGCTTGCAGGGCGGTGCTTCCCACCCGTAGCGGCCAGGCCCGGCATTCCCCCGATTCGGTCGTGAAGAATGTGATCAAGCCCAGAAGCGCGTAGCAGTGGGCTATAAACTCATCGAGTCCCAAGTCTTCGATACCGTAGGCCTCGAGAAATTCACGCACCTCATCAGGTTCCAGTTCCTCGATCTCGGACTCCAATTTGGCTGAGAAGGCCACCGTCTTTGCGCCCTCCGCCTCGGCCGCGCTACTTACCGCCCGCGCCCATTCCCCGTCTTCCCCAAGCTGTTCCTCACCGAGATTGGCGACATAAATCACGGGCTTGGCTGTCAGGAGAAAGAGGCCGGCGAGAATTTCCATCTCATTCGCATTCAATCCTTGTGAACGCACAGCGACTGCATCGTTCAGCCCTTGCTCGACCTTCCCCAGGACCTCAACCTCACGCGCCTTCTCCCGGTCACCGGTCTGCGCCGCTTTGGCGATCCTGCCCCTTCTGCGCTCCACCGTTTCCAGGTCAGCCAGGATCAGTTCGGTGTTAACAACGGCGATGTCCTCCGCCGGATCTATTGTCGCCCTGACATGGGCCACATTGGGAGATTCGAAGCATCTCACCGCATGGGCGATGGCATCGGCCTCGCGGATATGGGCCAGGAACTGGTTGCCCAGTCCTTCACCACGATGGGCTCCCTCCACCAGTCCCGCTATGTCGACGACCCTTATATCCGCGGGTACTACCTTGCGGCAGCCGGCGGCGCCCGCCACATCCTTAAGGCGGCGATCCGGCACACCGACGGCACCTATGTTCGGTTCAACAGTACAGAAGGGGTAGCCGGCCACGGCCGCTCCGGCCCGGGTTATCGCGTTGAAGATGGTCGACTTACCCGAGTTGGGAAGTCCTATGATTCCTACCTGTAGAGCCATCGTTCCTCCATGGCCCCATGATAGCGTTTTAAAAGGGGCCGTGTCTCTAACCTTGGGGTCAGGCCTGACCCAGGATTAAAGACGCAGCACCACGCTATCGATAAAGAACTGAGTGCAAAGAGGGGGTTAAGAAAAAGATATGAGATCGGCCAGACTCTTGCCGCTGTCCCATTGGATAGCCTTTATAGCTGTGGGATTATTCCCACTTTTTTCGAGCCAGGGAGTAAACCGGGCGGCTTGGACGATTACAGTCGCGGGCCTCGCACTACTTGGCATAATTTACCAATTACTCGGAAAGTACCTTTCCCCGGGCGGAGCCGGCTGGCCGGGCCTCGCCCTGCTGGTCGCGGATGCCTTCCTCATCTGCTTTCTGATCTACTACAACGGCGGCATAGCAAGCCCCCTGTTCCCTCTCCTCTTCCTACTTTCAGCCACGGCCTCCCTCTACGACCGCTGGACAACGGCTCTCCTGCTGGCGGGTTCAATAAGCGGCGGTTATGCCCTGGCATGCCTCATCCGAGGCATCGACTTTACTCGCGACGGGTCGCACCTGTTTATAAACGTGGCCGTACTCCTGGCCTCGTCCGTCCTGCTCTCGTACCTCTCCGAACTGGATCAGAAAGAGCACGGCAAGGCGGAACGCATGCAGGCACTCTATTTAATAAGTTCGGAACTGATGGAAAATATGGACTTGAGCGAGAGCTTGAGCAGACTGCTCTCCTCGACCGCCTCATTCCTTAAGACCGATATAAATTCGTTAAGCCTTATGGATCGTAAATCCGGCGGACTTGTGCTGCAGGCCTCCAGTTCTCCCCGCACTCCTTTTCGCGAGGAAAAACCTGCATTCGACGACGAGTTCATAGACTGGGTAGCCAAGGAAAAGAAGCCGATCATATTTAATAGTCCGGCTGATGCACCGATCCCTCTTCCGAGGAAGGTGCGCTCGGCCCTCGCCACCCCCGTCCTGGTGGGAGGCGAACTGGTCGGGGTCCTTTGCTTCGCGAGCACGGAGCAACGCAACTTCAGCGAGGAAGACCTTCAGATGCTGGTGACTATTTCCAACATGGCCGCATCCGTAGTCGTAAGGGCCGAATTGTATCAGATCATCCTGTCGCGAAGCGAAGTTATCGTCAGCAGCATGAGCAGCGGGCTCCTGGTAACCGATTCGGCCGGACGGGTCATCATGGCCAACCAGGCCGCTCGAGATCTCTTGGGTCTCGAGCGCATACCACGGAATAATTCGCTGCGCGATCTGCTCGAGCCCAGACTGGTTGCCAATGAAGCAACCTGGGAGTACCTGGAAGGGCAGGCTGAACCGGCCTGGGAACATTCTCATGCCAACCTCGAGGTCCGGCTTGAAGGACCGCCTGAAAGGATCCTCTCGATCAGGCTCTCTCCAATCCAGGCGGGCTACGAACCCAACAGCGGCTCGGTAGTCATCTTTGAAGACATTACCGAACGCGTTAAAGTCGATGAGATACGCGACGATCTCATGCTCCTTATCGCCCGGAGGGTCGAGGAGCAGACGGCCCTCTACGAGGTGGGGAAGTCGCTCGTAGACGAAGTGGACACGCGCAACCTGCTGGAGTTCCTCCTCACCAAGGCGGTCGACTTAACCGATGCCGATTGGGGTGTTCTCTCGCTTGGAGGCCCGGGCGGCGTGTTGGAAATAAGGACGGTCTACGGCTTGAGCGGTAATCTCATCGGCACGACTTATCCGGCGGGCAAGTACCTGGCCAGCGAGTCGATAATCAAAGAGGAACCGTTGCGGCGCATGGAAATAGAACCGGACAAGGTGGCGCCGTGGGGGGAGGAGATGACGGAGAAGATCTCCTACCTTGCCGCGCCCATAACCTGGCAGGGAAAGACGACCGGCATGATAGAGGTGGCTAGTCCCACGTCGAACCGCACTTTCGGGGAGGATGACCTGAGACTGCTGAGCCTGTTCGTTAATCAGGCGGCTATCGCCCTCGAGAACTCAAACCTCTACCGTCTGATAACCGAGGACCAGCGCCGGACCGAGGCCATGCTGTATTCCATCAATGACGGCGTGCTCGCCATCAACAATGATGCCAAGATAATCCTCGCTAATTCTGCGGCCGAGAGCATCCTCAACCTTCCGCCCTTTCATCATATCAACGAGCGGCACGTAAAAGAGGTTATAAGGCAACCCGATCTCTGCAACATATTCTTGAAGAGCCTCAATACCAGAAAGGAGATGGACGAGGAAATCGAGATGGGGCCGCCTGACAGAAAAACTCTGGAAATCGAGACCTCGTTGATAGAGACCGGTCCCGGTGAGCGTATAGGAATCGTCGCAGTAATCAGAGACATCACGGCGCTCCGGGAATTGGAGCAGGCTAAAAGCGACTTTGTTTCGACCGTTTCCCACGAATTGCGCACTCCCCTCACCTCGATCAAGGCCTATATAGCAACCTTGAGGCGCAAGGACGTTGAGTTCGACGATCGCACCCGAGAGGAATTCCTCAAGGTCGTTGAGGAGGAAGCGGACAGGCTTACCCGCCTGATCGCCGACATCCTTGACGTATCCAAGATCGAATCGGGAAAGCTCGAACTCAAGAAACGTGATTTCGATATGGTCAAGCTGGTGACAATCGTGACCGACAAAATACAATCGCAGACCTCTAAGCACGTCATCAAGTTCGACGGGCCCGAGGGAGTGGCGCCGATCAACGGTGACCCGGATAAAATTGAACAGGTGGTCATGAATCTCGTGGATAATGCCGTCAAGTATTCGCCCGCCGGGGGTGAGATAACGGTCACGCTGGAGGCCGGCAGGCGCAAAATCGAACTGGCGATAAAAGACAACGGGGTGGGTATTCCCGAAGACCACCTCGATGATGTCTTCGAAAAATTTCATCGTGTGGATAACAGGGCCACGCGGGAGATATATGGCACCGGGCTCGGTCTCTATGTCAGTAAGAGCATCATCGAATCCCATGGCGGGACCATCTGGGCCGAAAGTAAGATAGGCAAAGGAAGCATATTCCATTTCACCCTTCCCCTTTCGTCGAAACAAAGCCAGGCCGATCAGGGTTTTGAACCCATCCAGGTGGAAGAGGAGGCGGACGGCGGGGATGAAAAGTGAAAGGAGTCTTAGGTGGAAGATAGCAGGGAAACGCCGATAAAAGTCCTGGTAGTGGACGACGAACGGAACATCCTCGACATTATCAGGTTCAACCTCGAGGTCGAAGGCTACGATGTGGTTACTTGCATGGACGGCGAGGACGCGCTGAGGATGGTACAGGAAGTCCAACCGGACCTCATACTCTGCGATATCATGATGCCCGTTGTGGATGGCCTGGACGTCTGCCGCAGGCTTAAGGCGGACGGCCGCACCAATCAGGTGCCGGTCGTGATGCTTTCAGCCAGAACGCAGACGCATGACAAGATCGCGAGCATCGAGGCGGGAGCCGACGATTTCATCACCAAACCCTTCGATTTCTCGGATCTGGTGGCGCGTATAAAAATAAATTTGATAAGGGCCAAGCAGAAAAGAGATGTCAGCCCGCTTACCGGACTACCGGGCAGCATTTCCATCGAAGCCGAAACCAAGAACCGCATAGTGAAAGGAAGACTCTTCGCCACCCTCTACGTCGACATAGATAACTTCAAGCCCTTCAACGATATCTACGGCTTCCCTACCGGCGACAAAGCGGTGCGCATGCTCACCTCCATCATCGACGAGGCCGTAAAGCAGCTGGGGAACGTGGATGATTTTCTAGGGCACGGCGGCGGGGACGATTTCGTCATCATTACCAGTCCGGAAAAGGCGAGCACTATCGCCGAGGATATCATCGGCAGGTTCGATGAAGAAATCGTGAGTCTTTACAAGGAAGACGATTTGAAGCGGGGGTACTCCATCCTGGTCGATCGCCTGAATCGGGACAACTATATTCCGATCATGACCCTGAGCATTGGCATTGCCAGCAATTACCAGAGGAAGATATCGACCCACTGGGAAGTAGGGGAAATAGCCAAGGAAACTCTGAACTACGCCAAATCGATTCCCGGCAGCACCTACTTCATCGACCGCCGCACCAAGTAAATGGGGTCGTGCCTAAACATAAACATGGTGCCAGCCCTAAACACGGGGTCGTGCCTAAACATAAACATGGTGCCAGCCCTAAACAAAGAAGCTCCACCTCCATATCGCTTAAGAACGCCCGAGTCGATGACGAAACCACTAATGAGGTTGATAGCCAAGGGAGCAATAGATGTCACAGGATAAAGAAGGAAAGTACCGTATATTACTGATCGAGGACGATCCCGCCATCTCCAATGTCGTGGAGCTGAACCTCAAACTCGATAACTACGACGTGTTCCTGGCAGCCGATGGCGAAGAAGGTTTGAGAATGGTGGCGGAAGCCGATCCCGACCTGATTATCCTCGATGTGATGATGCCCAAAATAGACGGCTGGCAGGTCCTCATGCAGCTCAAGTCGGACGATCACACCCATGACATCCCGGTAATAATGCTCACGGCGATCGGAGACGAACAGTCTAAAGTGATAGGGCTTCGCGGTGGCGCCGACGACTATGTCCCCAAGCCCTTCAGCCCGCTGGAACTGGCCGCCCGGGTGAAGGTGATCCTGGACAGAGTGGGCAGGGCGCGCCGTATGTCCGGCGATTCGGGCAAGGAAGTAGTACGGCTGGACCAGATACCGGTTCAGAAAGGCGATACCATCAAACTAATACCGATGGATGATATTTTCTTCGTGGATACCAAACATGAATATGCCAATCTACACACTTTCCAGGATTCTTATCTCACCACTTACAGCCTTTCCGAACTGGAGAAATCCCTCGATAAAAAGACCTTTTTCCGGACGCACCGCAGCTTCATCGTCAATTTGAAAAAGGTCAATCAGATCGTAAAGCTTTCCCGTAACAGTCTGATCGTTACCCTTACCGATCATAAAGAGAGCCGGGTCCCGGTATCCCGGCGGCAAGCCTCCGCTCTGCGCGATATGCTGGGTCTTTAGTAGACCAACCCCCGCTTTTTATATCATAAACAGGAGGTCCAATATGTTCTCCGACAAGAACATTATCATTACCGGCGGTTCGAGCGGCTTGGGAAAGGCCCTGGCGCACCGGCTGGCGCGAGAGGGTGCCAACCTCGCTCTGATTGCCAGGGATCCGGCCAAACTCGAAGCCGTTCAGTATGAAATCAATAGGGGCATAAGACCCGGGCAACGCATAGTGGCTATCTCCTGTGATGTATCGAATTACGAGAGCGTATTGAATTCCTTTGTGACAATCGTCGAGACGCTCGGGCGGCCCGATATGCTCATCAATTCGGCGGGTGTCATCACCGAAGGTTACTTCGAGGATATGGCGATCGAGAAGTTTCGGGAGATAATGAACATCAACTATTTCGGCACACTGCACTGCATCAAGGCCGCTATTCCCTATTTTAAAGAACAGCATGGAGGCGTGATAGTTAACATGGGATCGATAGCAGGACGCTTCGGTGCTTTTGGTTACTCCGTTTATTGCTCATCCAAGTTCGCAGTCCATGGTTTGACGGAGGCTCTCCGCGGAGAGCTGAAGCCTCAGAAAATCAAGTTCCAACTGGTCTGCCCGCCCGAGTTCACTTCGCCAATGGTCGAGGATCTGAACAAATACAGGACCCGGGAGAATCTCAGGGTGGCTCATACCATGCCGGTGATGGATGTCGATAGGGTGGCCGATGCCGTCATGAAAGGCCTGCATAAGGGGCGATATCTGATCATCCCGGGTCGAATGACGCGTTTGCTGGACCTGGCCAACAGGGTCTTTCCCCTCGCATCCAGGCTCATCGTTGACCTGCAAACAAAGCTGGCTTATAGGGGTCCGGATAAAAAAGACTAAAGGCATTTCGATAATCTTCCGAGAAAACTATTAAGACAGCTGGGTATCCCCCATGAGTTTACCGGCAATTTCCCTCAATGGGTGCAAGCAAATATACTAGCTGTCAGTTTAAAGACCCCGTACCCCCCAACGGGGTCTTCCCTTTGCTATATCAACAACAGCCTTAATCTAGCCTGAACATGGGGTCGGGACTCATGTTAAGCGGTATAAAACGAGAGGTTTGTGAGGGGATTGCCGTTGATCCTCAATTCCCAGCGGTAACGCTTATTGGGTTCAAATCTCGGGTTTTGTATATTCACGGCCTGCCTGACCCAGAGCGGCATGCCCGGTGGGTGCTCGGCGGGCCTGCCCGCCGTAAAATCGCCGCCGATTATCAATGGTTTTGCGGGTTCGCCAACCATCAGGGCGTTGCCGTCTTCATCCTGAAGTTCGAGTTCAAAGCGGTGCTTCTGGTTAGTCTCCGTCCATTCGACCTTGATGGAGAATGCGACGCCGAGGCTCGGATTATTGACACTGGTTCTATCCCATCCGCCACCCAGGATGTAAAGCTTGCCCTGCACCAATTGAGCGGCGTCACAGAGCATCAACCATGCTTCCAATTTTTATCCCCCCTATCATCAAGACGCAACCGATCATAATCTTATTACTTCTTCCGTAATCTGGTCATCATTTACGGTAACCCTCAGGAAGTGATAATACCCTCCCGCCGGCTCGGAGAGATGCAGCGAAGCACCGGCACCGCCGCTTACGATAATCCGTGGCGGCCCGTCGCTAAAGGGTAGGTAGGCATGGATGTGGCCGGAATAAAGAACGGCAGTCCCTGCATCCCTCAGCAAGGCCAGCATTTCACGCGCGCTATCCGCCTCCCGTGACATCGCATCAGCATCGCTCAACGTAACCGGAGCTCCAGCCGGTACATGGGCGAACGCAATGATGACCTTCCCTCCCGCGCCGGATAAATCGCCTTTCAACCAGGTGAGTTCATCCCCCGGGCAACCGATACCCGGCACAGCGTCATCGAGGAAGACCAGGTGGGAATCTTGGACATCCGTTGCGTAGTAGTCGGGCCCGAAGACGCTTTGAAAATTGGAGAGGTTTCCTCCGGGCATATCATTGTCCCCCGGGATCACATGATAAGGCATTGCTTTCGAATCCAGAAAGTCCTTCATCCTCTTCATTTCCTGAATGCCGCTTCCCGTGGTCAGATCCCCTACGATCACCAGGAATTCACTTTCACCTCTCTGGCTTATGATGCGCTCCAGAAGATCGACCCTGCCATCTGGATCCCCGCATACCAGGAAGGAATAATGATTTCCAGGCCCCTTGTCTTCCTGGATCGAGTCTTCACTGCCGCGACTCCCCTTCGAACATGACGACAGAGTAAGCAAAATCAATAGAGCGAACGCTGCGATCAGTAAGAATTTACATTTTCTAAATGTCTTCACCATCTGCTTCTCCCGACCGGTCCCGAAATCGATTCAGCAATAAGTATACCTCCCGTCTAACAATTACTGATGATCGATCGGCCTGGTTTGTTTCTTATTTTGAAAATAAGAACGCCGGCCTTAGCGGCGCCGGCAAGATCCTGTTCCGAGTGCGGCAAAGGCCTGTTCCCCAGCGCCCGATTCTGCAGATCCTGCGGAAAACCGGTCGGAGGCAGCCCTTGATCCTGAATTTTTGATAGAATAACGCTTGCACATGGGGCCGTAGCTCAGTGGGAGAGCGCTGCCTTCGCAAGGCAGAAGTCGTGGGTTCAAATCCCATCGGCTCCACCAATGAATTCGCCCGGGTCTGACGCCTGTTTCCCCGGGCTCTTGTTTTGGCATCAGAAGATGTGCGAGGCCTAAAGGTAGCAGCTTGAGCATCCGATTTGCTTAACTGGCTGCATAAATATCTAAGGCCCGCGAGGTCCGTTTGATTTTAGCAGACGACCCTTTATTATTAAGGGCAACGATCTGCGAGCACGAGGGCAAGGAACATAAGATGGCCGATTTTTTACAGGCTTTGAATGATTACTATATGAGAAGCCGCGGCAAGCGGATCAAGCAAGAATTCCGGGATGTCCTGGATAAAGAGGTCGAGGAGCTCTCGGGCTCGCAGAAGCAAATATATGAGATATACATCGAGCCGAATATAGATCAGTTGCAGGAAACCCTCTACCAAGCCTTTATCGCCGCTGATAAACCCCTCGACGAGTGGCGGACTTCCGTGCTTGAGGCACCGGCCTCCATTATCAATCAGATCGCGAAGAAGATGATAATAAAAGCTATCCGGGATATGGATAGCGGTCAGCTCTAATCAATAAAGGAGCTTATCATGCGGTACTGCATCATTGGTCTCGTCGTGGTTTCCCTCATGTTGCTCGTAGCCGGCTGTGGCGGCAATAGTGCCGAGCAGCTCACTAATCCGACTGAGGGGCCGATAGCCCAAGCAGATAGCGCGGCCTGCGCGGCCAACAGAAAGGTGATCGGCTCCAGTATCCAGCAATATTCGGCAATCGAAGGGAACCCGGCTACATCGCTTCAACAGTTGGTACCCAAGTATCTGCAAAGCATACCTGCATGCCCTGGTGGGGGCAGCTATTCACTGCAAGGCGGAAGCGTTTACTGCTCTATCCACGGTTCCTGACGCTGAACTGGCATATACTTCCATATCTGTTTCAGAGGGGGTTTCGGCTATGAATGAAGTCGAATGGATGTCCGCATCGGAACTGATCAATGCCTACCAGGCGAAAGAGGTATCACCACTCGAGGTGACAAAGCACTTGTTCGATCGAATCGAACAATTGAATCCCGTATTGAATGCCTTTGTGACTCTGCTCGCCGAATCCGCAGAATCGCAAGCCAGGGATGCCGAACAAGCGTATCAGAAAGGAACAGCAAGGGCGATGGAGGGTGTTCCCATCGCGGTCAAGGACAACATCTGGAGCAAAGGCATACGGACCACTTATGGATCGAAACTGTACGAGGACTTCGTGCCGGACGAGGATGCCGTGGCGCTGGAGAGAATGAAAGGGGCGGGGGCCATCGTGTTGGGGAAGACCAACCTGCCCGAATTCGGACTCATAGGGATCACCGAAAATCCCCTCTTCGGAAAAACGGCCAACCCCTGGGATATGAAAAGGGTCTGCGGTGGATCGAGCGGTGGTTCCGCGGTCGCAGTCGCAGCCGGATTCTGCCCTGTAGCCATGGGAAATGACGGCGCCGGTTCCATTCGCATCCCTTCAGCCCTTTGCGGCGTCTTTGGCATCAAGCCACATTTCGGCCGCATTCCCTGGTACCCCCACATACCCGGCTTCGACACCCTCAACCACGAGGGTACCATAACCCGCACGGTCGAGGATGCCGCACTGTTCCTCGATGTTGCAGCCGGTCCTGACCGCCGCGACTTTGCATCCCTTCCGGCCTATCCCGGCAGATTCTCAGACGACATGCAAGGGAGCGTAGAAGGGCTTCGCATTGCATACAGCTCGGATCTGGGGTTCGCCCTTGCCGTCGATTCGGAGGTGCTGGAACTTACGAGGAAAGCGGCCTTCACATTCGCGGAGTTGGGGTGTCAGGTCGAGGAAATAGACGACGTCTTGCCCGCCACATCAGAGATGGATTTCATAATCACCATGCTCTCGGAGGTCGTGGCTTCCAACCAAGAACGGATGCAGGAGATTAGGGAAGTAAGCTATAAGCCATACATGCCGTTTCTGGATCTGGCTGGCTCTTTTACCAATTTCGACATGGCAAAGATCAATTTTCATCGTTATGACCTCTGGAAGGTGGTACGAAAAATCTTCGAAGGATACGACCTGCTTCTCACGCCCTCCACCGCCTGTCCGGCATTCGAGTGCCAGGACATAGGGCCGCTCGGACCGCCTTCGATTGAAGGGGTTGATGTCGGACCGGCCGGCTGGGTGCCTTTTACGATACCGTTCAATTTCACCGGGCAACCTGCCGCTTCCGTTCCCTGCGGCTTCAACTCGGAGGGTCTCCCCGTAGGCCTCCAGATCGTTGGCGACCGTTTTCGGGAAGCCCTCGTATTAAAGGCGGCAGCCGCCCTGGAACGGGCCGTGCCCTGGCGGCAATACAGACCGCCGGTTTAACACAACCCCTAGTTTACAGATTTCCTATATCTTCTCGAACATGTCCTTTTCGGCCCCGCAGCTCGGGCATACCCAATCATCCGGTAGATCCTCGAATGCTACGCCGGGAGCTATCCCGCCTACCGGGTCGCCTACCTCGGGATCATATACCCAGCCACAAACCGTGCACTCGTATTTGTCCATTACCTTATCCCTCCTTATTAAAGCCTTAACCAAACCGATCAAAATATTATCCATAGGTATAATACCCGGCAAGCACTAATAATATCGGGCTTCGGGTATAATGCACGGCAGACACTGCAAGTATGGAGGGCGCCCTTGACACCGGAAAATAAAATATCCTGGTTCTGTACATATACGCCCCTGGAAATATTGGATGCCGCCGGGTGGCATCCGGTACGCCATTTCGGTGACCCCGATTTACTGGAGTCGGCCGATGAGATGTTGCATCCGGCGATATGCCCGTATGCCAGGGCCTGCCTCTCTCAAGAGTTGCGTCAGGAAGGTCCGCACCATGCCTTCTTTGTCAACTCTTGCGACGCCATGAGACGCCTGTATGATGTCTGGAAGGAGGAGTTTCAGCAGGATTTCGTGTACCTTATGGATCTTCCAAGAAACGAAGGGGTCTGGGGCCGGAAGCTCCTTGCAGAGGAGTTCCGCCACTTAATCGGGGTGTTGGAAGATCATTCCGGGGTGAAAATTACAGCCCAGCTTATCCAGGCGGCGGGCATGGCCAGGGAGGAAGCACGCTTGGCGTATCTCGAGTCCGCCAAGGGCTTGAAAGGGCGGGCGCGCCTCGAGGCGGCCATGCGATTTCAGGGCGGCACCGAGCAGCCAGAGCCAAGCAGTCGGAAAGGCCGTCCTGTTGTGCTGACCGGCAATCTGCTGAATCCGACCGGCATAATAACCTCCCTGGAGCAGGCCGGAGCCATGGTAGTCTGGATGGACCTCTGCAACGGCGACCGTAGCTTTGCATCTTCCACTTATGTGGAGGGAGATGACCTCGCACGGCTCCTCGACGCGATGGCCGCTCGTTACCTGGAAAAGCACCCGTGTGCCCGCATGCAGGATAAAGGCAGGCATTACCAATTATTGGTGGATCGGGTCCGCTCCGAGGGAGCGCAGGGAGTGATCTACGCCTCCCTCAAATTCTGCGACTCATACCTCTACGATTTCCCGTTGCTGGAAGAGCGATTGAAGCAGGAAGGGATTCCCTTGCTCCGTTTGGAGAGCGATTACGGAGACGGGCACGTGGGCCAGTTGCTGACCCGCGTCGAAGCTTTCATCGAGATGATATAGATGCCGGAACACGGGGCACACAGAGAGCTTAAGGAGGAAGTAAAGGATCGCTTTCTCGACAAGCTGTCTCCTTCAATGGTGCGCTCGAAGCTCTTCTGGGCTTCGGTCGAGAGGCTCTCCCGCTCGCGGCTAAACCGCCCTCAATGGAAAGCCGATCGCGTCTCCCTCGCCCATTTCCTGCGCAATACCAGGGATGCCTACCTGAAGCGCGCTCCCGTTGTCTGGACAAACCTGCTCGTCCCCAGCGAACTCGTAATCGGCCTCGGCTGCATCCCTTTCTATCCGGAGATGGCGGCAGCCGCTGTCGCCGCAGCCGGTCTTGCTCCCCGCTTTATCGATAGGGCGATCGAGATAGGCTTCTCATCCGACGGCTGCTCATATCACCGCTGCCTGCTCGGGTGTGCGATCGAAGGGTTCCTGCCCGAACCGGACTTGCTGATTTCCCTGAATTATCCCTGCGATTCGGCCCCCCTCTCATTCGGCTACGCAGCCGGCCTCTTCAATGCCGAACAGGTGATAATCGATATACCCATGCCGGGCAGACCTTCTTCCCGGGCGCTCCTGGCGGCCCAGCTCGAGGAAGTCGCCATGAAAATGGCCGGCCTTTCCGGACTCAAGGAAGAGGAAATGATGCGGGGGCTCGCCGAATCGATAGAGCTTTCCAATCAAGCGCTGGGCTATCTATGCAAAGTCGAGGAGCTGCGCAAACGGGACGATTGCATGCTTGACGGCAAGGACGCTATGGGCAATATAAGCGTCCTTTCCGGGTGTCTTGGTTCACAGGCGGGAGCCGAATTTTACCGTCTCCTGTTGCACGAGCTCGAGGAGAGGGGCTCCGTCGGTGAGGATAGCAAACGCCTCATGTGGATGCATCTCAAACCCTGGTATTCGCAGGCTATCTTCGATGTGCTCGACCGCCACGGAGTGCGAGTCGTCTGCGAGGAATATACCCACTCCTGTTGGGAAGCCATGGATGCGGGCGACCCCTTTAATTCTCTCGCCGCCAAAGTCGGTAATCATTTCCTGGTAGGGCCGCTTGAAAGAAGGGCCTCGCACCTCGTCCGGTTGGCTGATAATTATCGGGTGGACGGAGCAATTCATTACAATCACTGGGGATGCCGCCAGAGTTGCGGCGGAGCCGTGCATATAAAACGGGAACTGCGGCGACGGGGTATTCCCACTCTTCTCCTCGACGGTGATTGTGTCGATCACCGTGAATATCAGGAAGGGCAGATAAGTACCCGCCTGGAAGCCTTCCTTGAATCCCTAAACTAAACATTGGGGTCGGGCCTCAACATCAACAAGCTTCAAAGCATTCGCAACTTATATGCTGAACCCTTTCTTTGAAGCTTGTTGATGTTGAGGCCCGACCCCAATGTTAGTCGGATATTTTGACCAGGGTTCTTCCCTTTGATTCCTTATCCAGGAGTTTCCGGATCCTATCCTCCACCTTCTCGAGCGGCACTTCAGTGACCATATCCTCCAGATTGTCGAGCTTCCAATCGGTTGCCAGTTTTTCCCAGACATACAAGCGCGTTTCCTCCATGGGGCACTCGACGGAATCGACACCTATCAGCGTTACCCCCCTCAAGATGAAGGGAAATACATTGAGGTGCAGTTCGGCTCCACCGATATTCCCGCAAGTGGTCACCGCCCCGCAGTAGCTTATTTCCTTGACCACGGTTGAAAGGACGTCTCCGCCGACGGTGTCGATGGCGCCCGGCCATTTTTGATGCAACATAGGCCGGCCCGACGTATCGTTCACTTCGCGCGCCGGTATCACGCGTGAAGCCCCCAGCTCCTTCAGTCTCTTCTCCCACTCCGCAAACTCCTCGTCACTCATGAGACCAGCCGCCGCCACTACCTTATAGCCGATCTTCGCCATAATCCTCATGGCCATGCTCCCCACCCCGCCCGTGGCGCCGGTCACCAACACCTCGCCATCTTCAGGCGCGAGACCCGTCTGGGTCAGTTTGAGAACCGAGAGTCCCGCCGTGAAGCCGGCCGTTCCAAATATCATCGCTTCCTTGAGAGTGAGGTTGGCGGGCAGTCGTACGATCCATCCAGCCGGCACGCGGATGTACTCCTCGAGGCCTCCAGCCGTGTTCATGCCCAGATCGTAGCCGGTCACTATCACCCGGTCCCCGGCCTCGAACTCGGGAACCATGCTGTCTACGACTATTCCGCCGGCATCGATGCCGGGCGTATGCGGGTAGTTCTTGCTGACGCCCTTGTTTCCCGCCGCCGAAAGGGCGTCCTTGTAATTCAAGGAACTATAAAGCACATGAATGGTGACGTCGCCCGGCGGCAAATCTTCGATATGCTTTTCCTCGATCTTGCGGGTAAAGGTCTTATCCTCGCCCTCCCGGACTACCAGTGCTTTAAATGCTTTATTCTCCATATCATTCCTCCATTAACCCGTTCACTGTACAATGTCCCCATTATATCCACTATCAAACTCAGCGATGAAGATGGAGGTAAAAAGATGAGGCCGTTGGAGCCCCCGCAAGAGATCAAGGACCTGGCCGAAACAGGTGAGGTTGAGGTGAAAACAACCCAGCCGCAAGAGGTAGCGTTTACCGTGCACAAGGGGTCGCAAGCCGATCTTCAGGACTCGTTTCTCAAGCTGATGCGCTGGGCCGCAGAAAACGGCTATGAGCTGATGGGACCGGGCCTTGCCATCTTTCATAATGACCTGATCATGGTCACAAGCGAGGATGACTTGATAACGGAGCTGCAATTCCCGGTACACAAGAAGTAGCCCTACACAAAGGTGCCTGACACCTTTGTGTAGCCTTTGAGGTGTACGTTAGAATTTGGAGATGGGGAGGCGCCAATCACGCCCGAAGGCGCGTGAGGTTACCTTGATGCCCACTGGAGCCTGCCTCCGCTTGTACTCGTTGGCGTCCACCCTGAGAACAATGCCCCTAACCAGTTCCTCCGGGTGTCCCTTCGCGGTCATCTCCTCTATGGTCAGCCCGTTCTCGATATAATCCTCCAGTATGGGATCGAGGATATCGTAGGGGGGCAGGGAATCTGTATCCAACTGGTCGGCCCGCAGTTCCGCCGAAGGTTCCCGCTCGATTATCATCTCGGGGATAACTTCTCTTCCCTCCCTTTCGTTCATATACCGCGACAGCCGATAAACTTCGCGCTTCAGCAGATCCTTGAGCACCGCGTAGCCGCCCGCCATATCCCCATAAAGGGTGCAGTAGCCCATCGAAAGCTCGCTCTTGTTACCGGTTGCCAGGACCAGCCATCCGTGACTGTTGGAGATGCTCATCAAGATATTACCTCTGATGCGCGCCTGCAGATTCTCGGCGGCCAAACCTCCGGTCGGTCCTTCCACAGAAGCCGCGGCATTCTGCATATAACCGTCGAATATCTCGTCGATGGCGTAGTCATCCAGAGACACCCCAAGGGATTCAGCCAGTAACTCCGCACCTCGGTAGGAAACATCAGCCGTATAGCGCGAGGGCATGAACACGCAGTGTACATGTGATGGGCCAAGGGCCATGGCGGCTATGGCGGCTGTAAGGGCTGAGTCGATGCCGCCGGAAAGTCCGATCAAGACGTGTTGAAACCTGTTCTTCCTGACATAATCCCGAAGGCCGAGGAGGAGAGCTTCAAGGATTTCGTCCTCGCTTTTCATATCATGCGAGGATGGTGCGGCGAGCTCCGGGTCATTACCCCGCGAAGATCCTTGCGGGATTTCGATTTCGAGCATTCGCGTCGGTATTCTCAGGTTCCCCTGTCTGAAATATCGCTGCAGGGGCATCATCATGCGATGTCCCCAAAGACCGGTCTTCTGTATGTCGTAGAGCAGCGTATGCTCCACGAATCGCGGCGCACACACCAATTTCTTCTCAAGGGGATGCAGCACCATGGAGCCGCCGTCGAAAACCAGCTCGTCCTGGCCCCCGACGCAATTCACATAAGCGAGAATAGCGGTCGAATCGGAGGTTCGCGACTGCAAGAGGCGCTCCCTGTCAAAAAGCTTGCCGCGCTGGAAGGGTGAAGAGGAGAGGTTGACGATGATCTCCGCTCCACCGTAAGTCACCTCCGCTTCCATGGGTCCCCCCGGATACCATATATCCTCACATATGGTGACCCCCACCCTCATGTCTCCCACCTTCAACACCAGGCCTTCTTTTCCGGTGGCGAAATATCTGTATTCGTCAAAAACGCCATAATTCGGAAGGAAGTGCTTATAGTAAAAAGCCACGATTTCCCGGTGGCAAATTACGGCGGCCGCGTTAAAGAGGTCTTCATCAAGATGCGGAGTTCCCACGATAACGATGAGATCATCGATTTCACCCGCTGTTTCACGCAGGCACGAATCACACTTTTCCAGAAAATCCCTTTTCAGGAGAAGGTCTTCGGGAGGATATCCGGATAGAGCAAGCTCAGGGAAGCAGACTATATCCGCTCCCTGAGCTTGCGCCTCGCGCGACGCCTCGAGGATCCTTCTGCAATTGCCTTCGATGTCGCCTACCGAGACGTTTATCTGGGCAAGGGCTAATCTCATGCAATAAGACTAGAGCAAGGGTAAATAATTATCCAGTTCCCATTCCGTTACCTGTGCGCGGTATCGCTCCCACTCTATCTTCTTGTTCTCGATCAACGAGGTGAAGACTTCCTCGCCCAGAGTGTTGCGCAACAGCTCGCTCTGCTCGGCCAGGCCTATCGCCTCCCAGAGGTCCTCCGGCAATTGCTTGATGCCCAGATCCGACCGTTCCTTTTCGGTCATCTTGTAGACGTTTCTCTCCACCGGTTCGCGGATCTCGTATCCCTTTTCTATGCCGTCCAGTCCGGCCGCCAGCATGCAGGCAAAGGCCAGGTACGGGTTGCATGAAGGGTCGGGTGATCGGAATTCGATGCGAGTGGCCTTTTCCATCCCCGGCTTATACTGCGGCACTCTTACCAGGTCGGAGCGATTGCGCACGGCCCAGGTCAGGTACACGGGAGCCTCGTATCCAGGCACCAGCCGCTTGTAGGAATTGACCCACTGATTGCAGACCAGGGTTATCTCCGGAGCATGGCGCAGCAGGCCGGCGATGAACTGCTTGGCGACTTGTGAAAGATGATACTCATCCCCGGCCTCGAAGAAGGCGTTCTTTTCGCCCTTGAAGAGCGACATATGGGTGTGCATTCCACTGCCGTTCTCACCCATCAAGGGCTTGGGCATGAAAGTCGCATAGACATTATTGAGAAGTGCCACCTCCTTGACGACCAGGCGGAAGGTCATGGCATTGTCAGCCATGGTGAGGGCGTCTGTGTAGCGCATGTCTATCTCGTGCTGGCTGGGACCCACCTCGTGGTGGCTGTACTCGACGCCGATTCCCAAGTCCTCCAAAGCAAGCACCGTGTCGCGACGCAGGTCGCTCGCGACATCGAGTGGCGTCAGGTCGAAATAACCGCCGTGGTCAAGTACTTCGGTAGCTTCCGGGCTCTTGAAGTAGAAGAACTCGAGTTCCGGGCCGACGTAATACGTATAGCCCATCTTGGCCGCCCGAGCCAGGTTTTGCTTGAGGATGAATCGCGGATCCTTATTGTACGGTTCACCACCCGGTCTCATAACGTCGCAGAACATACGGGCGACGGCATTGTGTTCCCGGGGACGCCAGGGAAGGATGGCGAAGGTGCTCGGGTCGGGCATGGCGATCATGTCGCTCTCGTCGATTCTCGCATAACCCTCGATGGACGACCCATCGAAGCCCATGCCCTCCTCCAGGGCCTGCTCCAACTCGCTGATGGTTATGGCGAAGCTCTTCAGAATACCCAGGATATCCGTGAACCATAGCCTGATAAAACGAACATCGTTCTCACGCGCCATCTTTAGCACGTATTCCTTATCCTTGGTCATTCCAGTCCTCCTTTGCATTGATCCCAGTTTGTCAAAAGGTTACTCATCGAATGTTTCCCTTTGTTTTCGAAAATGTTACATCTATGTTAAATTGCCTGGAAGCCGGACTCTCCGGTTCTTATTCTAATGGCATCGTCAACGTTGTAAATGAAGATTTTGCCGTCACCGATCGAGCCGGTACGCGCCGACCTCACTACGGCATTCACCACCTTTCCCAGATCCTCATCCAGGACCACTACCTCCAGCTTGATCTTTGGAAGAAACTCGACGCGGTACTCGGATCCCCTCCACATATGGGTCACACCCTTCTGCTTGCCGTGCCCCTTCACCTCGGTGATGGTCACGCCGGGATAACCCAGCTCTCCGAGTTCCTCCATCACCGGCTCCAGGCGTTCCGGACGAAACAGCGCTTCAACCTTTCTCAATTCAACTCACTCCCTTCTCTGATATTGCCGGCTGGAAATCAGGGTAAGCCTCGATGTCGTGCTCGTGCAAATCGAGCCCCACCCTCTGTCCTTCTTCGTCGACCCTGATCCCAATCGTCTTCTTGAGGATGAAGAACATAAGACCGGCCGTTACCGCTACCCAGGCAACAACCGACGCACTACCGAGTAATTGTTTGCCCAGCTGGGCTAATCCGCCTCCGAAGAAGAGCCCATCGACGGCGGCGACGCCATTTGCCTGTCCGAAAGAGGCCTGCGCGAAAAGACCGACGGCTATCGTCCCCCAGATTCCGTTTACCATATGCACCGAGACCGCGCCCACGGGATCATCCACTCTCACCTTGTGGTCGATGAATTCTACCGAGAATACGACCAGGATGCCCGCGACGATGCCGATGATTAATGCACTGACCGGACTCACGTAAGCGCAACCGGCGGTGACGGCGACGAGCCCTGCCAGCGCACCATTGAGCGACATGCTGACATCCGGCTTGCCGTAGCGCCCCCAGGTAATCAACATGGCCATCGTTGCGCCTGCCGCTGCCGACAGGGTCGTGGTCATTGCGATGGTGGCGATAGCCGGAGACGCTTTCAACAAACTCCCCGGGTTGAATCCGTACCAGCCCAGCCAGAGGATGAAGGTCCCCAGTGCGGCCATGGGAATATTGTGCCCGGGTATGGCGTTGGCGCTGCGATCCGGATTATATTTGCCTACTCGCGCTCCCACCATCCAGGCCCCGACGAATGCGCAAACGCCGCCAACCGTATGCACGACCGTCGAGCCGGCGAAGTCCAGCATGCCGAGACGGTTCAGCCAACCGCCCTGCGCCCATATCCAGTGTCCGGCAACCGGGTAAATGAAGCCGGTGATAACCACGGTAGCTATGCAATACGCACTGAACTTGAAGCGCTCCGCCACTCCCCCGGCGAGAATAGTCGCCGCCGCTCCGGCAAAGGCTATCTGAAACAGCAGAAACACATAGAGGGGCAGGCCGTTCCAATCTGCGCTGGCGAGATTTGAAAAGAATCCGCTCGATCCTACGAAGCCGCCCCGGCTCAAGCCGAACATCAGGCCGAAGCCGACCATCCAGAAAATGATTGCTCCCAGACAGAAGTCCATAACCCCCTTGAGCATGGCATTGGCGACGTTCTTGGCCCGCGTCAAGCCGCCTTCAAGGAAGAAGAAACCCGCCTGCATGAAGAAGACAAGAGCCGCGGCCAGAAGCACCCAGACCGTGTCGAGATCGGTCGCTATGCTATCCGGCGTTTTGGCCTCACCGTCCCCTTGGGCGAGAACCGGCGTTGCAAAAAGTGCCAGCAGCAACGCGGTTATCAGGACTACAAGGAGGACTTTTTTCATTCGTCTTTCACCCGCTTTCGTTCGTGCTTGGGCATTACATTGAGTTGTCTACCAAGCCTAGCGAGTGTCTGTTTCAGATACTTTAAATCAATGTTAAATCCGGGTTTCAAGCGCTGCTCCTTGACTTGCGGGGCCTTCTGCCCTCCCATTCGGGTTCCGGATGAGACAGGCCCAGGTGCAACTGAGTACCGGAGTCATAGGCGCTCACTCCCATCTCGTGGACGTCGAGGCCGTCTACTTCCTCCTGGGGAGAGACGCGAATGCCTTGAATACGATCCTGCAGGCGGAAGAAGAGCAGGGACAGCCCGAGGACGAAGGCGGCACACGCAACTGCGCCTATCGCCTGGGCGAGGAACTGTCCCGCATCCCCGAAGAACAAACCCCTCACGGCACCATCCACACCATTCAAGCCGCTGCCGTAAGTACCGTCGGCAAAGAGACCAACAGCGAGAACCCCCCATAGCCCATTGAAACCATGCACTGCGACAGCACCCACCGGATCGTCCAACCGCCAGCGTTCCAGCAGTAAGACACCCCCGCATACAACGAAGCCGGCTATGATCCCGATCACTATCGCCGCCCATGAAGGCACGAAGGCGCAGGGCGCGGTGATGGCCACCAGGCCGGCGAGCATACCGTTGGCGGTCATGGAAGGATCGGGCTTGCCGAATTTCTTCCACATAAAAAACATGGCCGTTAGAGAACCGGCGCAGGCGGCGAGCAGCGTATTGACCGCCACGATGGCAAAGCGTAAGTCCTGCCCGGATAGTGTGCTCGCCGAATTGAAACCGAACCACCCGAAAACAAGGATGATAACACCCACGATAGCTATGGGTATGTTGTGGCCCGGTATCGCCCGCGGCTTGCCCTCCTTGTCGAAACGGCCCATCCGCGGCCCGATCACATAGATACCCGCCAGCGCACAAAGGCCTCCTACTGCGTGCACCACCGACGATCCTGCAAAGTCGACGAAGCCATGCCCGAGATTTACATTGGCCCCCAACTGCGACAGCCATCCTCCGCCCCATACCCAGTGCCCGAAAACGGGGTAGAGGATCGCGGACATGAAGACGCCGTACACCAGAAATGCCTTGAACTTCCAGCGCTCGGCCAGGCCGCCGGTGACAATGGTGGCCGCTGTATCCATGAAGACCACCTGGAAGAGGAAGAACAGAAAAATCCCTACGTCATAGACCCCAGTGCCGGAGAGAGCAAATCCTTTCAAGCCAAAGAGCGACCACCCCTTCGCGACCTCCAGCTTGGCGTTCATTATTTCGGATCCGCCCAGTGTGAGCAGTTGTCCCACGCCCCCGAACATGAGGGCATATCCTACCAGGAAATATCCGAGGGTACCGACAGCGAAGATAGTAAAATTGGTCATCATGACGTGGACCGCGTTGCGTTCCTGGGTGAAGCCGGTCTCAACCATGGCGAAGCCCGCCTGCATAAAGAAGACCAGTATCGCGCCCAGAAAGACCCACATGAAATTGATGGCTATCTTATTGTGGCCCACCTGATCTTCGAGGCTTCCTTCGCCCAGGTCTTGCGACGTTCCCGTCTGCTCGCCCGACGAATCCGCCCTGGCCTTTATCGGCCCTACCATGATTACCAGTAGCACGGCCAGGAGAATCGCCAGCATCACAAGTATTTTCCAGTTTTTGTTAATCGATCCCACAAGCAGACCTCCTTCTCGGGTTCACCTTGGGATCATTGTAGACAGGCTGGATTTCGAGAACTTTATAGCGGAATTAAATGGATGTTAAGAAGTTGTTTCAACACCGTTAACGGGTCCTACAAAGATATCCACCTACACAAAGGTGTCAGGCACCTTTGTGTAGGTGCGCCTACACAAAGGTGCCTGACACCTTTGTGAAGCCTTTGTTAACCGCACTAGGGTTCGAAGATGTAGCCTACGCCGCGCACTGTCCTTATGTAGACACGGCCTTCGTGTTCGATTTTGGAGCGGATGCGCCTTATGTGCACGTCCACGGTGCGTGCGCCTCCGAAGTAGTCATAACCCCAGAGTTGCTCCAGCAGCATCTCACGCGTGAAAACCTTTCCAGGCCTGGCAGCAAGAAAACGCAGTAATTCGAATTCCTTGAAGGTCAGCTCGATCGGGGCTCCAGCCAATCTTGCCTCATAGCGGTCTTCGTCGATTTCGAGTTCCGGCGGCTCGCCTTCCTGTACCGACTCGGCCGTATGCCAGCGCAACCTGGCCTTCAACTCCTCGGCCGTGCAGCCTTCAACCGCGAAATCATTGAGGAAGCCCGGCTTGCCAAGTGCTCGTAACTGCCGTTTCTCGAGCACACCGACCAAACACACTCCTTCCTGTAAAACACGGCGGAGGATTTCGAGTCTATTGGTCCAATCGGCGCCGTCGTTCACAAAATCTACGAGAACGATGTCTCCAGGGGAAGGCTGCGGCAATTGCTCTCGAGTAAGAGCATGCACGGGGAGGTCTTCCAGAAGATATCGGAAGGCTTCCTCTCTATCGGGCGCGCAATACAAGTAAATTTCCACGCATTGACTTTAAGGCATAAGGACAGCTGTTAGCCAGCTTTTCTTGAACCTATGAGATAATCAGTAGGCGTAGAGTCCCCCGAATGGGCGGTGAGATTTTGGGGATAGCTT
>MELM01000007.1:27309-33553 GCA_001767605.1 Candidatus Solincola sediminis | reverse complement strand
ATATCCTCGGAATCGCCGCCGAAATAGTCGACGTACTCTTCAATATAAGGGCGAATCAACTCGAGATCCTCTTCCACGGCAGGCTCGATCTTCGCTTCCTTGCCCAGTTGGTAGTCCTCAACGCCACCGTGAAGGAATATCAACCCGCCGTGCATTCCGGTACCTATGTGGTTCGCTTTGTGCCTGTCCCTGCCCTTGAGACCGAGGCCCAGGACGATCACGATTCCACCCGCCATATATTCACCCAGGAAGTCCTGGGCGTCGTCGCCTATAACCAGGACCGGCTTGTGCTCCCCATATTCCTTCATATGGATGGCCGCCCGGTAACCGACGCTGTTTTTGATGAAGATTTTGCCGCCCCTCATGCCCATGGCCACTATATCGCCGGCCCGCCCGTGTACTACGATTTCCCCATTATTCATGGTATTGCCGACGCCGTCTTGGGCATTACGATCGACAGTGATCTTCGGCCCATCCATGAAAGCCCCAAGATCATTTCCAGGGACCCCGTGAATGGTTATCGATACCGGCCGTCTGATTCCGGAACCGATATAGCGCTGCCCGTAGATGTTTTCAAGAATAATTTCCTTGGTACCCTCGGCCGCCACGCTCTTCACCATGTTGTTCAGCTCCCTATAGTGAAGCTGGCGAGCATCGATTTTCACATGCCCATTCTGCCGGACGAAAACGCCGGGCAATCCGGCGCGGTGATCAACCTCGATTCTCATTAACCTCTCACCCTCTTTACCCAAAGCTAACAGGCTCGGATTTTTTCTTCTCCATCCGGGCTCGGTATTCCTTTTCTCTAATCACCTTACGACCATTCTGCCCGGACGATTGTTCCCGAAACTTACTGATAAGAGCTGGGGTGAGAATGATTTCCATATTTTGCATATCCCTGACTTTGTCGCAGTTAAAGCTGCTCCTCGAAGAAATTGTCATGCACCCGCGTGCCTTATTCCCAGAATTCGTAATTCCTCCTCGGAGAGGCCTACGCCCCTCAAGCGCAGCCTGTTGCCGCGAAGGCTCTCGATTGCATTTATTCCCATACCGCCCAGGATCTCCATGATTTCATGGGACCAACCCGTCAGCAGATTCACCAGGCGGCGCGTCCCGATCTCCGGGTTCAGGCGCTTGGTAAGGTAGGGATCCTGAGTGGCTATGCCCCAGTTGCACTTCCCGGTATAGCACTTCTGGCAAACATGACAGCCGAGTGCGACCAGGGCGGCGGTGCCGATATAAACCGCATCAGCTCCCAACGCGACCGCCTTTACGACGTCGGCCGCCGACCTTATGCCTCCGGCTACTACTATGCTGGCCCGATTGCGGATTCCCTCCTCGCGCAGGCGGGTATCCACAGAGGCCAGGGCCAGTTCTATGGGAATACCCACGTTATCCCTGATCATGGTAGGGGCCGCCCCGGTTCCTCCCCTTATGCCGTCGAGAGCGATGATATCGGCCCCGGCGCGCACCATTCCGGATGCAATAGCCGCCGAGTTGTGCACCGCCGCTATTTTCACCGACACCGGCTTCTCCCAATGGGTCGCTTCCTTCAGGGCATATATAAGCTGGGCGAGGTCTTCGATTGAATAAATATCGTGATGGGGCGCCGGTGAGAGTGCATCCGTTCCCTCCGGGATCATCCTGGTATGAGAGATCTCCGCGCTCACCTTCTCGCCCGGCAGGTGCCCGCCGATTCCCGGCTTGGCGCCTTGCCCTATCTTGATCTCCAGTGCGGCCGCCGCTTCAAGATAATCGGCGTGAACGCCGAATCTGCCTGATGCCACCTGGCATATAGTGTGATCCCCGTACTGGTAGAGATCGCGATGAAGGCCCCCCTCCCCGGTGTTGTAATAGGTGCCGAATTCGCTCGCCGCCCGAGCGAGCGATTCGCAAACGTTGTAGCTTATGGCACCGTAGGATAAGGCTGAGAACATGATCGGGGTCTCCAGCCTCAATTGCGGTGAAATCTTGGTGAGAACGGAGGATTTCCCTTTCTTCCGCCCGATTTCGAGGGCGTCAGGCTTTGCTCCCAGGTAGGTCCTTAGTTCCATGGGCTCCCGCAACGGATCGATAGACGGATTGGTCACCTGGCTGGCATCCAGGACTATCCGGTCCCAATAAATCGGGTAATCTTTATCGCAGCCCATTCCGGTGAGCAGCACGCCTCCAGTCTCGGCCTGCTTATAGATGTTATGCAGCACCTCATTCGTCCAGTTGGCGTTCTCCGGGATCTGATTGGGGTTTCGCCGCACGATCAGGGCATTGGTGGGACAAAAGGTCACGCAGCGCAGGCAGCCGGCGCACTTGTCCTCGTCGACGCGAACCTCGTCGTCCTCCTCATCGTACCAATGGGCGTCGAATGCGCACTGCCGCACGCAAACCTCGCATCTTATGCAGCGGTAATCGTCCCTGTCTATCAAAAATTCCGGTAAGATATAACTCTTCAATTAGAAAAACCTCCAAGCGGCTACGAATCCGCGCCGCTCAAACTAAGTAAATTTTCCTCCACCGCCGCTGGTCTGGCAATGTTTTCCAGCTCGGCTATGATCGGCTCGCCCCCGCGCGGGATCCAGGTATCCTCGACGTTGTCGTCTATGAGGTGCATGGGCGCCTCCTCGGAGGATATATACCTGATATCCCCACTTCGTCCCGCCACCAGCGGCCGCAGCCTGATACGATCGGTAAGACCGATCATCTGATTTCGATTGGAGATGATGATACTGAAGGGTCCGTTCATGAGAATGGAGCCGTAGGTTTGCCTCAAGGCCGTATGCAGCTGCTTTCCCTCGGCCGGCATACGGTCTATCTCGTCCCACAGCGGTGCAGCCAGGACCTTTGCCATATCCTCTACAGAAAGGCCGTGGCGCCTTACCAGCAGATCGACCGCATATGCCACCACTTCGGTGTCGGTGAAGAGAGTGCAAACGTAGCCGTACATCTCCAGGTAGCGCTTGTTGATGCCGTATGAGCTTATCTCACCGTTGTGCACCACCGACCAGTCGAGGATGTTGAAGGGATGGGCGCCTCCCCACCAGGCCTGGGTATTGGTCGGGAAACGGCCGTGCGCAACCCAGCTGTACCCCTCATATTCCTCCAGGCGAAAGAACCTTCCGATATCCTCGGGAAAACCGACACCCTTGAAGACCCCCATGTCCTTCCCGCTCGAAAAGACGAAGGCGCCGTCGATTTTTCTATTGATATCCATCACAACCGATACGATGAAACTCTCCACGTCCTCCAGTTCGCAGGTCACCTTCTGCCGCGGCTGCATGAAATAGCGCCAGAGCAAGGGCGATTCCCGGACCCCTTCGCAGGCTCTGGTCGGGATGATTTCCGCCGTTTCTATCTCAAAGGATGCCTCCAGGAATTCCTCGCTCTCCTTGCGGGCTCCCTCGTCGTCGTACATCATTTGGAAACAGTAGAGATCGGCGTACTGCGGATAGATACCATAGGCGGCAAATCCGCCCCCCAATCCGTTACTGCGATCTTTCATGTTGGCGATAGCCGTGATCATGTCCTCGCCGTTGAACTTCTCGCCGCGGACATTCATCATCCCGAATATTGAGCAACCCGAGAAGTCCTTGTCGTCCGGGAATCGTATACCTCTAAGCATCTTTCAGCCTCTCCGGCCTCTTACGGCATCGGCCTTCTTCAGGCCGGCCAGGGCTTCTACTATTCGGTCCTGCCTTATGGCGTGAGGGAAATTGATAAGCCCGAAGCCCTCGTCCAGGAGGCAGCTCTTTATCCTTTTCACGTTGGCTCTTTCCTGAATGAGAGAGGTAAGGATTCCTGCCCTCTCAATCTTTCCGGCCATTAGCATACCGACCAGCGTGTCACCCTTTACGACCACCTTGCGGTACTCGCCGTCGCCATCCTCGCGCGTGATAACCTCATAATCCGAACCCTCCGGATTCACTATGCCGGCCGAAAGCACCGGCAGGCCGAAGAACTCCACCGAGTTCATGGAGTTGCAGCCCGGGTAACTAACCTCGTCTCCCGCCATATTTAAACCCGCGTACTTTCCTTGCAGGGCGGCCACCGGCCAGAGGGCATTGAGGGCCGGTTTGCCGAGCACGACGTCCAGGGCGATGGCCGCATCACCCGCCGCATAGATATCCATTTCCGAAGTGCTCTGATATTCATCCACTTCGATGCCCCTGCGGCAGTCGATCCCCGCCGCCTCGGCGAGTTCCGTTCGCGGCCGAACCCCAACCGCCATCACCAGGATATCGAAATCGATTTCCGATCCGTCCGAAAGGAAGGCACGTCCTTTATGGCCTCCCCGGGATTCGACGCCGCTTACGCTCTCCCCGGTTATGATGCCGATACCCTTCGCGCTGCATCTCTCTTCGACCAAGGCCGAAGCCCGCGCGTCCAGGGCGAGCGGAAGCACACGATCCATCTTTTCCACAACCGTTACTTCGGCGCCCCTTGCATGCAGCGCCTCCGCCGCTTTAACTCCGATGAGACCGGCACCTACGACCAGCGCAGCGGCCGGCTTGTTGGTGAGGGCGAGCATTCTGCGCGCATCGTCCCATGAAACGAAGGTGAGGTAATCTGTCTCCTCCACGCCGTTGACAGGCGGTACGAAGGGTAAAAATCCGGTGGCCAGCAGCAGCTTCCGCCATTTGACCTTCTCCTTACCGGCGGTTGTCAGCATCTTCTTGGCCGGGTTTATGGATACCACGCGCGATTCTTTATGAAAATCCACCTTGGCCGAGCGGTAATAATTGGAAGGGCGATAGTACATGCCCTGGGTCGTGATCTCACCGGCTACCAGATAGGAGATCAAGGGACGCGAGTAGCAGCGGTACTTCTCTTCCGAGAAGATCGCGATGCTTCCCACGGCATCCCGGGCGCGAATGGCATCGCAGGCATTTATCGCCGCCGCCGAGTTACCAACTATCGCATAATCGTATATCGCCAATTCAATCCTCCACTATCACCAAGGCTTCATTCGGGCAATTGGCCACGCAGGCCGGTGTCTCGAGGTCTGGACAGAGGTCGCACTTGCCGACCACCTTCCGTTCCGCTTCGTCCCTGCGTACAGCCCCGTAGGGGCAGACCAGGATGCAGGTCCAGCAGCCGACACAGCGTTCGGGATCATTGATCACAGCGCCCGATTCCGCATCCCTCTGCATCGCTCCCGAAAGGCAGGCGGTTATGCAGGGGGCCTCCTCGCAATGGCGGCATTGCAGGGCGAAAGAGACGTGGCCTTCCTCCTCCACTTCCACCCTTTTAATCGGGCGATTCTCTTTTTTATAGGCCTTTACTATGTTCTTGCTCTTCGAATGCTCCACTATGCAGTGGATTTCGCATAGGCGGCACCCAATGCAGAACTCCTCTTTCGGCACAATTCGTATCAAAGCTATCACTCTCGCGGTCGATTACTTATAAGTGCTTGTCATATTATCGGTATTTATAGCAGAAGGCCATGAGCAAGCACAACACGGATAAGACGCTCGAGAGAAGCGCCCGGTGGGGCGAATCGGGCCGAAGAGATGGGCCCCACCGGGGTTATAAATGTTCGTCGGCATTTGAAATGAGGTTGTATGAGCGCCGGAAGTCTTCCTTCCAGCAATGATGTCGCTATCAGGGTCAGCGAGCTTGTGAAGGATTACCCAAGAGCCGGGAAGGGGTTCGTTCCCTTCTTCCTCCCATCCTGGAAAAAGGATGTAGTTCGGGCGCTCGATGGTATCAGTTTCGATGTCCGCCGGGGATCGATCTTCGGCCTCCTCGGGACTAACGGGGCCGGAAAAACCACCCTGATAAAGATCGCCTACAACCTGCTCCTGCCCACATCGGGGTCGGTACTCGTACTAGGGGCGAATCCGATGCAGCAAGGAATAAAGATCCGCAGGCGCATGGGCATGGTAAACAGTGAGGAACGCAGCTTCTACTGGCGTCTGTCCGGCCGGCACAATCTCGAATTCTTTTCATCTCTGCACGGCTTGAATCACAGCTTCGCCGCCAAAAGAATCGATGAGCTCGGCGAACTCCTCGATATGGATTATCTCGATGTCCCCTTCTCCGACTATTCGAGCGGCATGCGACAGAAGGCAGCGATTGCCAGGGCGCTCTTACACGACCCGGAAGTACTTCTGATGGATGAGCCGACACGCTCGCTATCTCCCGAGGCAGCTTACCCACTGCAGGACTTCATTCGCAAGGAACTGGTAGCCGAGAGGGGCAAGGCCGTGCTACTCGCAACCCAGGACATGGCTGAGGCCGAGCGGCTATG
>MELM01000007.1:5237-27302 GCA_001767605.1 Candidatus Solincola sediminis | reverse complement strand
GTGGCCATTATCGACAAGGGCAACATGGTCTTTCTTGGCGCCCTGAATGAGTTGATGCGGCAGGGCCGGGACCGGCTCGGGCAGGATGCCGGTCTGGGCGACATTTTCGTGGATCTGGTGGGAAGGGGTCCGGATCTTGGGTAAAGCACTGGGCTTTCTCAAGCGCGACTTCCTTATAGAAGTCAGCTACCGCTTCAATTTCCTCCTCTCCCTGGCGGGAATATTTTTCTCGGCCTCCATTTTTTACTTCCTGGGAAAAATCGTTGACCCTGCGGTCGTGCAAGATACTGCCAACGATTATTTCTCGTTTGTGCTGGTAGGTATGGCCTTCGCCATGTTTCTTCGCACAGGACTTGGTTCCTTTGCCGAGAGCATGCGGGAGGAGCAAATGATGGGGACTCTGGAAGCAATGCTTGCAACTCCTACCTCACTTTCCCTGATTATTCTGTCCTCGTCATTGTGGCGTTTCCTGCTTACCAGCATCTCGGTTGTTGTTTATTTGCTGATCGGGGCCGCCTTCGGCATCTCCTTCGCCGGTGCCAACATCCCGGTTGCTCTCCTGTTGCTCATATTGACCGTACTCGCATATTCCGCACTAGGCATAATCTCGGCGAGCTTCATCATCATTTTTAAGAGGGGCGATCCAATAAATTGGGTAGTCAGCACGGTTTCCATATTCTTAGGCGGCGTTCTCTATCCGATCTCCGTACTCCCGGGGTGGCTGCGCTTTTTCTCCCGCATCCTTCCCATCACCTATTCTTTGGAGGGCATTCGGGGCACTCTGTTAAAAGCGCAGGGCATTTCAGACGTGACGACCGACCTCATAGCGCTGGCCGTAATATCAGTAGTGTTGATCCCCTTGAGCCTGGCCCTGTTCTCCCTGGCCGTTAACCACGCGCGCCGCACCGGCACCCTCGTCAAGTATTAGCTTACACATTGGGGACGGGTTGGTTTGTTAAACCCTTAACAAACGTACCCGTCCCCAATGTGAAGGGGTTGGTTTTCATGGCCGGCACGGGATGACTATAATACACGAGTAAAGCTTGCATTATGCGGCATGGGGAGAGGAGCCGATCATGGAGCGCGAATTCTTCGCAGATGTGTCCCAGCACACAATTGAAATAACGGGGGGTTCGGTCGAGGTACCCATCCTTTATAAAGACATATCCACAATCGCGGCCAACTTCATAGCCCCGGTGCTTCCCTTGAAAAACATCCTGCCCACCAGTAGCTTGGTCCCTCTGGAGATCCTGCCCGGCAAGGGCCTCCTTTCCTTTATGGCCTTCGATTATCGCGACACGAGCATCGGGCCTTACAAAGAACTGGCGATTGCCATACCCGTCCGCTATGAACCTCGTATCAATATTCCACTCTTTCCTGCGCTTCGTATGGCGGCTTCCCTTTCCCTCGAAGTCTATGTCTGGCACCTTCCGCTTGACTCAGAAATCGGTATTCATGCCGGCATCGACATCTGGGGTTTTCCGAAATTCCTGGCGGAAATCGAATTCTCGGAAACGGAGAAATCGATCTCATGCTCGCTTTCGGAGAAAGGCGAACACATCCTCACTCTGGAAGTGGGAATCACTAAGCCAAAGATGAAGAGCTATTTCGATATCAAGCCCTACACGGTAAAGGATGACCGCCTGCTTTTCACCGAGATTAAGGGCTTGTCCGGGGGAGTTGGTAGAAGTTTCCTTCCGGGGACGGCAAACTTGAGCCTGGGCGAACATCCCCTTTCCAGACAGATACGTGAAGTAGCCCCGGGAAAGAACATGAATACGATATATATTCCCCATGGCCAAATGGTATTACCCGAACCGGATAAATCTTTGCCTCTGGACTGAGGCCTGGGAGATCAAAACTTTTTATGCCGCTCAGGCATTCAAGACTTCACATTCTCCGATTTCATAAAACTGGCGTGAAAATCATTTATTGAAAATCGCTACGGGGAAGGAGAGGGAAATGAAAGGGTTCCTTGAGTTCATCAGGAAACAGGGGGTAGTGGGGCTGGCGATTGGTTTTATCGTCGGCCTGGCTACGGCGGCATTGGTTACCGCACTCGTCAGTGATTTTATCAACCCGATCATCGGGGTCGTCGTGGGCAACGCCAATCTCGACACTCTGACTTTTGCAATCGGCGACGCCACGTTCAATTACGGCCATTTTATCTCGGTGTTCATTAACTTCGCCGCCATCCTCGCTGTTGTCTACTTCGGCTTCAAGGCGCTTCGTTTGGAGAGGCTGGATATAGAGGAGGAAGAGGAAAAGGAATCGGCCAAGCTTTCGAAAGCATGAGTCGAGGAATGCCGGTTCTTTATCTCCATCCAAATGGAAACAGGCTGCGTAGTAATCTCGACTCGTAATGTTCCAAAAGCTATGGAGGTCCTATGAAAGGTCTTGTCATCTATCAGAGCCGGTGGGGCAGCTGCAAAAAGTGCGGAATCCATAGCCAAAGGCCTCGAGGCCTCCGGCCATGAGGTTCCGATCGAGGCGGTAGGAGAAGCAGGAGACCCGGATACCGGATTGGATTTCATTGTCATAGGCGGGGCCACCAAATGGCCGGGAGCAACACAGGAAACGAGGGGCGTACTCCCCGAAAGCGAGATCGCAAAGGCCGAGGAGTTCGGCCGCGAACTGGGTACAAAGCTCGTCACGCTTTAAACGATCAAGCCGTTGTTTCCGTGAAGATATCGGACCATATTCCGAGAGCCACCGCCAACTCCTGGTGCTCTTTGGCATAATCGTCCAGTGGTATACCCTTCATGACGGCGTCTATCGCCTGCCGGAAGGCACGTGCCCCCGCCGCCGGTCCCATCGGATGAGCATGGATCCCTCCACCCGAGCCTATCATGATGTCATTCCCGAGATCCGCCACGCAGGTTCCGACCATCGACTGCGTAATTCCTCCCGAGGGCATGGGCATGGACGGCTTCAAAGCGTGTAGCGGGTACTTCATGGAGTCCGCGGTCGTGACGAACCGATCCTTAAGATAGGGAGCTTTACCATAGGGTGCCGGGAAGACTATGACGTCGGCGCCGGCCAGGCGGGGAAGCTTCCCGAGAACCAGGTGGGAGGCCACGCCCGAATTGGGCGATTCATACCAGGCACCAGCACAATCCATGTGCGCAAGGATGGGCACGTTTACTTCCGGGTCCTCGGCAAGCGCTTGCAGGGCGGGAAATCCAACCGCGATGTAATTCACCATGATGGCGTTAGCCCCCCCGGCTACCGCCCGCCGTGCCACCTCGAACATTTTGGGAATATTGTCTGAGATATTGACCGTGTACAAGGTGTGCTCGCCGGTCTCTTCGTAAACCCTTTTCTCCATTGCCATATAGGCCTTGACCCGATCTTCGACCCGGTTGAAGGCCATATCCGCGATCAGCTCGTCATCCTTGATGCAGTCGCATCCACCGAGTGCCGCCTCATAGAAGAGATCCCGCCCCACCTCGCATGTATACCCCGTGCATGGTTTGACCATATTGTTAAGGAGCGGCCTATCTTTCACACCCAGGATCTCCTGGACGCCCTCAATGCCGAATCTCGGTCCCGTGAAACCGTCGGTGAAAACTTTTGGAAACCATATATCCAGGAGTTTTATCTTACCCCCCATGGAAATATTTCCCAGCACGGCGGTGAGCATCATCGGGATCTGATTCTCGATATTCCTGTAGGGGAAGGCTATCTGCACAACATAGGTTCGTTCGTCCACATCCCTGGGCACCTCGTATTCGAAATAGGGAGCCTCGTGTATGCCGATCACCTTGGCTACGTGCTTGGCTCTCACCTCCGGCGTCTCACCGGGAACCGGCGTCCAGGTTCCCGTGGATTGTTCAATGGCCAGGAAGGGTGCCAGATAGTACATGATCATGTCTCGGGGCAAGGCGGCGTAATAGGTGGCGATTATGTGATCGCCATAATCTATCCCTTCCGGCAACGCCCTCGGTTGCGCTTCGTAATCCATATCATTCCTCCTTACGCGTTCCATTGAAACGCCTACTCAAACGAGTTTGCAACGTCACTCCAGTTTGCTTCGTCGCTCCGTTCCTGGCAACGGCGCTCGCTTGCCTCGCAACGGCGCTCGTCGCTAGCGACTCGTTTGACTTTCGCAGGCCTGTCCCGGCTGATTCAACCTGCGGCAGACATCCGTCAGGTTACCATGCAGGCAGCGAAACACACCGTACAATTCATCATAAATCGAGCAGCAGTTGGGGTCGGGCTCGAATGATTTACGCACCTTTATGACTTTCTTAAGACTGCGATAGCTGCTGTATTCTCCCAATGCGACCGCTACCGCCAGAGCGCATCCCATGGCGCCGGCCTCCTGGGCATTGGCGACGGCTTCGACTTCCCGCCTGGTGACGTCCGCAAGTATCTGCATCCAGACGTCGCTCCTGGCACCGCCTCCGATCGCCCGCAACTTTTCGCACTTGAAGCCGGCTTTGCCCACCGCGTCCAGCAGCCAGCGGCAATTGTAAGCCACTCCCTCGTATATAGACCTCAGCATGTGATCGCGCTCATGCTCGAGGCTCAGGTTTATAAATGATCCTCGCAAGGTGATGTCAGTAACCGGCGCCCGTTCTCCGAACATCCACGGCGTGAACAGCAGCCTTCCGGAACCCGGTTCCACCCTCGCCACCACTTCATCCATGATCCGGAAGATGGCCATCTCCCCGCCGTTGCTCTCAGCCTGCTCCAATTCTTCCTGCGTCGCCAGATGCTCGGCAAACCATTTCAGGCAGGCGCCGGCGGTCTCCGTCTCCCCGACCATCAGGAACATCTCCGGATCGGCGGAGGCGAGGGAATAGATGCCATTTTTTCCCAGGTTCTTGGCCTTCCCCACCGAGATGCAGAGCCAGCCCGAGGTGCCGAGGCAGATGTGCGCGTCGCCGTTTTCGAGGGCCCCCGACCCGGTTGCCGCGCTCGGCACGTCCCCCATGCCACCGATTATCGGCGTACCCGGGTCGAGGCCCATTTCGGAAGCGGCCTCTCTTGTGAGTACACCCACCACTTCTATGCAACTCTTTATCGGGGGCATCTTCTCCAGGGGCACTCCGATCAGTCTCGCCAGTGTACCCGACCACTGCCTGTTCTTATTATTCAACATACCGGTCGCGCCCGCGGCCGTGTGATCGATGATCACATTTCCCGTCGATTTAAAAACCAGGTAGCCGGTCACATCCACGATCTTATCCGTCCGCTCCCAAACCTCGGGTTCCTCGTCCCTGATCCACAGGATCTTGCATATCACATCCTTACCCGAAGGGATCGCCCCCGCCACCATCATCATCACTTTAGCGCCGCCCAGGCGCCTGACCATACGCGCTGCTTGTTCTACCGCCCGATTATCAAGCCAGATTATCCCGGGACGGAGCGGCCGGCCCCCAGTATCGAGGGGGAGCACTCCCAACATCTGTGTTGCGAATCCCATACCTATTACCTGGCTCGGCTTGACCTTGCTCTGCTCCAAGAGACGCCTGGTGCTCGTCGTGACGGCCCGCCACCAATCTTCGGGGTTCTGTTCCGCCCAGTGCGGCCGGGGGTGGAGCGTCTCATAGGGCTCGAAACTCGATGCGAGTATGGCTCCCGTAATATCGGTGAGAACGGCCTTGCTGCCGCCGGTTCCCACGTCGTGGCTTATGATGAATTTCTCAGCCATAATCCCGCCCTCTCCCTTAGCCGGCTTTTATGATCCTTGTTAACTCTACGGCGCGCTCCACTGTCGATAGCGCACTCGCCATTCCCATACCGTCCCGTAATGCCAGCAGCCTATCTACCCCATCCCGCCGCCCGGCGCCTTCGAGAGAGGATAATACCGAGCCACCGTGAAGACCGGCCTCGGGTGCGGCTATCACCATGTCTACGCCATGGAAAAACTGGTTGATGGAAAGGAGCGCCGTCTCCAGGCCACCGAGGCGGAACCAGCCGACCGCGATCGAGCCTCCTACCTTATTGCGCATGCGGCCGCCCGTCACATTGCCGTGTACATAGATTCTTAAACGATCGATGAAGCATGCCAAGTGGCCTGAAAGGCGCCCGAAATAAACTGGGGTGGCCATGATCAGGGCATCCGCCTCCTCGAGCGCGGGATAAACATTATCCATATCGTCTTCGATGGAGCATCGCTTGTTCTCGTTCTGCTTCTTCAGGCACCAGTTACATTGACGGCAATCGCTTATCTCATGATTCGCGAGCATTATCGTTTCATGGATAACACCGGCCCGGCCTTCCTGACTGCGTAACACCTCCGTGAGCACAGTCTCCACGTTGCCGCCCGATACGGGACTTCCGGATATTCCGAGGAGCTTGACCTGTGGCGTCACAGCCCCTCTCCGATAAACGGAAGAACCCGCAACCTGATGAATGTGGTTGTTCCCTCATCAGGCCTGGTCTTGATGGAGAAATCCCCTCCCATCGCCACAACATATTTGCGGGTGATTACGAGACCCAATGGTCTCTCCTGCTGGCTTTTTTCCTTGGGTCTCCCTTTACTCTTGTCCTCGATTTCCGCCCGCATCACATCTTCGATGATTTCTCCCGCGATTCCCGGCCCCTGGTCCTCGACGCGCAGCAGGACCTCGTCGCCCCACCTCTCGACCCCGAGAATCACCGGAGCGCCGGATGGCGAAAAACGCATGGCATTTTCGAGCAAATGCATGAGGGAATCACGCAGCAGCTTTTTATCGGTATGAAGTTTGGGCAAGTCTTCCTCCAACTCGAGGAATATCTCCCCTTTATGGCCTCGCCTCGAATAATATTCCTTCAGCTCCCATACCAGGGCGGAGACATCGATGCCCTTCGATGAGGGTACCGGCCGATGGCTCGCTTCCTCTTTCCATAATGTAAGGTGATCGGGTGTGCGCTCCGTCCTCTTTGCTTCCCGCGCTACTTCGATCAGATTTCGCGCGACTTCCGCCGCGGCTTCAGGCCCGGTTTCCGGCTCGCCAGTCTCCTTGCCCACTTCTGGGGCCTCCTCGCGCTTACCTTCTGTGGGGGATTCAACACTGCGGGGCCGGGAAAGCTTGAGGTGTTCCAATTCATCTTTAATTCGCGACGAATCCAGTTCCCTTTGCATCAAGGTTGGAAGGACGGAAGCGATTACTTCATTCACACTCCGAAATAAATAGTCATCGACCTGCCCTAGCTTATCGGCATCGTAGTCGATGAGTACGATGCCCCCCTCCATATCGCCGGCCTTAAACGGCACGATGAGTATATTCCGCCATCTCTTCTCTCTGAAAAGCGGCAGCAGTGCGTCTGCCTTATCGAGGATCCGCTGCGTTTCCTTCCAGCCTTTCTTGGGCACTCCCCCATGAATTTCCAGCTTCAGCCTGGTAAAATCACACACCTTCACATAGCCGGGCTTCAAACGCAGTGCCTTCAGCACAGCCCGGTCGCCATGATCGAGCCCGCGAGAAGATTTGAGTAGCGCCTCTCTTTCATTCAAGAGAAAGACAGTCGAAGCCGAACACGCCGTCTCCCGCTCGAGAAGGGCGAGACAATCACCCAAAAACCATTCCAGATTCTGGCTCCTCACCGCCATCTCGAGCAACTCACTTTTTTGCTGCACCGCCAAGAGGCCGGATCGCGCTTTCTCCTTCTCAGAGAGTTCGGCGGTCGCTTCGCGCATCAAAACCATATATTCACGTGGTTTTCCCTCCGTCTTGAAGCCGAGCTTGACATCCACGTTGAATACCCGCTGCCGGTCTTTCGCCTGGCCGAGTTGGATCTCGGCTCCCTTGACCTCTTCTCCTTTCAGGGCCAGGTCCACGAGGTCCGCTATTTCCTTTGTCGCTTCGCCCTGGAACAGTTCGGGCAAGAGGGTGCCGATCGCGCGGTCCCTGGTCGTTCTCAAGAGTTGGCAGGCCGAATCGCTGAGCAGCGTAACTCTCAAGTCGGGGGTGAAACAAGCGACCGCCACTCCTACCCCTTCCATCAAGCTCCATACCCGCCTCAGTTCTTCTTCCCGCTCCTTGCGGATGCGTGCCTCCACCGTGAAATCCCGGCCGATGCCCAGAAGTTTGTCGGACTTGATCGGCTTTCCCTTCGCCTTTTTATTGGCCAAGTCTACCGTGACGATGATATTGACGGTCCCGCCGTCCGAACGGCCGAACTCGATTTCGCCTCTCCACGGCGCGGAGCACGCCGCCTCAACCAGGCTGGCCAGTGATAGCTTCGCTTCTTCTTTATGCATAAAAAATGAAAGTGGCCTTCCGACCATGTCTTCAGGGGAATAACCCATGAGGGAAGACATGACCGGGTTTATGTATGCGAAATTGGCTTCCATATCGAGGAGGAAGGCCGGTTCCGCCAATGGGTGAAGAAACTCCCAGAGGTTTCCTCTCTCCTTCGGCTTCTCGGGAGTGGTAATTATTTCCTTTTTGGCCTCGGGTTTCTCAACGACCCCACGCGCCTCTCCAGTCGAAATGGTTATCATTGAACCGGTCGTACCCAATGCGTCCAGGGGATACGGGGTTATGGAAACGTTCACCCTCATGAGGTGCTTGCCCAATTTATAGGGCAGCGCGTAATCCTCGACACCGCGCCCGCGCTTGGTCTTGGCGATCAAATCCTTGAGTGCTACATACAGGGAGTGATTAGCTTCGGCAAGCCCGGCCTTCCGGACTTCCTCGAATGGTTTCTCGAGGAAAACTTCGGCGTCCCTGTTGGCCTCCAGCAACCGGTCCTCGCCGTCAAGCAGAAGTGAAGCCTTGAGCCCCGCTTCCCCTATATCCATGGTGTCACCTCCGCTCCTCCCGTTCGCTCGCTTGCACGGCCTGCCCCCGCCTGCCGGCCCAATCTGGTAAAAACACCTCGTTCTTACGCATTTAACAGGAAAACTATGATAAGAACCGCCTTAAAACTAATATTCGAGCAGGCTTTACCTGCGACCTTCTCAGCGGCTACACTAATATCCCTACAGCGATATTACTCCTCAATCAAGAGTTGGGGGTGTGAGTGTGAGCATTAGTGTTTTCAGGTTTCCCGTCCAGGTCATTTTTGGTGAAGGATGCCTCTCCGAAGTGGGCACACTGGGAAAGAGCTTTGGAAAGCATGCCCTTCTGGTCACGGGCAGTGGACCTACCTCTCTCCTACCCGCCGTCGATGCAGTTAAGGATATGCTTGCGGCGGCCGGTATTTCTCTCACTCATTTCTCGGAAGTAAAGAGCGACCCTGATGTAGAGGCGGTGGAAAAGGGAACCGGCCTGGCATTGGAGAGCGGCTGCGACTTCGTGATTGGACTGGGCGGAGGTAGCCCGATGGATGCCGCGAAAGTCATCGCGGTCAAGTTAACCAACCGGGGAAAGGTGGCATCCTGGGAAGGTATCGGCCGCATTCCCAATCGGGGGAAACCATTGATTTGCATTCCCACAACGGCCGGGACCGGGAGTGAGGCCACCTCGGTCGCGGTGATAACCGGCGGCAAACGCCGCCAGAAGATGTCGCTCGTAAGTCAGAACCTGTATCCGATACTGGCTATCACAGATCCCGAACTCACTTATGGTATGCCACCCCGACTTACCGCGGCCACGGGAATGGATGCGCTGACGCATGCTGTGGAATCATTTGTAGCCAAAAAGGCTTGGGAGCCGACGCAAGTCCTATCCTTTAAGGCCGCTCAGCTCGGTTTCGGCTTCCTGGAAAGGGCATGCTCCGATGGTTCCGATGCCGAAGCCAGGCGGCAACTTTCCCTCGCTGCTTTAATAGCCGGGATGGGTTTCACAACCTCAGGATTGGGTATTTCCCACGCCCTGTCTTACGGCCTCGGATCCCATTTCGGGATGCCGCATGGAGAGGCGAATGCAATCCTGCTGCCTCACGTCATGCGATTTAATATGGAGGCCTGCCCTGAATCGTACAGGGAATTAGCCGGGGCGATGGGTGTCGATGTCTCCGGGCTGACTGCGGGCAAAGCGGCCGAGGTTGCTTCTGGTGCAGTTGCCGAATTGCTTTCCGCCCTCCCCCTTCCCGCCACACTTGGCGATGCCGGCATCCCTGAAAGCGCGGTAGAGACGCTTGCTTCTGAAGCCTTTCTCCTCACGCGTTTTCGCTCCTCCAATCCTCGGGAGACGGTCCTCGAAGACCTTGTCCAAATCCTCAGGAATGCTTATTAAGAAAACCGGGTCCGAAATCAAGACTAACGTTGGACTATCCGACAACAAAAGGGGGCGGTGTTAAAGGGAGCTGGAACAATGATCGAAGTCAATCTGTGTTCGGAATGTGGGGTGCCGGAACCTTTCAGTGATGCACAGGTATGGTTAAACAACGGCGACATTGTTCAAAAGCTCAATCCGCATGCCCGAATCGGCTTCATTGAATCACAGAGCCTCGATCCGCTGTTCGCAAATATGGCGGAAATAATCGGTGTATCGATCGAGCACTTGATAATAAATATTACGGCCAGGATGACCGAGGCTTATACGGCCCGCCTCATTCCCTCAGGCGTGAGGGATATGATCGTGGCCGGGGAGATAAAGCCAACCACTTTCATTGAACCCTTGATGACTTACTGTCATGCCGTGGGATACGGGAAATATGAGGTAATCGGGCACCGCTACGAAAAAGACGAAGACGATTATCTCACAGTCCGAATCATGAAGCCTTTCTCCATACCTATGTCCGCCGGAGCCCTGGCGGGCGCGTTATCATCGGTGGTAGGCGGCGAGCACGAGGTGACGTATGAAGAAATCTCCCCTGGAGTATATGAATTCACCACCCATTGGACGGAATACCCCAAGGGGTTGCGTGAGAAGCTTGAACTTCAACCTTATTATCATCAGGAGGGAGACATCCAACTTGATCTATGTCCCAAGTGCGGGGTGCCCAGAGCGTTCGCCCGATATAAGTGGAACCTCGAAAAGGGAATTATCGTGAATGAGAGCCTGGGCAGGCGGATGGTGCTTATGGCACCGCAGTCTTTGGATCGATTATTCGAGGAACTCGCAGCGGAATTGGGGAAGACCATAGAAAAAATCGTGGTCGAGGCGCAGAGGCTTTTCACTAAAACCGGCTTCTATTCTCTAAAGAAAATGGGCGGCGAGGAAGAGCTGCGACTGCATCTGGCCTTAAGGGGATTGGGTAACCTGCGGGAGATGAAGATAAGTCCCAAGGGTTTGTTGCTGCGGCTCGAAAATACCGCCACCTATCTAATGACCGTTGGTCTCATGCAGGGGCTTTTCGAGATGTCATTCGGAATGGATTCCCGGGTGGAATGGGAAGTCTCGAAGAAGGGCAATCTGGTGATGGAGGCGGTTCCCCGCTAAGTATCTCATCCCATGAATCCGGCTCATGGAACAGCTCCCGAGAAAAGCCTTATCTCAGCCTATGCCTGCGGAGATCCCCGCAATGTCGCTTATCCTCGGGAGCTGATTTAACCAGCACCTTTTCTATCTCTTAATCTACCACACTTCGGGGTACTCTTAAACCTATTATTTCCTACTCGCTCGTTTAGAACTGCAACGCGATTGCTTCGGAGTTTCCATCTTTATCGATATGCTCTATGTGTATGGGAACGCTGTCCCCTTTCCCCGATGATTTTATGATCTCACCCGCCAATTGGATCATGTCCTTGGGGCTTACCCCCGCCTCGGGTGGAAACGCGCCCTTGCGCTCGATCTTTCCCTCCGACATAGCGATCGCCCCCAAAGCTGCCGGAATCCCCGTACCCTCACCCATTCCCATGCCCTTTGAGGACATGGAGAATATATAGGTGTGCGGCTCGCCGTCCTTGAGGCCCTTGATGACTATCTTCAGGCAACCCATCTGCTCGGTTATTCCCGCCTCCTTGAGCAATTCATTTCTTCTCGAGATGACGAAGGCGACTGCAAACTCTCGGGGGATGACCATTTCCCCCTGGACCTCAATCGGCTCGTCAGAGGTTACGCCCAGCCTCACCATATCCTTGATCAACTCTGCGTATGAGACAGGGAGCACGAGCCCCAGATTGGTAACCCGCTTCACACCCGGTATGTGCTTGGGCAGGGTGATGGTCTCCGGATGGGGATAACCGTAAACGGGATAGGTCCCGACATTCATAAAGTCGGTTTCCTCCTCGAGCGCCCGGCCACTCGCCTCAAAGAGCCTTACCGTTTCGTACTTGCCGTTCAAGAACATCGGAATGTCTATTTCCATAGAATGGAAGCGGTGCTTGATTACCGCCGGTCCTTCCACCGGCTCGCCGCCGTGGGCATGGTATATGTCCACGGACTCGACCTGTGAGAGCAGATCCTCAGCGGTAAATTTTACCAGCAAGTTCGCCATGCCCGGCGAACTGCCCATGCCGACGAGCGCGGATATCCCGGCTTCGCTCGCCGGGCCATCCATATCCAGCATGATCTCGGTGGCGTCCATATCGTCGCAGATATCAACGTAGTCGATGCCGGTATCTATCGCCGCTTTCAATACGGTCGGTCCGTATTTGTAGAAAGGTCCGATGCAATTGAGCACAACCGACGAACCGCTCATCGCATCCTTCAGGCTTTGGGGATCTTCGGCATTCACGTCGACGGCGGAGACCGTCTTGCCCAGCCGAGTAGCCAGGTCGCGGGCCATTTTCGATTCCTTGTCCGCGATGACTATTTCATCGAAATAGCCGCTCGGCGCCAATGTGCCGGCCGCTGTGCTTCCAACCGCTCCGCAGCCACCTAAGATAGTGAGTCTGGACATAAATACCTCCTGGTTGCACCGGTTATTCAGCTCTTACCCATAATAACGCCCCACAATCATGCTCACAACGGATGCGGTTCGCATGAGCCCGCCCTTGATTTAGATCATCATTCTTTGGTGAATCGAAGGGTAGCATAGTAAGGGGTGAGTTTTAATGCGCTCGAGGATGCCATGGATCGACAGGGATAAATGCGATATATCCGAAACCTGCGAGGGATGCAGGGCAGCGAGGACCTGCAAACACAACGCCTTCATGGTGATATCTGACAGCAACGGCTCAGGTGAAGCGTGCAAGGTTGGAATAGATTTCGAGAAGTGCCGCCTTTGCGGCGATTGTTCGCATGCATGTGATCATGGCGCCGTGAAGATGATTTGACCGGAAGCATAAAGGAGAAAAAACGTATGGATAGGGAATTTTTTAAGAAATATCACCGGGCGGTTGTTAAGGCCAATGCCAAAGAACTGGAGAAGCTCAAATCAAAGATAGGTTCGGAATGGGCTGAGGAATTCAAAACCAAGGCCGGCGAGGGTCTCGAGGGAGAGGATTTCCGCCGACAACTACAAGAATACTTGAAAGAAGACTTGCGTTTCTGCAATGAGGTTAAGATAAGGGGCGATGGAAACGAGTTGAACATAGAGGTCCGGGGGTGCGATATCTGTCATGGCAACGAGGAATTAAGGCGGGAAGGCCAACCGACCTTGTGCCCGATAGTACCGACCGGCTTGTTTTCGATATCTCGCGTCGCGGGACGCCGGGCTACACTTCAGGAAGTGCGCAAGCCGGGGGTCGTCGGAGAGTGCGAGATATGCTATAGATTGCAATAGACATAGATTTTGGACTCAAAGGAGGTGCTGAAGTGAAGCGCTACATGGTTCCACGAATTGCTCATTGTTCGGAAGGCTGCAGACCCTAGCCTCCTAAGAGGAGGCCGGCAGCACGGGTTTATATTAAGGGTGCGTTCCCCGCACCCTTTTTGCTATGAATGGTGTTAATATCGGGCCTGACCCCACCATCTTTTCGTGTTAGTATCGAGTATCACGGGCCGGTTCGGGGAATTGGATCATGGGAGGATTGCCTGATGGCTAAGACGCTGTGGGATCACCTGCCAGCCAAACAGTACCTGGCTGCTCAGGACCAGCACCTGGTGCGCTATTTGAGGGAACAAGTTTACCCGTATAGTCCCTACTATCATGAGCTTTTCGATTATCAGAAGATCAAGCCGGGAATCCTCCACAACGTAAAAGATATCTCCTGCCTACCCTTTACCACCAAGGCGGATATCGCTCCACTCGCTGAAAACCCGGATCTTCCCCGATCGCTGATCCTGCAGCCGACTCCGGAGTTGCACAGCCAGACACGTTTCGGACTGCGCGCTAAACAGCGTTTTTTGCAATTGACGCGGGGCAAGGCCGGCTATGGGGACATGATGTATTCGGAGTATCTGCCGGTCCACCTTCATTTCACGATCGGCAGGACTGCGCTTCCCACGCCTATCTCCTATACGCAATTCGACCTCCTTCGCATGCGCGAGGCGGGCCGAAGGCTTTTTGAACTGCTAGAACTGAAAAGGAAGGATATGCTGATAAATGCCTTCCCATTTGGACCCCATCTCGCTTATTGGATGACCTATTTTGCCGCCGAGGGGGCGGGGGTGCCTGCATTGCACAGTGGAGGGGGCCGTATTCTGGGAACCAGCCGGGTGCTGGATGCGATAGAGCTCTTGCAGGGAACCGTGCTTACCGCCACGCCGACCTATGCCTATCACCTCTTGAGGCTCGCCGTGCAGGAAGGTAGGGACCTCTCTACTCTGCACACCGTAATAGTCGGTGGGGAGCGGCTTCCCGGAGGGCTCAAGGAAAGGATGCTCGAGCTGCTTGAAAAGGGCGGCGCTGATGACGTTGCCATCGCTTCGACCTATGGATTTACGGAAGGCAGGGTCGCCTGGAGCGAATGCCGGGCTTCCGCCCTTTCCAGGGAGAAAAGCTCCGGCTATCATCTCTTTCCGGATATGGAAATCATGGAGGTAGTGGACCCGGGTACCGGCAAGAGGATGGGCGAGGGTGAAGATGGCGAGATCGTCTATACCTCTCTCGAATGGAGAGGCAGTGTCCTTTTAAGATTCCGAACCGGAGACTTGGTGAAGGAGGGCATCGATTTCAGTCCCTGCCCCTATTGCGGTCGATCCGTTCCGCGTCTCGCTTCGGAGATTACCCGCAGTTCCGATCACAAGGAGTTCGAGCTTACCAAGCTGAAGGGAACCCTGGTCGACCTCAATGCCTATTACCCGCTTCTTTCCGGACACAAGGACATCCTGGAATGGCAATTGGAGATCCGCAAACACAACGACGACCCATTCGATCTCGATGAGATTGTTCTGCATGTCACACCATCGGAAGGGATTTCCAAAAAATACCTCGAAAAGGAGCTCTCCGACCTTCTTCAGCGCGAAACCGAGGTGGCACCGACGAAGATAGTCTTCCATACCCTGACCAAACTGCTGCAAAGGCTTGGTCTGGAAACGGAAGGTCTGGAGAAGCGCTTCGTCGATGAGAGGCCACCGATACCGGAGGCAAAGATTGTCGTGGAAGAAACTGAAGTCGAGACGACCGAACCCGAAGAGACCGAAGAAACGCCCGAGCGCGAAATCCAAACCGAGACCGCGGGGGAAGAGGAATCCGAGGCGAAAGCAGAGTTGGAAGCGGTTGAGGATGTGGAGAACATAGAATCCGAAGGGCCGGTTCAGACGGAGCTCGAATCTGAGGATGCATCCGAATTGCCCGAACCGGGCGAACCACGACCAATTGATACATCGGATGATACCAAGGATCTGGAATAGCGCATCGCGGGAGCAAACCGATGATAATCCTTGCCATCGATCAGGGCACTACGGGCACCAAATGTATGTGCTTCGATCGCGATCAGAAGCCTCTCTCCACTGCTTCCCTGGAATTCAAGCAATACTACCCTCACCCGGGGTGGGTCGAACATGACCCCGAAGAGATCTGGGAGCGGACGTGCGAGGCCGCCCGAAAGTCCCTTGCCGAGGCCGGAGCGACGGCTGCTGATGTTGCCGCGGTTGGTATTACAAATCAGAGAGAAACAGCGGTCATCTGGGACCGGGCGACCGGTAGATCGATAAGACCGGCAATAGTCTGGCAATGCCGGCGAAGTGCCGATATCTGCAAGCGCTGCCGGGAAGAAGGGATGGAGGAATCGATCCGCCGGAAAACAGGGCTGGTACTCGATCCTTATTTCTCCGGCACCAAACTGACTTGGATAATGGAAAACGAACCGGAAATCGCCAGGCGTGCCCAAGCCGGCGAGTTATGCTTCGGGACCATAGATTCATGGCTTCTGCATCGCCTGACCGCGGGCCGAGTCCACGCGACCGATGTATCCAATGCCAGCCGGACCCTTCTCTTTGATATACATACGATGGCCTGGGACAGCGAGCTGGCCGCAATGCTCGGCGTGCCGGCGAGCCTCCTCCCCGAAGTGAGAGAATCGAGCGGCCTCTTCGGGCAGACGGATCCGGAAGCTTTCCTGGGGATCGAGGCACCCATATCGGGGATCGCGGGGGACCAGCAGGCCGCTCTTTTCGGCCAGGCCTGTTTCCATCCGGGAATGACCAAAAATACTTACGGAACCGGCAGTTTCGTCCTCATGAACATCGGCGATAAACCACGCCTCTCGAGCCATGGACTTCTTACCACTGTGGGTTGGAGCATTGCGGGGAATGTAACCTACGCCATGGAGGGAGCGATTTTTATAACCGGTGCCGCCATACAATGGTTGCGCGACGGGCTCGGCATTATCAGCAAGGCTTCTGAGATCGAAGCCCTTGCATCGCAGGTAGAGGATACGGGCGGAATTTATTTCGTGCCGGCCTTCGTGGGACTGGGTGCTCCTTATTGGGACGCGGAAGCCCGCGCCCTTATAATAGGAATGACTAGGGGAACCGAACGGGCTCACATCGCACGTGCAGTTATAGAATCCATGGCATTGCAGACGGCTGATGTCGTTGAAGTAATGCAGCAGGAGGCGGGAATCCCTTTAAAGGAACTGCGTGTTGACGGCGGTGCGAGCGTTATGGATCTGCTCCTTCAGTATCAAGCGGATCTCTTGCAAGTTCCGGTAAGGCGGCCCGTTATTACCGAGACAACCGCCTTGGGGGCGGCACTCCTCGCCGGCCTCGGAATCGGGTTCTGGAAAGACCTGGAAGAGATTGAGGAGAGGTGGCGGCTGGACCACGAGGCAAGGCCGAATGCCGCGTCGCACGAGCGAATGCTGGCCATGAGGAAGGGTTGGAAGCGAGCCGTGGAGCGCTGCCTGAATTGGGAACAGGCGGATCAAGCCAGTCAATAGTCCGTATTCCGTGTTTATAGGAGGGGAAAGATGGCGGAGCACGTATGGCCGGAAGCCGAAGCGTATTTTATTGAGGGTGGAAAGACCGGTGTACTGGTGCTGCACGGCTTCACCGGCTGCAACCAGAGCATGCGTATTCTGGGAGAAGGCTTGGCCAAAGCCGGATATACGGTGAGCGGACCGCGACTTCCCGGACATGGGACTTCCATCGAGGATATGTCGGCCAGGACCTGGCAGGAATGGACCGGCGAGGCGGAAAGGGCTCTTGATGACCTTTCCCGGCGGTGCGACAAGGTATTCGTTGAAGGCCTGTCGATGGGCGGCACGATCGCCCTCTTTCTCGGCGAACGCCAGGCCGATAAGATATCCGGCATCATGACCATTAACGCTCCGGTAGCCAAGCTCAACCCCCTACTCCCTATCACCCTTATGAACCAGTACATACTGAAAAAACAAACTATCCCCGGAGTGGGCAGTGACGTCAAGGACCCTAACTGTAAGGAAATGGCTTACGAAAAGGTTCCGGCACGGGCCGCCGCGCAGCTTTACAAACTCATGAAGTTGACGAAAAAGGAACTACCGCGGATTCAATCGCCGATCCTGATCTTTGAATCCCGCGAGGACCACGTCGTCCCGACATCCAACGGACCTTTCGTCCTCGAAAAAGTCGCTTCACAAGATAAGGAGCTGGTCTGGCTTGCCGACTCCTACCATGTCGCCACAATCGACAACGATAAGGATGAAATTATCCGGCGGTCGGTTCAATTCATAAACCGCCTGGCCTCGCCCGAAGGCTAGGATTCCATTTGAAGGGAGAGGAGCGCTGCAACTCGCGATAAACGTGAGACCCAGGAGCCTTATGCCCGTTTAAACGCTCGGAGGAGTAATCACCATAAGGAGGATTCCTTCACTTTCTGACAGATTTTCCCTGATGAAGAAATAGAGAGCTTTTTCTCGGGCCGCCACTCATCAAGTCATTGACCGCTCTGACCTTTGCCGCCTGAGCGCGGGAACCCACGTGCAACCGGTCTTGTTTTTACGGGTTTCCTTGCCAAGGTTACTCTGACCGGCTTATGATTACTACCGGTTCCATGAATAAGTTTAATTGCATTGTTATTGTCTTTGATTCGACCCACCAGGCTCTGGCCGGTGAAAAGGCATTGAAGAAAGCGGGAATACGCCACGCCGTGGTTAATACACCGCGGGAATTCAGCTCTCACTGCGGCATTTCGCTACGAATTGACCCGCAATTAAAGGAAAGTGTTCAATCGATCTTCGACGATCAACGGATCTCATACAGTCGCATCGAACCTTACCATTCGCGGTGGATGAAAGGCTGATCGTCGAGCATAATTATTCAGGCCGGAGGCGATGATTTGTCGGTAGGCGGACTCGATATAGGCTCTCGCACCATTGCCCTGATGGAATTGGAACAGGGTGCTATACGATCGAGCGAGGTGGTGGAGACAACCTTCGATCCCATGGCGCAATGCCAGATGCTGCTGGCCGACAGAGAATTCGATGTTTTAGTCGCGACAGGATACGGGAGGCATCTAGCTCAGGCCAATTTTGCCGACAGCGTCATTACCGAGATCAAAGCATTCGGCCTCGGCTGCTACCATTATTTTCCGGGTTGCCGGACGATCCTGGATATAGGCGGGCAGGACACGAAGGCGATTTCACTGGGTACCGGCGGCAAAGTGGCCGATTTTCAGATGAACGACCGCTGTGCGGCCGGCACGGGCAAGTTCCTCGAAGTAATGGCCGCAGCAATGGAACTCTCTCTGGAGGAAATGGGAAGTCTCGCGATGCAAACGCAATCGGAGGTCAAGGTCTCCAGTATGTGCACGGTCTTTGCAGAATCAGAAGTTACCGGGCTGATTGCCCGTGGTATACCGAGACCGGAGATTGCCAGGGGCCTGCATGAAGCGATATGCGATCGTGCCGTCGCGTTGCTCAAGCGGGTCGGGGTCGAAAGAGAGGTTGTTTTCGCCGGAGGAGTTGCGCGAAATCCTTGCCTGAGATCTTTGTTGGAGGATAGGCTCGGGCTATCACTCCTTGTACCCGAAAATCCGCAGATTGTCGGCGCATTAGGTGCCGCCCTCTCCGCCCTCTAAAAAAGGTGGCCTTAACAAAGGGGTTAGAAGACGCCGAGTTCGCGCAAGCGTTCTTCGTCGAGGCCGGCCCTATGGCCCAGCTCATGCAGGACTACATTTCGCACCCTATTGCGTATTTCGGCATCGTTTCTTGAAATTGCGAGAATAGGGAGGCGGTAAATCTTAATCACATCGGGCAGGTGCCCGCTCCATTCCCTTCCCCATTTCGTAAATGGAACCCCGATATACAAACCAAGTAAGTTGATTGGATTTCTGACTCCGGCGGTAGCGGCATCTTGGGGCGTCGCTACTTCTTCTACGATGACGGCCACATTCTGTATGAGTTTGAGGAACTGCTCGGGGAACTCCTCCAGCGCCTCCTCTACCAATTCCTGGAAACGCTCGAGGTCGGGAGCCTCCCTCCCGCCTTCATCCGCGGGCAATATCCCTCCCCAAGAGGTTATGGATCCTGGCCATGAAATCCGCCGGGTCTTCCCGCTCCCATACATTTCGTCCCATGGTCACACCCATGGCGCCCTCATTAACAGCCTTCCCGACCATGTCCAGCACCTCATCATCCCCGGCTTTCTTGCCTCCAAGCACGAGGATGGGAACCGGGCAGCCTTCGGCCACCTCGGCCAAGTTTCCACCCTTCGAAGGATATTTTATTTTTACCATGTCAGCACCCAACTCCGCTGCCGAGCGCGCTGCCACGGCCAAGGCATCGTCCTCGGTAAGCCCGGAACTTGCGCGCAAGCCCACCATGACTTCGATTAACAGCGGCATTTCCCAGCGATCGCAATCATCGGCAATCTTCGACACGGCCTGAATGAATTCTCCCTCCAGTTCATGTCCGAACTTAACGGTGACCGCAACGCCGTCCACTCCCCAGCGCATGGCATCCTCCACGGTACTTATTATGCGGTCTCTGAATTCCTGCGCTCCCTCCAGTATCGTGAAGCCTCCGCTGATTCGCAGTATCAATCCGACTTCCGGAGGAATCGCCCTCCAACCGTGTCTGAGCATGCCCCTGGTCAACAAGAGGGAATCCGGAACGCCTTCGACAACCGCCTCAATGGCGTCCTCGGGATCCTTGAGATATTTCATCGGCCCTCCGATTGCCGCATGATCCATAGCCACCATTAGTACCCTGCCGTCTGGTCCACATATGCGGCCCATCCGGATCTGCTTACCGGTGGACATCCCTAAGCACCTCCAATGGTTTCGAATTCTGTTATGGCTGATTCATCCATGGCGACAATTATCCTGTATAGGGAGGGATCGAGCGAGACCTCCAAGGCCCTCTGCGCCTCATCCAGAACGAAGACTCCTGAAATCAATTGCTCCAACATGAGTCCTCTCGAATTCTGCAAGGAGACCGCCTGGTGGAAATCCTTCTCGGTGCGCCCTTCGCTCCCGGTTATCGTAATCTCCTTGTAGTGAATAAAGTTCGGGTCGAGTTCTATCTTTACCCCTTTGGGATTCGCCGAATACAGCACTATGGTTCCAAGCGTGCCAATCAGTCTGAAGGCTTCCTCGACCGCCTCCTTACCGGGAGCAGTGACTATTGCTATCGAGGCGGCATCGAACCCTGCCCGCTGCACGGCTTCGACAGGATCGTCCTTTGCAGCGTTGATCACACAGTCTGCCCCAAATCGGGAAGCCTTCGCGAGCTTGCTTTCGTTCACATCGCTCACCGCGCAGAACATGCCGTAGTGTTTCACAATTGCGAGATGCAGGAGTCCCATGGTTCCCGCCCCGATCATCAACACTTTCATCTCGGGCGAAAGGTGCGTGCGCATCAAGCTGTGCACGCAATCGGAAAGGGGCTCGGTGAGGGAGGCCCGCAGAAAACCGACCTCGGGATCGATTGCAAAAACTTCCCGCGCCGGGCGGGCAACGAACTGTGCCATCCCGCCCAGGATGGGAAGCCCCGGGTTGAATTTATTGGAACACTGGTTGGAACGGCCCGTGCGGCAATATAGACATTCCCCGCAGCGGTTGAGGAGGTCGAGAACTACCGGGTCGCCGGGTTGGAAATCGCTGAGGACTCCCTTGCCCATTTTTTCCACTACTCCGGAGACCTCGTGTCCGAAAACAATCGGATAAGATATTGCCTGTTCCCCGGTAAAGAGACGCCTTTCAAGGGTGCAAATGGCGCAGGCTTTGATCCGGACCAGTACTTCCCCCTCGCCCGGCTCCGGGCGGTCCTTCTCCACAACCTCGACGCGCCCCGGCCCTATCAGTTCGATTGCCTTCATACCGCATCCGCCGTTTCCGCAATCCTTGGTACGATCAACCAGACTGCAAAGGATTCTATCACAAGGGTGGACCGAGGCAGACGGTTAGCCGCCTGTATATCCCTCGGCGAAGAAGCGGTATTGGGTTGGACCTTGTATGGCCGGGCAGTTGGTGCCGCCCGACCAATCATTGAAGTAGAAATACATGGAACGCTCTGCGAGTAAGGGACGATCGGAATCAATATGGGTTGAGAAGGCGCTTCCCTCCAGGCCTTTTATCGAATTGGCCCTGAGGCTCAAGCGCGAACTGCCGCCGATGTCTACATCAAGCTTTACTTCCGAACCGTCTTCCTTGGCGAAAGTGAGGTGCGCCGTTGTACCCTCCTGATTCGGATTCGCCAGGAGTATCCAGGTGTCGAACCTGCCTCCGGTGTAACCCTCTGCCAGATAAAGGGTCTGGGAGGGCTGATCTACTGCGGCCGAGCAATGGCCGTCCCGCATACCGTTGTAGTTAAAGTACATCGCCCGCTCGGCGATTATTCCTACACCGTTCAATGATTGAATACTCACGCCGAAAGATTGGTCATTTATTTTTTCTCTGGCGTTAATGGTGAGCCGTGACATGGCAGGCACGGTCCTTGTCTCGGTCACGTTCTGACCACCCTGGACAAGGTAGTTCACCTGCACCTCGGCGGCT
>MELM01000007.1:0-5224 GCA_001767605.1 Candidatus Solincola sediminis | reverse complement strand
TTGCCAGGAGTATCCAAGTATCGAAGTCCCTTCCCGTGTAACCTTCGGCCAGGTAGAGGTTTTGGGATGTCCGGGTGACAGCCGGCGAGCAGTGCCCTCCCCTCTTGTCATTGTAATTAAAGTACATAGCCCGCTCGGCGGTTATCTTGACCCCGTTGGTCGACCTGTATTTTATGCCGACATTACCCGCTTTCAGTCCCGGCACTCCGTTGACCAGAATGGTATGACGGCTTGAAGCGGCGAGGGTATAGTTGGCAACGATCGGCGATTCGCCCTCCCGCAAGTAGCTCACCTCCACCTGCGCCTCCTTACTTTCAGGGTTCGCAAACAGCAGCCAGGTATTGAAGTTGCCGCCCGTATATCCCTCAGCGAAGTATCCCTCGAGGCCGGTTTCCTCTGCTCCGGTACTCGCGTGCCCGCCGTCACCCCAGCCCATGTAATTGAAGTACATCGCCCTTTCTGAGACTATGCCCGGTGACGGTGCGCTCACTTCGGTGGAGACCTCATCGGCCGGGTAGAGCTCATCGATATGAATCGTGTAGCGGGTATGTGCTCCCACGCTGTAGCTCTTTGTTTCGGGAGCGTTGTTGGGGCGCATGAATCTCACGTCAACCGGGACCGTCTGCTGCGAGGGGTTATAGAGCAGCAGGTAGGTATCGAAGCGATCGTTATACGGTCCTCCCACCACCCGCCTTCCCCAGGCCAGATGTGTATTCCAGTAATCGTTATTGTCCAGACAATCGATGCTCACCCCGGCATTGGAGCCGGTTGAATGGATAAACAGGCCGTTTCCGACGTACATGCCGGCATGGCCCAGGTAAGACGAAGGGTTGCCGTTAGCCTGGTCATAAAAAAAAATGGCGTCACCGGGCTGCAATACTTCTTTCGGAATAAACAGGTAACGATCGTCACGTCCCTGATCGTCAGCCACTCTCATCATCGGATAGCCCATGCGCATCGACAGGGTGTTGTACACGAAGCCGGAGCAGTCAAACCCTCCCTCCGCCTCGCTCTCTCCCCCATATAGATACGGGCAGCCCAGGCGTTCGAAGCCGAGTTTTACGGCCTTGATTTGATCGGTTGCAACCGAAGGCAAGTTGCAACGCGCCTGCGAAAAAGAATTCCTTATATAGGAGGGTCTCCAACTATCGACGGCATCGAGGCGCTGCAGGCTGAACGCCATTTCCCCACGAGGGTATGGCCTGCCGGGCCAGACCGAGCTGAAGCGGTACTTGCAGTGCAGGTCCATAAATATTGTCATGCACCCGCCATAAGCCGGATTTCCTCCCAACAGATTGTTTATATTCTGTGCCACATCACTCATTCCCATGCCGATGGTAATGCCCGTGGCCACCCTCTCGAAGGGTGTAGGATCATTAGGTTTGAACGAACCGTCCCCCAGCTTGTCCATCAGGCCATACTTGACTGCGAGGTTGGCCCAGCGATAGTTGGCATCCTGGGAAGAAAGGTCGGTGAAAGTGATGGAAGGATCGGGGTTTTCGCCGGCGTGATCGAATATGGAGACCAGGGCACGAGCCGCGTCGATTCTTGTGACGGCATCATTGGGATGGAAGCCGCCGTCCCCGAAGCCCTGCATATATCCGGCATCGGTTACGTAACCGATGGCCTGCTGGATTTCGGCCGGCGATCCTCCTGTATCATTAAAGCTCTGCGCCGTCTCCACCTGGCCGGCGGCCTGCAGCGACGATGAGGCCGCGATCAAGATCAGGGCCAGGAAAAACACGAAGAGGAGACGTGGCCTGTTGTTCTCCATTTGTTTCCCTCTCTCCACGGTGTCTGTATTATTCTCGTCTTGTTTTTTCTCTTCCTTTACTTTGAACGCGTCTCGTCTGGTTTGCTTACATGCAGCCATGCAGGCCAATCACTCCGTGTTATCATTGTTGGCACTTGGGAAAAACAGGGGTAGACGTATCTTGGGAGTTCGAAGTGCAAGATATATACCTGGATAACGGGGCGACAACCTTCCCGAAGCCGGAATCGGTTTATCGGGCCGTCGACCATTTCAATCGTGAGGTGGGCGGAAGTCCGGGGCGCAGCGGGCACGAGCGGGCCCTGGAAGCCGGGCGTGAGGTGCTAAGGGCCCGTGAGGCCCTGGCCGCCCTGCTCGGAGTCGCCGATGCTTCCCGCATAATCTTCACCAAGAATGCCACCGAAGCCTTGAACATGGTTATCCGCAGTGTTCTCAAGCCGGGAACTCATGCCATTATTACCTCTCTCGAGCACAACGCCGTATGGCGGCCTTTGGAAGCGCTGGCCGAAAGGAACGATGTCGCTTATGACATCGTGCAATGTGAAGGGGACGGCTCGCTCGACCTTGTGCGGATGCACGAAGCGCTGCGCCCCAACACCTCTCTCATCGCATGTATCCACGCTTCCAATGTAACAGGCAATCTGCTGCCGATCGAAGAGGTCGCCAAGATCGCCTGCGAGAGAAGCATAGCGGTTCTTGTAGATGCGGCACAGACGGCCGGAAGGGTCGAGCTCCGTCCCGAAGAGCTCGGAATACAGTACTTGGCCTTTACGGGGCACAAAGAGCTCTTCGGGCCCCAGGGAACCGGCGGGCTTTTTATAGCACCGGGTACCGATATCGACCCGCTCCATTTTGGAGGCACCGGCAGCCTCTCGGAGAGCCCCAAGCAGCCCGAATTCCTGCCCGACCGCTGCGAAAGCGGGACCACGAACGGGCCGGGACTCGCCGGCTTGCGCGCCGGCATCGAGTTCATTCTGAAGACGGGCGTAACGCAGATTCGCCGGCACGAGGAAGAACTGACCACACGACTCATCGAAGGGCTGCTGGCTATGGACGGCTTATCGGTCTACGGCCCGCACGACTGGGAGAAACGGGTGGGGATAGTATCTTTCAACCTCGACGGCTTAGCATCCCCTGAGCTTGCCTCGCTCCTGAATGAGAGGTACCACATTGCGGTAAGAGCCGGGTTGCACTGCGCTCCGCTCGCTCATAAGACGATAGGCACGCTTGAGGAGGGAACCCTCCGAGCCAGCTTCAGTTATTTCAACACGAATGAGGATGTTGATAATCTTCTGCAAGCCTTGCGTGAAGCTAAGAAGTGCTGACTCGGAACCGTTCAAGCGATTCTTAGCGCATCGCCTATTATCCGAAGGGACTCTCGTAATGGCGGCGCTCCGAACCACTCTACGCCGGTAAGCTCGTCCGCATAAGCGCGATATAGATCGGCGATTGCTTCCTTCAACTCGGGTGGAAGCAGCGGAATCTCTTCCTTTACCAAGATTTTCCAGTTGACCAGGTCTCGCTGCTTGGCCTCCTCAACCTCACGGTACCATTCGGTTTCGCGATAGAAAATACGGGCGATTTCCTTACTCACGGGCATCCCTTCATATGTAAAACGGCATTCATCCAAGGTGCCCACGGTATCCAGCAACAAGATCCTGCGTTCATCATCGAAACCGAATTCGACCTTGCCATCCTCCTGAACGAGACCTAGCCTTGCGGCCTCGACACTAATCTGATCATCTATTGCCTTGGTAACGCTTTGTATCTCCTCCAGTTCCGCTTCACTCAAGCCGCTGATCCGGCATGCCTCCTCCCAGGTAAGGTAGCGGTCACTCGATTCCAGCTTGGTACTGACATCGAATAAGGTTTCCTCGAGGAGTTGACCGGGCTCCGGCACACCCTCAAGCCCGATATCTTCCAGCTTCAGACTCCCTTCCTTCAATCTCCGGAAGACCGAAGACCCGGCGGGAAGGGAGTTCCTGTAAATGATTTCCAGGGGGATGAGAAAATTGAGGCGCTCTTTATGGAAGGGCGCGTAGTCATAGCCCCCATCGACTACACAAGGCTCGACCACGCGTAGGAGTTGGAATTCCATCGTGCTCGACGCCGCCTTTAGATCCCGGAGTCTCTTGACCGCGCCTTCTTCGATCAGGCCTACATAGTGGGATGCGATTCCTCTTTCCTCGAGCTTCTCGAAATAAAAAGCCGCAGCGATGCAGATCGCTTTGCCCTTATCCGGAATATGGTCGGGCATCTCGCCCCAATCGAACGCCGAATAACGGTCGGAGAAAATAAACCTGCCCCGGCCCGGACTGTTCCCGCTCGGGTGCCGCAATATCTCGAGATCCTTGACGCTCCCCATCCCTACCTCCTGTCACCCAAATGTCCGATGATAATCGTGCTCTTATTATTGTACAAGCGGGAAATGACAGACAGGTCTACAAAGAGGACGGGTAGGTTTGCAAAAGTACTGGGACTTGACCCTGGCCGCTTTTCAACCGCCGATTCGTGACCGGTTTTAAGCACCGATGACATAGCTTTCATGCACCATTTAGCGGGGCGTGGCCTCTACTGTGCATATTCAAGATAATTTCTTGAACATGATCCAATAAGCGAGGGAAACAATCAAGAACATTATTATCCAGAACAGCCATAGCCTGACAGCATTGCGCGAGCTAATTGCCAAGACAGCAATAAAAGCGATAGCGGTCATTAAAGCGGCGAGAATGAATGGATATTTTCTGCTCCATTTTTGAGATTTGCCATATATTCAGATTCCCTGATCGATGGATCTCGATTCCTTCCTGAATGATGAAAGGGATTGCGGGTAAGAAAATGATGATAGAAGCCACCTTTAACCAACTGTCCCTATAAGCGAAGTGAAACCAGAGAAAAATTATAGATGCTACAAGCAGGGTGAAGACTATAACAGCCCGCGTTCGCCTGCTAAACTAGCCAATAAACAAAGTCTCTCCCTTCCTTTTAAGTTGATTCGCTCTTTCCTATGGAGAACTTTCAATGACCTCAATTCCGAGTCCTTCAATACCCTGTTCAAAAAACCATACTCCAGCAGCACAGGCGCCCGGATTGTGAACCGCCCCGGCTTTCCTGGAGGCTCCATATTCTGAGAGGATGGAGTCATGAACACACACAAGAGGTATCCACAGGAGTTGAGGGAACGGGCGGTGAGCATGGTCTTCGACCACGCACCGGAGTACGAGTCTGAGTGGGCTGCGATCCTCTCGATCGCCGACAAGTTCGGCATGACCGCAGAGACACTGCGCACCTGGGTGAGAAGGGCTGAACGGGACCAGGGGCTGCGCCCCGGGCTCACCACGACAGAGCGCGAGCGCCTTCGCGAACTGGAGAATGAGAACCGGGAGCTTAAGCGGGCAACGAGATCCTAAAGAGCGCGGCGGCTTTCTTCGGGGCGGAGATCGACCGCCGACA
>MELM01000006.1:87771-89287 GCA_001767605.1 Candidatus Solincola sediminis | reverse complement strand
ACCTACTGAGCCGCTTGGAACATCGACCTTCTACTTCGCCGAAGGATATACCGGCGGCGGTTTTCAAGAATACTTGAGCATCGGCAATCCCACCGAGCAGCCGGCTATCGCCGCCATTACCTATATGTTCAAAGGCGGCGGCACGCAGCCTCAGACCGTATCCATTCCACCGAATTCACGGTCCACAGTCGATGTTAATGCAGCTGTGGGCGCCGATAAGGAAGTCTCGGCCAAGGTGGAATCCGAGCAGGAGATCGTGGTCGAGCGGCCGATGTACTTCAATTATCAGAACAAATGGACAGGAGGTCACGACGCGGTCGGAGCCACTGCTCCCTCTTCTACCTGGTACTTCGCGGAAGGTTATACCGGCGCGGGTTTTGACGAGTGGGTTTGCGTTTTGAATCCCGCAGACACGGCGGCGGACCTTACTTTCTTTTTTCAAACCCAGGAAGCGGGCGAGAAGGTGATAACCGGACTTTCGGTACCGCCTAATTCGCGACAAACCTTCAAAGCCAACGATCTATTGGGTGGAACACCTTACCAGACTTCGTTAAAGCTCGCTTCCAGCCAGTTGGTCGTAGCCGAGCGGCCTATTTATTTCGATTACACGGGCAAGGGAAACTGGCATTGGAACGGCGGGCACTGTGTTGTTGGTACGACAGGTCTTGCCAAGAATTACTACTTTGCGGAAGGGACAACGAGATCCGGTTTCGAGGAGTGGCTGACGCTTCAGAACCCGGGCTCCGAGAACCTCACGGTTGACGCCTTCTATCAGCTCGGTCCCGGCCAGGGCGACCCGGTTATGAAGTCCTATCCTCTTCCCGCAGCCTCAAGGCAGACTGTTTTCGTGCCTGACGAAGTAGGAACCGACAAGGACGTTTCAGTTTACCTTTCGTGTTTCTCCCCCTTCCTCGCGGAGCGCCCCATGTATTTTAATTACGGCTTTGGCGATGTACACGCCACCGGAGGCCATTGTGTCATTGGAGCTGCGTCAACAGGAGATGACTGGTTCCTGGCCGAGGGCTTTACCGGCTCGGGTTTCAACGAGTGGCTGTGCCTGCAAAACCCCGGAGATAGCGACGCGGTCTGCGAGATCACCTATTACACCCAGGAATCGGGTGCTCTGCCGGTCAAGCAAGTAACCGTCCCGGCCAGGACGAGGAAGACCATTATGGTCAATCAGGATGCGGGATCCAATTATCAGCTTTCAACCAGGGTGAGGGTGACATCGGGACCGAGTATCGTGGTGGAGCGGCCAATGTACTTTGTGTTCAGGGGCTGGGACGGAGGGCATGACGTCGTCGGGTTTCTCTAGCTAGAGGTGTATCCTTCCTTCGCCGCCGCATTTGGGACACGCAACCGTTTCTGTTACCTTCCCGCTTCCTCCGCACGTACCGCACGGTTCGAGTCCGCTTCACGTATAACAAGTCCCCGTGCCGTTGCAGGTCGGACAAGTCCTGGTTGAAGTTATCGTCCCCGAGCCGCCACAAGTCCCGCATTTCACATAGGCTGATCC
>MELM01000006.1:81958-87632 GCA_001767605.1 Candidatus Solincola sediminis | reverse complement strand
CCGAGCGAACTCAAGACGGCACTCGCATCGGCTTCGGATTTTCCTAGCAGAGAGGGCAGTGACACCATCTGCGGTCCGCGGCTGACCAGTATGACCACTGGCTGACCTTCCGCCAACTCCTCGCCCGAAGCCGGGGTGGTCGATATTATGGACCCGTTCGGCATATCGGAATCCTGCTCTTGCCTTTCTATTCCCAGGCCTGACTCCTGCAGTTTTGCCTGCGCCTGTTCGAAGGTAAGCCCAGCGAGATCGGGCACCAATACCATTTCCCCGGCCGTATTCGAGGCATTTTGTGCACTAGAGCAGCCCACCATCAGAAGAAGGGCGGCAAAAAGCGCAACGCCGACCACTGCGAAAAGCCTGTTCTTCATGATCGATCTCCTAGCTATATATGCAACTCCACTTTTATAATCGTAAAATCGATGGTATTCATTACAGAAATTAGAGAGCGGGGTTGATTTTGCGCCCGATTCTTTTTCATATAGGTAGTTACCCTGTCTATTCTTATGGAGTGATGCTTTTTCTGGCCTTCCTGGCCGGAATATTCGTCGCCCGCTATGAACTCAACCGGCGCGGCCTGGATGGTTCAGCCATCTATTTGATAGGGGCGGTGGCTGCTATTGCGGGAATAGTCGGAGCTCGTATCTTTTATGTCGCCGGCCACTGGGATGTTTTCTCTCATGATTTGGGGAGCATTATCGACTTCAATATGAGAGGCCTTGTCTATTACGGCGGGCTTTTCCTGGCAATCCCCTGTTGTCTTATTTTGGTCAAGCGAATGAAGCTGCCGCTTGGAGCCGTAGCCGATGCGACCGCCCTCGCCCTTCCGCTTTCCATAGGCATCGCCAGGGTCGGTTGTTTCTTAAACGGATGTTGTGGCGGCAAGCCTTCCGGACTACCATGGGCCGTCACCTTTCCGGGGGATAGTATCTCGGTCCATCCGACCCAACTTTACGAGTTGATATTGGACCTCGCCGCCTTCGCTTTCCTGTTCTATATGAGAAAGCGGATGCGTAAAGATTGGAATCTCTTCCTGCTGTCCCTCGCCGCCTACGGAATCATTCGGTTTACGGTCGAGTTCTTCCGTTTTCATTATGACACGTCCGCTGGCCTATTCTTCCAAGTGGTCAGCCTGGTACTCGCGGCTTTAGCTCTTGGTTTCTTCTTCTACAGAAACCGGGGGGTAGAGGAGAGTGCCACGGTTGCCGGAGAAGCAAATGAGTGACCGCGTTCCCTTTGTTAATCCCTTTGGGGAGGGTTAAGGCAGCAGGGGGTCGAACCGATTAGTTAGATAGCCTCCAACGTTCGGGTATCCAAACTATATTTGGCCGGTAAAAAAATGTACGGGAGGTTCTTATGAGCCACATATTGGTAGTGGATGACGACCCGATGGTTACACGCCTGGTTCGAATAAACCTGGAATTAGAGGGATTCAAAGTACAGGAAGCATGGGATGGTAAAACCGCCCTGAAAATGCTCGAGGAGGACGGCCCGGATCTCCTGGTCCTGGATATCATGATGCCTCAGATGGATGGCTGGCAGGTCCTGGAAAAAGTGCGCGAACAGGACGACTACAAGGAACTACCTATTGTCATCCTCACGGCAAAGGTGCAGGACGAAGACATCCTCAAGGGCTGGAGAATGGGGGCGGACGGCTACATCGTGAAGCCGTTCAATCCGGTCGGCCTGGCAGAGACTCTACGGGGCGTTCTCTCAACAACACCCGAAGAGCGCGAGTCGCGGCGGGAACAGGAACTGGCCAGGTTCGGTGACCTCCTCGGGTAATCAAGACCCTGCCTATTAATCCGGATGTCTGAAGACCGCCGGCGCGGCTATAATTGCTTTGACTCACATTACGGAAAGAAGGCCGAAGATGCCCAAAATAGTCGTGCTTTCACCGATTCCTATTGAATTGCTACAAGCAATGCTTCCTGTTGGTGTCGATGCCGAAATCTATGCGGGGGACATCGGTCCCGGACTGATAGAAGCCGTGCGCGGTGCGGACATAATAATAGGTGACTACACGTATCGGCTGCCTATCGATGCCGAGGTGGCCAAGGCGGCCAGGGGATGCCGCCTTATTCAACAGCCGAGCGTCGGCTATCAGCATATAGACCTGGAAGCTACCCGAAGTGAAGGCATCCCGGTGGGGAATGCGGGTGTGGCGAATGTAGTCGCAGTGGCGGAGCAAACCATAATGTTTGCTCTCTGCCTGCTGAAGAAGGCACTCCATTTTCATGAGAAGACGGCTGCGGGGGAGTGGGCGCAGCAGGATGCGTTCACCATGGGGTCGTTTGAGCTGATGGGGAAGACGCTGGGGATCGTCGGCATGGGAAATATTGGTAAGGAAGTAGCAAGACGAGCAAAGCCTTTTTCCTGCCGCACACTTTATCACGACATAGTGGCTCTGCCGGTAGAGCTGGAGTCGGAACTGGGAGCAGAGCGGATGGAGTTGGAAGAGCTTCTGGGAATCTCGGATATCGTCACCCTCCACGTTCCCCTGTTACCTGCCACAAAAAACCTCATGAATCGAGAGCGTCTATCTTTAATGAAACCGACTGCATATCTCCTCAACCTGGCCAGGGGGGAAGCGGTAGACGAGGAAGCCCTGGCCGAAGCCCTGAGTGAAGGCAGGCTGGCGGGCGCCGGCATAGATGTCTTTCGCGAGGAGCCGCTGAACCCGGATAATCCATTGTTGAAATTGAATAATGTCATCCTCTCGCCCCATATAGCGGGGGTGACCAACGAAAGCAGGGCAAGAATTCTTATGGTCACCATAGAGAATGTGAATCGCGTGCTGCAAGGCGAGAAACCCATGAATATCGTCAACTAAGTGGAATGAAATGAACCGCGCCCAGATATTGATCGAGGGCATGGCCCGCCGTGGTTGATGCGATTATCGATCCTAATGACGCTCCGCCGCTCAATCTCGAAGCGTTGGCCCGCATGACCTTCGAGTAGTTCCTTTGCTATGCTGTCAATAAAACCGGAGGTTTTGGATGGAAGATCTTTTCAGTTTCGAGGTCGAGACGCATTCGCGGGCGCAGATGCTGGATATAACCAGCAGGGTTCGTGAAGCATTGCGCGAATCGGGGACAAGCCGCGGAACCTGCATGGTCTATGTGCCGCATACTACGGCGGGCATAACCATAAACGAAAGTGCCGATCCCTCAGTGGTCGTCGATATCCTGGAGCAGATGGAGAGGTTGGTGCCAAAAGGACATTATCATCACCAGGAGGGAAACGCCGATGCCCATATCAAGGCGAGCATGATGGGATCTTCCCTTACCCTTCTCGTCGACAGGAGCGACCTGCTGCTCGGGACCTGGCAGGGCATCTTCTTTTGTGAGTTCGATGGACCGCGCCGGCGGCGGGTGATGGTGAAGGTGATGCCGGGTGTCTGACGTGATAATTACTCTGACTACGGATTTCGGGCGGAGGGAGGAGTGGGCCGGGATCGTAAGGGGCGTGATCCTCTCGATAAACCCGGCTGCACGGTTAGTGGATATAAGCAACGATATACCGCCCTTTGACATATCCAAAGGGGCCTATGTCCTGGCGGCGGCCGTGCCGCAAATGATGATAGGCATCCATCTCGCCGTAGTAGACCCGGGAGTTGGAAGCGGACGCCGAGCGGTTGTCCTGAAGGCGGCCAGGGGTGATTACCTGGTAGGGCCGGACAACGGCCTGCTGCTGCCGGCTGTCGAGCGCCTGGGTGGGGCCGAGGAGGCCTATTCCCTCGACAACCAGGAATTTTTTAGAACGCCTGTCCACCCCACTTTTCACGCCCGCGATATTTTCGGTCCGGTAGCGGCACACCTGTCGCTCGCTGTCGCGCCTCGAGAAATGGGCTCGGCCCTTGATGTCAGTGAACTCGTGCCCGCGCCCTGGGATCGTGCGAGACTGGGCGAAGGTGCACTTTATGCAACCGTGATTGATGTAGATCGCTTCGGTTCCCTACGGCTGAATGCCTATCCCGAGCAAATGACAAACATTGGTTATCGAATGGGGGACAAGGTAATGCTGGGAATCGGCGAGGAGGAATTGAAGGCGCCGCTGGTTTCCACATTTGCGGAAGTCGAGGCGGGCAAACCTCTAATCTACGAGGATTCATCGGGCTTCATGGCCCTTGCCATGAATGGTGTCAGCCTGGCTGAATGGAGCGGCGCCCAACCGGGCCAAATCATAATCATCTACACCCCATAACCTACACAAAGGTGTCAGGCACCTTTGTGTAGGTTACCTTGCGTCGTGGGAAAATCCTCATTAATGTAAGAGCATGGTTCAGGAATGTAGTAACTTCGAAGCCAACATGAAAGACTGCAACTGCAGCTACGAGCCGTGCCCGAGGAAGGGCAAATGTTGCGAGTGCCTGCGTTACCACCGGCGCATGGGAGAACTCCCGGCCTGTTATTTCCCGGCAGAAGTTGAGAGAACCTACGATCGATCGATCCGCCGTTTCATCAAAAGCCAATAATCAACACCGAGAAGGAGGAGGAAGTGAACGAAGCATACATTGTCGCCGGCTGCCGCACCGCCATCGGTAAGTTCGGAGGAAGCCTCAAGGATGTTATGCCGGGAGAGCTGGCGCGAATCGTGATTGACGAGGCATTAAAACGCTCCGGGGTATCGCCCGATCTCATTGAAGAAGTCATCTTCGGACATGTCGCAGTCCGTTATGACGAGCTGTGCACGGCCGCCCGATATGGAGCGCTAAAGGCCGGCATACCTCAGGAGGCAGCGGCTAGTGGTGTCATCCGTGGTTGCGGATCGGGCATGCAAGCCCTGGTCGACGTAACCCGCTCCATTCGTCTGGGCGATTCTACCATCGCTATAGCGGGTGGCGTCGAGAACATGAGCGCAATACCTTACTACTGCGATGACATGCGCTGGGGAAGGCGCATGCGGGCTTGCGAATTCAAGGACGGCCTTACCGATATCCTCACAGATCCCTACAATGGCCTGATCATGGGAATGACGGCGGAGAACATCGCCGAGCGCTTTGGCATCTCGCGTGAGGATCAGGACGCCTACGCGCTGCTCAGCCAGCAGAAGGCGATGGCGGCTATCAAGGAGGGAAAGTTCAAGGAGGAGATCGTTCCGGTAGAGATAAAGACGCGCAAAGGCGTCAAAGTTTTCGATACCGACGAGCATCCGACTCCGGATACCACGGCAGAGAGCCTCGCTTCCCTGCGGCCGGCATTTAGAAAAGACGGGACCGTGACCGCGGGCAACGCCTCGGGAATCAATGACGCCGCCGCGGCACTGGTGCTTATGTCGGGCGCGCGAGTCGAAGAACTGGGTCTGCAGCCGATGGCACGAGTCGTATCTTATGCCTATGTGGGAGTCGATCCGGACATCATGGGAATAGGTCCGGCGTATGCGATCCCCAAGGCACTTGCAAAGGGCGGCCTCGAGCTGGCAGATATCGGTGTGATCGAGCTCAACGAAGCCTTCGCGTCTCAGGCGGTGTTCTGTATCAGGGAACTGGGTCTCGATCCGGATAAAACCAACCTTTATGGTGGGGGAATCGCGCTCGGCCATCCCGTAGGATGCTCCGGCGCCCGCATCGTTATTACCTTAATGACCGCTTTAAAGGAGCGGGACGAAAAGCTCGGCCTCGCCTCATTGTGTATCGGGGGTGGCCAGGGGATCGCGATGGTAATCGAGAGAC
>MELM01000006.1:73690-81945 GCA_001767605.1 Candidatus Solincola sediminis | reverse complement strand
AATGACTAGCCGCTCGAACCGGGCGGTGCCTGGCTTATGACGATGACCACTGTCGTATCCCTGGCAACCCGCTGCCCGGCCGCCGGACTCTGGCTGATCACCCTGCCCTGCGGAACCGTCTGGCTCTGCTGCTGAACCACGCTCACCCTGAGTGAAGCGTTCTGCAACTGCTGGATGGCGGTGTTCTGATCGAGATCGACGACATTGGGCACGATTGCGAGGTTGGGTTGCTGGCCGATCTGTAGTGTTACGACCGTATCCGGAGTAATAAGGGCGTTTGCGCCGGGCGTTTGCTGAATAACCTTGCCGACATGGTTTTGATCATTTGTCGGGACGTTGCTTTTCTGGATATTGTTTATGCCCTGGCCTCTCAGCGTATTCTCGGCATTAACCTGGCTTTGGCCCATAACGTCAGGCATCCTCAATTCCCGGCTCACCGTCGCAATGACCACGCCGTTTTTGTTGAGCTTGGTGCCCGGGGCCGGATTCTGATCGATCACTACCCCAACCGGTTGACTGGTGCTGGTAATGAAGGAATCTTGTTGCTGATAACTCAAGCCGTCCTGCTCTATGGTCTGAGCCGCCTGCGCCTCACTCATACCTATAATGCTCGGCACCGTTATCTCCGTTCCCCGGGTTAAAAGAATGGCGAGCACTATCCCCCCGATTGCCAGCAAGGCTACCGCCGTGATGACGGCCCAGAGCCAGGGAGGGATCGTGCCGCTTTTCTCCACGTAGACCGCTTCGCTGGGCGCGACTCCATCGACATAGAGCAGAAGAGCATCGTGCATCTCCTTAGCCGTTTGATATCTAAGGAGTGGATTTTTCGAAAGCGCCTTCATGACGATGGCGTTAAGAGACGCCGGAATGGAGGGGTCGATTACGGACGGGGACACCGGCACCTCGTTCAAATGCCGGTAAGCCGTAGCTCGGATATCCGGCTCATCGAAGGGCACGCGGCCCGTGAGAGCCTGGTAAAGTATGATCCCCAGCGAATAAATATCGGAGCGCCCGTCGATCTCCAGCCGCTGGATTTGTTCGGGAGAAATGTACTGGGGATAGCCCCGTCCGCTCGCCGCCCAGGCCATCCCGAAATCCTGCAATTTCACCTGGCCGATTTCGTCGATGATTATGTTTTGAGGTGAGAGGCCGCCATGCACCAGGTTCCGGCCATGGGCGAGTTCCAACGCCGCGCAAACCTCAGCAGCTATCCGCGTTGCTCGAGAGGGAGGAAGTTTCCCCTTCGTACTCAGGAATTCAAGCAGGCTGCGCCCCTCGGTATATTCGCCGATCAAGAAATACAGACCATCCTCGTCGCCCCAATCAATCGCCCTGGCAATATTTGGATGATCCAGTATGGATGCCATTCGGGCTTCGGCTTCCAACCTCTCGAGATATGAGGGATCAGCGGTAATTTCGGGGTAGATGATATTGACCATGACACCGCGTTGAAACAGCAAATCGTCGGCGAGGTAGATTTCCGTCAAGCCCCCGCTTTCCAGGTGCTTCCTGAGCCGGTAGCGCTGCTTGAATAACTTGGGTTGAACCTCTTCTTTTTCAGCGAGTTTCACGGCAATTCCCCCAGCACGCGAATAGACCGGCTGCCTTTGGCGTAAATTATTCCCCGCGACAAAGAGGGGCAAACCTTAACGAAGGGTGAGGCCCCAGACCCCATGCTGTGTTTGTTGGTCGGGCTCGACCCCCACGCCTTCTCGGTCAGCCCCCACCCTTTGTTGCGTTTGACCTACGTGATCGCATGATGTTAGGATTTTCCCACTTGGACTTTGAAAGAAGGATTACGCTGTCGAGGCCCCACAAGGGCTAAGAGGGAAGCCGGTGAAAGGCCGGCACGGTAGCGCCGCTGTAACTGGGGAGCGAAGCTCCATTCATCCACTGACAACAGTCGGGAAGGAGGAGCCGAGCCGGGATCCAGGAGTCAGAAGACCTGCCTCGGATAGCGCCAGAAAACTCTCCGCTTCAGGGAGAAAGCTGGCGAGCATGGTTATTGCGCCCGCTCTTCCTGAAAAAGGGAGCGGGTTTTTTTCGTGATCGGGAGGCGGTATGGACAAGGGTATGACCCTGGTTTTAGGGGGAGCAAGGAGCGGCAAGAGCGCCTTCGCGCAGCGCATGGCGGAGGAGAGCGGAGAGAAGGTCTGTTTTCTTGCGACGGCCGAAGCGGGCGACGGCGAGATGCTGGAAAGGATCAGGAAACATCGCCAATCTCGGCCGGCGCATTGGGACACGCTAGAGCTCGCAGGCGGAACAAAACTGGTAGTTAATCCCAGCAGAACGGATATCCTCTTATTCGATTGTTTCACCGTTTGCCTCTCCAACCTGATGGCCGTCGCGGGCCTCGACTGGCCCATCGAAGATGAGGACCTGATGCCGGAATCGCAGGCAATAGAGCTGATGAATAACACCGAACAGAAAGCCCTGGATCTGGTGGACCGCCTGCGGCGATCAACGCCCAAACTAATCATCGTATCCAATGAGGTGGGGATGGGAGTGGTGCCGGCCTTCAGGCTGGGCCGCATATTCCGGGACCTTTCCGGACGGCTCAACCAGGCCTTGGCTGACCGTGCCGATCATGTTTACTTCGTGATCGCCGGGATTCCGCTCAGCCTCAAAACAACCAAATAGGAGGAAGTCATGGGTAAGCTCGACGAGACCTTGCAGCGGATAGGCAAGCTCGATGCCGAAGCGATGGCGGCCGCGGCTGAAAGGCAGGACCGCCTGTCCAAGCCTAAAGGTGCTCTCGGCGTTCTGGAAATTATATCCATAAAGGTGGCGGGTATCCTCGGGGAACCAATCCCCGAGCCTGGCGCGAAGACCGTAATCGTGATGGCCGCCGATCATGGCGTTGTCGAGGAAGGGGTAAGCCTTTATCCGGCCGAGGTGACGGCCCAAATGGTTCACAATTTCCTCTCGGGCGGGGCGGCTATAAACGTCCTCTCGCGCCATGTAGGAGCCAATGTTACGGTGGTCGACGTCGGAGTGGCGTCGGACCTCGCCGGGGAAGGCCTGGTTGTAAAGAAGATAGCCCCCGGAACGGCGAATATGGCCCTGGGACCGGCAATGTCGAGGGAGCAGGCGGTAGCCGCCATTGAAGCCGGAATCGAGGTGGCGGAAGCTGAAATCTCGCACGGCGCGCGTTTTCTTGCCACCGGAGATATGGGGATAGGCAACACAACTGCCGCGAGTGCCATAACCGCCTGTCTAAGCGGGCTCGATCCGCTCGAGGTAACCGGACGCGGAACCGGTATAGATGATGCCGGCCTCGATCTCAAACGGCGCGTAATATCCGAGGCGCTGCGCGTTAATTGCCCCGATAAGAACGACGCTCTTGATGTCCTTGCCAAGGTAGGCGGCCTGGAGATAGCGGGTATCGCCGGCGTTATTCTCGCCGCGGCCGCGGCGAAGTGCCCGGTTGTAATCGACGGCTTCATCTCGGCGGCCGGCGCCCTCGTTGCGGCGGGACTCCATGAAGGTGCGCCCGCCTTCATGATCGCTTCCCACCTTTCGGTGGAAAGGGGACACGGGGTTATTCTGGAGCGCCTCGGGCTGTGCCCGATCATTCATGCCGAGATGCGCTTGGGGGAGGGGACCGGAGCCGCCCTCGCCTTCTCATTCATCGATGCCGCCTTGAAAGTGCTAAGAGAGATGGCAACTTTTGATGAGGCCGGCGTTTCCGGTCCCGAGGATGCCCTGGAGAAGACCCAGTGCTAGATGCTTTTCGCTTTCTCTCTGCGGTTCCGCTCCCCGCAAAGCGGGGTGGCGAAGCTAGCGGACTTGTCCGCTCGGTAGCCTATTTCCCGCTGGTCGGAGCCGCGCTCGGCGGTCTCCTTATACTCACCGATTGGATATGCGGTGAGGTTTTCCCCCAGGCCCCTTATCTGATCTCGGCGGTCTTGATCCTAGGCGTATATGCTCTCTTTACCGGTGCCCTCCATCACGATGGCTTGATGGACACCGCCGACGCGTTCTGGGGCCGGCATAGCAAAGACGAGCGCCTGCGCATAATGAAGGATTCCAGGGTCGGAGCGATGGGAGTGACGGCTCTCATGCTGGCTATCCTCGCCGAATTCGCTTGCCTGTATGCGATTCCAGGTTCACTGAGCGCATCCAGTGGCAGGTTTCGCTGGGCTGTCCTGCTCAGTTTTCCCGTACTGGGCCGCTGGGTAATGAGTTACTTATGTTTCCGCTTTCCTTATGCCCGGGATAATGGCACCGGAGCCGTTTTCACCGGAGCACGACCGTTTAGGTTCGCCGTTTCCACCTTGCTCACGGCCGCTGCGCTTACCGGCGCCTTCGTATTCATGATGCGTGACCCCCTGCTCCTTGCGGTGCTCCTAATCTCATCATTGGCCTTCGCCGAATTGGCGGGCGCCCTCTTCACAAGATCGATAGGCGGCGTAACGGGAGACATCATTGGAGGGGTCGGTATGCTTTCAGAGTTACTCATACTACTACTGCTCGCCAGCCGGATTCCGGAGTTGTTGTTGCATTGAAAAAGAACAAAAGATCACGGGGCTTGGAACTAATCATCGCTTACCTTCTGGATGCGTTGATTGGTGATCCCGAAATTTACCCTCATCCAGTGAGGATAATAGGTAGATCGATCGATTATCTCCAGCCACGTTTGAGGATGGGAGATCGGGATGCGGTGGCGGCTGGAGGGCTGCTTGCGGCGACAGTCGTAGGCGGCACTTATGGGATTACGCGGCTGCTGGTGGCGGTGGCCCCGGGTTTTGCCGATACCGCTTTACTTTACACAGCCATAGCTCGCAAAGACCTGGAGCGAAGTGCGCTTAGAGTCGCGGAAGCGCTGGAGGAGAACGACCTGGCGTCGGCACGCGAGGGCCTCAAGGCGCTCGCCGGACGCGATGTGGATAAAATGGATAATATTGCCATATGCCGGGCGGCGGTGGAATCGGTTGCCGAGAATTTCGTGGATGGCGTTCTAGCCCCTATGCTCTGGGGAGCCACGGCCGGAGCGCCGGGAGCCATGGCTTTCAAGGCGGTCTCGACCCTCGATTCCATGATTGGGCATGACGATGAGACGCATCGCTACATCGGCAAGCTTTCAGCCCGCCTTGATGACCTCGCCGTCTTCCCGTCGGCCCGGATTGCATTGCCTCTGATTGTCGCAGCATCTGCAATTCTGCGCCTGGATGCGGCCGCGGCACTCAAGATAGGCCTTCGTGACCGAAAGAACCATCCGAGTCCGAACAGCGCGCACGCAGAGGCTAGTTTTGCCGGCGCGCTTGGGCTCACACTCGGCGGGCCCTCGGACTACGGAGGTTTGAGGCGCGACCTGCCCGAGATAGGGGAGGGTACGAGTGAAGTTGAACCACGGCATATACGTGAGGCGGTAAGATTGCTGAATATTGCATCCCTGCTCGCACTCTCCGTCGCCGTCTTACTATCGGGAAGGGGCGGGCGATGGAAATAAGAACCGGGGACTACCCGCTGCATGGAGGAAACCTGGAGTGGGCGGCCGAGCGTTACGGTTTGGAGCCCGATTCTTTCCTCGACTTCAGTGCCAACGTAAATCCACTCGGGGCGCCGCCTTGCGCTTTACAGGCGGCAAGGAAGGCGCTGGATAACATTTCCAGGTACCCCGAACCCGATTCCGGCTCCCTCAAATATGCGATGTCCCGTTTCTTTGGCTTGGAATCAAACAGCATCATGGTGGGGAACGGCTCAACCGAGCTGATACATCACTTCTGCCGCTCCCTCAACCCCAAACGGGTTACGTTGGTTATGCCGGGATTTGCAGAATATGAAAGGGCGGCCCGCAACTCCCAAGCGGCGATTTCTCATTACCGACTGTCATGGGAAGAGGCGTTTTCAATCGATCCCCAGCGGCTTGCCGAAGCCGCCGCAACTTCGGACCTCGTATTCGTCTGTAACCCGGCGAGTCCGAGCGGCCGCCTCTATCAGCGTGAAGACATGCTGCCGGCTTTGCAGGCCTGCCGGGAAACGGGTGGCCTGCTGGTGGTGGATGAGAGCTTCATGGGGTTCTGCCGGCCCGAAGATGTGAGTTCGGCCAGCCTGATCCCGGAAGCTAAGGGAGGCGGCCTGGTAATTATTACCACGCTAACCAAATTATTTGCGCTGGCCGGGCTGCGCGGCCCCGGTTGCCTCATTTCGACCGAGGGGCACATATCGCGGTGGGAAGGGGCGGGCTATCCCTGGCGCGTGAATTCTCCGGCGGCGGCCGCCGGCATGGCAGCCTTAACTGATGGGGAGTATCTTTCACGGACCCGGGCGCTGGTGGCGGAATGGCGCAAGGGGCTATATGAGGGGCTTCATGCAACAGGTCGCATTGAAGTATTTCCCTCGCGGGTGAATTTCCTGCTGCTCAGAGTGTTAGATGGTCGGGCCACGTCCCTCTGCGATGAACTGGGAAGAAAAGGGATACTTATCCGGGATTGCAGCAATTTCGCCGGCCTCGACGATCGCTATGCCCGCGTCTGCGTGCAACGGCCTGAAATCAACAACCGCCTGGTCGAGGCGATCGGGGAGGTGTGGGCCGGATGAAGGCGGTGATGATCGCGGGGATGTCGAGCGACAGCGGCAAGACGACGATAACATTAAGCCTCATCTCCGCCTTGCGAAAAAAAGGCCTTAAGGTGCAGCCTTTCAAAGTAGGCCCCGACTATATAGACCCCGGTCACCATTCCGCGGCCGCTTCCCGGCCGTCCCACAACCTGGATGGATGGATGATTCCGCAACAAGCCAACGTAGAGATATTTCATCGCGCTTCGAGCACGGCGGATATCGCGGTGATCGAGGGAGTCATGGGCCTTTTCGACGGTCTCGATGGCAGGGACCAATCGGGCAGCAGTGCCGAGATGGCCGGGATGCTGCGAGTGCCGGTGATTCTCGCCGTCGATGCCTCGGCCATGGGGCGAAGCGCCGCAGCTGCCGTCTGGGGCTTTTCATCTTTCGATCCGAACCTCGATCTCGCCGGCGTTATCTTCAACAATGTCGGCGGACCATCTCACGAGGAGATACTGCGCGAAGCCCTGACCTCCCGGTGCGACATTCCCTGCCTTGGCTGCCTTTATAGAGAGGGAAGCATTCATATCGACGACCGTCACCTCGGTCTGGTTACCGCCTCGGAAATGAAGGAGGCCGGGCACATCTTCGGGCGATTGGCGGAACTGGCCTTATCCCGTCTCGATCTCGATCTCCTGATGAACATTGCGGGCCAGGCGACTATTCCGGCGGTTTCGGGCAAGGAACGGCTCTTCAAGGGAGAAAATATCGGTCTTAAAATTCCCCTCGCCGTGGCTATGGACAAAGCCTTCAATTTTTATTACCAGGCGAACCTGGACCTCCTCGAAGATGCCGGAGCCGAAATAATACCTTTCAGCCCTCTGGAAGAAACTACCATTCCGGCCGGTGTTCGGGGTCTCTACATAGGAGGAGGTTACCCCGAATTATTCGCGGCCGAACTCGCCGATAACAGGACGATGCGAGAATCCCTCCGCGGAAAAATCGCCGAAGGAATACCGGTCTTTGCCGAGTGCGGGGGCTTCATGTATCTCTGCGACAGCCTCGTCGCGAAAGACGGTAGGGAATATCCCATGCTCGGGATAATCCCGGGCAGGACGGTGATGACCGCCTCGCTGCAAGCTCTCGGATATATCGAGGCTGCAATCGCCAACGATTCGCCTTTGGGTGCCGCGGGTTTGGTCCTGCGAGGCCACGAGTATCGCTGGTCGAAGGCGGAACTCAACCGGGATGTGAAGCCGGCCTATGACGTATCTAGCGCACCGCCTAGAGTAAGCGGGACGAAAAGCGGCTTTGCTGAAAGGAATATCATCGCCGGGTACGAGCACCTTCATTTCGCCTCCAGGCCGGAGGCGGCATCGAAATTTTTGGAAACCATGAGAAAACAGAAGGAGGAAGAACATTGAAAAAAGTGTTATGCATAGCGGTACTCGCCGTATTGCTGCTTGCGGCCGGTTGCGGCAACCAGGCGGAGCTGAAGGCCAGGACAAGACCGGCGGCTTATACCGACGATCTTGGGCGGCAAGTAGATATCACGGAGGTTCCCCAAACGATAGTCTCCGTCTCTCCCGCCTGCACCGAAATACTTTTCGCCCTTGGCCTGGGCGAAAAAGTAGCGGGTGTAACGACCTACTGCAATTATCCGGATGAGGCGACGTCGAAGCCGAAAATAGGCACGTTCACGACACCGAACCTCGAATCCATAATCGCGCTGAAACCGGATTTGGTGCTGG
>MELM01000006.1:70864-73658 GCA_001767605.1 Candidatus Solincola sediminis | reverse complement strand
CGCATGGAAGAACTCGGCCTCACCGTTTACGCGGTAAACGCCGCGACTTTCGATGCCACGATTGAAGACATAAGAGACATCGGCGAGATAACCGGCACCTCCGATCGGGCGGAAGTAATCGCCGGGGACATGGAGGACCGGGCGGCCGTGGTAGCTAGCGAGGTGGCGAAGAGCGAAGCGGTCGGCGATGCGCGCCCGAAAGTGTTCTATGAGATCTTCTACGAAAGCAATGTCTGGACGGCGGGAAGCGGCACCATTATTTCCGACCTCATCGCGAAGGCGGGCGGATTGAACATTGCGGACGTTCAAAGCGGCGATTACTACGAGTTCAGTGTGGAGCGTCTTATCACCGAGAATCCGCAGGTCTACCTGGTCGGCAGCGGATCGATGTCGAATCCCGGCGATATAGGGACAAGGTCGGGTTGGGACCGCATGGATGCAATCAAGAACGGCAAACTTTCCATCATTTCGGATGATCTTGTTTACCGAACCGGGCCACGCCTGATCGAAGGGCTGGAATTGATTTATAAGGCGATCTATCAATAGGCGGGGGAAATCCGTGGAGGGGACGATAACGATAACCGAGAGGCTGGCCCTGGTAAGGCGCAGGAAGTTATTGATCCTGGGTTTACTCGGCTTTGCCTTACTGGCGGCGCTCATCATAGCCGTCGCACTCGGTGCCGTCTACATTCCCGTATTCACGACGGCCAAGATCATCGCCTCACGCCTGCCCCTTGTCGGGCGTCTCTTTCACGGCACCTGGGAAGCGACCCAGGAAACTGTGATTCTATCGGTAAGGCTGCCCCGCGTGCTTGTGGCCCTGCTGGTCGGAATGGCACTGGCTCTCGCCGGCACCATATTCCAGGGGCTGTTTCGCAACCCCATGGCCGATCCCAGCTTCATCGGTTCGGCGCAGGGGGCGGCACTCGGGGCGACCATAGCCTTTTTCTTCGGAATCGAGGTAGGCCTCGGCAAGCTCAGCACCGTCCCGCTCTTCGCCTTCGCCGGTTCCCTTCTGGCCGTAGCCATCGTCTACCTTATTACCAGGACCGGAGGCAGGGTTTCGGTTGCCTCCCTGCTCCTGGTGGGAATCGCCTTCTCCTCGTTCCTGGCCTCCATCGTCTCCACCTTGATGGTCATAAGCAAAGATCGCTTGCACAACATATTCTTCTGGCTGATGGGCGGTGTTGCGGGGGCTAATTGGGACATGGTGCTCGCGGTTATACCGTTCATCCTGGTCGGCTCGATTGTCGCAATGTTTTTCGCGAGGGACCTCAACCTGATGATGCTTGGCGAGGAGCGGGCTTCGCAGTTGGGGCTGGAGGCCGAGAGATTCAAATGGATAATGCTGGTAATCGCGTCGCTTGTGGTCGGCGCGGCCGTCTCCGTCTCGGGGATAATCGGATTCGTCGGGCTCATGACTCCACATATTGTGAGGCTGCTCACCGGCCCCGATCACCGCTACCTGATTCCGGGATCGCTCCTCGCCGGCGGCCTTTTCCTGGTGCTCGCCGACACCCTGGCTCGGCTGGTCATGGCGCCGAACGAATTACCGCTCGGCATAGTAACCGCCTTTTTCGGAGCGCCGTTTTTCATATACCTGTTAAAGAGGAGGAAAAATGTCCTCGCCTGAGACCGGCGGCGTTGAATGGAAAACGCTGGAAGCGACTGATGTCTCGGCCGGGTATTATGATGACGACGTCGTGAGCGGGCTCAATCTCCGCATCACCGCGGGTGATTTCATCGCCATCATCGGCCCTAACGGCTCGGGAAAGACCAGTTTCTTGAAATCGCTCTCGCGGGCATTGAGGCCGCGGGCAGGCATGGTGCTCCTCGGAGATGATGACCTCTACGGTCTCCCGGCCAGACAAGTCGCCCGGCACCTGGCCATGGTCCCTCAAGATTCGCAGCTCGCCTCCGATTTCACCGCCCTGGAAGTGGTCATCATGGGACGCAATCCCCATCTCGGAAGGCTGCAGTCGGCCGGGCCGGACGACCTCGAGATCGCCAGACAGTCCATGGAAAAGGCTAATGTCTGGCACCTGGCCGACCGGCCGGTGACCGAGCTATCGGGAGGAGAGCGCCAGCGCGTGATAATCGCCCAGGCCCTGGCGCAGGACACCCGCCTCCTGCTTCTGGACGAGCCAACGCAGCATCTGGACATCAATCATCAGCTCGCCTTGCTGCACATGCTCTCTGCAATGTGCTCACAGGGAATGGCGGTTGTAATGGTCATCCACGACATCAACTTGGCCTCGCAGTATTGCAATAAGATCCTGGTAATCAAGAAGGGAAGCGAGTTCGCGCGAGGAACCCCGCAGGAGGTCCTTACATCGGCTGTGCTGCAAGAGGTCTTCGGTGTCGGCTCCATCATCACCGGCCATGCCGTGACCAAGAGACCTCACGTTGTCTTCCTGCCCTCGGCGGACAGCCTCTCGGCTGGAGCCGGTCCCAGAATTCATCTTATATGTGGGGGAGCGAGCGGAGCGCCGATCATGCGAGACCTACTGGAGCGTGGGGCCTATCTCACGGCTGGAGTGCTCAATCTGGGAGACGGCGATGAGGAAGTGGGGCGGGCCCTGGAGCTCAAGATGGCCACCGAGATTCCCTTCTCCCATATATCACGCGAAGCGCACGAGGCAAACCTGGAGTTGATAGACGAGGCAGACATAGTCATAGTAAGCGATTTCCACGTAGGGCCGGGAAACCTCCTGAACCTGGAAGCGGCAGGTTACGGTCTTGAATCGGGCAAGCGGGTCCTGCTTTTTTCACCCGCGTCCATAAGTGAGAGAGA
>MELM01000006.1:69186-70814 GCA_001767605.1 Candidatus Solincola sediminis | reverse complement strand
TGAGTCCGGGGCGGTCGAAATAGTCGGTCGGGAAGCACTGATGGATATGGTGGAACGCCCATGAAATCGCCGGCCGCCTGTATCATGGTGCAAGGGACCGGTTCCCACACCGGCAAGAGCATTATGACCGCCGCGTTATGCCGTATCCTCCGGCAGGACGGCTGGCGGGTCGCCCCCTTCAAGTCGCAGAACATGTCCCTAAATTCCTATGTAACCCCCGAGGGCGGGGAGATGGGCAGGGCACAGGTGCTGCAGGCGCAGGCGGCCGGGATCGAACCTCACACAGACATGAATCCCATACTCTTGAAGCCGGCTTCCGACGAGAGGGCGCAGGTGGTCTTGAACGGCAGGCCGGTCGGGCACCTGGGCGCGCGCGAGTACCATGACTTGAAGCTGGAGTACTTGCCCCATGCCGTGGCCGCATTGAACAGACTTCGCGCGAATTACCAGATAGTGGTAATAGAGGGGGCGGGCAGCCCGGCCGAGATCAACCTCAAGGATCAGGACATAGCGAACATGCGGATGGCCGAGGCGGCACAGGCACCGGTTCTCCTTGTAGGGGATATAGACCGGGGCGGAGTCCTGGCGTCGCTCGTCGGTACGCTTGAGCTGCTCGATCCCGGTGAAAGGACGCTGGTGGCAGGTTTCATCATCAACAAGTTTCGGGGCTCGCTCGACCTCCTGCAGGGCGCCCTCGATTTTCTCGAGGAGAGAACCGGAAAACCGGTGCTGGGGGTGGTGCCATACATTCGGGATATCGGTCTGGAGGAGGAGGACTCGGTGAACCTCGAGGAATTGCGTGCATCGGCCGGGCGCCTGGGGGACAAGGCGGAGATAGACATCGCCGTTATTCACTTACCGCATATTTCCAATGCCACCGATTTCGATCCACTTGCACACGAGGACGGCGTCCTGTTGCGCTACGTGAGCCAACCGGCCGGGCTCCGCGTCCCAGATGCCGTATTGATTCCCGGGTCGAAGAGCACCTGCGATGATTTGGATTACATGCGCGGCAGTGGCATGGCTCAAGCGCTTCTGCGGCTGGCTCATGCCGGAGTGCCGGTGATAGGCATATGCGGCGGCTACCAGATGTTGGGAACAAGGATCGAGGATCCGGACGGCTGGGAGCGCCGGGGTGCGGCGATGGAAGGCCTTGGCCTGCTGCCGGTTTCGACCGTAATGACCGGCGATAAAAGCACACATCGCGTCGAGGCCTATGCGACTTCATCGATTCCCGCACTGGGGCTCGAATCCGGTTCCCCCATAGAAGGTTATGAGATACACATGGGTAATTCCGTGAGCGAATCGGACTATTCGCTCGCAATCTTCTCGCGTGACGGCGTCGCCGTCTCCATTCCGGACGGGGCCTTCAATCCGGCGCTCCCCGTCTTCGGCTGCTACCTGCACGGACTCTTCGAGAACTCCTGTGTAAGAGAAGGCTTTATTAATTCCCTGAGAAAACGGCGGGGGCTGCAATCCCTGGAAAGCGCCGGACGCGATTGGCAGGAATGGCGGGAAGACCGCCTCGATAGGCTCGCCGCCATCACACGATCATCCCTCGAGATGGACCACATTTACTCCCTCCTCTACACCTCCTAAGGGGTCGGGCCTCAACATTAACAAGCTTA
>MELM01000006.1:43016-69155 GCA_001767605.1 Candidatus Solincola sediminis | reverse complement strand
TTGATGTTGAGGCCCGACCCCCATGGGGCCCGACCCCAATGTGGTGGACATCGGCACGTCCCGGATTTTTCGTATAACATTAAGAGGAGTGGGAGGCGGAACAATGCGGAGAACGCTTAACAATATAAAAAGACAGCAGCTTGCCAGGCGCCAGAGGATGTTCCTTATCACGGGCTTCAGCGCAGTGATAATGGCCGTGCTGCTCATATTCTATCTAACGCCGCTCGCCACGAAAGGCGGACTCGCCAACGTGTGGCAGGAAACCCAAGCCAAGGAAGCATCCACTTCGGACGGAGGGAATCTCTCAGCCTGGGTTTTGGCGGTGACGTCAGTTTCGTACTGGAGGCTGAGGACGTAACCAAGACCGGGGGAGCGGACCATCCCTGGGGGGCGATCTCCGGGCTCATTCTTGATTACGATCTATCGGTGATCAACCTCGAAGGCCCGATCTGTTCCACCGGTGAGCCTAATCAAGATCAAACCTCAATCTCGGTGAAGAACGAACCCTCCAACCTGGCGGGAATGGCCGAAGCCGGCATCGATGCCGTCAACCTGGCGGATGATCATGTAATGGACTATGGGTCAGCCGGACTTCAGGAAACGCAAAGCTTTCTCAAGAGGAACCAGATCGCAACTTTTGGAGCGGGAGTGAATAGAAGACTCGCCGCGCAGCCCGCCTTGCTTGAGTCGCTGGATGGGGCAAAGGTAGCGATAGTCGGCCTGTGCGATGTGGCCCCGGATTCTTACTACGCCGGGGACAGCTCGGCCGGCGTATGCGAGGCGGATCTTGAGAGTGTCGCGGGGATTATACAGGAGGCGCGTAAATCGGCTCCTTATGTCGTAGCTTTTTTTCACTGGGGAGAATCAGGCTCGACTGAAGTGACGCAGAGGCAAAGGGACCTGGCTCATGCCTCGGCGGAAGCCGGAGCTGATCTTGTCGTCGGTTGCCACCCGGACGTTATACAAGGCCTGGAGATATGGAAAGGAGTTCCCATCATCTATTCTCTGGGAAACATGGTCTTCTATCCCAAAGACGAGCAGGGCAAGAAAGCGATTTTCGCCGGTTGTCATTTTGACGGGGGCAGCCTGATATCGCTGGAAATCATTCCACTCCATATCGAGAGTGCCAGGCCGCAAACCGCCAGCGGAAACGAAGCACAGCTTATTCTTGAGCAAGTGGCGAAATCCTCACCGGGAGTCGACCTCGCCATAGATCCGAGGACGCGGATCGCCTACCTCAACCTCTGACCTGACTCTCAGATGGGAGCGCGCTGTGAGATGGGAAAGAGAACGATTTAAAGTCATCCATCGCCTGCAAGAAACGATACGGCATTGGGACATGCTCAAACCGGGCCATACCGTTATACTCGCCGTATCCGGCGGCAGAGATTCCTTGGTACTTCTCGATGCCATGTGCAATCTGGCGCCCGATCTCGCAATTGATATCAAGGTAGTCCATATCGATCATGGCTTACGCCCCGAATCGGCGGAGGATGCCGACTTCGTGCGTGAAGCAGCCGGGCACTACGGTCTACCGCTAAGCATCGAAAAGGTAAATATTACCAGGGAAGCGAATGAACGCGACCTGAGTCCGGAGGAGGCGGCCCGAAAGGCAAGGTATGAGGTTTTTGAACGGGAGCTCTCCAGGAGCGGATCGGATTGCCTGGCTACCGGTCATACCGCGGATGACCGCGCCGAAACACTGTTGCTTCGGATGATTTCGGGCGCCGGCCCCAGCGGCCTCGCCTCCATCGCACCGGTCCGCCGGCCTTATATCCGTCCCCTGATCGATGTCTGGAGAAGCGAGGTGGACGCATACGTGCCCTACCTGCCCTTCACTCCCCGCGATGATCCATCCAACCGCGATCTCTCCATTCCACGCAACCGGATCCGGCACGAACTTCTTCCTCTACTCGAGGCCCATTACAATCCTTCGGTCAAAAAAGCTCTCATTAGAGATGCCTCTCTGCTTGCTTCCTTTGTTGAAATGATCAACCCTTCTATCCAAGAAGCGATGGAACGTGATTTATCCCGATCCGACGCCGATATTACGATCGACATCGAGAGCTTGAAGACGCGGCCGCTTGCCGTTCAAAGACAGGTGATAATGAACGTGCTCGAGCGCCTGGGCGTTGAGCAGGATTTCGATCTTATTGAAGGCATACGGCTCAAACTGATGCACGGTGCGGGCAATCCACAGCTTCGCCTCTCCCCGGAATTGACGGCCCGCAAGGTCTACGATGTCCTTCTCATCGGGCCTCATAGAGGAGAGAATCCAATCGAAGGCACCTGGAGTATTCCAGCTGAGGGCCTCTATTTTCTGGAAGACGCATCCTTGCGTCTTAAGCTCACATTAAATACTTACCGCGGCGAGGACCCGAAAAAATGCTCGAGCGGCGAAACCAGTATCTGCCTCGATGCCGATAAGCTCCTCTTCCCACTGACCCTGCGCGGGATATTGCCCGGTGACCGCTTTCATCCTCTGGGAGCGGCGGGAACCAGGAAAGTGCAGGATTTTCTGGTGGATATCAAACACCCTCGGCAGGAAAGAAGCCGGGTTCTGGCTCTGGAATCAGAAGGAAAGATAGCCTGGCTCCTCGGCCTGCGAATGGACGACCGCTTCAAGATCGAAGCCGGCACCCGCCGCATAATCAAAATCGAATTTTTGCGGGGATGATGGGCGCGATTCAACATGGCGGCTGCCGTCGACGATAAGATATTGTGGACGGGACCGGCCTGAACTTAGTCGCCGGGGACCCGGCGTGGTAGAGTGAATCGAAACGCGGCAAACCGCGTCAAGCCTGTTAGGCAAGCGATTGAGGCCTATCATTAATTAAGCCGATCGCATGGAGGATAATTCGATGCGAGATGAAGTCGAAAAGTCACTCTTGAGCAGCGATGAGATCTCGAGACGCACCATTGAGATGGCGAGCGAGATAACCAGGGACTACCGGGGCAGGGACCTGGTGACGATAGGGGTGCTTAAAGGAGCATTCGTTTTCCTTGCGGATCTGGTCCGCCACATAGAACTACCCCTGGAAATAGATTTTGTCGCCGTTTCCAGTTACGGAAAGGATACGGTATCCTCGGGGGTTGTTAGAATAATCAAGGACATCGATCTGGATGTGGCCGGAAAACACATCCTTTTAGTCGAGGACATCGTAGACACCGGCCTGACGCTAAAATACCTGATCGGCGTGCTTCGCGAGAGGGGACCGGCATCCGTGGAAGTGTGTGCCTTGCTTAACAAACCGGAGACGCGTAAGGTTGAGATTGATGTCAAATACAAGGGTTTCGATCTGCCCCCGCTCTTCGTTGTGGGCTATGGCCTTGATTGCGCGGAGAGATTCCGACACCTCCCTTATGTGGGTGTACTTAAAGAATTTGAAGGGAGTAATGAGACACGTTGAATATGGGCAATAAGCGGTTATGGAGGACCGCGATCTTTTATCTGATTATTGTCTTCGTGGTCATCCTGGTATGGACGAAGTCGCCGAGCATTTTCGGCAACAATAAGGGCCACGACCTGAGCTGGTTCGAGGACCAACTGGCCGGCGGGCAGGTGGCCAGCCTGATCATCAAAGATAAAGACCACCTTGTCAGTGGAACGCTGCAGAGCGGCGAGGAATTCGAGGTGAGTTATCCCGCCGATTATACGAGCGATCTGGTGAAGGAGATAAACGGCTTCCGGGCGATGGCGAGCACCGACGAAAAGTACGCTGCTTACGCCGACCTGGAAGTAAAGGTGGACACTCAGGGAGGCTTCGATTTCCTCACCATTGTTCTCAACCTGTTGCCCTTCATCCTCATAATCGTGCTCTTTTTCTTCCTCTTCCAGCAGATGCAGGGAGGGGGAAGTAAGGTGATGTCTTTTGGCAAGAGCAAGGCCAAGTTGATGACCAAGGATCAGCCTCGTATATCATTCAAAGACGTTGCGGGCATCGACGAGGCGGTCGAGGAACTCATGGAGATAAAGGAATTCCTGGCAAGCCCCGGCAAGTTTCAGGCATTGGGTGCGAAAATCCCCAAGGGAGTGCTGCTCTACGGGCCGCCCGGGTCGGGCAAGACACTGCTGGCGAGAGCGGTGGCCGGCGAAGCCGGAGTGCCATTCTTTTCCATCTCGGGATCCGACTTCGTCGAGATGTTCGTGGGCGTCGGCGCCTCGCGCGTTCGCGACCTCTTCGAGCAGGCCAAAGGTTCGGCCCCCGCTATCATCTTCATGGATGAGATCGACGCCGTCGGCAGACATCGCGGCGCCGGACTCGGGGGCGGTCACGACGAGAGAGAGCAGACCCTGAATCAGCTCCTGGTGGAGATGGACGGCTTCGATATGAAGACCGGAGTTATCCTGATCGCCGCCACCAATCGCCCGGATATCCTCGACCCCGCATTGCTCCGGCCGGGCCGCTTCGATCGTCAGATCGTGGTGGACAGGCCTGACCTGCAGGGACGAATAGGAATCCTAAAGGTGCACACCCGCGAGAAGCCTCTGGATGACGGCGTCAACCTGGAGGTACTGGCGCGGAGAACTCCCGGCTTTACCGGTGCGGACCTTGCGAACCTGGTAAACGAAGCGGCGCTGCTCTCAGCCCGGCATGGCAAGAAGAAGCTGGACATGGTGGAACTGGAGGAGGCGATCGACAGGGTGCTCGCCGGACCCGAGCGGCGTACACGGCTAATAAGCGACAAGGAAAAGCAAATCATCGCTTATCATGAGAGTGGCCACGCTCTGCTGGCGCACGTACTGCCCAACGCCGATCCCGTGCACAAGATATCCATAATACCGAGGGGACAAGCCCTGGGTTACACATTGACGCTTCCTACCGAGGACAGGTACCTGGTCACCAAATCGGAACTGGTGGATCAACTCGCCATGTTGCTTGGGGGCCGGGTGGCCGAGGAAATGATATTCGGAGAGCTGACCACCGGCGATCAGAACGATATCGAGAAGGCGACCAAACTCGCCCGCAAGATGGTCTGCGAGTTCGGCATGAGCGAAAAGCTGGGACCGCTCACCCTGGGCCAGAAGCAGGGTGAGGTCTTCCTGGGAAGAGATTTCTCCGCCCATCAGGATTATAGCGACCAGGTTGCCTACGAAATCGATCAGGAGGTAAGGAGACTGATTGGTGAGGCCTATAAGCAGGCCGAATCGATCCTTTCAGAAAATCGCCCCAAACTGGATCTGGTTGCCAAAGCCTTGATAGAGCACGAAACCCTCGAGAAAGAAAACCTCCTCGCCATTTTGGAGGGAAGGGAACTGGCTCCGGCCGTCCTACCCGACAAGAAGACCAGCGAGGCCCCGGACAAGAAGCACGGTGAGGTTAAGCAGCCCGTTCCCTTGAAGGGAAGGCCGCTTCCGCAGCCCGAATAGAGGTGCCGTGTCTTGATTCTTGAATTTTGCCTCGAAAAATTCATGAATCAAGACACGGCACCCTTGTGTCACCCTATACGATATAATATCCGCGATGTGTAGGAGGTAAGGATTGGACAGAGAAAAAGTAATCCAGGCTATTCGTATGCTCCTGGAGGGAATAGGGGAGGACCTCGACCGCGAAGGGTTGGTTAAGACGCCGGAGCGAGTCGCTAAGATGTACGAGGAAATTCTGTGCGGCATGGATATCGACCCGGCGAGTGTCATTCAACCTATGTTTACCGAAGAGCACGAGGAAATGATAGTGGTCAAGGATATCCCACTTTATTCCATATGCGAGCACCACATGGTTCCTTTCATCGGAAAAGCCCATCTGGCATATATCCCGGGCCCCGAAGGTCAGATAACGGGCATAAGCAAACTCGCCCGGGTGGTCGACGTACTCTCTAAGCGCTTGCAGGTGCAGGAGAGGCTTACGACCACCATTGCCGATACGCTGGTGAAGGCGCTGCACCCTCGCGGCGTTCTTGTGGTGGTCGAAGCCGAGCACTTATGCATGTCTATGCGCGGCGTGAAAAAACCCGGCACCCTCACCATCACCTCCGCCGTTCGCGGCACCTTCCATACCAATGCCGCCTCCAGGGCCGAGGCCATGTCGCTCATCAGCCATAAGAAATAAGGGCGGTCGAGGTGAGGTTCAACCCACGCTTCCTTACTATTCAAGATATCGAGGGCGCAAAGGGCCGGCTGCAGTTGCTGGGACCTTCCGAGCAGGGGCTTTCGATTATGGCGCCTAAGATGGTCTGCCGTTCTGTCTATGTGGAGAACGTCGACAGCAGGGCGGCCAATATGCTGAAGCAGAATATGCTGAGTATAGGAGGCGAGGTGTCCTTGCCGCGCGATGCTTTCGCCTTTGACGGCAGCCAGATAGCGGTCATCATCTCCGGCAATCTCAAACATTATCGAGAATTGATGAAGAAATTAAGGTTGCAGCCTTTTGGCCTCCGAATTCTCGCGGACGAACTCGAGCAGCTGCTTGATTCCGAGAGCGCCGGGAGGATATTGAAGCTCGGCGGCCGTGCATATGATTTGGGCCGGCGCACCCTGATCATGGGGGTTATAAACACCACGCCCGATTCATTTTCCGATGGCGGCATTCATATCTCGGCAGAGGATGCCGTGGAGCACGGTCTACGCCTGGCCGGGGAGGGGGCGGACATACTCGACGTCGGGGGCGAATCCACCCGTCCCGGGTCCGATTTCGTATCGCTCGAAGAAGAGCTGCAGCGGGTGATACCGGTGATCGAAGGGTTGGCCAAGCTGACAGATATTCCCATCTCGATCGATACCACCAAGGCCGAGGTGGCACGACGCGGTCTGGATGCCGGCTGCGCGATGGTTAACGAGATAAGCGCCATGCGGCTGGAGGAGGATATGCTTCCGCTTGTGGTTTCGCGGAACGTCCCGGTTTGCCTGATGCACATGCAGGGAATGCCCAAGGATATGCAGGTCGAACCGCGCTATGATGACGTAATAAGGGAGATCGCACAGTTCCTGCGGGAGCGGGCGGATGCCGCGGTGGAGGCCGGAGTGTCTCCGTCCAATATCATGATCGATCCGGGAATCGGATTCGGTAAGGCATTGGAACATAATCTGGAGATCATCAAGTGCCTGCGGGAGTTCCGCTCCCTTGGCTATCCGGTTGTGCTGGGGCCTTCCCGGAAGTCTTTTATAGGAAAGGTGCTCGACCTTCCTGTTGACGAACGCCTCGAGGGGACGGCGGCAGCGGTCGCTTTGGGCATAGCCAACGGAGCGGATATGGTCAGGGTGCACGACGTGAAAGAGATGGTAAGAGTTTCCAGGATCGCCGATGCGATAGTCGGAAAAGGTTAAGGGAGGAATACAGTTGGGTAGAGCCCAGAAGTTAAAACAACAGCGCAAGGAAGAGCAAGCCAAGCTACTAAAGAAGGAGAGGCGCGAAGGGTATCAGAAGCTGATTATACTGGTCATCTCGATCCTGGCCGTAGCCGTGACCGTCTTCCTGGTGCTCCTTGTCAACACAATGAAGAAAGACGAGGCCGCCAAAGCCATATCGAGCAAGCAACTAATACTTGAAACCACCAAAGGTCAGGTCGTGATCGACCTCCACACCCAGGACACGCCGCTTACGGTCGATCATATCCAAACCCTCTGCGATCAGGGTTTCTACGACAACCTCCTCTGGTATAGGATCGAGGAATTCGTGGCGCAGACCGGCAGCCACCTGCAGTCGCTGATGGCGCAGTCCGGGGAAGAGCAGCCGGACGAGACCGTGATGCAGGATGCGTACACCCAGGACCAGCAGGCAGGAACCGTGCTGGATGAGTTGGGGCAGTCCAATGTCAGAGGGGCAGTGGGGATGGCCAAGCCGAGCGATCAGACCACTCAGTTGCCACAAGCGAATTCCGCCACCACTGATTTCTATATCCTCAAACAGGACGCGATCAGCCTGGACCAATACTTCACGATATTCGGGAAGGTGGTCAAAGGGATGGATGTAGTCGATTCCCTCGAAACAACCGATACGCTGATATCGGCGCAGGTGAAGAACAAGTGATCCCCGCCTGCGGAAAGGTGGTTATTTCCGGGCTGAAGGTCTTCGCCTATCATGGCTGCACGGCCGAGGAAAAAAAGAGAGGTCAGACCTTTTTTATAGACATCGAGCTGGAAGGCGATTTCTCCGCCGCGATCGAAAACGACGATCTCAACCGGACCATCGATTACAACCGGGTGGTGTCCGCTGTGCATGAAATCGCCGCCGGGGAGAGATATGATCTCATAGAGACGCTCACGGGCAGAATCGGGGAATACCTCGTGCGGGAGACCGCGGCTTCGAGGGCTGTCGTAAGGGTGCGAAAACCGGAGGCGCCGCTCGAGTTCGAGGTGAAAGAAGTGGCTGTGGAAATGGTGTTCGAGGATAATGCCTGAGGAAGAGTTTCATTGGGTTTTCCTCGGCCTTGGTGGCAATATAGGGGATAGAAAAGAAAATCTCCTGAAGACGCTGCGAATGCTGGATAATAAACCGGGCATCAGCGTCGAGGAGGTGTCTTCTGTTTACGAAAGCGAGCCCTGGGGGGTCACGGATCAGGCGCCCTTCCTGAACATGGTAGCCCTGGTTTCGACGGCGCTCGAACCGCGGCGGTTGCTCACCTCCTGCATGGAAGTCGAGACCGAAATGGGACGCGTCAGGGGGGAGAAATGGGGACCGAGGTTAATGGATATAGATATCTTGCTCTTTGACGATGTGACGATGAGGGAGGAAGACCTCTCCATTCCACATCCTCATATGTTGGAGCGCGAGTTCGTGATGGCGCCCCTGCTCGAATTGAGGCCCGGTATTGTCATACCGGGCAAGGCCGGGGTGCGCCCATGTTATCCGCCGGGAGGCGAGGGAAAGGTTACAAAGGCGTTTCGGTTGGACGAGGAGGAATGGCATGGCAACGGCTAAGAAAGTGGATCGCTTCGTGCTTATCGGGGCCGGCAGGGTGGGTACTGCCGTAGGGCATATCCTGGAGAGGGAGGGTGTCGAGGTGGTAGCGGTCGCCTCACGGAGCGAGGAATCCCTCAAGCAGGCCTCCAAGTTCATAAGCAAAGCGCTTTTTACCCCCGATGCCGTAAAGGCGGCGAAGAGGGGTAACGTGATAATAATAACCACGCCCGATGATCTCATAGCCGACACTTGCCTGTTGCTGGTTACCGAGAAAGCGATAAATAAGGGCGATTATGTGGTGCACATGAGTGGCGCTTTGCAGCTCGATGTGCTGAAGCCGGCGGAGGATCTGGGTGCGAAGACGGCATGCATTCATCCCTTGCAAACTTTCGCCGAGGTCAAGGGAGCGGTGAAGAGGATGCCCGGTTCGGTATTCGCGGTTACCACACACGACGAGAAAACGCAGCATTGGGCGGAAGCCCTGGTGCACAAGCTGGGCGGAGAGCCGGTCGCTCTCGAGGAAAAGGCGAAGACGCTTTACCATATAGGGGCTGTACTGGCCAGCAACCTGCTCGTTGCTTTGGAGCACGCCGCCGAACTCCTGTATCAGGAAATCGGTATGCGAGACGAAAAAGCGCTGCGCGCACTGATGCCCCTGATCGAGGGCACGGTTGATAATCTCAGAAAATACGGGACCGAAAAGTCTCTGACCGGACCGGTGGCGAGGGGCGATATCGGAATTCTGCGGCGGCACCTGGAGTTCATGGAGCAAGACGATCTCGAACTGCTGCTCAAAGTGTACGCCTCGCTCAGCCTCTATGCCCTGGACCTCGCCGAGGCCGAAGTAAGCAAGTCCCGTTGTGACGAAATAGAAGCACTACTGCGCCACCACCTGTAAAAGGGTTCGGGCCTCAACATCAACAAAGGTAGCTCTTGAAGTTAATAACCTCCTTCGACGAGATGAGGGATGCCGTCAAGGAACACCGCCGGGCCGGCGATTCCATCGGTCTCGTACCCACCATGGGGTTTTTTCATGCCGGCCACGTTTCCTTAATGGAGTCAGCCGACCACGAAAACGACATGGTAGTGGTTAGCATCTTCGTCAACCCGACACAGTTCGGGCCGGGCGAGGATTTCGAGGATTACCCGCGCAATCTGGATCGCGACATGGAGATGGCGGAGCAGGCCGGAGCCGATTATATTTTTCATCCTGCTGTTGAAGACATGTACCCCCGGCCTTACCTCACTTATATAAGTGTCGAGGATATAACGGAAGGACTGTGTGGTGCCAAACGTCGGGGACATTTCACGGGTGTGGCGACGGTGGTTGCGAAACTATTCAATATCATACCGGCCGATCGCGCCTACTTCGGATTAAAGGATGCCCAACAAGTGCGGGTAATAGAAAAAATGGTTGAGGACTTGAATTTTAATATCGAGATCGCGAAGTGCCCGACGATAAGGGAAAGCGATGGGCTCGCCTTGAGCTCCCGCAATATGTACCTAAATGGCGAAGAGCGATCCGCGGCGGCGATCCTCTACCGCTCCCTGCAAGCGGCGGGTGAGATGATATCCCGGGGTGAAAGGGATGCCTCGGCAATAATCGCGGGAATCAACAAGCTGCTCGACAGCGAAGAATTGATCGAACCCGAGTACGTGGAAGTGGTCGACTACCGGCTGCTTCATCCCTTAGAGGAGTTGCGGGGCGAAGTCCTGATTGCTCTCGCGGCGCGGGTGGGCAAAGCGCGGCTGATCGACAACCTCCTCATTAACTTGGCTCAATCCCCGGATTGAGCCCCTCTATGGCCTGCAACCCGGTTATGCTATATTTATTAAGGAGCACAAGTCCCGCCATTGAGCAGGCCTTATTGGCTTGACTTTGAAAAAACGGAGATCCAGATTATGCCAACACAGAGGATCATGCTAAAGAGCAAGATTCACCGGGCGACGGTTATCGACGCCGATCTTCATTACCTGGGAAGCATTACCATAGACGAGGATCTTATGGAGGCGGCCGATCTGATACCCTACGAGCGTGTGCAGGTCGTCGACATAAACAATGGCAACCGGCTCGAAACCTATGTAATAGGAGGGGAGCGGGGGACCGGGATGATAGCCATGAATGGAGCGGCGGCCAGGCTGATTCATAAAGGCGACAGGATAATCATCTTCTCATTCAGCATGGTGGACGAGGAGGAGGCGCGCGACTTTAAGCCAAAAATTGTCTACGTCGACGAGCTTAATCGCATAAGTCTGGTCGAAGACCACGTGACCGCCGGAGACAGATACTAAACCCCCCGGGCCTTGGCTGGTCGCCCTGACCCCATATTTTTCAATCGTAATCTCGGAAGGTGGAGGCGGGACTGTTTATGAATATATACCGCGAATTGAAGATATCCACCTGCCCTTCAAGGTGATGTAATTGATCCCCCGCTATCTCATAGATTTCGATCTCGAACAACTGCCCGGCGCCGACGTTGACGTCGTTGTCATCGGGAGCGGGGTGGCTGGCCTTTCCACGGCGCTGCGCGCCGCCCGGGCTTTTCGGGTCGCCCTACTCACAAAGAGCACTCTCACCCTCACAGCTACCCGTTATGCCCAGGGTGGGATTGCATCAGCCCTTTCCGATGATGACAGCCCGAATCTTCATTTCGACGACACGATTCGTGCCGGCAAGGGGCTGTGCGAGGAGGAGGCGGTATGGGTTCTGGTAAGAGAAGGGCCGGAAAGGCTACGGGAGCTTATAGATGAGGTAGGGGCGCGCTTCGACACCAAAAACGGCAAGCTCGACCTCACGACGGAGGGAGGGCACTCCAAGGCCCGGGTCGCACATGCGCGCGGTGACGCAACGGGAAGCGAAGTCGAGGCCAGCCTGTCGAGGCGGCTTATGTATAACAAACGCCTGGAGATCTATGAGCACTACTATGCGATAGACATACTGACGGCGAGCGGCCGCTGCGCAGGTGTCATCGGCATGGATCTCGAGAGCGGCCGATTGAGTTATTTCCGTGCCCCGATCGTCGTTCTGGCGGTGGGGGGGATGGGCCAGTTGTATGCGATTACTACCAATCCGGCAATCTGCACGGGTGATGGCATCGGTATGGCACTGCGAGCCGGAGCGGACATAGCGGATATAGAATTCCTGCAGTTTCATCCAACCGCCCTTCATATGTCGGAGACGCCCCGCTGGCTTATAAGCGAAGCATTGAGGGGTGAGGGCGCCATCCTGATCGACCATTCCGGCAACCGCATTATGGAGGGAGTTCATCCACTCCGTGATCTCGCGCCCCGCGACACCGTTGTGAACGAAATGGTAAGGGTAATGAAGGCGCCGGGAGAAGATCACCTGTTGCTCGATGCCACCCATATTCCTTCGGAGAAGCTCAAACAGAGGTTTCCCACTATTTACCAACACTGCCTGGAAGCCGGCATCGATATAACGCAGGTTCCGATCCCGGTCTCACCGGCCGCCCATTATATGAGCGGGGGCGTGGTCACCGATCTTCATGGCAGGACCAAGGTAAGAGGCTTTTACGCCTGTGGTGAGACGGCCTGTACCGGAGTGCACGGCGCCAATCGCCTGGCCTCGAATTCACTCCTCGAGGGCCTGGTCTTCAGCCGCCGCATTATGGAGGACCTCTCGCCTGAAGTGTCCGTTGGCTGGCGGGAATTAGAGGGCATCGAGGGCATAAACTATCAGTTCGGGAGAAGCCAGGTCGCAATGGACGTGAAGCTCCTGCGCCGTTTCCTGAAACAATTGATGCTCGATTGTGTCGGCTTCAGGCGAAGCCGGGATGGTCTGGGTGATGCGGAGGAATTCATGAAGAAAAACCTCGAAGTCTTGCGGGTGGAGTACCAGGAGGCGAAAGGCTTCGAGACACAGAACATGATAACGTTGGCTTCCCTGATGACCAAGGCGGCTTTATTGCGGGAGGAGAGTAGAGGGTGCCACTACCGGGTAGATTTTCCGGGTCAGGACGAATTCTGGCGCAAGCATATAATCTTTCAGTTTAGCGACGGACACGTTTCATGGGAGCTGCGCCCGATCGGCAAGCTCCAGGACAAGAGCTATGATTGGTCGCTTACTAAAATAAGCGAAGGGAAATAAACCTTGGATGACGGCTTCAAACGCTCGTGCATGGAAGCGGTGCAAAGGGCACTCGATGAAGACCTGCAGTCAACCGGCGATATTACTTCACGGGCGCTGATTCAACCGGGCAGTAAAGGACGGGCCGAAATAGTCATGCGTGAGCCGGGAGTGGTAGCCGGCCTGCCTTTGGCCTCAATGGTCTTTCGCCTTCTCGACAATAAAGTAAACTTCCGGTCCCTGGTAAATGACGGAGAGCATCTGCATGGGGACAGCGTGATAGCAACCTTGGATGGATCCGTGCTTACCATCCTCGAAGGCGAGAGGACGGCACTCAACTTTTTGCAGAAATTATCCGGAATAGCTTCCCTGACGGCGAAGTTCGTTGCCCTAGCAGCTCCTTATGGCGCAGAAATCCTGGATACCCGGAAGACCACGCCGGGGATGCGCGAACTGGAGAAATATGCGGTGCGGGCAGGGGGAGGCAAGAACCATCGTTTCGGCCTCTACGATGCCGTCTTGATAAAGGATAACCACATAGCGGCCACGGGCGGTGTCGGAAAAGCCGTGCTACTGGCGAAGGAAGCGGGGGAAGCGCCTGGCCCTATCGAAGTCGAGGTAGGGCGTCTGGAGGAACTGGAGGAGGCTATCGAAGCGGGAGCCGATATCGTTATGCTTGACAACATGCCGCCTGAGGATGTGGAGCAGGCAGTAAGGGTCACATCCGGCAGGGTGAAACTCGAGGCTTCGGGAGGCATAACACTGGAAAATGTTTCCTCCTATGCGCGCACAGGAGTCGATTTCATATCGGTCGGGGCAATTACACACAGCGCGGCCTCTCTCGACATCGCCCTGCAATTGCAGGCGGTGAAGACGGCGGCAGGCGAACGGGCGAATTAAGCAGGAGGTACAGATGCTTCTAGCTATCGACGTCGGCAATACGCAAACGGTGATCGGCGCCTACCGTGAGTCTGAATTGGTCGGCCACTGGCGCGTATCGACGGACGCCAATAAAACCGGGGATGAATTAGCCCTCTACTACCAGGGCTTCCTGGTGCTCAAGGGTATGAGCTTCGCTGAATTCGATGCGGTCATAATCTCATCCGTAGTACCTTCCGCTACCCTGGCATTGGAGGAAATGACGCGCGATTACTGGGATTTCCAGCCGCTGATAGTCGGGCAGAACATTGAAGCGGGGATCAAGGTCCTTATGGATAATCCCAGCGAAGTCGGGCCGGACAGGCTGGTTAACGCGGTCGCGGCTTTCGAGCGCTTCGGCGGACCGAGCCTGGTGGTCGATTTCGGCACCGCTACAACTTTCGATGCTATATCCGTGAAGGGCGATTATCTGGGCGGAGTGATCGCACCGGGCATAGAAATATCGACGCGGGCACTCTTCAACGCTGCGGCGCGGCTCAGCCGTGTCGATTTGCACCGCCCCCCCGATGTCATAGGGAAGAACACCGTTTCAAGCCTGCAATCCGGTATCATCTACGGTTTTGCGGGTCAGGTGGATAGGATAGTAGGGCTGATGAAGGATGAGCTGGGCGGTGAAGCGACGGTTATTGCCACCGGCGGTCTGGCGGAAGTCATAGTCTCCGAATGCCAAACGATCCAAGCGCATGACCCCCTTCTCACCCTACACGGTCTGCGCCTTATTTATGAAAAAATATAGAGAAGCAAAAGATGCGTTTTCGCAGTTGGCGCATTTTATTGACAGGGAATAATGCTGAATATATTATGTTACCGGACTTAAAGACATTCGCGATCTGAAATGATATGCCAGAGTCGAAGCAAGAGGTCGGAGCATCATGGCAGAATCCAAGGAAAAGGTCAAACCCAAGACAGCAAGGAAGAGCAAGGAAGAAACGCATTTATCAGACCAGTTGGAACAGAAGTTTATTGGAGCCAGGACCGAGGTTTTCAGTCGCATAACATCAAAAGAGGCTGAGATAAGGTCCAAGACCAGTGCCGAAAGGGCGAAAGCAGATCGGCTGATTGAGGACGCCAAGGGGCAGGCGGCGGCGACCAAGCGCAAGGCCACCCTCGAGGAAATCGGCAAGGACGTCCACGCGAAGATCGTCGCTGAGGCCCACGAAGAAGTCACCGAAATCGAAGCTTCCACCGCCAAGGAAGTCGCAGCGGTTCAGAAAACCGGCGAGCGGAACCTTGAGAAAGCGGTGGATTTTATCTGTGAATCGGTAATAACGACTGGGTACTCGGACGCTTGATTATTGGCATCCGGTCCGATCCTATCTTCAGCCTCTACGGATTTTTTTGCGGGACTTCGGTTGGGCGGATCAGCCGAGCCGACCAGATTGGGAATTATGAAAACGAAGGCGACCAGGTAAGGTAAGGGGACGGGAAATGCTTCTGACGATGTCGAAGGTGGAGATCGTAGGGCTTAAGACCCTATTCTTCCAGGTACTCGAGACCCTCCAGGATCTGGGGAGCATACACCTCGAGGACATTACGAAGAAGAGGGGGCCTCGCTATGCGGATCTAATCCCCATGGAGATGGATCCGGCCTTGGAGGAAGAAAGAAATCTACTGCAGAATCTGGCGATGCGGAACAACGCCATCCTGTCCGAGCTCATGCCCCCTAAAGAGAGGGTCAGCCGCAGCGCCATCGACGAGAAATATAAGGAATTCAAGGGCAAGACCCTGGGCGAAATAGGCGCCATGGTGGATGAAGAAGAATCGGCCACCAAGGAACTTATATCTTATAAGAATGAGCTGGAAGTCGAGCTTTCCCGCCTCTCGAAATACGAACCGATTATCAAAAAAGTCTACCCGCTTGCGAGTAAGGTGACCACGACTGAGCAGTATACTTCGATAGCCCTCCTCATCGAGGAGCGCTACAAAGCGGTGCTCGACTACATCGAGGCGGAACTGGAAAGGATTACCGGCGGACAGTGCGATGTCTTCTCCGCTCGCGTGGACGAGAATACTCATGCGGCCATCCTGGTCTTCCATAAGCGCTTCTCGGAGCAGGTGCACAACTTTCTGGCGAGCGAGAACGTGAACCAGGTACGCCTCCCTTCCGAGCTCGCGGACAAACCATACGATGAGGCCCTGAAGGAGATCGAAACCCGCTATGAGGAAATACCGCCCAAGTTGCGGAAGGTCAGGGAGGATCTGGAAGCGATTTCCAACAAATGGTATACGACCCTGGTTGCCCTCAAGGACTACCTCGCCGACCGCATCGAATCCCTGAACGCTATTCCGAAATTCGGCCAAAGCGGCCATGTATTCGTGATAACGGGATGGATTCCCAGCGAGAAGGTCGAGGAGACGCGTCTGATCCTCGAGCAGAAATTCGAGGGCAAGGTGGAGCTTACGGAAGAGGAGCCGGGTCACGAGGAGATGGAGGATGCACCTAGCGCCCTCAAAAATCCGGCTGCGGTCAAACCCTTCGAATTCATTTACATGTTGGTAAACCCGCCCAAGTACGGCCATATCGACCCCACCTTCCTGGTGGCCATTTTCTTCCCGATACTCTTTGGCTTCATGCTGGGTGATATGGGATATGGCCTGGTGCTCTTCGGCGCCGTAATGCTGATAAAGAGGACTCTCAAGAAGAAGCAATCGAAGAGCCTTTTCTTCTCTTTGTTTGCCAACGTCTTGCTGATCTGTTCCATATCGACATTCATTTTCGGAATAATCTATTTCGAGTTCTTCGGCGACCTTCTCATCAGGGCTTTCGGCTGGAAGGACGCCGCCGGTCACTTGCAGGTGCAGTGGGTATGGGGCCACACGGCCAACGGCACCTGGGGATGGCCGGTCGAACGTATTGCGCAAGCCAATCCGGACATGTTCAAGCTCTTACTGATAGTCGTGATCATCATCGGGGCTCTGCATATGGGCGGCGCCCTGACTATAGGTCTTATAGATGCCATCAGGCATAAGGAACGCAAGCACGTGATGGAGAAGACGGGCTACCTTCTCTTCATTCTGGGTCTGGTGGTGATTTTCGGAAGCCTTTGGGGCTTCAAGGCGATCAAGGGAGTAGGGGTTCCCTTGGGAGCATTGATGGCGGTAGGTGGCATCGCAGTTGCAGGTATCGGGGGCGGCTTCGGAGGCGGATTGGAGGCGGCACTCACCTTCGGCAATCTCCTGTCCTATGCCCGACTTTACGGTATAGGATTGGCCTCGGTCATTCTGGCCGAGGTGGCGAACGAACTCGGGGCTGAGTTCGGCGGGGGAGCCATGATCATCCTGGGAATCATTGTCGCTGGGGCTCTGCATACCTTGAACATTGCATTGGGTATACTCAGTCCCTCCATACAGTCCCTCCGTCTCAACTTGGTGGAGGGTTTCACCAAGTTCTATAAGGAAACAGACGTAGTTTATAAGCCGTTCAAACGATCAGGAGGTGAATAGTTTGGAACTTGGACTCATCGCCATCGGAGCAGCTCTAGCCATAGGACTTTCTGCTCTGGCGACCGGATGGTCGCAGTCGAAGATTGGGGCCGCCATGGCCGGGGCGCTGGCCGAAAAACCGGAGCTCGCCGGAAACGCCATCATCATGATAGCTATTCCGGAAACCATGGTGGTACTGGGATTCGTTATTTCCTTCCTTATCACGGGGTTGAAGCCCGAATAACCCCAAAGGATATTTTTCCGTAGCGTATTCCAATATTTATTTAGACGGGAAGTGAAGGCATGTCTATAGAGGACATCCTGCAGGCGTTGGACGATCAGTGCCGAGAGGAATGCCAGGAGATATTCGCAAGGGCCGAACAGGAAGCCAAGCAAATCCTGGAGAGGGCGAAAGGCGAAGCGGAAGCTATTCGCCAAGCTCGCATGGCCAAGGTCAGAGCCGAGGCGCAGAGCGAGACGACCTCCATGCTCTACTCGGCCCGTCTCAAATCCAAGAATGCCGTAATCAGCGTCAAGGAAATCGTGGCCGAGAGGGCGATGGCCGAGGCCGAGAAGGAACTCGAGAACCTGAGGTCTCGCCCGAACTACGAGGCCGTGTTGGAAGGATTGATTAAAGAAGGGCTTGCTCGCCTAGGCGGGAAGGTGGTTTGCCACCTCGATCCCGCGGATAAAGAATTGGCGGATTCGATCCTTCGTAAGCAGGGCGTAGATTATGAAGTCCTGACGGATGTCGAATGCCTCGGCGGAGCCGTGGTATCCAACACTGAAGGCAGGGTCAATATCATCAACACCGTGGAGGAGCGCTTGAACCGGGCGCGTGAGAAATTGCGCATGAATGTCTCGGGGATCCTCTTCGAAGAGGAAGCGAAGGCCGCGGTAGGAGGGGGTTAGTCCCCCTCTTTATATGTGAAACCCCGGAAGGCTTGAGGTTTTATGGTTCAAGTCCCACTGAAAGACTACACTTACGCTAATGCCAGGGTGCGGGCGATGAACTCGCGTCTCCTCGACGAGCACGTCTATAAAGATTTGCTCGATGCGCCGGATTATAACCAGGCCCTGGGCGTACTCGAGAACACCGAATATCAGGTGGATATCGAACAGTTCATCCTGGAGGGAGCCCGGCCGACCGTCATGGACAGGGCCTTCAACCGCAACATGGTGAGGAACTTCGCCAAGATCAAGGAATTTTTTGAGGGTAAGCCGGAGGAAATGGTCCGCGCCCTCCTAGCCCGCTGGGATCTCTACAATCTGAAGACGATTCTCAGGGGGATGCGCGCCCTCATCCCCAAGGCGGAGATATTGCGCAATCTGGTCCCCATCGGGGCGCTCGACCAGGTTGTCATGGAAGAAATTGTCAATCAACCGGATTTGCGCGCGGCAATCGATGCTATCGTCATATTCGGCCGGGAATGGTGGATCAATTACGGCCAGGCGCTCAGCGCCTACTTAGGTGAATACCTGCGCGAGCACGACCTGGCCATCCTCGAGCTGGCCCTCGACAAATATCATTACGAGCGCATCCAGGAGCAGCTAAAGGGCGGCGGAGCGAACGCTGACCTTGTCCGCCAGGTGGTCGATTTGGAGATCGATGCCATAAACATCGTAACACTGATGAGAATCTGCGGTGTCGAACTTGCGGGGGGGCATGTGGAGGATTACTTCCTGCCGGGGGGAGTTCTCAGCCAGCGTGAATTCGAAAAGATCATGGCCCTTGGCCAGCCCGACCAGGTCTTCAACGCCATTCTTACCAAAATGCCTTACAAAGCCGCTCTTGAAGCGGCTTGGAGTCGCTTCGAAGAGCGCGGGGAGAATGCTTTCGAGGATGAGATGCAGAAATATATCATCCGCACCTGTATGGGGATGGGCAAGGACCCGCTGGGTATAGGCGTGATAATCGAGTACATGTGGAGGAAGTACCTTGAAGTCACCAACCTCCGCATAATCATTCGGGGCAAGAGCATCGGGCTTTTGGAAGCCCAGATACGCAAGGAGCTCTTCCTCATGGATGGGAATTCGAAGGAGAAATAACTCTTGTATAAGGCAATAGTGGTGACGGATCCGGAAACGGCGGACGGCTTCCGCCTGGCGGGAGTGACCGTGATCGAGGCTGAGAATGCAAGTGAGGCCAGGGATAAGATAAAGCTGCTTCTCGACGACCCCGACGCCGGGATACTTGCGGTCAACGAGCATTTCTACAACGAGATCGACGAGAAGACGCAGGAGAAGATCGACAGCATATATCGACCTATCGTGATCCCCCTGCCCATCAAGGAGACGGTGGAGATGGCCGGAGAGCGCCGGGCTTACCTGGCCCGCCTCATCCACAGGGCCATCGGGTTTGATATCACCCTGCGCGGACAGGCTGGAGAGTAAAGATGTCATTGCGAGGCGGCCGTCTTCGGCCGACGAAGCAATCTCAAAGTTCATAAGTACTAGAATCTAGACGGGAGAGTGTCGATATGATCGAGGGAACAATCGCAAAGGTATCCGGACCGGTGGTCAATGCCGAGGGCATGGCCGGCGCCAAGATGTACGACATAACCCGGGTCGGAGACCTGGGGCTGATCGGTGAAGTGGTGCGCCTGGATGGCGAAACGGCGATCGTCCAGGTCTACGAGGATACTTCCGGCCTGCAGGTAGGGGAGAGGGTGGAATGCACCGAGGAGCCCCTGCTGATCGAGTTGGGCCCCGGCCTTCTGTCCTCTATCTACGACGGCATTCAGAGGCGGCTGGTGGACATTGCCGATGAATACGGCGACTTCGTCGTGCGCGGCGTGACCACGCAACCGCTGCGGCGCGACAGGCTGTGGAAATTCGAGGCCATGGTCGAGAGGGGCGACGAGGTCGGGCCCGGCGATGTCGTGGGCGAGGTACAGGAGACGGTCCATATAACCCATCGCATCATGGTGCCTCCCGGAATGTCCGGCCGGGTTTCCGAAGTCAAGGAAGGCGAGTTCAATGTGGACCAGGTAGTGGTCCGATTGGAGGGCGGCGGCGAGATCAAGCTTCACCAGACCTGGCCGGCGCGCGTACCGCGTCCGGTAAAGGAAAAGCTGAATCCGACGGTCCCCTTCATAACCGGCACTCGCATCCTGGATACCTTCTTCCCCATAGCGCAGGGGGGTTACAGCATCATCCCCGGTGGTTTCGGAACGGGCAAGACGGTCACGGAGACGACGCTCGCCAAGTGGGCGGATGCCGACATAGTAATATATATAGGCTGCGGCGAGAGGGGAAACGAGATAACCGAGGTTCTCGCGGAGTTCCCGAGCCTCATCGACCCCAAGACCGGGGTGCCGTTGATGCAGCGCACCATCCTGGTGGCAAATACTTCCAATATGCCGGTGGCGGCCCGCGAGGCTTCCATCTATACCGGCATCACCTTAGCCGAATATTACCGGGACATGGGCTACAACGTGGCCCTCATGGCCGATTCCACCTCCCGTTGGGGCGAGGCCCTGCGCGAGGTCTCCGGCCGCCTGGAGGAAATGCCCGGTGAGGAGGGATATCCGGCCTACCTGGCAACCCGTCTCGCCGACTTCTATGAGCGCTGCGGCCGGGCTACCTGTCTGGGAAGCGACGAACGCCCCGGATCCATCACCGCTATCGGCGCCGTTTCGCCTCCGGGCGGTGACTTCTCCGAGCCGATGACCCAGAACTCGCTACGGATAACCGGAGCTTTCTGGGCGCTGGATACATCGCTCGCATACAGGCGCCACTTCCCGGCTATCAGCTGGATAAAGAGCTATACACTGTACCTCGATCAGATCGAGCAATGGTACTTGAAGAACGTATCCGAGGATTGGAGGGCGCTGCGGGACAAGGCTATGGGACTTTTGCAGAAAGAAGTAGAGCTGCAGGAGATCGTGCAGTTGGTCGGTCCGGACGCACTGCCGGACTTTGCCAAGGCTGTGCTTGAGACCACCCGAATGTTGCGCGAGGACTACTTGCAGCAGTTCGCCTTCTCGGATACCGACGCCTTTTGCTCGCTGCGCAAGGGTTACCTGATGCTCAAGGTCATCCTCACTTATTATGATTGCCTGGAGGAAGCCCTGGTTCAGGGAGTTGCTCTGCGGCAGGCGACCGAGCATCCCATTAAGAACGAGATCGCCCGCATGAAGGAGATCTCCTCGGAAGAGGCGGAGGAGAGGATATCCGACCTGGTGGAGAGGGTTCAATCCGAGCTCAGGTCGCTGAGCGAGTGGTAAGATATAAATGTTGAAACGGGAGAAATAAAATGTCTATTGGTAAAACTTTCCTGGCAACAACCGAGTACCGCACGGTGGGAGAGGTCGCCGGGCCGCTTCTCTTCGTGAGTAAGGTCAAGGGCGCCGCCTACAACGAGATGGTGGAGATCCGTTCCTCGGACGGGTCGGTGCGCTATGGGCAGGTAATCGAGCTGCACGGCGAGATGGCGGTGGTGCAGGTCTTCGGACCGACGGCCGGACTCGATGTGGACAAGACCAACGTGCGCTTCCGCGGAGAAGTGGCCAAGATGGACTGCTCCGCGAACCTGTTGGGCCGCATCCTTAACGGAATGGGACAGCCGATTGACGGCGGACCCGAGGTATTCCCCGAGGAAGAACGGGAGATCAACGGTTCGCCCATCAACCCCTGGAGCCGGGAGGAGCCCCGAGACTTCATCCAGACCGGTGTATCGGCCATCGACGGCCTGAACACCCTGGTGCGTGGCCAGAAGCTCCCCATCTTTTCGGGAGCCGGCCTTCCGGGAAACGAGCTGGCGGCCCAGATCGTTAAGAACGCCAAAATCGTGGGAGGCGAGGAGTTCGCCATCATATTCGCCGCTATGGGCATCACCCGCCGTGAAGCCTCCTTCTTCCAGGACAGTTTCGCTCGTTCGGGAGCATTGGAGCGGGTCGTCTTCTTCCTCAATCTGGCCGACGATCCCACGGTCGAGCGGCTGCAGACCCCGCGTTGCGCGCTCACGGTCGCCGAATTTCTGGCCTTCCAGCACGACATGCAGGTGCTGGTCATTCTCACCGACATGACGAATTACTGCGAGGCGCTGCGCGAGATATCGACCGCGCGGGAAGAGGTGCCGGGACGCCGCGGTTACCCGGGATACATGTACACCGACCTTGCCTCTATATATGAGCGCGCCGGCCGCATCAAGGGCAAGCCGGGATCGGTCACGCAGGTGCCCATCCTTGCCATGCCTGACGACGACATCACCCATCCCATCCCGGACCTGACGGGGTATATCACCGAGGGCCAGATCGTACTCTCGCGGCAGTTGCACCGCCGCGGAATATTCCCCTGCATCGACGTGCTGCCTTGCCTCTCCCGCTTGATGAATCTGGGAATCGGGGAAGGCCGGACCAGGGGAGACCACCGCGGGGTGGCCGACCAGCTCTACGCCTACTACGCGGAGGGGGTCGACCTGCGCAGGTTGGTAGCCATTGTGGGTGAGGAAGCTCTTACCGAAAACGACCGTATGGCGCTCAAATTCGCGGATGCCTTCGAGCAGAACTACCTGGACCAGAAGGACGAGAACCGTGACCTGGAACAGACGCTGCAACTGGGTTGGAACCTGATCAGCATGATGCCCAAGGATTCCATCAAGCGTATTAAGATGGAATATGTTGACAAAAACTACAACCCGGATAAGGCACAGGAATTCACTGCCAGCGAGTCGTAGGCAAGCGAGTCGCGAAGGCGACGAAGCAATCTCGTAATTCCATGAAGGAAGGACATTAAGAGAGCATGGAACAAGTCCACCCGACAAGAAGCGAGCTTTTGAAGCGCAAAGCCAACCGGACGTTAGCCGACCAGGGTATGAACCTGCTCAAGCGCAAGCGTGACGCCCTGCTCGCCGAATTCATGCCCATTATTGATGAGACCATGCGCCTCTCCTTGCGTCTGGAGCGGGTGACCGCCGATGCCCAGTACGACCTGGCCATGGCTAAGGCCAAAGACGGCGGGCCGGCAGTGCGCTCCGCTTCCTATGCGGCGCAGGGTGAAGTTTTGGTGGATATCACCGGTACCCATGTCATGGGGGTGCCGATTCCGGTGATTCGCAAAGGCCAGAGTTCCATGCGCAGCGTGTTGAAGCGCGGTTACGGGATAACCGGAGTATCGAGCCGCGTCGACGGCACAGCCGAAAAATTCGAAGAGATCATAGACGTCATCATCGAGAGCGCCGATATAGAGACCCGCCTTCGCCGCCTGGGTGAAGAGCTCCGTAAGACAAACCGCCGCGTCAACGCACTCGAGAATATAGTCATCCCCGATTACGACGATCAGATCAAGTTCATCCAGATGAGCCTCGAGGAGCGGGCCCGAGAGGACATCTTCCGTTTGAAAAAGGTGAAGAAGGCCCTCCAACGCAAGGAAGCCGAGCGCGTCGCCCGCCTCACCTCCTAGTTAACATTGGGGTCGTTAACATTGGGGTCGTTAACATTGGGGTCGTGCCTCAACATCAACACATTCAAGCAATGCAACTAAGAAATACTTCCCTTATGGAATGTGTTGATGTTGAGGCGCGACCCCAATGTTAACTAGGCACCTTTGTGAACCCTACGTGATATCATCGGTTTATGGCTGAAACAAAGTTTATAATCACTGGTGGAAACAGGCTAAATGGCCGTGTGCGCGTAAGCGGGGCCAAGAATTCAGTTTTAAAATTAATGGCCGCGAGCCTCCTAACCCCGGATGAATGCATCATAAGCAACGTACCTAATATCACTGATGTTCAGATAATGATGCAGGTTTTGCGCACCTTGGGCGCGGAGGTGGAATGGGAAGCGGACCACCTGAGGATAAGACCCGGCGATCTGAAATCGCGTAAGGCGCCCTATCATCTGGTACGGCGAATGCGGGCCTCGATCGCGGTGCTCGGCCCGCTGCTGGCACGCTACGGGGAGGCGATGGTTGCTATCCCGGGCGGCTGTAATATTGGCTCTCGCAAGATCGATATGCATTTAAAAGGATTGGTTGAGCTGGGTGCGGAGATAACTTCCGAGCACGGTTATGTGACCGCTCGCGGATCGAACCTCAAGGGAGCGCACATTATCCTCGATTTCCCGAGCGTCGGCGCCACCGAAAACCTGATGATGGCGGCGGTAAAGGCGGATGGCAATACTACAATAGAGAACGCCGCGCGGGAGCCGGAGATCCAGGACCTGGCCGCCTTCTTGGGATCGATGGGAGCGGGCATTTCAGGCGCCGGTTCCCCCATCGTTGAAATCGAAGGAAATGCGGACCTGCATGGTACCAGTCATGCATCTGTCGGTGACAGGATCGAAGCCGGCACCATTGCAATCGCCGCGGCCGTAACGTCGGGAGACGTCGAGATAACGGGCATTAATCCATCTCATCTCGGCCTGCCGCTCGAAAAGCTGAGGGAGATAGGGGTGGAAGTCGAGGAGAACCGGGATGGCATGCACATAAAGGGCAACGGCGATTACCGCTCCGTAGATCTTGCCACTCTCCCTTTTCCGGGATTTCCCACCGATCTGCAGCCACAGATCATGGTGCTCTTGAGCCTTGCGCCGGGGGCGGGGATCGTAACGGAAAACGTCTTCGAGAGCCGCTTCATGTTCGTGGATGAATTGAACCGCATGGGGTGCGATATTACTATCGAGGGCCACCACGCAGTGGTGAAAGGCGACGGTCCATTGAGCGGAGCCGAGGTCTGTGCCACCGACCTTCGCGCCGGTGCAGCACTTGTCCTCGCCGGCCTGGCCGCTCAAGGCCAGACCGACCTGCTCGATATTCACCACATAGATCGTGGATACGAGAAGTTCGAGGAAAAGTTATCCGGCCTCGGCGCCGATATAAGGCGCGCCGCGGTTGATGAGGGCGAAGAATTCTGATTCTTCGCCGGTACCAAGGTAAGAAAAACCGGTTCATAGCGTTCTTGTTCTATGGAGGAAGTTAGGATTGCAGCATAAGTTTGCCTACCGCATCTGCATCTTCGGCCTCGCCTTAGTACTGGTCCTCGCGACCGGTCTCTGGGCGGGCTTTTCACTTACCGGCACATCGCAAAGTGCGGGTGCCGGACTCACTGCACCCAAGCTTGGCAATATCGCTCGGTTAAACGACACCACCTTCCCGGAAGGCAGCTATAAGCCTGGTGAAGTGGTAGTTATGCTCGAGGATTCCAGTAGGGAGAATATGGAAAGTCTGCGAGATCGTTTCGCGAACCTGCTCGAAAATGATCAGGAGGAAATAACGGCCGCGGCCGACGGCCAGGAGCGGGTCGCATTGCGCTTGCGGCTGCGAGAGGGCATCGATGAACTCGAAGCAGCGAGAGAATTGGCTTCATCCCCGATTGTGAAGCTGGCGGAGCCCAATGTAATTTTCAAAGCCGACATCACTACCCCAAACGATAACCGCTACAACCAGCAATGGAACCTCTGGGATACATATGGCATAAGGGCCAACCAGGCTTGGGATCTCCAAAAAGGTTCCGCCGGCCTTGCGCTTGCGGTGATCGACACCGGGCTCGACTACAACCATGAGGATCTGGCGGGGCGGCGGGCAGGCGGCTATGACTTCTATAACGGAGACAGCGACCCCATGGATGACAACGGGCATGGAACCACGGTATCGGGAGTCGCTTGTGCCAATACCAACAATATCCTCGGCACAGCGGGCATTGATTGGAACGCCAAGATCATGCCGCTCAAGGCTCTGAACTCCGATGGTGAGGGGAGCCTCGACGGAGTCGTGAACAGCCTCTATTACGCGGCCGCCCAGGGAGCGGATGTTATCAACATGAGTTTCACTTCTTCCACCTATACCCAGGAGCTGGAAGCGGCGGTCGAGTATGCACATTCCAGCGGGTGCGTTATGACGGCGGCGGCG
>MELM01000006.1:21882-42985 GCA_001767605.1 Candidatus Solincola sediminis | reverse complement strand
CCGCGGCCCTTACCTATGTAATAGGAGTTGGATCGATCGGGCCGAGCGGAGCGCGCTCCAGCTTCTCCAATTATAATTCTTCCGTCGATCTCACGGCCCCGGGCGAAAACATTTACGGACCATACATCGGGCCTGGAGAGAACAGATACCTCAGCGGTTCCGGCACATCGGAGGCGGCTCCGCACGTATCAGGTGCGGCCCTTCTAATAAAGGCCGAATACCCGGGAAGCTCCACGGATGGGATATGGCGGCGCTTGAAAGACGGGGCGCGAGACCTGGGCGATGCCGGATACGACGAGCGATACGGGTGGGGACTCCTGGATATAAACGCGTCGCTGCGGCTACCACTTGTTGATATTACCTCGCCCTCTGATTTCAGCTATCCGGCATCAGGAAAGGTATCGGCGGACGCCTCAGACGCAAACGCCTTCGTCCAATATTTTGAACTGTGGGTGGACGGGCAGCTTCTGGATTCCGGTTCAGAGGCGCCCGGCCATAATGTAAGCCATACCTTCAATTCCTGGGACCTCAGCCAGCTGAGCGAAGGCACCCACATTATTAACGTGAAGGCCATAGATTCCAGCGCGCAATGGGCTGGAGAGCAGTCGATTACCGTTTATCGCAACCAGAGCCAGCCTCGCCCTTCCCAGGATTGGTACCTGGCCGAGGGGACGACGAATTGGGGGTTCGAAGAGTACGTCCTCGTTCAGAATCCGAATGGAGTCGGTACCGGGATCCAAGTGACCTTAATGAAGCCGGGCGGTGCGACGCAACAACATGCTTTTTCCATGCCCGCCTATTCCCGGCTCACGATAAACGTAAATTCCCTTGTGCCCTCGAGCGATGTTTCCACCCACGTGCACGGAGACCAGGCGATCATAGCGGAGCGAGCCATGTACTGGGGGGAAAGGACCGGCGGCCACGACGCGGTCGGAACCAATAGCCCGAGTGCCGATTGGTATCTGGCGGAGGGTTCCACCAATTGGGGATTCGAGGACTATGTTCTGATCCAGAATCCGAATGCGGCCGGTGCATCCCTGCACGTCACCTTCATGAAGCAGGGTGGCGAAACCCAGGGTTTCGATTTCTCCATGGCCGGTTATTCCCGCCTCACCCTTGCGGTTAATAGCTTGATGCCGGCAAGCGACATATCGACACATGTGCACGCCGACCAGGCCGTCGTGGTAGAACGCGCCATGTATTGGAATAACAAGGATGGAGGCCACTGCACGATTGGGGTTACTGAAGGGAGCTCATCCTGGATTCTTGCGGAGGGATCGACGGCGTGGAATTTTGAGGAATACGTGCTGGTACAGAATCCTAATGCCATAGCCGCAAGTGTCACCTTCGAGTTCTTGAAGCCGGGAGGCAATATCGTGAGAAGATCCTTCTCCCTCGCAGCATTCAGCCGCTTCACATTAAACGTGGCGGACGTTGTGCCCGGAAGCGATGTTTCAACCTACATTCGAGCGGACCAACCGGTTATTGCCGAGCGGGCCATGTACTGGCCCAAAGCGTCGCGCAGCAGAGCGGAAGGCCATTGCAGCACCGGCTCGGTCACAGCCGCCTCGACCTGGTACCTGGCGGAGGGTTCCACCAATTGGGGATTCGACGAATATGTGCTGCTGGTAAATCCCACCGACGATATCGCTCATGCGGCTCTTGAATTCATGCGAACGGATGGCAGCACCAAGACCTACGAGGCAAGCATTCCGGCCCATGCCCGCTATACCGTGCATTCCAACGAAGTTGATCCGAACCAGGATGCATCCGTCAAAGTCAGCTCCGATTTTCCGCTCGTTGTTGAACGCGCCATGTACTGGTCGGACAAGGAAGGCGGCACCGACGCGCTGGGCGTGCTGCAACCGTAGCGTTGTAGTTTGCCCGGCAAAGATAGAAACCAGACCTAGCTTGCAAATCGAGCAAAAAAAGTATATAAAGCAAGATAGCCGGTAAGCTTGAAATGGATGGAAATCAACTGCATCGTGGAGATTACTATGGCTACAACTGCACAAATCTGCAATCAGCATACCTTGAAAGACATGTCCACTTATTTTTGCTTGCTCGGGATGTTACGTGAGTGTTACTGCGGTGTTAAGAAACTGCAAAAAAGAGATCAAAGGGGTTTACCAGGGAGTTTATTATCCTAAATAATGGATATAGACTCGAGGTTTGTATGACTCCTTTAGCTTACAAATGGTGAATTGAGAATCAAGTCTGCAAAAGGCACCTATAGGGCAAATAGTGTTGACAGGCAGCTGGTATCAAGAGGATTAGGGTTTAGTGGCCAGGCGGTTTGGGGGGTAATAACTTGGCTGAAGATACAAAGCGGGGACGGGGATGCTGAGAACTTCGGTCCAGACAGTAGTCAATATTGTAGTCGTCCTCTTAGTAGTAGGAGCGCTGGCCCTCGGCGCCGTCTCGTTCATCCCCGCTAAAAACCCGGCTGGTCCTCTCATCGGCAAGGCACTCTCCGCCAAACACATCCTCTCCGGAATGTTGGAGAACCTGGATCCCGAGGCTCTGGGAGAAGCGTTGCGCAATAATCCCAATATGCTTGACGACCTCTTCAAGGAGATGGGGGAGGAGGAAGCAGCCGATATTGCTGACGCTATCAATGAAAACGAGGCATTCGTAACTGCGCTTGTGGGAGAGCTCGACCCTGAGACAGTGGCCTTTATGCTAAATGACCCGGCCCAAGCGGAGTTCACGGTGAAACTGGTAAATAAGTTGGATCCCGCGTCAATAGCACGAATAGTAAATGCAAATGAACCGTTTGTCACAGCCCTTACCGGAATGCTCGATGCACAAGTCATCGCTTCGGTAGTGAATGCCAATGGAGATTTCCTCGCCGCGTTGACCGCTAACACGGATCCCAGCGTTATCGCTCAGGTCGTAAATGAGAACGGGCCTTTCATCGCAGGTCTGGTCTCCTTTCTCGATCCCAACGTTGTGGCAGGAGCCATCAACGCCAATCCCAATATGGTGGACGATCTGATCGGCTTCCTGGATACCGGGGTCATAGCAGCGGCAGTGAATGAGAACGGAAGCTTCGTGTCGGACTTGCTTGCGGAGCTTGATCCCGCCGTCATCGTACAAGGCACGAATTCGCACCCAACCTTCCTGACTAGATTGGTGGGCAATCTCGATCCGGCGGTTATAGCCTCCGTGCTCAACGCTAATTCCAATAATACGGTTCGCATGGTAAGGAGCCTTTCCAATGAATTGCTGACCGCCGCCCTGGCCGAGACCGCAAACAATCCGGATTTCATAAATTCATTGATCCCGAAATTGGATCCATCGGTTATAGCCAAAATGGCCAATGCATCATCCACATTCTCGGCCGGTCTTATAAATGCTCTCGATCCCGCTTGGGCTGCCGGCATCGCAAATCAGAATCCGAAACTGGTATTCCAGGTAATGGACCAGATAGACCCGGACCTGGTGGCAACAATGCTCAATAATGAGAGCGTGCTGACCCGGGTGCTGCCGTTAATCAATACGGCGGCAATAGGAGCTGCGCTCGCCGACCACACCGATTTCGTTACCAGGCTGATTCCTTTGCTTGATCCATCGCTAGCCCAGGTGACCAACCGTGCCCTTACCGGCAATCCTGGATTGGTATCGGCCCTGCTTGCCAATCTAGATGGAGCGCAGATAGCAGGCGCCCTGGCGCAGGCACCCCAGTTCCTCGAAGGCCTCGTGGCCGGAATATCACCAAACATGGTTGCGGCCATCCTCCGAGGAGCGAATGATAATCCAGGTTTCTTGATAAGCCTGACCAATGCCCTGGACGCCGGATCGATCTCGCGGGCCTTGGATCTCTCGGGATCCTTCCTGCCTACCCTGCTGGCTATCATGCCACCGAACGTGGCGGAGAGCGCTGCCCGAAGCTTGAACGCGCGGCCGGACCTGGTCGACACTGCGCTCAAGGCCTCCGACCCGAAGGTTATCGCCGGTATCCTTAATTCCGGGGCCGCCGACAATCTCATCGCCGGCCTGATTCCACTGCTGAATGATGCGACGGCGACGGCAATAGCGGAGGGGATAAACACCAATGCCGGAAAATCCACTGCGGAGTCTTTGATAAAGAGTCTTCTTGCAACCAGCAATCCCGATGCGGTTGCAGATGCCATAAACAGAAACCCCGGTTTCGTCACCGGTCTCCTCGCTAATCTTAATGAAAACGCGGCGAGGGCGATAGCCGAGGGCTTGAATGCCAGCCCGGAGGTTTCAACGATAGTAGCGAGGAACCTCTCCGGTGAAACAGGGGCGCAGATCGCCCGAGCCCTTTCACAAAACACGGCCATATTGGAGCCTTTGATCGGGAATCTCTCACCCCAAGTAGGTCGGGCGATAGCCGAGGGTCTGAATCAGAACACCTCCGACCTTAACTTCCAGCTTATGTCGAACTTGAACGATAATGTGGCGAGGGCAATAGCCGAGGGCCTTGATATGGCTGTTACCGATGCCTCGGGCAACTACCAGCCGGAAAACTTTCTCACGTCGCTGCTGCCCAACCTGAATGGAGCCGCTGGAAGCGAGATAGCGATCGGTTTGAACAATAACTCTTCTGCAACCGGTCCCGGTTTCTTGACCGCCATGCTTGCGGCAACATCTCCCAATCTCTCGACGGCGATAACCAATGTAATTAATACGGCGCCTTATAATACGGATGCTTTTTTAAGCGGGTTGATTGGGAGCCTCGATGCAAACACTGCTAAAGCGGCGGCGGATGGCTTAGACGCCAATGGGGATTTCGTTGACTATTTGGTTCGTAATCTCAACGGCGCCCAGGCGGCACAACAGCTCAATAAAAACGAAGCTTGGACTGCCGCCCTGGTCGATGCCTTGGATGCCAATTCTTTGGGGGCGGCCCTCAATACGGCGCTTGCATCCGATGGCGGAAAACAATTTGTAGCGGACTTATTAAATACCCTTGATGGCGGCATTGTGGCGCGAGCTCTCAATGCTAACCAGCAGCTTGTGAAGGACTTATTAGCAACTGGTGCGGCGATCGGTTTGGGTACCAACCTCAAGGATCTTCTGCTTGATGCAGCGAACCAATGGCCGGCACAAACGCAGACCATACCTCTGACGAGTACGGATCCTAACGCCATAGCCCACTGGAAGCCTTTGGATTTCCTGTCCGATCTCTTTACAAACTTGGATCCCGGAATGGTGGCAGCAGCCTATAATAGTGCGACAGATCCAGGGGGCAGGACCGACCTTCCATATACAGGAGCTGACGGCAATAAGTATACCTTACTGCAGGTCCTGTGGTTGAAGGCCGATTCGGTCCTGGAAGTGCTACCCATCCTTCAACTTGAAATGTGGATTCATATTGATAGCTTGGTTGGACCGATAAACTGACGGGAGCGAGTAAAGTGTTTGTACGTAGGCCGGTACAGATCTTAGTCAACCTGATAGTGGTTGGCCTTCTTCTTGGCCTGCTCATAGGCGGAATAACCCTGTTCCTTCCTGTAAAGGGGCCAATCGGAACCGTCTTGGGAAAAATGGGGAGCCAGAAATACACCCTGGCCGGAATAATATCGGGACTTGATCCGGTCGAGGTGGCACGGGCCATTAACGAAAATCCCGAGTTCCTGGCGTCCGTCTTTATCGAACTGCAAAATCCCGAGAATGCCCGAGCGACCGCTATTGCGGTAAACGAGAATCCGGAGTTTCTTATTACGCTGGCAAACAACCTCGATGCGAAAGTTGTTGCCGGAGCACTAAATAAAAACGGCGATCTCATAGCCAATCTCCTGCCGCTTCTTGATTTAGAAACGCTGGCGTCCACGATCAACCAAACCTCTGATTTTACGGCGGCACTGATGCCTGAACTGGATCCCGATGCTATTGCACCTGTTGTCAACCAGAACGGGGCCTTCTTGACGCAGCTCGTTTCTTTCCTCGATCCGGCTGTTTTAGCGGACGGCATGAACAAGAACGCCGCCTTTACCGGAGCACTGCTCGGAGTGCTCGATGCGAATGTCATTGGCTCTGTTGTTAACTCCAATGGCGCATTTCTCTCTACTTTGCTTGGGCAGCTTGATCCCGGCCCTACCGGTGAGGCGATAAATAACCATCCGGAATTTGTGTCAGGGCTCTTAAGAGCACTCGATCCGGTTGTCCTGGCCGAGGCTCTGAATCAAAACGTTAGTTTTCTGGCTGGCCTGACGGCTGCGACAGATCCCGAAATATTGGTCAATGTAATCAATCAGAACGAGGATTTTCTAATCGGCGTAGTCAATCGCCTCAATCCCCGGGCTTCGGCCGAACTTGCTTCCGACCAGGCAATCTTGACCAAGGTCCTCGGCCTTCTCTCGCCCGGGCCCCTGGCCGGTGCACTCAATGCCAATGCCAGCTTCATAAAGGCGGTAATGAATCAGCTTGACCCAAAGGGCCTCGCCGCTTCACTTAATGGTAACGGCGATGCGGTTGCGAAAATCGTGAGCTTGTTGCGTGACGATTACATAACCCATCTGGGGAATGATGTCGATTTCATGGATCAGGTGATGAAGCGCCTGGATCAATCAGGCCTGGCGCATGCTTTGAACGCAAACTCTGCATTTATCACCTCACTCATCGGAAATCTTCCACCCTCGATCGGAAGGGCGGCAGCGGAGGGCATAAATCTGGCCCCCGCCTTCCTTGACCGAGTGATCGCAAGCTCGGATCCTCAGTTCCTGGCCGATGTTCTGGCAGGAGCGGGACCGTTTGTCTCCTCTCTGCTTGCCAATATGGATCCAGTGGTTGCGCAGGCGATTGCTTCCGGGATGAACCGGAACCCGGCACTGATAAACGCCGCTCTCGATAATCTGAATATTCCCACCCTTATATATATTTTGCAGAACACAACCGGCTTTTCCGAAGAGCTTTCCGCCCACCTTTCCCCGCTGGCGGGCGCTGGAATAGCCATGGGCCTTTCGGCAAACCTGAACTTCCTGTCGACCCTGATAAGGAATCTGGATGCGGTCGGGCTGGCTGCGATCCTCAATAATAATCCCCAGGTGAACCGGGAACTCTCCGCCTATTTCAACTCGCATTTCGGACAGGCGGTGGCACGCGGACTAAACAATGGACAGTCTTTCCTCACAACGCTTATCGCCCATTTGGATCCGGAAGTAATAGCGCAGGCGACAGCGGAGAATCCGGAACTCGTGAGGCAACTTGTAGCCAGGTTGTCCGGAAACCTTGGGAAGGGAGTGGCGGATGGATTAAACGCCAACCCCGATTTCGCCCGAGTTATCATCGCAAACCTCAATGGAGCCCTGGGAGCGGCGATGGCGCAAGGAACCAATGAAAACTCGGCTTTCATGGAGGGTCTTATATCCAACCTTAGCGGGGACATGGCGAAGGCTACCGGACAGGCACTGGGTTCCGCGAACCCTGATTTCCTGCCCGAATTAATAGGGAATTTGAGTGGCGCCAGCGGGACGCGCATGGCTGATGCTCTCAATCAAGCGACTGTGGTCAATCCTACCTTTACCGAAGTACTGATGAAGAGCCTGTCTCCCGCAACCGCTCAAGCCCTCGCCGACGGGCTGAATCGCAGCCAGGCGCAGAACCCGGGCTTCCTGAACAGCCTGATTGTCAGCCTGAATCAGGATACCGGGGCGGCGATAGGCAGGGGAGTCAACGGCATGGCTGCGGGAGGTGTCGGTTCACCGCTCTACTTGACGCTTATCGGCACCCAGGTTCATACGATTAACGCCGTCACTAACGCTTTGAATTCCAACACCGCCTTCCTGGACGGGATTATCAAGAATTTGGACACAGAAGTTTTAGGCCAAAACCTTTCCGAAGCTTTAGATCCAGTCAATTCTCAGTTCCTGGTTCAAAACCTGGCTAATCTTGATGCAAATGTGCTCAATAACGTAACCAATAGTCAGCTTCTTGATCTCGTTAAAGAATTGCTCGGGGTGGGTCGTAGCGCCGGTCCTTTGAGGGGAGACATCGTAGCCAAAGCACTGACAGGAGGAATCAGTCATCTAATAGAGAGCCTCCTGGCGGAACTTGACGGTGTCCAAACGGCGAAATCGGTAAACGAGGCGGGCTTCCCATTCTTGACGCAAATGCTCGCCGAAAGTCCGGGCGCGGCTGATGTTTTAGCCTCATCAATCCAGAACAGCTGTAATACGGGTCAGGGCCTCTTCCCTCATCTGGGCATGAACGTAACGGCAATAACAGCTTTATTGGGCCTCGAGGTACATGTTGATATAGGTGCTTTTATGATAGGCGCATGGGCCGGTACATGGCCTGATCCGCCTGGTGGGCCGGGTGCATGGCCTGGCGGGCCATAAGAGAGATGGTGTGAGATGTTCTTACTGAAGCGACCCTTACAATTGGTCATAAACTTAGCGGTGGTGCTGCTGGTAGTCGGTTTCATAGCCACAGGAGCGGCTATGGTCCTTCCCGCCCGGAGTCCAGTCGGGCCACTGCTCGGGAAGTTCGCCTCTGACACCGATTTGCTTTCTAATATGCTGAAGAGCACGGAGCCGAAGGCGGTTGCCCAGGCATTCAATGAGAACCCCGGTTTCGTATCCGAACTCCTATCGACCATGGAAAGTGAGGGAACAATCCCCGTAATAGCACAGGCCATTAATGAGAATCCGCAATTCCTCACCGCCGCGGCACCCTATTTCGATCCGGAAGTGATAGCCGGTGTGGTCAATGAAAGCGCGGATATGGTAATCGAGTTGGCGGCGGAGCTTGATCCCGGTGTAATCGCCCAAGCGGTAAACCAGAACGGCACATTCTTGACGCAGCTTCTTCCTTACCTCGACCCTGTTGCTCTGACCTCCGGTGTCAACAAGAACGCCCCCTTCGTTTCAGCGGTCGTCTCAAAGCTCGATCCTCAGGTGGTAGCCGGGGTCGTAAACCAGAATGGACCTTTCCTCACGGGATTGCTCGCGAACCTCGACCCGGCCGTAACCGGGGAACTTCTAAATAACAACGGCGTCTTCATCTCGGCTTTGCTGCAAGGTTTGAGCCCCTCGGTGGTCGCTCAGGTGATAAATGAGAATGGGGCCATGCTCGTGACCTCACTCGATTTCATAGATCCGGTCGTAATAGCATCTGTCATTAACGACAATCCTGCTTTCCTGGCGTCGGTCATGGGATATTTGGATCCGACAGTGCTTGCCGGCGCCCTCAACGCCAACGTGGCGACGACAAGGCGCATAGCCTCCCAGATATCGCCGAGTTTCGTAGCCGACATTATCAACAAGTCGAATATGCTCACTGCGTCGGCACCGTTTATGCAACCCGTTCCGGTTGCCAGAGCGCTCATGACGGCAACCGGTTTTGTGAACAATCTCATAGCTCTCCTGGATCCTAATGTGGTAGCGGATCTGGTAAATTCATCCATAAATCTCGTACGGGAATCGTCGAACTTCATCGATCCCGGCTTTGTCGCCGGACTCATCTCCAATCGTTCGATGCTCTCCCGGATAATAGGCTTGCTGGATGTGAATGCTCTGGCTACGGTCATAAACAGGAATCCGCAGATGACCGAGCAGTTGCTTCCGCTGCTTGATCCTTCGGTAGGAGCGGGCGCGGGAGCGGGCATATCCGGGAACCCGGCCTTGATGGTCGAGGCGCTAAAAGCGTTGAACCCGCAGATACTCGCCAATGCCCTCAATGCGCACCCGGAAATATCGGAGCAATTGTCGCGGCTCATGCCGGCGAGTCTCGGTCCATCGATCGCAAGCGGGATTTCCGCCAACCCGGAATTCCTGGGCGAGCTCTTGAAGAACCTCGATCCGGGACCGATCGCTCAGGCTTTGTCTACCCATACGGCGTTTATCGAAAGTCTTATCGCGCAACTTCCGGCTTCGGTAGTCGTGCCGATGATACAGGGGTCTAACCGCAACCCGGCCTTCCTGGCGTCGATTCTTGCCAACTTGAACCCGTCGACAATCGCGGCGGCCCTCAATCAGAACCCGGACTTTCTGAAGACATTACTCTCGAATTTGAATGGGACCATGGGCGCGGCAATGTCCGCGGGTATGTATGATAACTTCCTGGCCGGAAGAGACTTCCTTCCCGGGCTGATAGGATCGCTCAACCCGGCGGTGATCGCCTATGCCCTAAACCAGAATGGACCCTTCCTCACAGGTTTACTGGCCGCAACGGATCCCGCAGTGGCCGAGAAACTGGCCCAAGGGATAAACGATAACGTTAGCAGCCACCCCGGCGGAACCGACATGCTCACAGTACTCATTACAAATATATCGCCGGCAACAGCGCGGGCGTTGGCTCTGGGAATAAGCGCAAATGTGACGGATGCCTCCGGCAACTTCAAGGCCGATAACCTTCTGACTGCATTGCTAGCGAACACATCTGGACCCGCTGGTGCCGCAATCGCAAGCGGCCTCAACAACAACGCGGACTTTATAAGGCAATTGATTGCCAACATCGATCCTAACGTCGCCATAGCGGCGGCAAACGGGATCAACCTGAGTTGCCAGAGAGCGCAATCCGACCCCGCCCAATATGGATTCCTTAGAAACATGCTGGCCGGAATCGGCCCGGCCGTAGCGGAAGCGTCGTCGCGTGGCTTGGGCGAGAACCCAAAACTCGAGGCATTAATCGGTGCGCTGATCAATAATCTGAATGCAGCCTCGGTGGCGCCCTTCCTCGCTCAGGCAATCAACAGTAACTCGGGCGGACAAGCCATGATCACGGCATTACTTGCACAGCTTGATACGACAACGGCGCAGACTATTGCGGCCGCGCTGAATGCAAACCCGGATATGACCAGTTGGCTGCTGGCTGGTGATCCCGCAAGCGGACAGCCAGGCGGACTTCAGCCCGCTGTTGTGGCCGGACTGCTTAATAACAATGGACCATTCCTTTCAGGCCTGATCTCCAATCTGGATGGTGCCGCCATAGCCAGAGCCGTAAATACGGAAGATGCTTTGCCAGGCTCTTCATTGATAGAGGAATTAGTGCCCCTCATGAGCGGGGCGACAACAGCGCAGCTCCTAAACGATGCCGGCTATGAATTTACAGTTGACCTTATCGGCAACCTCGATGGGGCCGCTGTTGCCCAAGGTATGAATAATGCCGGTCCTGCATTCCTTAGCGACTTGCTTTTGTATCTGGACCCTGTGCAAGTGATGAATATGATCAATGCGGAAGCGGCTTTCCCCAATGGCGGAGCGATAAAGCAACTGGTTATGAGGCAATGGCTGTATCGCTTTACGGCGAGTCTGTTGCCAATACCGATTCCCGCCGGGCCTGCGCGTTTAAAGTTTACGAAGGCAGCGATCTACGACCCGCCAACCCAGCCAGGCCCATACGACTGAGCCTGATAAAAATAATTGTCAGACGCGCAAAATCGCTGTGAATCCTCCTTTTCCTTGAGGCCGTACTAATTCTATGAATCCTCATGTTCGAAAAGAGGGCATGACATTAATGTTGACACCCACCACCTATGCCTACTATAATTCTCCGGTAATACTTAGCTAAGCTAAAGGTAAATATAAGTTATGAGCGCAATTATCGAAGTAACCGATCTTGTCAAGAAATACGGGGACCTGGAGGCGGTCAAGGGCATCTCCTTTGAAGTGGAGCTGGGCGAGATCTTCGGCTTCCTCGGGCCGAATGGGGCGGGCAAGACAACCACCATCAGCATTCTCTGTACCCTGCTCAGTCCAACGCATGGCACTGCGAAGCTGGACGGGTGGGACGTAACGGCGGAACGAGATCGGGTGAGGGAGTCCATAGGGCTCGTCTTTCAGGATCCATCCCTGGATGAGAGGTTAACCGCCCGTGAGAACCTCGAGTTCCATGCCTATGCTTATCGCGTGCCCAGAGAGGAGAGGGACAAGCGCATCCAGGAAGTCCTGGGCATGGTCGAACTCCTGGACAGGCAAGAGGACCGCGTAGAGACCTTCTCAGGGGGCATGAAGCGCCGTTTGGAGATAGCGAGGGGCCTGCTTCACTATCCCAAGGTGCTCTTCCTCGATGAACCGACCATCGGTCTCGATCCACAAACCAGGAATTCCATCTGGGAGTACATACGGGAACTTAAAGAGAAACACAGCATAACCATTTTCCTCACCACTCATTACATGGACGAGGCGGAGAATTGTGACCGCATCGCCATCATCGATTACGGCCGGATTATAGCCCTGGATACACCGGAGGCGCTCAAATCGCAAGTCGGCGGTGATATCATCAAGATTTCTACCGCCAATAACGAGGAAGCCGAGCAGGTGCTCCTTAAGGATTTCGAAGTGACGATGATCCAGGAACGCGATTGTCTCTGCTTCGAGGTTCCGGACGCCGCGAATTTCATCCCCAGTTTTATAAAAGCCTTTCCGGTGGCAATAAATTCCATAAGTATGCATCGCCCCACCCTGGATGATGTCTTCCTTAAATTGACCGGGCGTGAGATCAGGGACGAGGAAGCGGGGGGTATCGACAAGATGCGAGCCTTTGCTCGAGCGTGGAGACCGACGGGCAGGCGTTGAAGAAGGATAACTATGGCAGGAACATCTCAACAAACGCGAGTAGATATAGGTAGTGCCCTTTCAAAGCTCGCAATCGGGACTTATATAATCTGGCTGCGCGATCTCAAGCGATTCTTCCGCGACAGGACTCGCTTGATCGGATCCTTCGCTCAGCCGCTGATATATCTTTTCCTGCTGGGGACCGGACTGCAGTCGGCCTTCAGCCTTTTCGGAAGCGGGGAGACCAAGTACATCACCTTTATGTATCCGGGCATCGTATGCATGACCATCCTCTTCACGTCCATGTTCTCGGCCATTTCCCTTATCTGGGACAGGCAATTCGGTTTCTTGAAGGAGATGATGGTAGCCCCCATCCCTCGCTCATCCATAGCCTTGGGTAAGGTGTTCGGGGGAGGCACTACCGCTTTGTTTCAGGGTTTCATCCTCCTGCTTTTTATGCCGCTTGCCGGTATAGGCTATAGCGTCGAAAAGATACTGGGGATGCTCTTGGTCATGTTCATACTGGCGATGGGACTTACCTCCCTGGGAGTCCTTGTCGCCTCACGAATGCGTTCCTTCGAGGGATTTCCAATCGTCATGAATTTCCTGGTCATGCCTATGTTTTTTCTTTCGGGAGCATTCTTTCCACTGCAGAATCTGCCACGCTGGATGAACGTTCTTACCAAGATAAATCCCATGTCATATGCGGTCGATGCCATGCGGGGAGTAGCCCTCAAGGGAATCGCCATAACCTCGGGCGGGCTTGCCATAAATATCCCGAGCCCCCCTCCGGAGTTGTTGGGCAATCCGCAATTCACATCGTGGCTGAGCCAGGTTCAAGCAAGCATACCCCAGATGCCGCAGTTGAAGACACAGTATTATCCTTTGGGTTTCGACCTCCTCATAGTAGTCGCAATCGGAGTCGTCCTCACTCTGCTCGCCGTCTGGCGATTCAACAAACAGGAGTAGCCGCAATAGAGGTACTCACACCCGGAACAACTCACATCTAAAATGATATAATTCCAGTATGATGGGGGATTTTCCTAGGGCTCTAACCGCGGTTTCCGGCCTTATTAGTCTGGCCATAGGCCTTTACGTCTTCATGAATGGGCGCGACCGTATCGTCAATCGGCTCTTCTTCCTGATGACCTTTCTTCTTTCCCTGTGGGCGGTCGCAGAGGCGATGACTATGTCGGCCGGCGTACTCTCAGACAAGATCTTATGGACCAAGTTCCAGGGAATAGGAGAGCTGCTCCTCGTACCCACTTACTTGATGATTGCGCTGTATTTTCCTAATGTGAAGAGCTTTATGAGGGCGGGGCGCAAGACGGCTGGAATAATAGCGGCAATTTATACACCCTTTATTCTGGGGCTCGTCTTGCTTTTCACGACCGGCTTCATTTATAGCGCTTATTATGAAAGCGACAACATATCAAAGATTGCGGTAACCAGGACTCCGTTTTTCTGGTTCCTGGAAATCCTCAGCTTCACGGTTGTTTTCACTGCAATGGGGGTCTACCTGGGGCAGCGCAGTCGCGCCCAATCCTCAGCCGCACGAAAGGGCTTGCTCGTGCTCGCCCTGGCCCCCGTCCCGGTGCTCATTGCCAATATATGCCAGAACTTTGAACTGAGTGCCTACATCACGGCGACTCAAGCCAGCGTCTTCTCCGTAGTCCTGCTCGCCTTCGGGGTACTGCGCTATGGATTATTCATAGATCTGCGTTCCATAAGCAAGAGATTGCTTATCCATGCCTCGGTAATAGTCATAAACATATCCCTGGTCGTCCTCGTCGGTGTCTTATATATTTACGCGCTGGGTTTGGGCGCCGGACCTATTGCAGTTGCCCTCATCCTTATCACCACCATCCCTTTTATGCTCGCTTACGACCAAGAGGTCAAATGGATGCGAAGAGCGGCCAATCGTTATCTCTATGGCCGTGAGGAAGAGGAAAGCAGGCTCCTTCAAGAATTGAGCGCTTCCATTCGCACCGTCGGGAAGCTCGAGGATCTGGCCGAGCAGGTGGTAGGCAAGGTGAAAGGATCTCTTGCACTCACCGCATGCGCTCTAATGATGAAGGAAGGCGATCTCTACCGGGCAATCGGCTTCGTGCCCGATGCGAACCTCTTGAGTTCTGGTTTTAATGATATGGTTGAAAAAGGGCTCACAATGAGGAAATGGCCGGGCTTCTTCAGCTTCGAGGACGAGCAAAGTTCGCTCTCCGGATGCTGGTTGCTGGAGGATGAGATAGAGCGCGGACCCTGCAGAATCGGTTGCATGTCCCTTGGCCTGTTCAGGATCTACGAGGGCGGCGGAAGACTGGAGGAATTCCTGTGGAAGGCAGACGAGCACGGGCAGGCTTTGTGTGTGCCTCTGCAGGTGGCGGGGGAAGAAGTGGGTTTGCTGTGGATGATATCGGGGAGGGAGAGGGCCAGGTTCAGTCTGGAGGAATATGATTTCATGGTAGCACTTTCGACCCAGGTCGCCGTATCGTTGAAAAATGCCCAGCTCCTGCAGGAATTGCTTAATAAGAGCAACCGGCTGCAAGAGCTGATTCAGATGGCGACGACGGCCCAGGAAGAGGAGAGGATAAGGGTCTCACGGGAACTGCATGACGGACTGGCGCCCTACTTCTTGGATATAATCTATCAAGTGGACACATTGCAGGATAAGGTCGGCGAAGCGAATCAGTTGAACGGGACTTTGGATGAAGTGAGGGAGAAGGCGAGAACCGGCTTGAGGGATTTGAGACAGATTATTTCCGACCTCAGGCCTTCGTCCCTGGACGTCCTGGGACTAAAAAAATCCCTCGGAACATACTTGGAAAGATTTGGCATAGAGAACAATGTGCAGGTTGCATTCGAGGCACTCGGGGATCTAGGAAAACTCGATCCACTGATCGAAGTGACTGCTTTCAGAATCGCCCAGGAAGCATTGGCCAACATAAGCCGCCATGCCGGAGCTTCCCGGGTTTTGCTATCGCTGGCATGCGACAACGGCACCCTCGAGATGAAGATTGAGGACGACGGCATAGGTTTTGCCGAAAGAGAAGTCAGAGACAGGATGTTGCGTGGCGATTGCCTGGGCATTAAAGGTATGACCGAGCGGGCTGAATTGATGAGGGCTGATCTCGGTATCGATTCGGCTCCCGGTAACGGAACCAGGCTGCGCCTTTCGATGCCTCTGCCTGGAAGATGAGGAGAGACAGTGGGACAAAACACGATACGGCTGGCCATCGTTGACGATCATGAAATCGTCCGGCTGGGCATCCATCGTGTGCTCGAGGGTGAAGATAACATAATGCTGGTGGGTGAGGCGGAGACCGGAAAGGAAGCGCTCGCCATGGCCCATAAGCTCAAGCCGCAAGTGATGCTGGTGGATGTCAAACTTCCGGACATCAGCGGGATCGAGGTCGTGCAGAGATTAAAGAATGACTCGGATACATGCGGCGTACAGGCGATCATTCTAACTGTTTTTGACGATTTGGAGATAGCGGTGGAAGCTATCAGAGCGGGAGCAATCGGCTATATACTTAAGGATTGTGGCAAGGAACAGCTGTTGCAGGCGATAAATTCCGCGGCTGACGGTGTACCTCTCGTTTCTTCAGCCATAACCAAGAAGCTGGTTAACATCCTCTACCCCAAATCCGCGCAACAAACTGCACCCTTCCCCGGCAAGGAAGAAATGCCGCAGCTGACGGACCGGGAAAGGGAAGTCATGCACCTGGTCACGAAAGGCTATAGCAATAAAGCATTGGCCAAGGAACTGGATATCAGCATCAGCACCGTAAAGACGCACATCAGAAACATATTTCGCAAGTTGGGAATAGAAGACCGGGCGCAAGCTATAATCCAGGCGATAAAAAGTGAGAGGTTTTGAACAGCCTTGTTCTTCCTTCTGTCGGTACCCTGTGATATATTTCTACGCAAGGCAACCAGTGCCCGGGGGTTTTAATCGCACTTGAAGGGCGAGAGAACGTTTAAAGCAAGAATCTCCTCCCAGTGGCGTACCCGAATCACTGCGAATCGTTGTCGTTCTATTGCATTTGAAGCAATAAAAGCCGGCGGGAAGTATTTAAATGGAAGAATTTGGAGAGGGTGCGGAATTCGCTGTCGATGCGGATGGATCCGTCCTCAGGGAAGTAGCGCATTTCTTTAAAGAGAATCCCTTTCTTCTCATCGATGAGAAAAGGCTCGCCACCTTGCTCTGCCGGCCACTGCAGATGGTTTCCCAATCGGTCAGCACCTTGGAGCGCGCCGGCTTTCTGGGGAGAAGGGACGAAGAAACCCTGGTCTGCATTGCGGGGGATCTCGTCTATGCCTCATCCGGCGATGCCTCTTAACTTGGGTCCTTAACTTGGGGTCGGGCCTCAACATCAACACATTCGATCAAGGAAATCTTGTTCTAGTGGCATTACTTGAAGGTGTAGATGTTGAGGCCCGACCCCAAGTTAAGGACCTATGCTAAGACCTTGTGATATTTCTCCCCTTGCCGATAACTATTCAAAGCGGCTGTACTCGGCTTGCATATTCCGCGTCTGTTGTTAACATTGAGACATGGATTTGAAAGGCATGGAAACAAGAAACGTGAGGAAGTTTACAGTCCCCGCAGTTATTATACTGATCATGGTGCTCGCTTTGATCGTCCCCCAACCGGGTAACAATGAGCAGGCTCAAGCGGCTGGAAAGTCAGTTACATTCCATGGCCACGGTAAGGGACATGGAGTGGGCCTTTGCATGGCGGGTGTATATTTCCGCGGTCTATGGGGCCACGATTACCACAACATCATCCACACCTACTATACCGGCATAAGTTTCTCCCAGGTGAGCGATGATCAGAAAATCAGGGTCTTGTGCCGTGACAACCAGGTGAGGGAATACACCTTGAGGGAATACCTCTACCGGCTTCAGGAAGAGCCGGATACATGGCCGCAACAGGGGCTGAAGGTGCTTGCAGTCGCGGCCCGAACCTACACGCTTTCCTGCATCGCCAGGGGTAAGCATGCCGGCAGCGGCTACGACATCTGTCCCTCCGGCAGTTGCTGCCAGGCCTTCAACGAGCAGATAAATCCGGCCAACCATCCCAATACCGTGGCTGCCATCAATGCCACAGCGGGCGAGATAATAACCTACGGCGGACAGCCGATCATCGCCGCCTATAGTTCCTGCTGTGGCGGCTACACCGCGGGATGCGACGAGGCATGGGGCGGCAATCCGGTCGCATACCTTAGCCCGGTACCCGACGACGCTTGTGCGTCAGATAAGAACCGCAACTGGTCGGTCACCATTGCCTGGGATCAGTTTGAAGCGAAACTCGACGCCAATTCGGCCACGGCGGTGGGAACTCTATATGGGTTCGCAATCGTGTCACGGGGACCGTCCGGAAGGGTCCTCAAGATCAGGGTGGACGGCAGCTCCGGAAGCAAGACCGTAAGCGGGAACACCTTTGCTTCAGTGGTGGGGCTGGAAACTAATTTATTCGACGTGGCCCAGCCCAACTTCGATGAGTATCTGCTGATACAGAATCCCGGAGATACGGAGGCTAATTGCACCCTTACTTACATGCTGCCCGGCGGGAACAACACTTCCGAGAGTTGCACGGTCGGTGCTCACTCCCGCTATACGATTTTTATGAACGAGCATGTTCCCGATTCCGAGGTATCGATCAAGGTGGAGTCCGACCAACCGGTTGTTTCGGAACGGGCAATGTATTTCAAGTTCCAGGGTGGCAGTAGAAACGACGGGCATGCCTGCATGGGGGTGAGGGACCCCAACAAGAAATGGTATTTTGCCGAGGGCTACACCGGAGGCGATTTCGAGACATTCATCCTGGTCCAGAATCCCAATGACGCCTGGGCCAACCTGTCTGCGTCTTATCTGGGAAACGGTGGTGAGGCTGATACGTTTCAATACAGTCTCGCCCCCAAGTCCAGAATGACCATCTGGATGGATCGCGAACCCGGACTCGACGACGGTGAGTTCTCGACGCAACTCGATTGCGACCAACCGGTGATCGCCGAGCGTGCCATGTATTTCAGTGACGGTCAGGGACGTGCGGGAGGAACGGCTTCTCAAGGTACGCAACAAATGAGTACGACCTGGTTCTTTGCCGAAGGGTATACGGCGGAAAGCTTCGACACTTGGGTTCTCCTGGGTAATCCTGGCGATAATCCGGTCCCCGCCACTCTCACTTTCATGTTGCCGGATACTTCGACCAAGGAGTTGAAAGTGGAAGTGCCGGCACGCAGCCGTGTCACCGTACACGCGGATGATATTCCGGGCCTCGAACAGACCGAGTTTTCAAGCAGCGTGGAATCGGAGACTCCGATCGTGGCGGAGCGCGCCATGTATTTCAACTATCATCAGAAAGACGGCGGCCATGATGTTATGGGAATAAACCAGCTTTCGGACAAGTGGTATTTTGCGGAGGGCTATAGCGCCGGCTATTTCGATACCTACATTCTGCTGCAAAATCCGAATGCTTCCGATACCACCGCGAGCCTTACGTATATGTTGGGAAACGGCGCCACCATCCGGCAAGATATGGTCATCGGCGCTCATTCACGCTACACGGTCTATGTCGATGCCGTCCCCGGTATGGAGCAAACTGAATTCTCCACGGCCATCCAATCCGCGGCACCCATAGTCGCTGAACGTGCCATGTACTTCAATTACCGCGATCGCACAGGTGGCAGTTGCGCCGAGGCTGCATCCTCTCCGGCAACGGTGTGGTATTTCGCGGAAGGTTACACCGGCTATTAAATGGTGATGATAGATTGCTTCGGAAGACACATCTCGAGGTAGCAAAGGTTCTTCCCCTCCCGATGATGAATATTTTTGATGTAGTTGTGTGAGGCGAGGAGGAAGTCTCATTTCCAAGAGGTTCGCGGTTATCATCATAGTCATGGTCGCAGGTTGCGGCATTCTGGTTGGCATCAGTTACCTGATGCTGGATATACTCTCGAATATGGTCGTCGTCCCCCAGACACCGGTTCGAGAAGTCGAGGACCAGGGTGAAATGGTAATCGCACTGCCTCAATCAAACCTGTCTTCCATGCAGGTATCGGCGGGCGGCCGCTTTCTCGCCTTCATCCATAAGAACGGCCAGGGGAGCGAGAACACTTTGCAGGTGAGGGATATCAAGCAGAATTGGAACCAGGTTTTCAGCCAGGCGGTCCGGGGACAGCAGCTTGCCTGGCTCGGGTCTGAGGACCCCCTTCTCTATGAGGACCGGGGGGACATCATGGCATTGAACCTCGCTACGGGCATAAGCCGGAATCTAACAGAGAGTGCCGAATACGACACGAGTCCGCTGCCTTCCCCAAACGGCACGGTTGTCATGTGGACGAGAATGCCGGTGGAAACGGGAGGGGGGGCAGGCGAGTTCTGGCTGATGGAAGCTGATGGAGGCAAAAAGAGGATGCTCGTTACCGCGGGTAAAATGCCGGTGTGGGATCCTTCGGGGGATACGATATTGGCACGCAGAGACATCGTTATCTCACCGGACAGCGAGACCTATCGCTACTTCCTGGAGACGGTGAGAAAGGACGGGGGTGGCTGGAATCACTATGCCGAATGCGATAGAGAACCGCTTTACGTATGGTGGCCCGGTGACAGCTTCTTCTATATCGCTCCATACGAAACGGGGGGAGAGGGCAACGTCAAGGGGGTCTGGTTCAGGGTCGACAGTCCCACCGGTGTGAAGAGGGTGGCCTCGACAACGAGTCTCGCAGAGATTTCTTATTATCGTTTCTACGCGAGCCGCAAGGGGCAAAAGCTCGCCTATGTAGGTGGAAATGGGCTCGAGTATCTGGACATGCAGGAGAGGGTGATCTCTCGCTTCAGGGGCACGGATGCGCGGCTTCCATTGGCGTGGGACGAAGCTTCCGGATACCTCTATTACGCCGGTGAGGCAGGAATTTACAGGGTTTCCTTGCAGGGGGGTGAGTCATGAGGGTGCGGAAGACAAAAATCGTGGCTACGCTGGGCCCGGCTTCGCGCGAAGTAAAAGTGCTGCGACAAATGATAAGGGCAGGCTTGGATGTGGCAAGGATAAACGCATCACACGCCAGTGCGGAAAGCATGTGCGGGGAAGTGGAAGCCCTCCGGCAGGCCTCCGAGAAAGAGGGCAAAGAGGTTGGCATAATTCTCGACCTGATGGGCCCTAAATTAAGGATTGGCGATATCAAGGGCGGGGAAGCCATTCTCAGAGCCGGCCAAGAGTTCATCCTTACAGTGAAGACGGTCAGCGGTGACAGTTCCGGGGTGGGCATAAGCGATCGGAAGCTCCCATCTCTCTTGCGTCCCGGCAACACCGTCCTCTTGGATGATGGAGCAATACGTCTGAAAGTGACCGGCGTATCCAAGACCGAGGTGAAGTGTAAGGTAGAGAACAGCGGAATCCTGGGAGCGCACAAGGGCATCAACATTCCCGGCGTCAAGCTGCACATTCGGGACATGACGGAAAAAGACCTGCAAGACATGGAACTGGGAATAAAACTCGGCGTGGATTGGATGGCCCTTTCCTTTATTCAATCACCGGAGGATGTCATCCGGCTCCGCGATGCTCTGAAGCAAAGGAAGTCAGATATACCCATCATAGCCAAGATAGAAAAGCCGGGCGCGGTGACCGACATAGA
>MELM01000006.1:3023-21859 GCA_001767605.1 Candidatus Solincola sediminis | reverse complement strand
TGATGGTGGCAAGAGGCGACCTGGGGGTTGAAATGCCCTTGGAAGACATCCCGTTGTTGCAGAAAAAGATCATCGAGGAATCGGCGAAGCAGGGGAAGCCGGTGATAACCGCCACCCAGATGCTCCAGAGCATGATAACGAATCCATCGCCGACCAGGGCCGAGGTGACCGACGTTGCCAATGCCGTTTTCGATGGCACTGATGCCGTCATGCTTTCCGGCGAGACGGCCATCGGCGATTACCCGGTCCAGAGCATCGAGACCATGACAAGGATTGCGACCAAGGCGGAGAGCGCATTGCCTTTTTCCAGGTGGCTTGAGGAAAGGCGCCGGTGGATAAGCAACGGTGTTGTCGAGGCCGTATGTTTCGCTGCCTGCGAATTGGCGCGGCAAATCGGAGCAAGTGCCATCGTTGCCCCTACCGAAAGCGGCTTTACAGCCCGCCAGATGAGCCGCTTTCGCCCGGAACAGCCTATTCTAGCCCCTACTCACAAGAGCGTTATTTCAAGGCGGCTGACGCTTTTTTGGGGCGTCTGTCCCTGCTCAATCGGCGCCAAAGGCCTTAAGGACGACGTCTTCTCCTCCTCGCGAAAAGTGGCAAAAAAGCAAGGGTATCTGCAGCCGGGTGACACGGTTGTCATGACGGCCGGCCTCAAGGGGCGCGGCGAAAAAGGAAAGCCGACAACCAACACTATCCATTGCATTGGCGGATAAATAGATCGCTTGTCGCCCCACCCGCTCCAGAAATAGACATGTTAACTATTGAGGTTATATAATACTATTGATGCAAAATCTTGAAAGAGTTGTTAAAATGAAGAAGAGTGATTCCGTAAGGAACGCCCGGAGCGCCAGGAGGGCGAAGGCCAAGGCGCCCCGTGCCAATAGAAAAGTGGATAACGTGCGCCGCCTACAGCTGGTTGAGGGCGGGCGGCAGGGGGCCAAGCCCCGCCGCAGGGTCTCCAGCCCGCCCGCTCGCCAAAGTCACGCTGTCCCGCCGGAGATCAGGAGGAGAAGGCGGCTGGCCACACTGGTACTGGTGTTGCTGGCCGCCGGCCTGATCGCCTATATCCTGACAGGACCTATTCTCAAAGTCATGGACACCCGCCGTAATCGCGCCAAAGCCGAAGCACAGTTGGCCGAAGAGCAATCACGCACACAGGCATTACAGGATAAGAAGGAACTCGAAACGACAGAGGAGTACTTGGAGGGCAAGGCCCGCGAGAACGGTTACGTCAAACCGGGCGAGATCCCCATCATTGTCCTTGATGGAGAGGATTCCGAGGAGAGTTCGGATGCTCCGGATGGGGGTAACACCACTTCGGAAAACCAGAGCCCGAGTCCTTAGTACCCACCACTCTTGTTTTGCATATGGCCATTCATCCCATCGTTAGTTTCGGCGCCTGGGCCTTGATTGCTCCCTTGCGGCATGTGGCCCTCTCCATCCCCCTGGTTCATTTGACCGCCGCCATTAATATCGCCCCCGGATTTTTCAGAACCCGATCCCGATCCCTGGCCGGATCCTTGCTGTGAACCGCCCATGGGATTTCCCCCATGGCGCTGCCTCATCTGATCTCTTCCCCTGCTGCAAGCCCCATAGGCCTCGTCTATTTGCTTGACTGGGGCGGCCTGAAGATTCCGTATCTCATTCATGATTGCGGCCTGATTATCAAAGGTGACAAGCAGGAGTTGGGAGAGCCATTCCGCATCCTCTGCCGGCACCCGGTCAAGCAGGGTGTAGGCCTTATCGATATTCAACAGGTATTCATGCAACCAGCGATCGAGGCCCTGATTGTTCCCTGGGTCACTCATCTTCTCCAATTCCGAGATGCGGCGATCCGAATATGCAATCTCCAACTTGATGTCGTTTTCTGCTGAAAGGGTAAGAGATTCACGCGTACGTTCAAAAAAAAGCTTGGTGCCGTAAAGCGTGGACCCGGGTTGGGCTCCCGAGGAAAACGCATACGCGCTCGATGTGAGGAGAATAAACAGCAAGGGGATCATCATCCCGACCAGCACGATGCGATGTGTAAGCGAGGGATTGCGGTATATTCTCGTCTTCAACAACTGTTCACGGTTGGCTGAGTCTTCCGCGCGTGCCATGATTCTCTGCATGCCGTAGTCGCGTAATCGGGAGGATGGAGATGGAGTATCGACTGATCGCACGAATGTTTCGGCCGCAGTCTCCAAATCCTCATGGTTGCTTTTCCTGAAGCCTTTCACGAGACCCACCCCCTCTCCTCAAGAATATTACCCAGCCGGTGCAGCGCCCGGTGCTGAATCGCGTTAATAGCGCCCTCGCTTTTCCCCAAGGCCACCGCGGTCTCAGCATTGTTCATCTCCGCGAAATACTTCATTGTAATAACCTGTCTCTGGACAGCGTTCAGCCGGTCGAGAGCCTTATGCAGGGCACGCGCCCTCTCCTTTTTCTCCACCCTTTCCGCTGTTCCGGCCGATCCATTATGAAGCTCGTCCTTCAGCGGCTCGTCGCCCCTCCTCTTATTACGCCGGTGATGATCCATGAGAATATTGTGGGCTATGCGAAAGGTCCACGATCTAAATGCGCCACGCTTCGGATTGTAACTTGCTATATTCACGATGCACCTCAAGAAGACTTCTTCCGTCAGGTCCTCCGCGTCATCTGTGGAGCCTAGGTTCCAAAAAAGATACTTATAAACGGAGTCCATTAATACTCCGTAGATATCAGCAAAGGCTGCTTTGTCGCCGCTCGCGGCTCTAGCCGCCAATTCCTCGAGGGCTTCCAATAACTCTCCCTTTCCATTTATATATACGTTTGACGGCACGTTCTTGAACGCATCGTTTAACCCTTTTCGGCCAGCCTGTCCAATTCTACTATTTAGGCTCGTCATACAGCCGGAGATATATCAGTACCGACCGTACATGATCAAGCCTTTGGACGTATTACCAGATAAAAGCGTTATGCGAAAGGAGGTGTCGATTTGAGTAAAAACGGAGTAATCGTAATCTTGATAGTGGTAGCCGCTGTTCTTTTGATATCAGCGGGTGTTGCGGTAGCGGCCGGCGGAATGGGTTCCGGCGGTATGCACGGAGGCAGCTCCGGGCAATGTGAACGGTCGAGTAGTCTCAACAGCGGCGATGATGCCGCACCATGCGATATGAACTGTGCGGAAAACGGTGAAGGCAACGGCGATTGTGCGCAAGAGCGCTCCTGCGATCGAGAGATGATGAGGAATGGCTCCTGCGAGGGCAACGGCGATTGCGATCAGACAAGGCAGCGGGATCGGGATTGTGATGGAACCTGTGATGGTTCCGGCAACCAGAATCAGGCCGGGAGGACGGCCGCCTGAGCAGAAATCGCAAAATATGGGATTGGCTTCCTGCCGGGAGTGCGGGGAGCCTTTTTCCTTGTAGGGCTCGCTTCTCCAGTGATAGAATTTCTTTGCCTGTCGGCGAGGAAGCGGAGGAGAGGAGTGAGGCATGATCGATCGAAACTGGATCGGCAAGACCTACGGCCCCATTAAATACGAAGCATGCCGCGAAAAGATGAGGGAATACGCGGCTGCCTGCAAGGACGGCCGCCCGATTTTTCATGACAAGGAATTCGGAAGAAACAACAAGTATGGGGACATAATAGCCATGCCGAACTTCGCCGCGGTTTATGCCCTGAGGGGAGCCGGATTGCTCCTGCTGGATCAGGAGATAAAGTTAAACCTGGCCATGCTCGTCCACGGAGCTCAGGAGTTCGAATGGTTCGGAGTGGTGAAGCCTTACGATGTAATCACGGAGACGGGCAAGGTAGCGGATATATACGAAAAGGGAGATCTCGACTTTATCGTCTACGAAGGGGAGGCGAGGAATCAGTCCGACGAATTGGTTTGTCGCGCGAGATGCACATTCATCATAAGGGGAGGCGGCGCTTGATGGAGGAGCTTTGCAATCTGAAATACGAAGAAGTTCAGGTCGGTCAGGAAGTTCCCACATTTTCCCATAAATTCGATCGTATGGATGCCATCATTTATGCCGGAGCCGGGGGGGATTTCAACCCCATCCACGTCAATCCTTATTTTGCCAAGGAAGTGGCCATGCTCCCCGATGTTATCGCCCACGGTCTCTTCAATATGGCCCTCCTCGGAAAGACGGTGATGGATTGGATCGGTGATCCCGGTTATCTGAGGAAGTTATCATGCCAGTTCAGAGCCCCGGTTATCCCCGAGGAAACCGTCCTTTTCAAGGGCAGGATCAGGGATAAGCTGGAAAACAACCTCGTCGTTCTGGAAGTTTGGGCGGAGAAGCAAGACGGGACAGTGGTATTAAAGGACGGGGAAGCCACAGTATACCTACCTTGATATAGACAAGGATAGGCCTACACAAAGGTGCCAGACACCTTTGTGTAGGCCTATCCTTTGGCGTACAGTCCCATGGTGGTGGCGATAATCTCTCGCATGATCTCGTCAGTGCCGCCCCCGATGCGCATCAACCGTGAATCCCGCCAGGCCCGTTGCGCCGGATATTCCATCATGTAGCCGTACCCGCCCATGAACTGCATGGCCTCGTCGGCCACTTCGCATGACACCTGCGCCGCGAACAACTTGGCCATCGAGATTTCCTTCACGGGATACTCTCCGTTGTCGTACTTCCAGGCGCATATATAATTGAGAGCTTCGGCTGCTTCTATCTTGGTGGCCAGATCGGCTATGCGATGGGCAATCGCCTGATTCCTGCATAACGGCTTGCCGAACTGTTCCCTCTCCTTGGTATATTCTAATAATTGTTCGAGGCACAGCCGTGCACCGCCTATTGCCGCAGCCGAGCCGATCAACCGCTCGCCCTGCAATTCCCACATTATGTTGTAGAAACCGCGTCCTTCATCACCGAGTAGCGCATCATCCGGAATCACCATGTCCTCGAAAAAAATCTCGGCGGTATCGGAAGCCTTCATGCCGACCTTATCCAGTTTCCTGCTGACGACGAATCCGGGCGTGTCGGTGTCGACCAGGAAGAGGCTCATGCCCTTGTAGCCCTTGGTTTTTTCGGTTCGTGCAACCAGCGTCATGAAATGGGCGCGGACACCGTTGGTAATGAATATCTTATTGCCGTTGACCTTCCAGCCGCCCGGGACCTTCTCGGCAAAGGTAGTAAGGCTTGCCACATCGGAACCGGCGTTCGGCTCGGTAATACCCAGGCATGCTATCTTCTCCCCCTTGATTGCGGGGACCAGGTATTTCTGCTTCTGCTCTTCAGTCCCGAAGGCGAGAACAGGCGGCGTAGCCATCCCTACCTGCACTGCGACGGCCATGTTCACACTGCCGCTTCCGCAGCGGCTCAATTCCTCGGCCAGGACTATGTTCGTAAAATAATCTCCGCCCCCGCCCCCGTACTCCTCGGGATAATGCAATCCCAGGTAGCCGAGCTCTCCCAGGCGGGTGAAGACCCAGTCCGGAAACCCGGTTTCGTCCCATTCCTCGGCGTGAGGCGCCAACTCCTTTTCAGCAAATTCCCGCACGCTCCGGCGGAGCATTTCGTGTTCTTCCGTGAAGAATAAACTGAGAGACATTCCGACTCCTTTCACCTGGCTGCCGAGTCTATTAAGCACTGCTTAATATTATCCCATATATAAGATAACCGTCCTCGAAAGCAATTACAACATGCCCTGCTACAATTGGGGAATCATGAAGTACAATCTTATGTCCGCCCAAGACAGGGACGATGCTGCAAAGCAGCTGGGCCGGGAGTTGCGGGGCGAAGTGTACCTGGCCTCGCGCTGTCCCCACGCCCGGGTTGAGGTCATAGCCACATCACCGTTACTCGATGAGAAGACCCCCTTCCCGACCCTTTTCTGGTTGACCTGTCCGCTTCTCAAATACGAAGTGGCAAAACTGGAAAACAGTGATTTCCGAGTGCGCCTGAAGGAAAGGCTGGTGTCGGATTCCGGTTTCGCCGAGGCGCTGGAGCAGGCGGAAAATCGCTATAACGGCGAGAGAGAGCATTGGGCGCGCGAGATGGGAAAGAGCGAAGCGGGGGTGTATTTCGAAGGGCGCCGGGGGATAGGGGGAACCGTGAGCGGAGGTATGAAATGCCTGCACGCCCACCTGGCGCATTTCCTGGCCGGCGAGGCGAATCCGATCGGAGCGGATGTCGCGGCGGCGATAAGGGATTGCCAAGTGGAGCGTTGCGATGGAAATTGCGAACGCTTTATAAAGGGAGCCCGAAAGTCATGAATCCAAAGCGTGCGGCGGCGATAGATATAGGCACCAATTCGGTGCGGCTGCTGATCGCCCAAGTTGGGCTTGAAGCGGAAAAACCCGAGCTCGAGACGCTGCACCGGATAATGAACATCACCCGGCTCGGCGAGGGAGTCGATGAAAGCGATCGACTCAAACCGGATGCCATCGAACGAACGCTAAGAATCCTGAAGAGCTATTCCAAACTGATGCGGCAGGAAGCCGTGCAGGGCTTGAGGCTGGTGGCGACCAGTGCGGTAAGAGACGCGGCAAATGCGGGGGAATTCGTCGATCGGGTCCGGAAGGTCGTGGCGGCGGAGCCCGAGGTGATAACGGGGGAAGAGGAAGCTGCGCTTTCATTCCTGGGAGCGACTTACGATCTGGACGAGAGCATCCCCGGAGATGGGCCCATACTGGTCGTCGATCTCGGGGGCGGCTCGACCGAGATAATCGTAGGAAGAGAAGGCGAAATAATACGATCATACAGCGCAGACGTCGGATGCGTTCGTATGAGCGAGAGGTTTTTAAAGGGCGATCCTCCCTCCAGGCGGGAGCGCGACGAGATGGAGACGCATATCGCGTCCGTTCTGGCCCCGATTACCGCTGAGGTCGAAGAACTGCGGCCGGTCCTGATGGTTGGTTTGGCGGGAACCATGACCACCTTGTCCGGGTTGCGGCAAGGCCTCGATCGCTATGATGGGGAAGCCATACATCATTCATGGTTGAAAAGGGAGGATGTGGAGGAACTGTACGAGAAGCTCTATAAAATCCCGGTAAAGGCGAGGCGAGAGATGATGAAACTGGAGCCGGGAAGAGCTGATGTTATCATAGGCGGGACCGCTGTGCTACTGGTGCTCTTGGGGCAATTGAATGTAGGTAGATTCCTGGTGAGCGAGAAGGATATTCTCGATGGCCTGGTGATCGAAGTCGCATTTGGTCGTATATTAAGAAAGTAACTGAAGATAGACAAAGAGGGGCGTGCATGAGGAAAGAACTCCTTTACGAGATCTCCAGATCGGTCATAGCCGCGGTCGGCGTTCAGAATGTCCTGTGGGCCATCGTGGAATCGATCACCAAAGGCACTAAAGCCAAGGGCTGCGCGCTCCTGGTGCTGAGTCAGGATGGAGAAAAGCTGTATCACCGTGTGAGCTATGGAATAAGCCCGGAATATATCGGCAAGGGCGTGATCGAGGTCGACGATATGATACGTTGCGTGCTGGCGGGGGAGTCGGTCTTGGTGGAGGACATGGCAAACGACCCCCGCATTCAATACCCGGAAGCGGCCAAGCATGAGGGTTTCGGTTCGGTGCTATCCGTTCCCATGCGGTCTTATACAGGGGTAAAAGGCGTGATGAGGGTTTATGCCGGCAAACAGAGGACCTTCAGTAAAGACGAAATAGATTTCCTCGATTCTATCGCCGAATTGTCGGGGTTGGTCCTCGAAAAGGAAGAAGAGAGGGACCGCATGGCCCTCGAGGCAAACAGGGCGCGGGAAGAAGTATCGCGGATGAGCGATGAGCGCGAACGCTTTCTCTACTTTATCCGCATGGTGGCTCATGACCTCAAGGCTCCCCTGGCGGCGGTGGAAAGTTATCTCAAGATAATCCTCAAGGGGAGCACCGGCCCAACCACGGAAAAACAGGAAGTCTGGCTCAACCGAAGCGTCAAGCGCATCGACGGCATGCTGGAATTGATCAGCGATATAGTTGATTTATCCAAGCTCGAAGCAGGCTTGGATTCACCGGAATTGACGCCGGTATCGTGGACCGAGGTACTGAATAGCAGTGTCGAAGTGGCGCGAGGCTTGACCGAACCTCGGGGCATAGAATTGGAGAATGACATTGAACAGAATCTTCCCGAGATATTCGGCTCGGAAGTCCGCCTCTGCCAACTCATCAATAACCTGGTGTCCAACTCGGCCCGATATACCTCGACGGGAGGGAAGATAGCTATAAGGGCGCACCAAGTTGAAGATAATGTGGAGGTCCTTGTCGAGGACGAGGGCCGTGGTATCAGGCCGGAAATCATACCGGAGATATTCAATGATTTTTTCAAGGGCGATCCGGAATCGTTAGAAGGGACCGGCCTTGGTCTTTCTATCTGCAAACGGATTGTGGAGATGCATAACGGGAAGATATGGGCGGAGAGCCCGGCGCCCGGCAAAGATATAGGAACGCTGGTCACCATGGTCATACCCAAAGGAGTCGTCTGCAGTCACATTTGGGGAAAACCGGAATGAGAAGGGGCAGCGTATATATTCTTCCGATTTCCAGCGGCGTGCAGAGTAAGGAGGTGCGGAATGCCTAAAATATTAGTGATGGACGACGATCCGGATATCATCGATGCGCTTGACACACTGCTTGGCGGCGAAGGTTATGAAGTAATTACCGCCCACGACGGCGAAGAGGGCTTGGCCAAGATAAGGGAGGAATACCCTGACATGATTATCCTCGATATGCTCATGCCTAGACTCGACGGCTATGGTGTTTATAAGGCTCTGCATGATCCGCAGTGGTCGGAATGGAAGGATATACCAATTGTCATCTTGACATCGGTGAGCGAGGATGTGAGTCACCGGCGCTATGAACTGGAGACTGGAGTTCGAATGGAAGTCGCCGCATATATCGAAAAGCCCATCGATCCCGATGTGATATTAGAAGGGGTGCGAAGTATTCTAGAAGCGTGAGCCAAGGAGAAGCATAAAAGGTAGCGCATCTCTGCAAGGTATAGTAAACTACGGTGGGGGCCGGAGTCGCCCCTTTTTGCGTCCCCAGGCCTTTATTTCAAAGATACGAACAGGCAGGTCAAATGGATAAGAAAAAAGTCTTGGTGATCGATGACGAACCCGCGATGCACAGGTTGCTCAAGGTCATCCTCGAGGACGAGGGCTTCCAGATCGTTGGTGCGGAAGAACACGACAAGGCGCAACAATCGATCATAGGCGGCAGACCGGATCTCATCATTCTCGATATTATGATGCCGGAGGTAAACGGTTTCGATATCTTGAAGATGCTCAAAGAGGATGAGGACACGCGGCAGATTCCGGTATTGGTGCTCACGGTTCGCAACCTGAAAGCGGATATCGATAAGGCAATGTCACTTGGCGCCAATCATTACATGACAAAGCCCTTCGAACCCGCTGAATTGATCGCGGCCGTCAAAGAACTCGTCTCAAACTAACGGGTCTACAAAGGGGTCGAGTCCGTTTGTAGACCCCCCTGCCAACGGACTCGACCCCTTTGTAGACCCCCTTGCTCGCTACGCTCCTCGCGATGACAAAACGGAAGGATGTGCAAACGATCCAGGAAGATAAGGAGCGATTGACGCTTAAAAATGCCGATGTTAGCATTGGATTGCTTTCTCCCCGCAAGTATTGCAGAGTCTTTAAATGTCGAAAGTGCCCGGGTGGTGGAACCGGTAGACACAAGGGACTTAAAATCCCTCGGGTTATCCCGTGCGGGTTCGACTCCCGCCCCGGGCACCACTACTTCTACCTGGTGTTTTGTCTCCGGTTGGTTTAGGCGAATTCGCCGTTTCAGTTCGACTGTGCCCGAAATTGTGCCCGTTTTGTGCCTGCTGGTAGTCGGCGACCTTTCGCGCGGCGTCCTTGAGGTCGCTATCTGACACGATGTTGTACCGATCGAAAATCGCCCGCGTCTTGTGTCCGGATACCATCATGGCTACTCGCTCCGGAACACCCGCCCTTACCATATTGCGGACGGCCGTTCTCCGTAGGTCGTGGAAGAGCAATCCCGGGCATCCTGCCGTCTCACAAGCCTCGTTCCAGGTCTTGTGATAATCGCGTATCCGGTGACCTTTCCTATGGAATACCAGAGGGCAGTCAAGCCGCCTGGCCGAGTGCGCCGCCTTCAGCGCCTGCAGGGCCTCGCCGGCTAGATAGACGGTGCGGCCTTCTCCCGACTTGGTGTCTCCAGGTTCCAGCCTAATGTAGCCTTCTCGGAGATTGACTTGAGACCAGGTGAGGCTGAAGACCTCGCTTGCCCTCATGCCCGTGTAGTAGGTGAATAGGGCCGGCGCTTTCAAGTAGTCAGGCAAGGCTTTGAGGACGGCCTGGAACTGATCGGCCTCGAAGAAGCCCTTCCTTACGTTGCGTTCCGCAAGCATGGGGATATGAGGCACTCGATCGACCTTATCCGAAGCCCTACCGAGATTGAAGGCTCTTTTTAAGGCGGCCAACTCCCGGTTGATTATCGCGTTGCTCATGCCCGCCCTGAGGCGCTTCTCGATGTAGGCTTTGATGGCGGCTGTCGTGATGGTGGGAACCCGCGAGCCCGCGAACTCCTTTTCAAGGTGCCCGAGGGAACGCTCCATCCGGGGTATGCTCTTGCGATCGTTCACTTTGTAGTCAGTCCGCAGATCGGTCGCAAGCTCATCGAACTTGACGCGGTCGTAAAAGACGCCTGGCGCCTTGCCCTGGGCGATCTCGCCGAGCCTTTTCTTTAGAAGCCTGCCGGCGTCGACCTCGTTACTGCTATACGAGGACTCCCTGATCTTGCGGCCTTGGCAGTAATACTGGATCCACCAGACATTACCGCGTTTATACGTGCTTCCTTGTTTCACTTTTCACCTCCTTTCTTTGCTTTTGGACGGCCTGGCTTTCCCGGTTCCGGATCGATTCCATATTTCAAAGCCACGGCCTTGATTTCCTTTTCTTCCGCTGCGTTTTTCAGATCTCGCCGTAACGCCTTGAGCTTGGAGTCCGATAGCCGGCGCTCTCCCTTCCTGCGGATCCTGTCCTTGAGCTTGGCGCTATCCTTGGTCTTTGCGGCCATTACTGCGCATGTACGGGAGCAGTAGAGACCTCCGGCGTACAGGTTTGGCTCGATCTCACTGCCGCAATACTGACATTCCCGGAATTTCGGATCGGGCATACGCCGCTTCGGGTTGGTGCGGAGGTATTCAAGGGCGAAAAGACAAACAGCACCGCGAAAGTCGTTGGCCTCCATTATAAGAAAAGGGGTGTTCTTATCTTGTCGTGCGAAATGATACGGCCTGATCGCTGAAGGCGGGATTGCCCATCCCCACCCGCTCCTGAAGGTCGAGAAAGACGCCCGGACGCTGTTTGTCCGGACCTGGACGGCTCTAGGTTTGGAGTGGGATAGAAAGATAGACGGCGGGAATCCATTCTAAGGAGGCTTCTATCAGGCTTTTTCGCTCCTGAAGCCTTTAGGCGAATTAAATGAATGGTTTTTCCCCGATGTCTAGGGGAGTATTAAATCATTGACGGGCTGAAACCGATAGATATAATGTGAAGTTAGGTATTACTACGGGGGGACCTCCAAGATTTTTTCTTCGGGGCGACCCCCTCTTATAATTCCAGAATATGCCTTAAATCATCTACATACGAGAGCGGAATTCTTGCCGAGGTAAGAAAGCCCGAAGTTTTTGCCCTATTCGGAGAGATCATTATTTTCAGCTTCTTATTTTCCATAAGATGCTTGGCCAGACAGAGATAATCGCCATCATTGGCGACTAGCACTGCTTTGTCATATTTCTCATAATTGATCATTGCATGAAGGACAACCTCGGCATCAACATTGCCCTTTAATTCCCATTTATTTCCTTTTTTTACGGGCATGGTCGGCTTAAAAATTAGGTCGAAACCGGACCTACTCAATCTGTCATATATTCGCTGATATTGTTCCGCATAACCAACGAACCAGAATGCTTTTTCGACAACATATTTATGCTTGAGGTACCATCTGAATTTTTCGTAACCGAGCTTCCAACCTTGCTCCTCGACTCCCTTTATTAAGTTTTGCCCGTCAATAAAAGCATAGATTGCCAAGTTTCTCCGATCCGAAGCAACACAGAATACGGGCTTGCTTTATTATAAGCCCTCATCCGGACATTCTTGGGATAATCATAAGAGGCCCCGGCCGAAACCGGGGCCTTATTCTGTTCCGGAAATCTTTCCGGAGGCGTTAGGGAATTAGGACTTTCGTAATCTCTTGCCGGTAGTATTCGGATAGCTTATCGAAGGTGCGTCCCACCATGGTGCCCAGCCTGAAAGAATGCAGCAAACCATCTGCATAGAAATTCGAGACCATAGTGCTGACCATTTTCCATCTGCTTTCAGATCACCAACGGCCGAATAGATAGCTTCCCTTTCTTGCTTGGTTAGTTCATCGACCAATGCCATTACGAAGGTTTCGACAGAATCGTAGGCATCGTGCTTTTCCTCCATCTCGAGCTCATTCCTCACGAGTTCCATAATATTCCTCCTTTCCCCTCAGACCTCGAGCGCGGCAATCTTATCCAGGATGGTAGGGTCAGACATCGCGCGGGCCGCGATAGCTAAGAACAAACGATGCTCAACTTCGTTGTCAACGTACGTATTTGAAAGATCGGCAAGCACCTTCCGGACCTCATCCTTCTTTGCCTCGGGTACCAGCTCAAGTATCCTCTGTCGGGTTGCCTCCTCTTTATGAACCACGGCTGCATCAAGCGGTTCCCAGAGGGCGCTTACGATAGGATAGTAGAGTATGGTTTCCTCAAGTTGATAGAGAAGATTTCTTCCCTCTGATCCCCCAAAAGCAATCTTCTCGATCTTCCCCCTGAGTTCATTCCTTTGGTCTTCAGTAATGCTTGGTTCTTCTCTTACGATTTCCATAGCCTTCTCCTTTCCGGTTACTGTGCCTAGAATTGTGCCCATTTAGACGCCAAAACCCGCTAAAGGGCGCTACTCAAGGCTGCTCAGATTTTCCCACAATATAGCCATTTACTTGCCTTTTTGCTGCTCAGGCATTACCTTTTTGTATTAAGGGCCTCGGACTTAAAATCCCTCGGGTTATCCCGTGCGGGTTCGACTCCCGCCCCGGGCACCACCTAATTATCTGAACCATTAATCGCCAGACAGCTATCGAGGGCGGCATTATGGCCAGAAAAAAGAAAGAGAACTCGTGGCTCGAAGCCTACAAGAGAGTGCGTAAGAGGATTCCACCACCGACCACGGTGAAACCGGGGGAGAGAGGAAAAGGTGTTCCCTATAAACGCAAGCGAGAAGAGTCGGGAGAGGAATGAAAAGAAGGGGCCTGGTTAGGCCCCTTCTTAATCGTATCAATCGATCAGGCTAGTTTCCTTCGCCGAAATACACCAAAAGCGAGGAAGAGAATTCCTGCCAGCATCAGGAAACCCGCTATAAGCAGCAGTGGAAGCTCGTTCATTCCCGTTCCCGGCAGCGTCTCCGCCGATACGGATTCAGAGACGGCGGGCGTTGAATCCCCCAGCCCGACGGGCTCGACGCTTGTCGGCGTCTCGGGGGTTATTGGCCCTTCCGGGGAGACCTCGACGTCGTTTGAGTTGAGGAAGTTCACTTCCAGGTTTTCAAGCGGCGCCGGATTGGCGGGAAGGCTCGGCCCGAGAATAGGTGTGAGCGTGGTAGCGGACAAGTCCTCTGTAACCGTGTAGTTCCCGGCCATCAAATCGGTGAACGCATAATCGCCATTTGCATCGGTACTTGTCGAGAGCGATACCGATTCTCCGTTAATGTTTATTCCGGTCAAGGCGATCGGAAGACCCGGGTAAGTTGCATCGTTACCGCTGATGTTACCGCTTGCATCGCTGTCGATGTATTTGGTTCCAATGACATTGCAATGAGGGGCATTCAGGAACGTAACCGGCCCTGCTGTTTCCCCGGCTGTAAGGGGTACTATCCATTCGGTCTGCCCGGTTTGATGATAATTGGACTCGGCGGATGGTGTTACTTCCTTGACAATATAGGTCCCAGGGGGAAGGTTATCAAAGGCGAAACTGCCGTCGGCATCCGATGTCATCGTATCCAGGATCGTGTTGGGATCACTCTGGTCGGCCACAGTGAAATCGAAACCGGGCAGTCCCGGCTCTCCCTCATCGTGCTCTCCATCCCAATTACTATCCTCAAACTTGTTCCCGGGTATTGTTCCGGTTGGTTGCTCCGGCGTCATATTGCCGAAGTTTACATCTGTCACATCCTGGCCGGAAGAAAGCCAGACCAAAGCCCATGTGGCAGTAGAGGGTATGAAACCGGCTGGAGCTGTCGACTCGTCTACCCAGACCTTATACAAAGCGGGCGTGAGTCCCTCGAAGATGTAGTAACCATTGGCATCGGTGGTCGTTTCCTGACTCCAGAACCAGAGAACAATGCGAACACCGGGGATTCCGGGCTCGCCCGGATCCATCACACCGTTGCCGTTCAAATCGTTGAACTTGTAGCCTGAGATGGAGCCGGTTCGCGCCTCTCCGAAATAAACGCTCACTTCTTCACCGCATTTAATCCAAACCAAGGCCCATATAGACGTGGTCGGGATCATGCCTTCGGGAGCCGTCGATTCGTCGACCCTTACCGTATACAAGATCGGGTCGAGGTCTTCGAAAATGGCATGTCCGCCGGAATCGGTGTAAGCTTCCTGGTATCCGCAGAGCCACCAAAGCTCGATTTTGACGTCCGGGATTCCGGGCTCACCGGTATCAAGCACCCCGTTGCCATTCAAGTCCTCGAACTTATATACGTGGATGGCTCCAAGTTCTTTCTCCTTATTGCCGAAGTCCACCTTCTTCTCGCAACCGTGCTCGAGGGTTACGCAATGCTCGCCACCGGTAGTGCATTCCCAGCCCTCCGGGCATTCCTCGCGCACGATGTATTCGCCTGGAGGAAGATCCTCGAACCAGTAATCGCCGTCACCATCTGTGTAGGTGCACTCGTCTCCGGCCCAGATCTTGATGCCTTCGATTCCAGGCTCGTGGTGATCGCGGCAGCCGTTGCCGTTTTTGTCCTCGAACTTGGTGCCATGGATGCAGCATGGCTCCTCTTCATCCTCATGGCAGTTGCCGAAATCAACCCGCTCTTCGCAATAGCTCTTGAGAGTAATCTGCTTCTCGCCACCGGTAGTGCATTCCCAGCCTTCCGGGCATTCCTCGCGCACCGTGTATTCACCGGGAGCGAGATACTCGAACCAGTAATCGCCATCACCATCTGTGACGGCAGGATGATCTCCGGCCCAAATCGTAATGCCCTCTATTCCGGGCTCGTGGTGATCGCGGTGACCATTGCCGTTTTTGTCCTCGAACTTGGTGCCATGGATGCAGCCCGGCCCTTCCTCTTCCTCGTCCTCAGGGCAATGGCAAGCGAAATCGACCCGGGCGCTCTTTCTCGGCCATGTTCCGAGGCAAACCGATTCGGGGTTTGCGGATGTGCATGTCCATTTACCTGACACTCCCGCCGCTACTACATAATTTCCGGGCTTCAATCCCTCGAAACGGTAACGGCCCTCGGAATCGGTCTTTATCGAGCTGTCTCCTTCGCCAGACAGCAGAATCGGGATATCGGCAAGTCCGGTTTCATCCTTGCCGCAGTGCTCATTGCCATCCTCGTCACAAAAAACACGACCGAAGATTGAGCACTCCGCCTCTTCGTGGTTTTCCGGATCCTGCGGCTGTTCATGCCGACAGTTTTCCGGATCAACACCAGGATTATCAGGAGCGGTTGGTTCAGCAAGGTTATTAACCTCTCCTTCACCGTTATCTTCTGATTCGTTATCGGACTGATTATCCTGCTGCGAACCAGCCGAGTCACTGTCTCCATTGGTGACCTCCGGCTCCGGAGCAGGAGTTGTCACCTCGGCTTTCTCTTCATTGTTTCCCTGAACCGTTTCCGCAGGCGTACTCGGGGTCTCTTCCTGAGCGTTTGCCGGTTCCGCAATCACAGGCTCCGGAGCCGTGCCTTGAATTCCGCTCGCCGGCTCAGCCTGGTTCTCCTGTGGCTGCATTTCCTTGCCGCCTGTTTGATCGCCAGGCCCTGTTTCATCCGCCAGAACTGCTCCAATCATGCTAAAAAGCGTCGTGAGCAGAAGTACGATAATTGCAAGGAGCGCAACTGATTTTTTCAGACCTAACAATGCGTCACCTCCTAAGCAAATGGCTTTACTGTTTGGGATTTCCTTGGTGCATCATCTTGGAGGAAAGTAGACAGGCCCTTTATCAACCTTAACTTCAGGTACACTTTTGAACCCCCCAGGTCCTGATGACCATTATGTAAAACGGCCGGTCATTGGCCACAACCGTGCCGGCTTAATTCGGTGTTATAGAGTTGCCGCGTATCGCCCGAGAATCCCATGGAATGGTGCCCTCTTCGATTTATCGCAATTATGTCGATTTCAGGTCTATACTTCCCCCGGAAGGTGGCAGAATAAACATTGGTGGTTGCTATATAATTCGGATTATCAAAGTGAAAAAGGGCTTTGAGAGTAGTCCAAGCTAACGGTCAAGGATAGAAATCCAAGCAGGGTGAAAGAATGAAGAGTAAGAGTTTGTCCATATCGTTCTTCGCCATGATAGCCGCGCTCGTATTGGCGCTGGCTCTCACTGTCTATGGCAGTGCCACGAATAGCGACATTATCATGAATACCGGAATCATCGCCTGGCCGGCGACATCGGCCTTGATATTTATTTGGTTGATCCTGCGGATTTCGGTAAAGCTGACGCGATATGGCAGGGGGAAAACCGGCTAGCCCTTGACCTTATCGATTGTCTCTTTGGCAAACTCGCCGGCTTGCTTAAGACGCGTGGAATCGGGCTGGCCGACCGTATCCTGCCTGCGCTCGCCGTATGAGCGCATCATAGGATCATCGCTCTTAAGAAGGTAATCGGCGATCTGCTCGGACAATTCCCCCATGCAATCGAACAGTCCGATCAATTCGGATTGAGACGCCGCTTCGCGGCAGCGATCCAGCCATTCGCCCACCCTTTCATCGCTCTCGGGCGCCGCATGGGTTATAAAAAGGGCGACTTGCTTGCCGTTCGCCTTCGCGGCCAGGAAGTCCTTGGCAGGAGGTGCCGGGCCGAAGGCAATAATGGGGAAGCCGATGAAAGTAAGACCATACCCATCCAGGTTCTCGACTTGATCGAAAGGTTTAATCTCCTTGTCCCCAGGAAGTTGTTCGAAAATCGCATCAGCAACTTTCCTCGTTTGCCCTGTCTGACTGAAATAGGTTACCAATGTTTTCATGGAATCACTCCTTTCCTAAACCTATCATTGCCGGTTATTTTACCACCCACAATTGATTTTTATTCGCTCCGGTTGTTGACCTTTGATTCACGTTGATTTCAATCAACAAGAATTTATGTCGCTTGGGGTATCTTAGAAATATGGAAAAAGTGAGACCTTGGCTGGGTATCGCAATAGTCTTGATTCTGATAATAGGGGGCGGAGCTTTCTTTCTGGTTAGGAACCGGACCCCCAAGACGAGCATCGAGCTGCCCGATGGTGGCGCTGCTGAGGTTACCCCGACTGATAAGATGCGGGTTCGAACGGCTGAAGGGGAGCCGGATATAGAAATCGGCGATTACCGGCTTACGATTGACGGCTTTGTCGACGGCCAGCTTTCCCTCACCCTTGATGACCTCAGGGCATTCCAGGCCGAAGAGAGACTGGTGGATTTGCCCTGTGTGGAAGGCTGGACTGAAACCGCTGTCTGGAAGGGCGTGCGGTTGATCTCTGTCCTCGAGAGGGCCGGGGTGCTCGTAGGTGCAGACAACGTTGTTTTCTCATCCCCGGGTGGTTATACGACGTCCCTGACCATTGCAGATATCGAGGAGAGCGATCCCTTGCTCGCTTACGAGGTAAACGGCGAGATACTTCCCAAGAACCAGGGATACCCGGTGCGGCTGGTCGTCCCCGATAAACTGGGCTATAAGTGGATCAAATGGGTGACGGGCATCGAGGTCATCGCCGGCGAGTACAAGGGCTACTGGGAGAGCAGGGGATACTCGAACGAGGCGGACGCCAGGGGGCGATAATAGGATCGAGGCGTATTGATTTAATTACCCGGTTTTGCTTGCTTTAATGCAGGATTCCATAATAGTATACTTAAGAGGCTGCAAAATATCTTTCCGGCACAAACGTGGTTCCTTTCTCGTTCCGGGAATCATTGTTGCTAAAATAGAAAATAGATCACAAATAAATCATCACAAGGGCTTCAGAACACTAATCAAGACTAGACGATCTGTAAATGCCGGTAAGCAGTGGTAGAGGAATCGCTGTCTTGAAACATGGGGGTGTTGGACGAAGTGTTGAATCAGCCCACGTTGTTTTTCGCATCTCCTTTTTCTTTCGCTCGCCTCTTTTTATATGGTAAACCAAGACTCTGGAGAAAGGGGAAGGCATGCATGACATTCTAGTCCTGGATAAGACGCTTGATTTCATCAACAGTTCCCCCACGCCTTTTTTCGTATTCGATCTCAGTAAGGTGAGAAATCAATACGAGCGCCTGGCGAATACCTTTCCGGATGCATCCATACATTATGCTGTCAAAGCAAATAATCATCCTATGCTCCTTTCAACCTTGCGGGACGCTGGATCGAGATTTGAAGTGGGAAGCTGGGAAGAAATAGATCTTTTGCGACAATTAGGAGTCTCTTCGAGGAAGATCGTTTTTTCTGCTCCCGTCAAGATACCGGAACATATAAGCCGTGCCTATTCTGTCGGGATTGATAGGTACATCTGCGATTCGGAAGCAGAACTGGAAAAACTTGCAAAGTATGCTCCGGGCTCAAAGATCCTGGTGCGGATAAGGGTGTCGAACCAAGAAAGCATATTACCCCTAAATTCCAAGTTCGGTGCTTCTCTTGAAGAGAGCCT
>MELM01000006.1:1570-2986 GCA_001767605.1 Candidatus Solincola sediminis | reverse complement strand
CCTCATGGTATAGCTTTTCATGTAGGCTCCCAGTGCACCAGCATCGATACGTGGTCTTCCGCCTTGGAACAGGCCCTCTTGCTATGGACTGAATCGAGCGAATCCAATCTTCCTTTGGCGTGCTTGGATATAGGGGGCGGATTCCCGGTGAGATACGACGAACCGGTCCCCGAGATCTCTGATATTGCAGACACGATCTTTAATTGGTTTTCTTTTTTTCCTGCCGGAACCGAACTGTTGCTGGAGCCCGGTCGAAGGGTCGTTGCGACCGGGGGTATATTGGTGGCAACGGTGATTGGCAAAGCAACCCGCCGGGATAAGGAATGGCTCTATCTTGATGTGGGAGCTTTACACGGACTGCTTGAAAGCCTGGAATCGAGATTCAGTCTGCATTATCCAGTAAAGGTTGTGAAGAAGACGGACGGAGAAATCGGGCCGTACAGGAAGTACGTTGTAAGCGGACCGACTTGTGATCCCAATGACACGATTCTAGAAGAAGCCAGTCTACCAGAGCCTGAGATAGGAGATCGGGTAATCATCTCGAATGCAGGGGCTTATTCACTGGTCTATGCAACGGAATTCATGAGTTTGCCCCGACCTAAAGCGTATTATGTCCTGAGCGAGGAAGGAGGCGGAGAAAATGCAATCCACGAGTACGATATGGCAAACAGAGAACCAGCAGAAACCGCAAGAAGAACAGGATGATATTGGCCGCAAATTTGTTGCTACTTTTGATGGCGAGGTCTATGAGATCTATCTGGCTTTAGAGTCCATACCCAATAAATGGTGGCTCACGCTATGGGAAATGTATCAAACCAGCCTAAATATTGAGGGAGCAATACAGGAACAACGTGTTTTCACACTTCAATCGTTTTTTGAAGCAATGTGCGATCATGACTACAAGAAGTGGTTGGTGCTCCAGAACGGGCACCCAATGGGGCTGATGCTGGGAACGTCCAACATTGAAAAGATGCGAATAAATGGCATTAACGCCGATGCATTGCGTATGCGATTCCCAGAAGCAGCAGCCAGGACAAGACTCTTTTACCTCATGGTGATTTACTTCTCTCCCGAGCTCAGGAGCTTGGGCTTTTTCCGGTGGTTTGCATCACTAGTAGCTCCGTCCATTGCTACTTTTTTCGATGTTTATATTTCTGATGTATGTGACACTCGAAATTTCATAATGGATTTGAATGCGGAGGCTTTTGGAGAGTTAGGGGAACGGCTTGGGCCAAAACAGATTTTTGCCACTCAAAGCTATTATGGGTTCATTCGGGAAGGTTTTGAGACGGCGGGGGCAGGTACAAGGTAAATCTTGTACCGACTCCCACCGTTGATTCGACGTCTATCTTAATGTTGAGCTGGTCGGCATACAATTTTGCAAGATAAAGCCCTAAACCAGCTCCTTTGTTGTGA
>MELM01000006.1:0-1528 GCA_001767605.1 Candidatus Solincola sediminis | reverse complement strand
CGGGAATGCCGCGCCCAAAATCTTGTATATCAAAAACAATGTAATCAGGAGCCTCTTCGACTTTAATATTGACCGGTGACTTTTCGGGACTGAAGTAGAGGGCATTGTCAATGGTATTCTTAAGTATTATGAATAAATATTCTGGATCCGTTGATAGCATGCACCCATTGCTCGGCACATCAAAAAACAGACGGCTCTTCTTTTCTGAGGTATTCTGTTCAGAAAGCCGGTTTGTCAAAATGCTCAATTCTACTTCTGTCATTCTCGGCAATAATTTTCCTTGCTCGTGTTCAGAGATTTGAAACGCTTGCGCTACCAGTTCGACCAATCTACCCATAGCCGACTCTAAGTCGTGAAGACAAGTCGCTTTCTGTTCCGCATTCATGAATTCTTCTTGATATGCGAGCAATTGGCCGATTCCAGCCGCTACTGTAATCGGCGTGCGGAACTCGTGCGCCATTAGGGCGATTATTTCTTTCTTATATTCGTTTGCTGCCGCTAATGCCTCGACTTTCAAGAGGAGGTCTGTGGAGAGGGCATAGTTATCGCAATAGAGGCCGAAACGGATGGCGACCCTTTCTAGGAAGGCAATATCCGTAATACTTAACGCATTCCTCGATTGCCTGTTGCCGACCAAAAGGTAACCAACATGACGGGTGGCGGTCCTGCATGGTATGGAACCGGAGAGCTCCAAACGCTGGAGTGTGGAGACCAACTTCTTTTCTTCGGAGGTCTTGCCCCAGCGCGCCAGCTCTTCGGTAATGATAGTCTCCGAAGGCTGTTCGCTCAGCCATTCAGGAAAGTCGTAATCCCGATAGACCTCTTCCTTAAATTCATTTTCTTCTCGATAGCAGTTTAAGAGTAAGGATTTGCCGGCTAATAACTCTGGCGAAGTGATGAGTTCGATCTTGAGTAAACCCAACGCCTCAGCTATTTCCTTCAATGCCTCGAAGATGCCGTGTACCTGATCCTTGGCTTCCCCAAATCGTGAGGAGACGAGGACCTCAAGCTGATCGCTGTCATACAAGCCGGAGAAGAAAATGCGAGCGGATGCCCTTTCCAAGTATTTCCATATGATCGGAGACAGAATGAAGATTGGGAGCAAGATGCTCGCTGATATCAATCCCATTATCAATACGTTCGGTTTAGTAAGGTAGAACAAGATATAAAGCAACAATAGAGGCAAAGAAAAAGCGATAAGGCCTATCAGGATCAGCCCTGACCTACGGACGATAATTTGGACCTCAAGCAACCGATAGCGCGCAATCGCATAGAAGTAGGCAGGTGGAAGGACGATCACACTGACGAGAAAGGCGTAATCGGAAAAAATCGTATTTTGCGTAATAGCAGGCAGAATATAGGTAAATAGACCTATCATTGGAAAAACGACAGCCCAACTATAGAAAACTATGCTTGCCCTGGCCCGGTTGATCCCACTCGCTGCATGGAGCCTTTTTCTCGCCACTACCAAAGTAGCTATGGCGCCGCTAGCGAAAAACAGGGTTAACAGAGGGTATAGGGGTTCATA
>MELM01000005.1:4269-11662 GCA_001767605.1 Candidatus Solincola sediminis | reverse complement strand
TATTTCCCGGCAGCCAGGAGCAGCATTCCGTCAGCCAGTTCAACCGTTTCCCCGTGCAATTGGAAAACATGAAAACTGCTTCCGAGGCCTTGAAAAAGCGGGTCGTGCCGGCCCTTTTCGGTCAGCTCAATCTTATAAAGCTCACCTTCAGGATCGCGGAAGCCCACTTCTTTCACCGGGCTTGGTGCGACTCTGCTTCCAGCTGTCTTTACGAGAGCCTGCAAACCGAGGCAAACCCCAAGGCAAGGCTTCCGTATGTCCATGGCTTCGCGCAGGCGGGCCAATTCCTCCCGCATCTTGTCGTTTTTATCGTTGGCGCTATCCGGCCCACCGAGGATGACTATCGCATCGTAGCGGTCAACCGGGGGAAACCTCTGTCGCTGATCGAGTTCGATGGTCTCACTTGCAATCCCGCGTTCCCGGACTATTTCTCCAAGAATGCCCGGCCCTTCGCGGGCAATATTTTTTACTATGAGCAATTGCTTTCCCGTGATGATGCACCTCGTGATGCCATAATGTTACCTACTGTAAAGAGAAAGGGCCCGGCATCAGCCGGACCCTTTGGTAGGTGCGATCAGTGACCCGCGTCTCTTCAAAGATCTTCCGGGTTCTTATAATCCTTCATGACCGGCCCGATGGGCAGCACGACCCTCCCGTACATCTCGTTTAGCAGCTCGGCCATAGCCAGATAAACGGCGCTCAATCCGGTGAAGATACCTACCACACCGGCTGCTTTGATGACACCGCTGCTTCCCCAGCCAAAGCCTATCGCCAACAGGCCGAAAAGAACGACGAGAGTGGAAAAGACAATCTGCAGCGCCCGGTTTACCTTAAGGGTTCCGAAGAACATCAATAATGTAAAGAGGCCCCAGAGGGCGAGGTACCATGCCAGCCCTTTGTTAGAGGCTTCCAGCCCCAAACGGTCAAGCAGCAGCGGCTTTGACCATATGTAGAACACCAGGGTCAGCCAGAAGGCTCCGTAAGCACAAAACGCGGTGGTTCCGAAAGTGTTCGCCTTCTTGTACTCCATGATGCCCGCAATGATCTGGACGCCTCCCCCAAGAAAAAGCCCCATGGCCAGTATGGTGGCATCCATCTTGAAGATGCCCACATTGTGCAGATTCAATAAAGTCGTAGTCAGTCCGAAACAGGTCAGTCCAAGTACCGCCGGATTTGCCAGCTTGGGTTCATCCGCCATTTCCTCCTCCTTTTGGTTAACTCATGCTACATTTACGCTCGGCTACTTTTGGGTTAACCCCCTCTGCCATTTAGCGCCGAGCAATGTTAGCATTAAATGAGGTTACCAGGCAACTCTTGATGTTCCCTTTCCCGCCTGGTTCTTCCCGCGAAAACTCAAGCCACTGATTCAAAAAGCAATGATTTGAGCATAATAGTTTAGATAATGACGAGTCGGAGGGCGAAACCGGGGGTGAAGATCATGATCCACAGGTGTTCAATATCAGCCATCATCGTTGTTCTCATTCTGTCCGTATTTTGCTTGAGTTACTCCATGCTTCAAGAAAAAGCGGTTGCAGATACGAGCTTTCAGGAGGTGGAGCTGAGGGCCAGATCGATCGGAGCCTGGCAAATGCTGGCAGAAAAGGGTTTTGGCCGGGGAGCGAATGCTTTTTTGGCTTGGTCTTTCGCCGAATATCGAGGTGAGTTGTATGTGGGCATAGGGAGCGAGCAGGGAGCCGAAGTGCGAGTCAAGCAAGACGCGAACTGGATCGTTGCTGGGTCCATGCAAACCGGGTTCGGCAATCCGGCCAACCTGGCGATTGCGGCTTTAAAGGTCTTCGGGGATAAACTCTATGCCGCGACCTTGAATTACGCCCAGGGTTGTGAGATATGGCAATACGACGGCAATGCCTGGACCTGCATCGGGCACGGCGGTTTTGGTGACACGGCGAATATAGCCGTTATGTCTATGGAGGTCTACGATGGCAGGTTATATGCCGGCACCCTGAATCTCGATATGTCCGATGGCGCCAGTGAAGGCGCTCAGATATGGGCATATGACGGCAGCGCTTGGGTCCCTTCCATGACGGCGGGTTTTGGTGATACGCGTAATTGCGGGGTGACAGCCCTGAAGGCCTACAGCGGCTCCCTTTATGCGGGAACAATGCGCGCCGACACCAGCATAGGGTACGGCTTCACAATGGATATTACATTCATTGGAAAAGGCTGCCAGTTGTGGAGCAACAATGCGGGTTCGTGGACCCAGGTGCGGGGCGACGGGATAACGAGAACCGATAACCTCGCCATTACATCGATGGAAATATTTGGCGGGAAGCTCTTTATAGGCACGGCCAGGGGAACGCTGGATATTTCCATTACTATTTCACCTTTCAATGTCCAAAGATTGTCCTGGCAGAGCCAGGGCCTGTGTATATATTCATTTGACGGCATCAATATTGAATCGATCAGAGAAGATGGATTGAATGACGGCAATGATGCCTGTGCCCTCTCCATGGCAACTACCAGTGTCGGAGACAGGGAATTGTTATTGACGGCCGTGGGGAGGACCGCGGCTTACGGCGCCATGTGCGGATTCGTGGCGGGCTATGACGGCCGCGAGTGGTTCAGAGCATCGAATGAGGGTTTCGCCAGTTCGAACAACATGCTCATCACATCCCTCGAAAGCTCGAGTGGGCAGGTGATGGGGGGGACCTTGAATCCGGGATCGGGTTGTGAAATCTGGTGCGTGCAGCCGGCTGCTCTTCCAACTCATCCCCTCGGGAGCAGCACCTTCTATTTTGCCGAAGGCTTCACCGGCGATAACTTCCAGGAATACCTCACGTTAGGCAATGCAAGCGCGAGCGCCGTCGATGCGACCATCACCTATATGTTCAAAGGCGGGGGAAACCAACAACAAGCGGTTTCTGTGCCCCCCAACTCCAGGGCGACGGTCGATGTCAATGCCGCCGTTGGCCACGGCCGAGAAGTGTCGGTCATAGTGGAAGCGGTCGAGCAGATCGTGGTCGAGCGGCCCATGTATTTCAATTATCAGGGCGAGTGGACGGGAGGCCACGATGTAATCGGAGCTACCACTCCTTCCTATACCTGGTACTTCGCGGAAGGGTACACGGGGACCGGTTTCGACGAATGGATTTGCGTATTGAATCCCGGTGATACGGACGCCGAACTGACCTTCCGTTTCCAGACCGAGGAGGCGGGCCAGAAGATGATCGGCAGCATTTTCGTTCCCGCCCACTCCCGGGAGACCTATAAGGCCAACGACCTCTTAGGTGGTATTTCTTACCAGACGTCCCTGATCCTCACCTCCAGCCAACCGGTGATCGCCGAGCGCCCTATGTATTTCGACTACATCGGCACCAATAACTGGCACTGGACGGGTGGCCATTGCGTCATGGGCAAGACCGCTCCGGAAACCAGTTATTACTTCGCTGAGGGAACGACCAGGTCCGGCTTTGAGGAGTGGCTGACTCTGCAGAACACGGGACTCCTCGATATTACGGTAAACGCCGTATACCAGTTGGGTCCCGGCCAGGGTGACCCGGTCGCCAAGTCATACTCGATTTCCGGCGCTTCCCGGAAAACGGTTTTCGTTGCGGACGAGGTGGGAACCGGTAAGGACGTATCTGTTTTCCTTTCCTGCTCCTCTCCGTTCCTCGCCGAGCGCCCGATGTATTTCAATTACGGCTTCGGTAACCTGAGCGCAACGGGAGGCCATTGCGTCATAGGCGCACGGACTGCGGCGACAGAGTGGTTCCTGGCTGAGGGATTTACGGGAGCCGGTTTCAATGAGTGGCTGTGCCTGCAAAACCCGGGAGATACCGAAGCGGTCTGTGAATTGAGCTACTACACACAGGAGCAAGGAAGCCTTCCCATCAAGCTGGTAACCGTGCCGCCACATTCCCGGCAGACGATTATGGTGAATCAGGACGCCGGAGCGGACTACCAGCTTTCGGTGCGAGTGAGGGTTGCATCGGGGCCGGACATCGTGGTTGAGCGGCCCATGTACTTCAACTTCAGGGGCTGGACGGGAGGGCATGACGTAGTCGGTTATATGCCCGAAGGCTCTTAAATCAAGGTTGAGCCACCGGAGGGTGGCTGTGCAGCCGTTTGGCGTTCTTAAATACTACTTCTGAGGGATGCCCCCACCCCCGCTTCGCCCGAAAAGAATTAAAAGGGATAAGATGCAACACCATGTGAGCTGTGGAAACGGAGGGGACGCCATGAAAACGGGGGCAATAAAAGCATCTACTACTCCTATATGGCAACATTCTTTGGTTCTATTCATGACCGTATCCTTGATCATGTTCTCATTGGGTCTAATCATAAGCGGGCAGGCAAAAGTCTTTGCCACCGCCGACGATTCGCCCATCGAGGAATTCTGGATCACAAACGGCATCGTGAATAAAGTGCTTCCCGCCGGTGATGTCACGTATATAGCAGGGGATTTTTCGATGGTTGGTCCGGCAACCGGACTGGGAGTGCCGGTTGATGCGACAACCGGAAGTCCTGTGGCTACGTACCCCGAAGTTAACAACTTGATAATGGATGCCATAGCTGACGGATCCGGAGGCTGGTTTATCGGCGGCTACTTTACAGCAGTTGGCGGGCAGACCCGCAATTACATAGCCCACATTTTGGCCGACGGCTCGGTGGATCCGGCCTGGAACCCCGGGGCTACCTCCAACATAGAAGTCTTAGCACTCTCGGGTACTACTCTGTATGTGGGCGGGGAATTCCATAACATAGGCGGCCTCGCGAGAATGCATATCGCAGCCATCGATGTAGACCCGGTTTCACCGACATACGGTCAGGTGACGACCTGGAATCCAAATGCGAGCGCGGGTGTACTATCTCTGGTTGTCTCGGGGACCACCGTCTATGCCGGTGGTGCTTTTACCAGCATTGGCGGTCCTCCAAGAAACTATATCGCCGCCATCGACGCCGATCCGGTATCGCCGACATACGGTCAAGCCACCGCCTGGGATCCTAATGCTAATTCCTCCGTATGGGGATTGGCGATATCCGGATCGACCATATATGCAGGAGGGCCTTTTACAAACATAGGCGGACAGGCCCGGAACCGCATAGCGGCTATCGACACCGGATCCGGCCTTGCCAATTCCTGGAATCCCGATGCAAACAATAGCGTGGAGACCGTCCAGGTTTCGGGCACCACCGTTTATGCCGGCGGTCTATTCAACACCATGGGGGGTGAGGTGAGGAACCGCATTGCGGCCATTGATGCGGATCCCGTATCACCGACTTACGGCGATCCGACCACCTGGGACCCAAACGCCAATGCGGCCGTCTATGAGATTGCGATTGGGGCTTCAGCGGTCTATGTGGGGGGTGGCTTTACGAGCATAGGCGGTCAAACCAGAAGTTATATTGCCGCTATCGATCCCTCTACCGGCAATGCCACCTCCTGGGATCCGAGCGCAAGCGCCTCTGTCCAGACCATCGCCATCTCCGGTTCCACTGTTTATCTAGGCGGTAACTTCAGAAGCATCGGTGCGGTACGGAGAAACCGCATAGCCGCCATCGATTCAAATCCGGCATCGCCCACCTATGGCCAGGCCAACTCCTGGGACCCCAACTGCAACGTCTATATATATGCTCTGGCTCTTTCAGGAACAACGGTTTACGTTGGAGGTAACTTCAGCAACATCGGCGGCCAGGCCAGGAGCCGCATCGCGGCTATTGATGCCGATCCGGCTTCACCCACTTATGGACAGGCCAACTCCTGGAACCCGAATTCAAACCTTTCCGTGCGGGCTCTTCAGGTGTCCGGCTCAACCCTTTATGCGGGCGGGGAGTTTACAAGCATAGGCGGCCAGTCCCGAGACTACATAGCGGCATTGGATATCGATCCGGCCTCTCCCACCTATGGACAAGCTAATTCATGGAATCCCGACGCCAGCACGTGGGTGTACAGCCTGGCCATTTCGGGAACGACTCTTTACGCAGGAGGCGGTTTTTCGACAATAGGTGGACAAAGCAGAAATCGCATTGCAGCGCTGGATTGCGATCCAGGCTCTCCAACCTACGGGCAGGCGAATTCCTGGAATCCCAACTCGAACGATTACATCTATGGAATAGTGGTATCCGGTACCACCGTATACCTCGGTGGGTCTTTCACCAGCATCGGCGTACTTTCCAGGAATCGCGCCGCCGCGATTGATGCCGACCCCGGCTCTCCCAACTATGGATTGGCAAATGAATGGAATCCGAATGTGAATAGCAGTATTTTCTCGGTGGCAATCTCCGATAATACCGTTTATATGGGGGGATGGTTTACCGAGGCAGGCGGAGCTTCGAGAAATTACCTCGCGGCCATAGACGCGGACCCAGGCAGTCCGACCTATGGCCAGGCGACTTCATGGAACCCGGATGCTTCTTCCGGGCCGAAGTCCCTTGCCTGCGAAGGCTCGACTATCTATGCCGGTGGAGACTTCAGCCTGATCGGAGGAGCGGTGAGGTACGGTCTCGCCGTCTTTGCTCCCGAGGTCGATGTTACCTCTATCACCCCTAACTCCGGTTACAACAACGGATCGGTGAATATTACCGATCTGGCGGGAGAGAACTTCGCCACGGGAGCAATTGTCAAGTTGAAAAAGACGGGTGAGGCGGATATAGATGCCAGCTCCGTAACAGTCGCCTCTTCGTCCCGGATAACCTGTACATTTAACCTGACCGGAGCCGCAACAGGTGCTTGGGACGTCTATGTCGAGAACCTCGACAGCGAATCCGATACACTGGCGGCAGGCTTCACCGTGCAGGCACCACTGCCTCCTCCCGATGTCACCTCCATAACCCCCAACTCCGGTTACAATAATGGAGCGGTAAGCATCACCAACCTGGCCGGAAGTAATTTCGTGAGCGGGGCGGCGGTTAAGCTGAAGAAAACAGGCCAGTCGGACATAAACGGAACTTCCGTCACCGTCGCATCCCCAACCCGGATAACTTGCGCCCTTAACCTTACGGGAGCGACGACCGGCGCATGGGACGTCTACGTCGAAAACCCCGATACGCAATCCGATACCCTGGCTTCCGGCTTCACGGTGCAGGGACTGCTTACACCGACCACCACGGCTATCCAACCGATTTCAGGATACATAGGAGATGAAGTCGCGATACTGGGGTCGAACTTCGGGGTAAGCAGAGGAATCTCCTACGTTTCGTTTGCTTCGGTCAGCGCCGGAGAATACGTATCGTGGTCGGACACCCTCGTAGTCTGCAGGACGCCGGCCGGTGTCTCCGGCACCGTAGCGGTTACCCTGACTACCAGTAATGGAACCTCCAACTCGCAGAGTTACACCATTAATAACTACACCTTCTATTTCGCGGAAGGCTACACGGGGGAAAATTTCCAGGAATACCTGTGTATCGGCAATGCGGGTGCGGAGGCGGTTAC
>MELM01000005.1:0-4225 GCA_001767605.1 Candidatus Solincola sediminis | reverse complement strand
CTCGGTCCCCCCCAATTCCAGATCGACTGTGGATGTGAACGCAGCGGTCGGGGCCGGCAGGGAGGTTTCGGCAAAAGTCGAATGTGCGCAACAGATAGTGGCGGAAAGGCCTATATACTTCAACTACCAGGGGCGATGGTCGGGTGGGCACGATGTTATCGGCGCCACCTCAACCTCCCTCGAGTGGTACTTCGCGGAGGGATACACGGGGTCCGGTTTCGACGAGTGGATTTGCGTATTGAACCCCGGGGATTTGTCTGCCGACCTCACCTTCTCCTTCCAGACCGAGGAGGCGGGGGAAAAAGTGATAACGGGGCGTTCAGTGGCCGCTCACTCCCGGGAGACCTTCAAGGCCAATGACCTTCTCGGTGGGGCCTTTCAGACCTCACTCAAGCTTTCCTCCACCCAGCCCGTCGTTACCGAGCGCCCCATGTACTTTGATTACATGGGGACCGGGGGCTGGCACTGGAATGGAGGCCACTGCGTGATGGGAGCAACATATCCTTCGTATGCCTACTATTTCGCGGAAGGGACCACCAGGTCCGGATTCGAGGAATGGCTCACTCTGCAGAACCCGGGGACATCAGAGATAATCGTAGAGGCCGTATACCAACTGGGAGAAGGCCAGGGAGCCCCGGTAAGCAAATCGTATCCGATCGCAGCTTCATCTAGGCGAACGGTCTATGTGCCTTCCGAGGTGGGAACGGACAAGGATGTTTCCGTTCGCCTCTCCTGCTCCTCTCCATTCCTCGCCGAACGGCCCATGTATTTCAGCTATGGCTTCGGGGATCTACGGGCGACAGGCGGTCACTGTGTTATAGGAGCGAGCACCGGCGCATCCGATTGGTTCCTGGCGGAGGGTTACACCGGAAGCGGATTCAACGAATGGCTGTGCCTGCAGAATCCCGGGGACGGCGAGGCGGTCTGTGAAGTCAACTATTACACCCAGGAGTCGGGCGCATTGCAACCGCGGCAATTCTCGATTCCCGCAGGCAGCCGCAGGACCATCATGGTGAACCAGGACGCGGGTCCCAACTACCAGCTGTCGGTGCGGGTGCGAGTTACATCCGGGTCTCCCATCGTGGTTGAAAGACCAATGTATTTCATTTTCCGCGGCTGGGACGGGGGTCATGACGTGGTGGGATACTTGCCTGAATAGATGAAGTTCTGCAATGGGATCGGGTACGTTTGTAGAACCTCCGAGTTCCATTTTGCTTGCATCCCTATAGTAAAGCGTCATCAACGTATGATATATTGATTTCACCAACGGGGGCGTTGGACTGACGGATTGGGCTTCGTGTTGTCTGATTTTAGACAAAGGGGTGGAAAATGCGTGCTATATGTGGTCCGTTGGGTAAGGCCGGCGCTTTATTGGGCAAGTTCTCGCTTATCTTACTCCTCCTGTTTCTCGCTTTGGCTTTCCTCACAATGGGCTTCCCCGCCCAACACGTGGAAGCGGGCACAGTCATTGCGGCTGTTCCCGCTATCAGCACGATCGTACCGAACGCGGCTCCGAGAGACTCGATCGTGGAAATAAGCGGCACGGATTTCGGAGCGACTCAAGGCACCTCATACGTTACGTTCGGCTCGACCAAAGCCGTCGTGTATCCGGTGTGGACCAGTACTTATATCGCTGTAAAAGTGCCAAGGGTAACGCCCGCCGGCGATCAAGAGCAAATTAATGTCACGGTGACCACCGGCGAAGGAACATCGAATGCAGTCAAATTCGACGTAGTTCAATACGGGGTGGGCCTGGCGGAGGGATACACTGGTGATAATTTCCAGGAGTATCTGTGCATCGGGAATATGCAGAACGTCGCGGTAGATGCATCAATAGTATTCCTCTACTCGGACGGCGAAGTCGGCGGAACCGAGGTAACGGTGCCCTCGAATTCGAGGGTGACCGTTGATGTTAACGAGGAGGCTGGAGCGGGTTTTGAAGTATCGGTAATCGTGTTCTCGGATCTTCAGCTCGTTGTCGAGCGGCCCATGTATTTCAACTACAACGGCCGATGGACAGGTGGCCATGATGTAATTGCTACACCATACGTTAGCAAGCTGTGGTTCTTCGCCGAAGGTTACACCGGGGCCGGTTTCGATGAGTGGATATGCGTGCTTAATCCCAATGAAACGGCCACGGCCAATCTCACCTTTCACTTTCAGACAAAAAGCAGCGGCGAAATTGATAAGACGGGCAGTGTCCCGGCAGCATCACGCGAGAGCTTCAAGGTCAACGAACTGCTGGGAAGCAACCAGGAATGTTCTCTGATTCTCGAATCGGATCAGTTTGTCGTCGCTGAACGGCCGATGTACTTCGATTACGAAGGCAAGGGAGCGCACCACTGGGAGGGAGGGCATTGTGTGATGGGTTTGCCCTGGCCCTCAACCGAATATTTCTTCGCCGAAGGATGCACCCGCGACGGTTTCGAGGAGTGGCTGACACTGCAGAATCCGAATGCCGAGCCAATCAGTGTAAATGTCACGTATCAATTAGGAATAGGGCAGGGGAACCCGATTCAGAAGACCTACAATGTCCCAGCTGAAAGCAGGTCTACGATCTATGTCGCCGATGATGTCGGATTGGAAAGGGACGTTTCGATCAAAGCCACGTCCGACGATTATTTCCTGGCTGAGCGCCCCATGTACTTCCGCTATACCGGTTATGGAGCCGGCTATGAAGGAGGCCACTGTGTTATAGGGGCGGGCTCTACCAGCTCCGATTGGTTCTTCGCCGAGGGATATACCGGCCAGGGCTTCCAGGAGTGGCTATGCTTGCAGAATCCCGGGGATGAAGATTCGGTGGTGGATATTTACTATCTCGGAAAGACAGGCGTGGCGGCGGTAAAACAGGTAACCGTATCCGCGAGGTCCAGGAGGACCTTACGGGTGAACGATGAAGCGGGGGCCAACCTCGAGCTGTCATGCCATATAGTCGTGGTTGCCGGCTCTCAAATAGTCGCTGAGCGGCCGATGTACTTCAACTTCCGCGGCTGGGACGGCGGGCATGACGTCATAGGATATTATCCGGAGTCCGACCTCTTCGCTGCATCATCTAATGAGGCAACGGGTAAGTCGCAGGCTGCATTGTTGAACGACTTATCTTGGGAATGGCTGCGTTAGTCTAAGCATTGTCGATACATCAAGGCGGCCGGGGAGAACCCACCCCGGCCGTTTTATTAATAGCCTGCCTCTTTCGTGATCTTCTCGTTGCACGATCGTAACTTTGGCCCGCGGCGGCATTATTTTATAATTATAGAGACTAGCTTCCAGTTGAAGGGCGAATCGGGGTGAAAACCATGGTGTTATTAAGGCCGCGTGAAACAGGACCTAATCCGGTCAGGCTCATAATAGCCGCTGTATCAATTTTCTGCATCGGACTGTTGATCATGATTTCTCCTCCTGTTCTCGCATCGGTTCATAGTGCTGACACCATCGATTCCTGGCAAGAGGATGCAGGAGGAGGATTTGGAAATCCGGATAATTTTATGGTCTGGCCCATGGTTGATTATGGAGGCTCCCTTTATGCGGGAATCGGTAATGAGAATGGTTGCGAGGTCCGGGTGAGGAGCGGTTCGATATGGAATGCAGTCCCCGGGTCCGCTGCCGGGTTCGGAAACGCTAACAATATGGCAATTCTTTCCATGAAGGTCTACAATGGCCGGTTATATGCCGGAACCATTAATTACGCGCAGGGCTGTGAGGTGTGGTCCTATGACGGCGCCGACTGGACCGAGCTGATCGGTGGTGGAGTGGTAGGACCGGGATTCGGTAACCCTAAGAACATTGCCGCATTCTCTATGGAAGTTCACGCCGGCAGGCTCTATGTAGGGACCTTCAACCTCGATGTCGGTTGGATTTACGTTACCAGCCAAGGCGCGCAAATCTGGTCGTATGACGGCGCCAACCCCTGGCAGCAGGCGGTTACCGGCGGTTTCGATGATCCCAGCAACTATGCAGTCACTTCCCTCAAGGAATACAACGGAACGCTTTATGCCGGGACGTTATGCGTGCGCGCGGATCTCGCTCTCGATGTATGGACCGGCAATGCTGACGTAACGCTTACCAGCCTGGGGTGCCAATTGTGGAGCCGGGGAACTTCCAGTTGGAGCAAGGTCGCCGGCGGCGGATTCGCAAGGGTTGATAATGCGGCCGTGACTTCCATGCAAGCATACGGTGGCAAGCTGGTGATAGGAACCTCGAGTGGAAATGCCACTATTTCCGTTAC
>MELM01000004.1:25653-25784 GCA_001767605.1 Candidatus Solincola sediminis | reverse complement strand
TCGATTGCGATCGGGATGAAGCCAAAAAGCAATTACAATCGCTCATCGCGGGAGGGACACCGCCGATATTGGGGGAGTGTGTTACCTGCATTGCATGCAACCAGTTCTGCGAGAAGGGGGCCCGGCCGTTC
>MELM01000004.1:23146-25555 GCA_001767605.1 Candidatus Solincola sediminis | reverse complement strand
CGTGATGGGGGAACCGGGCAGCCGGACCCTGTCCCTCTGCTGTGTCGGAGATCTCATCCCGGGGCTTTTCGAAGGGCCGCTATTCGACGATCTCACCATGCTGAAGGGCGGGGATTACTTCTGCAACGTGGGCTGGATTCACCTCGGGGCCGACACGCCCGTGCAAGAAGGAGCGAGCAAGGTTGTAGCAAATATTGCTCGAACGGGAGCCGAGGAAGTGATCTTTTATCATGATGACTGCTATGCGCTGATGGCGACCATGGCGACGGATTACGGAGTGGAAATTCCTTTCCGGCCGGTTCATATAATCGAATACCTCCTCGAGCGGGTCAAGATCACGGATATAAAGCCGCTTGGTATCAGGGTCGCCTACCAGCAGCCATGCGCTTCGCGCTATACACCTGCAAAGGACGGGATGCTCGATGAACTCTTCCACCTGATAGGAGTGGAACGCGTGCCGAGAGAGCATGACCGCCTCTTCGCTCTTTGCTGCGGCTCGCCCATGATGCCCCGGGACAGGGAGAAGGCCATGCGAATAAAAGAGCGCAATGTGAGCGACGCGATGAAAGCGGGAGCCGAGGCAATGGCATATCTCTGCCCGCTGTGTTTTCTCAACCTTAGGAAGGTCGCCGCAACATCGGGTCTCCGGAATTACCACCTGATCGAACTGGTCAAGATGGCTTTGCCCGCCTAACCTTGCGGAAAAAGCGGTTTTGAACCTTAATCCTTCCGTTTCAGGTCACTTCTCAACATTCCGATAGAAAACTAAATACACGGTTCCGGTGGGACGAGAGGTTTCAAATGCGTCGCAGACGTAGTTTTGCTTATGCAACGTTTCTCATCGCCACCCTGCTCTTTTCCTTGACCATGCCCGGTATCTCCAGAGCGAAGTCCGCCGCGACGTCTTTCAACGCAAGTACGTCCTACGCCGACCGCTATGGCATCGCTTCCAGCCAGTTGACCGACCTCGACGCGACGACCATGGATCATGAGTTCCAGGATCTGAACGGTGTGGGGGCCGGCTGGGTGAGATGCGGATTCAGTTGGGTAAACCTGGAGCCGGTTCAGGGATGGTGGAATCCCGAGCGGCTGGCCTGTGCGGACCGCCTGGTAAGCGAGGCGGAAGACCACGAGGTCAACGTGCTCGGAATCCTGGGATGCACTCCTTACTGGGCGAACGGTGGAAAAACTTGGAACTACCCGCCCACCGACATCGCGGCTTGGCGCAATTACGTGCGCACCATCGTCACCCGTTACAGGGGGAGGGTAAAGGCCTGGGAGGTCTGGAATGAGGAGAACATCCAGATATTCTGGGGAGATCCCCCCAGTCCGGCGGCCTATATGCCCATCCTCATAGCCGCCTCCGAGGAAATCCGGGCGGCCGATCCCGACGCCCTAATTCTCATGGGCGGGCTGGCCGGCGGCTGGACCCCTTCCTTCGACTACCTGACCGGCTGCCTCAGCCTGGGCCTCGCCAATTACGTCGATGTCATAAATTACCATCCCTACCCTGAGACGCTGGGAACGGGCGAGTACACGCCGCAGGAGGTCAAGTGTCGCTGGATCGTCGATTATATGCGCTATCTTATGGCACAGGGCGGCGCCGCGGACCTGCAGTTGTGGATAACCGAGTTCTCCTTCACAACTTCACAATGGGACCAGGAGACCCAGGCGATATATATGTTACGTTCTCTTATCAATTATGCCAGGACGGACCTGGAGATGATCTTCTGGTACCGGTTGCGGGACACGGGCAGCGAATTGTCGGGCCTGGTCGAGGAGGACTTCGACCGCAAGAGGTCCTATTCTTACTACACGACCTTCACCGATGTTTTTGGCGACGTAACCGCTTTCGATCCCTCCGCCGCCTCCTTCTCTTGCGCGAGGATGGATACTCTTGAGGCCGACTGCTTTCGCAAAAACAACGGCAGGCTCCTTATCGCCGCCTGGAAAACTGACGACCTGGACGATTCCTTTAACCTGACCATCAGCGATCCCGCCTACAAGTCGCTTATCGCGATCGACCCGGAGACCGGGGCCAGGCAGCCCTGCGCCGCCTCCATCGACGCCTACGGCAGGCTTGCCATAAGCGGCATGGCCATCGGTAAGAAGCCGGTGATCCTGGAGGCGAGCATGAGCACCGACCCCGACGCTTACGGCAACGCTTTTTATTTCGCCGAAGGCTACACCGGACAGGGCTTCGAGGAATGGCTGTGCCTCGCCAATCCCAACGCCCAGGCCACCACCGCCCACGTAACCTACATGTTCTCGGACGGAACCACCCAGACCCAGGACGTCCCCATCGGAGGCACCACCCGCCAGACGGTCTACGTAAACGACGCCGTTGGAGCGGGAAAGGACGTCTCCATCAAGGTAACGTCCGATTCCCCCATAGTCTGCGAGCGCCCC
>MELM01000004.1:22908-23113 GCA_001767605.1 Candidatus Solincola sediminis | reverse complement strand
CCCCCATAGTCTGCGAGCGCCCCATGTACTTCAACTACAAGGGTGGATGGACCGGCGGACACGACGTGGTGGGCTATGCCGGCGAACTGTGACAATCCTGTGTCATTTTCTAAAGGAAAATTCCGGCTGTAGCAGAATAATACGGATGGTTGAAGGGTTTTAGCAGTACAACCCACTGGACAGAGCAAGCCATACATGGTTGTTT
>MELM01000004.1:21032-22874 GCA_001767605.1 Candidatus Solincola sediminis | reverse complement strand
TTATTTGCAAGGATAGGGCCGGACGAGATGCCTTACCAAAACATGGAAGCGAGGAGAGATGCCATCACGGGAATAATGCTTATAAATTCCTTGTCTTTGTATTGCCGGTAACTTGTGGGGGTAAATCTGGGGGTATCATGAAGCACCTAAAGCGCGTAAATCACAAGTCTCTCAAGTCCTTGGTCCTATCTCTGGCCGTCATACTTCTGGCGTCGCTGTCACTCGCAGCCAGCTGCGAGCCGACACTTCGGAGGGGGGAACCGACCGGAGGCATCGCGTATGAATATTTCTTCAGATCCTCCGAGGACGGCCTGGAAATCCCCTGCACGGTCTACCTGCCTAATGGTTACGATTCAACGAAAACCTATCCTTTGTGGGTGGAACTGAAAGCGCTCAACGGCGTCCCCCTGGTTGATAATAACGATTTGAACCCTCTCTCACTGCAATTGAGGCAGCTCGCCGATCAGCTCGGCTGGATTCTCATCTGCCCCTGGGGAAGGAACATGCACAGCCTCTACATAGACGGCATCGACCATAACGAGCCGGACATCTACGACGATTTCGCGCAGGGCGCAACCAACTGGCAAGCATTGAGCGGTACATGGACCGCAACCGGCGGCGCGTACCGGCAGACGAGCACGGCGCAATCCTGGACTGAGTCCCTGCGGCAGGGGTCCAGTGGAACCGATTACATGCTGCGGGTGAAGGTCAAGGATCTTTCGACGGCCGCTTCCTCCCGGGGTATAGCGATAAACCTGCATCGCAATACCAGCAGCAATGACGCCTATCGCATAGAACTGTTGAAGGACGCGGCGGGAAATGAAACCTGCCGCCTCTTAAAAGTTCAGGGCGGCGTGGAAACCGTGCTTTTCAACGGCCCTCAAACCTGGACTCCCCCGGAGGGCGAGACTCAAACCAAGATAAAGTTCGGGACCCACGACAACTACCTGGAGCTTTCGGTCAACGACGATACGGTCAACCTGCAGCAAAGCGTGTATGAATACAACATCTACGGCTTCGGCAAGGATGTCCCACAGCCGTTTGTCGCCGCCGGGCCGGTAAGCCTCGGTACCAAAGGTGGCGCATTCGAGTTCGACGAGGTTCGTTTGCAGAACGAGTACGAACACGGTGAAAGCGATACGCTCGATTGCATGTACGGTGCCATGGAGAAGTACAAGATCGATCCTAAGAAGATTTACCTCATGGGGCATTCACAAGGTGGATCCGGGACGGATATCGTGATGCTACACCATCCGGATCTCCTGGCAGCCGGCAGGTCGGCCGACGCGATGACGGACAATTACTTCAATTACATGTGGTACAAAACCTATTTCCCGGAAGTCGCGATTCCCGGTTATGCCGATCGCAACGACGGGCGCATGGCGGAATTATTCGAAAACGTGGCCGGCGGTCCGATCAGTGAATCGACGCCTGAAAGGATGAGCGTCCTCAACGAGAACAGCGCACGCTACATATTGGAAAATGAAGCCAATAACTTCTGGGATATAAATCACGGCACCCTTGACCTCTGGGTACCGAATTCCCATGAGCAATTGACCATCCAATGGAATCAACCTTTCTTCATATTCTATTGGAGCGCCGACGCTCCGGCTCCGTACACCTATGCCACGTCCACCTTCGCCAATGGCAAAGACATCTACGATATCCTGAATTCATGGTCGTCGTTAGGGCCCTACAACAGCAAGTATGTGACCGATCTATATGGCGGTCACGGTTTCGCCGAGCCCTACTCGGATACTACGACTTACTTCTCAGATAAGATCGCCAACAAGCGCCCGACCGAGGTTGCCTACAAGACATACGACGACAGGAACACCAAGG
>MELM01000004.1:13533-20983 GCA_001767605.1 Candidatus Solincola sediminis | reverse complement strand
CGGGTCAAGGTGAATACTGCCGCCAATTCCGCGGCGATTCACGCCAGGAACCTTTCCAAGATGACGCTCGATGTTTCCTGGATGGGTCTCGACAACAGCGCCGGGAAGACAATGACCTTTGCGCTGGATGACAACACCGCTCCGAACGCCTTCGCGATCACCGATACGACGCACAGCGTGAAACTGCAACTCGATGGCCAGTGGACGAATCCATCCGGCTACGTCGTACGTTTTGATAACAATCTCCTGACGATGGGAACGGATTATACGATAAGCGGCGCCTCGCTGGTTCTTAATAATCTCGCTGTCACGGGCGGGCACACGCTGACCGTTCAATCGCCCTCGAGCCTTCCTTCCAACCTGGCGCCCAACTCGGGTCTCGAGACCGCTTCGGGCAGCCAGCCCGCCAGCTGGAGCACCGAGGTGTCGGGAACGGCGACATTCTCCTGGGATAATCTGGAAGCACACGGAGGAACCCGGTCGGTAAAGATTCAAAACGCAAACGTGACCACCGCCGGCACGAGGCCGGCCTGGAAGTCGAGCACCTTCAGTGTTAACGGCGGCCAGCAATATTCACTCAGCGCCTTCAACAAGGCAAGGATGTTCCGGGGCGGAAATATAGGCCTGGGCATCGCATGGTACAACATCCTCGGCCAGCAGATCAGAGTGGATTGGTCGGGAACGACGCCGGGCAGCGACTATTCGTTGAATTGCGACTGGACACCCGTCAGCATGCAGGCGACGGCTCCTTCGAACGCCTACCGGGCCGCTGTTGTTTGCGGATTTGAAGCGCCGGCGACCGGGCAGACTGCCGGCAGCCTCTGGTTCGACGACATCTCCTTCACCCAACAATAACCTGCCAAATAAACCTACACAAAGGTGTCAGGCACCTTTGTGTAGGTCTTTGTAGAGCTCCGGCCTCTACGTGATATAATGCCGCCGGGAGGGTGCCAATGGAGACGTCGCTCGTCGCCGTTCGGAGAGTCGATTCCGATCCAGTCCAAGCTATACGCAAAATCTTCGAATGCTTTCCTGCTTACAAAGTGGTGGATGGACTGGACACTTGTGGGCGCTGCGACAATATCCTGAACATCGCTTTGAGACGTCTCAAGGCAAGCACTTTTGCAATGTCTCCGGTAAGCGTACCCAAGACGGCTTTTCTCCTGCTGGTGGGCAAGATGAAGGGTTTGTTTTACAGATTCCCCAGATAGTCATATTCAGAAGTGAAAAGCTGAAAAGAAAGGAGACGGTTATGGCAAATTTCCTCTACCTGAGCCCGGAGTGGGCCGAGGAAGGCCACAAGCGAGCCGTAGCGGAACTCACGCCTGAAAAACTACACCATGTGACCAGCTCCATGACCAACATCTACAAGAACTGCCCTGATGGTAAGGAGCATTATTTTCACGTGGCTTTCGAAGACGGAAAGGTGAAAGCGTTCGAGACCGGCGAGGGGGAGGGTCCCAAGGGCGAATTCAAAATCATCGCGGACTATGAGACCTTCGCCAAGATCAGCCGCGCCGAATTAGGAGCGGTGAGAGCGCTTACCTCACGCAAGCTGACACTTCGTGGCAATATGGCCAAAGCGCTTCGTCTGGCGCCCCTCGTTGATAAGCTGAACAAGATACTCGCAGGCATCCCGACCGATTTCTGATGCGGCATAGGAGATGATGGAAATGCCGGAATATAACAGCAACGACCCTTATGCGGTAGATATAGACAAGCGTATCAGCGATATACAGTCGGCTATGCACGAGCGTGATATAGATGTTTATCTCGGCTCACGTATTCGCACCATGAGTTTTATAACAGACGCCTTCGTTCCCTGGCGCTCCTACATTGTTATTCCCGCCGAAGGCTTGCCGACGATTTTCACATTTGTCATCGACTGCGCGCGCCTGCTCAGCGAGACCTGGATGGACGAGGACCACGTCCGTGGCTATTTCGGTGCCGGCGGCGCCGAGCAGATCGACACCATCCAATACTTCATCGAGGAAGAGCTGGATATAAAGAAGGGGCGCCTGGGCTACGAGACGGGGATGGCTACCTACACGGCTGAAGGCTGGCTTACCCACTACGAATTCGAGCGATTCTCGGAGGCCCTTCCCGGCTTCGAATTCATAAATGCACACGATATCGTTGACGGGGCTTCTCTTATCAAAGACGAGGGAACCATCAACCGCTTCCGGGAAGCGGGCCGCATTGTCGACGCCGGCCAGCGGGCGGCGCGCGAGGCCATCGAGAACGGCGGCTGGAAGGGGATGACCGAAACCGAGCTTGGCGGAATAGCGGCGCTCGCCATGCGCCGGGAAGGAAGTGTGTCGGAGTGGAACTTCGCCGGCCTGAACGAGATATCGAGCGGCTGGCGGACGGGGCTCGGAGCATGCACTCCACCGACGACAAAGGAATTCGCGGCCGGTGAGGCACTGATGTTCGATCTCCACGCCATGTTCAAGCTGGCCTTGGGCGACCACTCCCACAACTATCTTCTCACTCCGGCGACGGAGCGGCAGCGCTGGCATGCCGATAATTTCGTGGCTTGCGTTCAGTTTGTCGCCGACTCATATCGTGCGGGAACGACACCCGGCGACCTTATCACCGAATGCGGCAAATTCGCGGAGGAGCGGGGATGCGCCGACTTCATCCTCCCGGGCGTGGAGCATGGCATCGGCCTTTTCGGAGACGAGTGGCGGGTGGGCGCGAGTATGGATGTGCCCATTCCTTACTGGACCGACCCCGACCACGTCTATCAGGAGAATGAAATGGTAATTCTTGCCATGCAGTACGCGGCCGCCGAAGACGACGTCGGCTTTCGCTATGAGAATCCAATAGTAATCAAGAAGGACGGCTGCGAGCTTACATCCAAGTATCCCCTTGCCATCGAGGAAATTAGTTAGCTATATATCACGCTTGTCGAAGAGGCGGAACGCCGCCCAGAGAGCCAATGCAATCAAGCCGCCGGTCGCAAGCAGCGCCGGCACGACCTCCGCGAAACCCGTCCTGCCGACGGCAATGGATTTCCCCGTCTCTATCAGGTAGTAGGGGCCGTAGCGCTTGCTGGCTGCGAAGAGGCTGGGGGCCACGGTAATAATCACGGTGTTGAGAAAAGACAGGCCACCCGCGGCGAGTGAACTACCGGCAAGCACGCTCCAGAACATCGTTACCGACAGGATGAGCCACAAGTAAAAAGCGGCGGGCAGAATCGACAATATCGCTCCGGACACCGGGAAGTATTCGAAGGCCAGGACGGTATAACCATAGAAGACGGCGGTCCCCACCACCAATGCACAGGCGAGCATTCCGCCGTTAACGGCTACCTTGGAGGCCAGAAGGTCGCGGCGGCGAACCGGTTTGGAAAGCACCATGGGAAGCACCCCCTGCGACCTCTCGCCCGCCACGCTTCCCATCGCCAGGAGGATTATGAGCAGCAGTCCCATCTGCACCAGATAACTGAAGTATTGTGAGGCGGCGTCCAGAATGGTGGGCTCTTGCATGATAATCGTGAATTGCTCGGTCTTGGGGATGAGATTGGGCAGGTTCTTGGTGATCAGGGGAGCGGTGATACCGAAAACCAGGAAGAGAGCGAGCGTTACCCATAGACGGTAGGTTTTCAGTTGTTCCCGCGCCTCCTTGCGCAGCAGTGCGGTCCTGCTCCTACCAGCCATCTCCGCCTCCTGAGAGTTTCAGGTAGACCTCGCTCAGGTCGCCCCCGCCGCTTTCGAAGCTCACTAAGGGAAGGCCGAGGGAGGATACCAAACGCGGCACCTCATGCTGCGCCTTGTCCATGTCGGGACCGGCCAGTCGGATCAATCCTTCCCGCAAGGAAACCGTGCCGGACCAACTCTCGCCCTCGAGGGCTCGGGCAAGCTCCTCCGTGCCTTGGCGTACTTCGATGGTGAGCCCCGGCTCGGCGTGTCGCTCCACAACTTCGCGCAGAGAGCCCGATTCCACCAAACGTCCCTTACTGATCATTACCACCCTGTCGCAGACCTTTTCGACATCTTCCAGAATATGGGAAGATAGAAAAACAGTCCGCGCCCCCCGCATCTCGGAGATAAGCGTGAGCAGCTCGTGGCGGCCCATCGGGTCCAGCCCCGAAGTCGGTTCGTCCATTATTAAGAGCGTGGGGTCGGCTATCATGGCTTGTGCCAGGCCGAGGCGCTGCCTCTCGCCCTTGCTGAAGCCGGCTATTTTGCGGCCGGCAAGGCGGGAGAGCCCGAAGATGTCGAGCATTTCGCCTGCCTTTGCCCGGCATTCCCTCTCGTCCATTCCCAGGATATCTCCGGCGAAAGCGAGGAATTCCCGGGGATTCATCCAGCGGTAGAAGGCGGGGGATTCGGGCAGGTACCCGACGGCGGAGAGATGGGAGCGATCCGCATTGCGGCAGGATTTGCCCAGGATGTAGGCATCTCCGGCGGAAGGACGTGCCAGTCCCAGAAGCATGCGCAGGGTCGTGGTCTTGCCGGCGCCGTTATGTCCGACGAAACCCATGACGCTGCCCGGCTCGACACTGAAAGTGAGGCCGTCCGCGGCGGTCAGTTCGCCGTAGCGTTTGGTCAGCCCGCTGCATTCAATCGGTGCCGTCAACTTCGGGCTCCCGACCCCAGAGGAGATATACGATAGGACCGATGAGGCTGATGAGGAGTATCACCAGCGCCCAAACAATTTTATTTCCACCGCGGACGGACGTTCGACGCGTCAGGTCGACAAGCGCAATGATCATTAAACCCAGCTCGATAACGACCAACGGAATGAGCATTACGACGAGCTTCCAGCTTTCCAATCCCATCACCTCCTTCACCATAATATAATTGATTTTCCACTTCTTTGAAGCTAACCTGATATTAGGTGTTTTCAAAAAGCGGGAGTTCAAAAACGATGCCTTCCATATCAGGGCGATTTCGTACCACAGTCTTCTTTCTTCTAATTACCTTTCTTGCGGTCTCCTGCATTCCGCTTGGGCAGACCGCACAGGCAGCCACCCACGCTTCGCTTGCTTCTGACTACAAACCGGGCGAGTTGCTGGTGAGGTTCCGCCAAGATGCTGAAAGTGTTTTTACTGCTAATAATTACCAGAACGCCGAGGTCCGGGAGGTGCTGGAGTCCTTTCAACTGGAAGGCGGCGACGTCATAGAGCATGTAAAGCTCGAATCGGGCACCTCCATGGACAGAGCCCTGCGGATGCTGAGATCGCTCCCCGGTGTTGTTTACGCCGAGCCGAATTACCTGATCGAAGCGGCCGACTACACTCCCGCCGATCCCGGATTCCTCGAACAATGGGGGCTCGATAATACCGGGCAGGACGGCGGGACTGCCGGCTGTGATATAAACGCCGCAGCGGCCTGGGACTTGGAGAAGGGCGCTACCAATCCGGTAACAGTCGCTGTGATAGACACCGGCATAGACCTCGGCCATCCCGACCTCACCGGAAAGCTGGTGCCCGGTTACAACTGGGCCGGGATCTCTCAAACGCGCTTTCAGCAGGAGACCCCACGGCACCTGGGCGACGCGCCGGAGCGGCAAAAGTTCGCCCAATCGATCAAGGGAACCGGGCAGCCGCTTTCAGATGTCGGATTGTGCCTGCGGAAGGAGGGAACACCGCTTCAATCCATTCATGTCTCCCTCAGATCCGACCTGGATAGTGCCGAATCAGCCTCCTTTGACATTATGTCGCACAAAGTAGCCGATATGAGGGCGGACATCTCCGGGTCCCTATCTCAGAGCATGACTTTGGAGAGCGGCCTTACTTACTATCTGGTTTTTGAGACTCTCAATAACGATCCCTCCAATTACTATTGCCTGTATGACAATAATGCGTCCCTCCCCGACCAGAGCGATCCCTACCTTGAGGGCATGCAGCACTCCTGGACGGGTTCCGCCTGGCAGGATTGCCCCGATAATGATTTCTACTTCCATACCAACGCCAATGCCTGTCCCCACGACGACAACGGCCATGGCACTCATGTGGCGGGGATAATAGGCGCCGAGGAGGGAAACGCAGAGGGGGTAGTGGGAGTGTCCTTCGGCGCCCGCCTGATGCCGCTCAAGGCACTCAACTCCAGCGGCGGTGGAACTTACTCGGATATCATCTCCGCCATCAATTATGCGGCCGGCAACGGGGCGAAGGTGATAAATATGAGCCTGACCGGAGCGAGCGCTTCAGAGGCGCTTCAGGATGCCGTGAATTACGCACACGCCCGGGGAGTAGTTATATGCGCTTCAGCCGGCAACAATGCGGGCGAAGACCTGAGGTACCCGGCTGCTTGTGAAAACGTGATAGCGGTGGGAGCTACCGACAACCTGGATGAAATCGCTAGCTGGTCGAACCACAACTCGCAGGTGGACCTCTCCGCTCCCGGCGTCGGCATCTACTCGACCATGCCCACCTACAATGCTGCGCTTACATCGCTCGGCTTCGCAAACGACTACGATTATGTCTCCGGTACCTCCATGGCCGCTCCCATGGTAAGCGGGCTGGCTTCGCTTATCCTGTCCGAGCAGCCGCTGAGCACCACCGCCCAAGTGGAGCAGTTCATGAAAGATAGTGCCTTAGACCTTGGCGCCGCGGGCAGGGATGATTATTACGGCTGGGGGCGCATCGACGCCTTTGAAGCCCTCGACAATATACCCATATTCCCAACGCTCGATTCGTTGACCGCCGCTTCCGGGATCACGGGCCAAGAATTGCGACTCACCGGTTCGGACTTCGGCGCGGCCAGGGGCAGCTCCTATGTTTCCTTCGGCGGCACGTCTGCGACGGCTTACGCTTCCTGGTCGAATACGAGCATCGATTGTAGTGTGCCTCCCGGAATAGGCGGCCCGGTACAGGTAACGGTCACAACTGCCTCGGGCACTTCCAATGCCCTTAGTTTTACGGTCACCCCGCATATCGATGCGCTCTCGGCGAATTCGGCCGCCGCTTCGAAAACCCTGGCCCTTTACGGGTCGGCTTTCGGATCGTCGCGAGGTAATTCCTATGTTTCATTCGGGGGAGTGCCCGCGGCCGCCTATACAGCCTGGCTGGATTCCTGCATTACCTGTCAGGTCCCTTCCGGGATCTACGGAGAGGTCGGAGTAACGGCGGTAATCGGGGGAACAGCCTCCAACAGCCTGACGTTTATCATAGAGGCTCCTCAGCCCACGCCCGAGCCTCCCAAGACCTGGTACCTTGCCGAAGGCTGCACCGCCGGCGGTTTCGAGACCTGGGTGCTGGTGCAGAACCCGGGCGAGGAAGCGGTGGACATCGACCTCACTTTTCAGACCGACAAGGGTGAAGTGCGGGGCCCGCATGAATCTATTCCCGCCCGCAGCCGCCTTTCTTTCAACCTCGCAAATTATGTGAAATCTTATAATGTCTCGACGATAGTCGTGCCGTCGGGTGGAGAGATCATCTGCGAACGGGCCGAATACGGCAACAACCGCGAATGGGGACACGATTCCATCGGTGCCACCC
>MELM01000004.1:0-13518 GCA_001767605.1 Candidatus Solincola sediminis | reverse complement strand
GAAGGCTGCACCGCCGGCGGTTTCGAGACCTGGGTGCTGGTGCAGAATCCGGGCGAGGAAGCGGTGGACACTGATCTCACCTTTCAAACCGATAAGGGCGAAGTTCCGGGACCACACGAAACGCTGGCCGCGAAGAGCCGGCGCTCCTACAGGGTGAATGATTACGTGGCGACCTATGATGTCTCCACCAAGGTTACATCAAGCGGAGCGGGCGTAATCTGCGAACGGGCCGAATACGGCAACAACCGCGAATGGGGACAGATTCCATCGGTGCCACCCAACCCTCCACCACCTGGTATCTGGCCGAAGGCTGCACCGCCGGCGGTTTCGAGACCTGGGTGCTGGTGCAGAATCCGGGCTCTTCCAGCGCCTCCATCAATCTTATCTTGCAGACTGCGTCAGGAGAACATCAAGGGCCCTACATCACACTGGCATCTTCGCAGAGGATCTCAATAAACCTGGGCAGTTTGATTAACACATCCGACGTCTCGACCATTGTCACTTCCGACCAACCCGTGGTCGTGGAAAGGGCCGTCTACTGGAACAACCGCGCCGGCGGCTCCGACTCCATCGCCTACACCCCTTAGCAATGGGGACAGGTACGTTTGTTAAGGGTTAACAAACGTACCTGTCCCCATTGCTAAGGGGTGCTTATAATTAGGGGCGAGGTGGCGTATTGAAAGATAAATACATTCTCGTAAACGATGTCGGAACTACGGGCACGCGCGCGGTCATTTTCGATCACGAAACGAATGTTATTGCCGAATCATACGAAGAGATCCCCCAAGTCTTCCCCAAACCGGGATGGACCGAGCAGAATCCGGTCGAGATCTTCGAGAGCTGTGTGAGAGTTATTAAGCTTGCGTTGCAGCAAGCGAAGCTGGAAGCGGCGGACATAGAGGCGATGGGCATTGCCACTCAGAGGGCAACCAGCCTGCTCTGGGACGCCAAGACCGGTGAGCCTCTATACAACGCCATCACCTGGCAAGATACCAGGATGTCCGATGCCTGCGAGAAAATAAACAAGAGCATGTTCTTCAAGCTGCTGCATATAGCGGGCGGCGGCTATCAGAGAGCTGCAAAATTGAGCCGTGGCCTGAGGCAGAATCTCGTAGGCAAATTGTTGATCACGGCGGCCCACTTCACGGTAACTCCGGCGCAGTCCTCGGCGCATGCAAGGTGGATACTCGACAATGTGGAAGGCGCGAAAGCCAGGGCGCAAAAGGGCGACATCCTCTTCGGCACCATCGACAGCTGGCTGGTTTGGAATTACACTCGGGGCGCGGTACATGCGACCGATTTCTCCAACGTCAGCGCCACCGGCATGTACGATCCCTTCGGGATGAGGTGGAGCCCGCTCTTGCTCAAGCCCTTCGGATTACCGGGCGGACTCAAGCTGCCGGAAATCAGGGAGACCAGCGGAGATTTCGGTACCACCGAGGTCTTCGGCGCTCCCATCCCCATAAAGTCGGTCGTGGCCGATCAGCAGGCGGCCCTCTTCGGTGAAGCCTGTTTCGAGAGCGGCAGCGTCAAGTGCACCAATGGTACCGGCACCTTCATAGACATGAACACCGGTGACGCCCCCATGGCTTCCATCCACAAGATGACACCCATGATAGCCTGGAAGATACGGGGAAAGACCACCTACATGATCGAGGGCTTGATCTCCAGCGCCGGGTCCTCGATTCAATGGCTGCGGGATAATCTGGGAATCATAAGCGACGCAAGCGAGTCGGACGCCCTCGCGCAGAGCTGCGCCGATTGCGGCGGAGTCTACGTAGTACCGGCTTTCGGCGGCCTTACAGCCCCCTATTGGGACCCTTACGCCAGAGGTACGGTTATCGGCCTTACCCGGGCGACCAGTAAGGAGCAGATCATCAGGGCGACATTGGAATCGATAGCCTACCAGTGCAAGGACGTCATCGAGGCTATGGAAAAGGATACCGGCATCGAAGTAAGCAGCATCAAGGCCGATGGTGGCGCTTCGCAAAACGATTTCCTGATGCAATTCTCCGCGGATATCCTAAACATCGAAGTGGAACGTCCCCGGATGCTGGAGGCCACCGCCCTGGGTGCCGCCTATTTTGCCGGTATTGCTTCCGATTATTGGCAATACCCGGACGATATCGTGAAGATCCGGCGCATCGATCGCAAGTTCGTTCCCGAGATGGATGAGTCTATAAGAACGACTCTCTATGCCGGATGGAAGAGAGCGGTCGAACGAGCCTGCCACTGGGCTTGAGCCGACTTATGGATGGGTGACCGAGAGTGGTGGAGTTTGCTTACCGTTCGACCTTAAGGGATTCCGGAGGTTGTGGAGTGCCGCACACGGCCGGTGTCTGATTGAGGGGATCGTCCGGGATCGGGGTTGCTGATCGGGTTGCTTCTTTTTCCCTGGCCTTGGCTTTTAACCAAGCCCTTATAGCTGCCTTTTTTTGTTCCGGATCCGCGAGGTCAAAAATTTCCCCACCGATCTCTATAGAATTATCAACCATCGTCCCGCCCGACATAAAAGGTTTATTGAAATTTAAATCGGCTTGCGGGCGGGAGTGCTTGAGGCAACCCGCTTCCTCCCCGATCATGCGTGGCGTGGTATTCCGAAGCGCCCCTGCACGCGGGCAAGTGCTTTCAACATCCAGGGAGCCTGCTTTGCCTTGCGGCCGAGGAAACGGGTCTGTATGAATTCAAGTATGATTCCCGCTTGCGATATGGTGTCCAGGTAGGCATAATCGATAGTCATTCCCAGTTGCTTCAAGGTGCCACGTTGCAGCACTCCGATACCGGCCTCTCGGCAGGCTTTCAGCCTTTCTTCGAGATCGTCTACCGCAAAGCCCAGGTGGTGCAGGCCTTCTTCGAGCCCTCCCAGGGTATCGAGGTAGAGGTTGGGGCCTTCCAGGATATTGATGAGCTCGAACTGCACCTTGCCGCTGTATCCCATAGCGATACAGCCGTGTACAGAGCACTCCCTGCCTCTATCGGTGCAGGAAACGGTCTCACCCGACAGGATAAGCCACGGCCCGATGCCGAACAGCTCCTGGTATTGCCTGGTAGCTTTTTCCATATCCTTTACGTATATTCCTACCTGGCTGAGGACCGGCATCTTCAGCTTTTCAAGATCGGGCATGAGCGTCTCCCTTTCTCTTCAAATCGGCGGCCTGATCCGCCCGCCCCGGAAGGGCGGCCAATATGTTTGTAAGCGCCTTTATCAGGTTTCGTTCGTAGACCTCAAGCGGGATATGTTCGTCGGCCATCCATCGCTCGGCGGCGGTCTCCGCCATCCCCACGAGTATTACGGCCGTAACCTCGATGTCTTCATCATTGATTTTGGCTGTATCGATAAAGAAGCGAATATGATCGGCCACCAGGGCGATGATCTGATTTCGTATCAGGGTTAAGCGTTCGGAGATTTCCTGATTGACATTGAGGTCCGTGGAATAGATGAGTCGATATGGCATGGCCGAGTTCTTGACGAAGTCGAAGTAGGAGCGAACGTGATGCCTGATGGCGGTTCTCCAGTCGGCCACACTGCCCATCGGCTCGAGAAGGGATTCGAGCAGGCATTCGCCCGCTGAATCGAGGAGGGCGAGCAAGAGGGCCATTTTCGAAGGAAAATGGCGGTAGAGGATGGGTTTTGTTACCTGGGCTCTCTCGGCAATCGTATCCATCAACGCACCGTGGTATCCATATTCCACAAACGTGCGCATGGCCGCCTCGAGGATTATTCTCTTCCTCTCACCAGCCGGCAACCGTTTCCGGGCATGATCGCTCTTCATGTCCATATATTAACTTTAATTTTCGAAAAGGTGATAGCTTCGGGTAATCTATACGGCGGGAACGCCGCACACATCGATAAAAAAAGAAGAGACCTCGGCATCGACTGACATGCTGAAACGAGCGGTGATGTAAGAAACTATAAGTCATTGGCGGTAAGCCCTTCCGCCGGAACGCTTCAGCATTATAATAGTGAGCATGATTGATTACGAATACATTGATAACGAGCCGGACTTGCGCAAGATGCAAAAGCAGCTTCGCCGGCCCGGGCGCCTCTCTATCGATTTGGAGTCGGATAGCTATCATCATTACGGAGAGAAGATAGCGCTCATTCAGCTGAGTGACGGCAAGCACATTTTTCTTCTCGATCCCTTCGAGGTGGATATCTCGGTGCTTGCGCCCCTGTTCCAGGACGGTTCACGGGAGAAGATATTCCACGACGTCGATTATGACGGGCGCATGATCTTCACCTTCCTCAAGGTAAAGCCCTATCCCATCTTCGATACCATGATTGCCGGGCGCATGTTGGGCAGGGAAAAGGTCGGCCTTGCGGATCTGCTCAACGAGTGTTTCGACCTCAACCTGGACAAGGGACTGCAGAAGGCCGATTGGTCGCAGCGCCCATTGAGCCGCGAGATGTTGAAGTACGCCGCTCTCGATGTTGCCTATTTGCTTCCCTTGCGTGATCACCTGGCGGGAGAGATAGAAGCAACGGGAAGGACCAAATGGGCGACGGAAGAGTTCGCACGGCTGGTTAACAATCTGGAGGCAATGCCCGAGCGGGAAGTAAATGTCCTCAAGTTCAAGGGAGCCAGGGAACTCAACTCCCGGCAGTTGGCCATCCTCGAGAAGCTCCTGCATTGGCGGGAACGCAAAGCCAAGTCGTTTGACGTTCCCAACTTCAAGATAATAGGGAACGAAAGGCTTCTAAGGATTGCCGAATACCAGCCACGCAGCCGGCGGGCGCTGGAAGAATCGAGAATACTGTCGCCGAGACAATTGGCGCGCTTCGGTAACGATATTGCGGTAGCGGTGGAGAGAGGTCTCAAAGTGCCGGCGCCGAAACTGCCTAATTTCCCTAGACAAGTGCATCAGAAGCGGGACCTTGTGGCGGAGAGGGTACTCAGAAACCTCAAGACGGTACGGGACCGCAAGGCCGGTGAGTTGAAGCTTGATCCCGGTTTCCTCATGCCCAACGGCATTCTGAAAGCGATTGCCAAAGCCAAACCGCAAGACATCTCCGAGATGCGCGAGTGCTGCGGCTTGAGGAATTGGCAACTCGATGTAATGGGTGAGGCGCTCATACAATCAATTCACCGCGCAACCGGGCGGCATGTTACTTAATGCAAGAACATAGCGCCTCGGTTCATAGATAGAGGTCATGTAACCAGGTACTTATCAGCCCTATGTGATAAAATCTTGCTCTATGGAGCTCAAAGGATTAATACTCTCAGGCGGTGCGGGAACGCGTCTCCGCCCCATAACCCACACAAGCGCCAAGCAATTGGTGCCGGTGGCCAACAAGCCCATACTCTTCTATGGCATCGAATCCCTGAAAAACGCCGGTGTGCAGGAAATCGGTATTATCGTCGGCGATACCGAGGAGGAGATTCGTGAGGCGGTTGGCGATGGCTCCGCCTGGGGCGTAAACGTTTCCTATATCCACCAGGAAGCCCCCCTCGGGCTTGCCCATGCAGTGCTCACGGCCGCCGATTTCCTCGGAGATTCGGCTTTCGTCATGTACCTCGGAGATAACCTCATCAAAGAGGGGATCGCCGGCTTCGTTGAGGAATTTCGCCAGAAGGAATGCGACGCCATGATACTCCTCGCTCACGTCAGCGAACCGGAGAGGTTCGGGGTCGCGCGGCTGGAGGGAAATCGCGTGGTTGAGCTGGTGGAAAAACCCAAACAACCCCAGAGCGACCTGGCCCTCGTTGGCGCATACATGTTCAAGCCCTGCATTATGGAAGCGGCCCGGGCGATAAAGCCGTCATGGCGAAGCGAGCTGGAGATCACGGATGCGATCCAACACTTGATAGACAACGGATTCAAAGTGGAGGCGCACATAATCGCCGGATGGTGGAAGGATACGGGGCATCTCGAGGATCTGCTGGAAGCCAACCGCATCGTTCTCGAAGACATCATGCCGTCGTGCCAGGGCAGCGTGGACGAGGCCTCGAAGCTGGATGGCAGGGTAATAATCGAGGAGGGGGCCGAGATCATCCGCAGCGCAATCAGGGGGCCGGCCATAATCGGCAAGGATTCCAAAATCATCGATTCTTATATAGGGCCGTTCACGTCCATTTATTACGGTGTCACCGTTGTCGGCAGCGAGCTGGAACATTCGATAGTCATGGAAAACAGTTCCATCGAGAATATAGCCGGCCGCATCGAGGACAGTCTTATCGGTAAAAACGTGGAGATATCCAAATCCTCGGTTCGGCCCAAGTCCTTTCATTTCGTGCTGGGTGATAACTCTACGGTCGGTCTTTTTTGAGGGGCTGCGATGATTGAGGGCCTTGAAGTGAGGGAGCTACCCTCGCATTTGGGGGAAAAGGGTCTGCTGATAGAACTCGGACGCCCTGCCGGGTTGACTTCCTCCTGCCATAGCCTTTTCCCGGAAATAGTAGACGCCTGGACGGTACACCAAGGCGCCTTTGAACGCGTCATCTGTCTCGAAGGAATGATCAAGCTCGTTACCTATGATGCGCGGCCCGATTCACCGACCAGGGGCAAGGTTTGTGAACTCTTCCTGGGAGAATATCGTTATCGCGAGGTGAAGATTCCCGCGGGCGTCCTCAGGGGATGGAAGGCTACGGGCAACCGAGGCGCGATCGTTCTTTCAACGTTTGAGGGGGAAGACGCCCAAAGCCGGATACTGAACCGGGAGGAAGCAGGCGTTCCCTATGACTGGGACATAGTGATGAAATAAGAGGGAGTTTCGGGAAGCAATGCGATTGTTGGTAACAGGCGGGTGCGGTTTCATAGGCAGCAATTTCGTGAGATGGGTTCTCGCCAATCACCCGGAAGACGAAATCCTGAACCTCGACAAGCTCACATATGCGGGCAATCCCGAGAACCTGCGGGAAATCGCAACCTACCCCGGGTATGGATTTCAAAAGGGAGATATTTCCAATTCCGAGGACGTGGCCGAAGCCTTCTCGTGGTCGCCGGATGCGGTGGTCAACTTTGCCGCCGAGACCCATGTCGATCGCTCCATCGCCTCGCCCGAGGCCTTCGTCACTACGGACGTGCTCGGCACCTACCGTCTCCTCGAGCAGGCGCGGCAGAGGGAAATACGCTTCCTGCAGATAAGTACGGATGAGGTATACGGCAGCATCGAGCAGGGATCATTCAACGAGGAAAGCCCGCTCCAGCCCAACAGCCCCTATTCCGCCTCCAAAGCAGGCGCCGATCTCCTCGTGCGATCTTATGTCCGCACCTATGGCCTCGATGCGGTCATCGTACGAAGCTCAAATAACTACGGGCCCTTCCAGTATCCGGAAAAGGTAATCCCCCTCTTTCTTACCAACCTCATCGAGGGGAGGAAGGTGCCGCTCTATGGCGAGGGAAAAAACGTGAGGGATTGGCTGTACGTCCAAGATAATTGCAGGGCGATCGACACCGTCCTGCGACAGGGTGTCCGAGGTGAGGTATACAATATCGGTGGTGGACATGAGCTGACAAACGTCGCACTTACCGATGCAATCTTAGAAGCTATGGAGGCCGGCCGGGACTCGATACAATTCGTTCCCGACCGTCTTGGGCACGATCTTCGCTACTCCGTCGACACTTCTAAGATTAAGAGCTTGGGTTGGGAACCGGAGCACGATTTTCAGGCGGGCCTGCGCGAAACGGCGGCGTGGTACAAAGCCCACGAGGACTGGTGGCGACCCTTGAAAAGCGGAGAATTCCGGCGCTATTATCTGGAAAAGTACGGAGATATCTGAAGGTAGGAGAAGATGAAGCTATCCATTGTAATGCCGGTTTATAACGAACGGAACACGATAAAGGAGATCCTGAGAAGGGTCAGACAGGTCGATCTCGGGGACCTGGAAAGGGAAATAGTCATAGTCGACGACTACTCGCAGGACGGGACCCGGGACATACTGGCCATGGAGGAGGATTCCGTAACCCGGGTGATATATCATCCGGAGAACCGGGGCAAGGGTGCGGCGGTACGCTCCGGGTACAAGGCGGTCACGGGGGATTTGATCATCGTACAGGATGCGGATCTGGAATACGATCCCGAAGACTACCCCCGCCTTCTCGATCCTATCTTCAAGGGCAAGGCCCAGGTGGTATACGGCTCACGCTTTACCGGACCGAGAAAGAACATGCTCTTCTGGCATTACGTCGGCAACCGTTTCCTGGCTTTGATAACCAACGTTCTTTTTAATACTACCCTGTCCGACATGGAGACCTGTTACAAGATGATGACCCGTGAGGTGCTGGACACCCTCGACCTCAAGTCCGATCATTTCGACATCGAGCCGGAGATTACGGCGAAGATCCTCAAGCAGAGGATAAGGATCTTCGAGGTCCCCATCTCATACGCCGGAAGGGAGATGGAGGAGGGCAAGAAGATAACCTGGAGGGATGGTATTCCCGCCCTCTGGACCCTCATAAAATACCGTTTCAAAAACTAACCTACACAAAGGTGTCAGGCACCTTTGTGTAGGTTAGTGTCTTCCCAGCGCGGGAGCATCGTCTCGACACTTCAATACTTTCAAAGTAATCCGAAATGATTGATGCCGCCGATAGCGAGGAGTGTGATGACCATGGGAGCAGCAATGCCGGTTACCCGGAATAAGCCCGAAGTTATGATTCGCCTTGATAATGTTTCAAAGCATTACGATATGGATTCGGTCGGCGTTACCGCTCTCGATAGCGTGAGCCTCAGGGTGGATGAAGGCGAGTTCATAGTTGTGCTCGGCCCGTCCGGAAGCGGCAAGACCACCCTGCTGAACATGATCGGAGCTCTCGATACCCCTTCAAGCGGTGAGATCGCGGTTGCCGGTATGCGGGTAACCGGCGCGCGGCGCAAAGAATTATTTTCATTTCGCCGGCGGGCTGTTGCCTTCATATTCCAATCCTTCAACCTTTTCCCCGGACTCACCGCGCTGGAGAACGTCCAATTCGCCGTCGACGTCACCGGCGGTCACGACCGCGAGGAAGCCCGCCGGATGCTCGCCGAAGTCGGTCTTGGAGAACGGGTGGAGCATTTTCCGCACGAGCTTTCAGGTGGCGAGCAGCAACGGGTGGCCATCGCGCGCGCCCTGGCCACCGGCAATCCGGTGCTTCTGGCTGACGAGCCCACCGGCGAGTTGGATTTCCGTACCGGGGTAGCGATCCTCGAGCTTCTCAGGAAGCAGGCTGAGGCCGGAAAGACCGTCCTCGTAGTCACCCACAACCGCGAGATATCCCGGGTGGCTGATCGGGTCGTAGAACTCTCAAGCGGCAAGATAATCTCCGACGGCCCACCTGAAGGCGGCCGGGCGCTGATCTCGGATCTGCGCTGGTAGGTGAGGCGAAATGAGGCGCTTTTCCTTCTGGCTTCTCTGGTCCCTGCGCGAGTTGCGGCGCCGATGGGTTCAGGTCGCCGTCATCGCACTGGTAATAGCAATAGGTACGGGCGTTTATGCCGGCCTATCCAGCACTTCTGACTGGCGTCGTGCTTCTTACGACGCCAGTTACGAGGCTCTTAATGCACATGATCTGCATGTCACTCTCGCTGAAGGAAGCTATGTACCTCAAAATGATCTTCAAAACGCCCTCTCCGCCATGCAACACCCTGAATGGGTCGATCAGGCGGAGGAGCGCCTGATTCAGCCGACACAGGTCGAAGCATCAAGAGCGGATGATACGGTGCTCGTCCCCGGCCGGGTGGTCGGGATTCCTACCGCCGGTGGCGCACCGGGCATTGATAAGATCTACGTTGCGTCGGGCAGCGGCTTCTCCGAAGGTTCGGGCGCGGTCCTGGATGCGCATTTCGCGGACCAGTACAAGCTTCCGGAGGAAGGAACGGTGGAATTGGCGGGGGGCGTTCCGGTTCAATATTCGGGAACAGGCTTCTCGCCGGAGTACTTCATCATTACCACGGGGCAGGGTGATTTCAATGCCCAGGCCAATTTCGCCGTATTATTCATGCCGCTTGAAGAGATCCAGACAATCACCGGGCGCACTCGGCAAGTGAACGATCTGGTGCTGTCACTTCAGGCGGGCACCGACCGCGGCGCGGCGGCAACCGAGGTCGAGCAAGCGCTTGCGATCGCTTTGCCGGATGTCGGCGTCGAAGTGGAGACCATCGAAGACGACGCTGCATACCATGTCCTTTACCAGGATGTAGATAGCGACCAGGGCACGAACGTCGCCATCGCCTTCCTGGTCCTGCTGGGGGCGGCCTTCGCCGCCTTCAATCTCATAAACCGCATCGTCGAATCCGAGCGCAGGGAGATAGGTATCGGTATGGCATTGGGAGTCCCACGCAGGACGATCGCATTACGCCCTTTGCTCGTGGGGGGTGAGATCGCTGCGCTAGGGGTCGTATTCGGCATAGGAATCGGATTTCTCATGGGCTCCCTGTTGGGCTCGGCGCTCTCCAGTTTGCAGCCGCTTCCGGTGTGGCGGACGCCTTTCCAGGTCGGCCCCTTCGCCGGCGCGGCCGCCGTCGGTTTTCTGCTGCCTTTTTTGGCGACCGCCTGGCCGGTATGGCGGGCGGTTCGCGTCGAACCCGTACAGGCGTTACAGACGGGGCATCTTGCTGCCAGGGGTGGGGGACTTGCGCCGCTGCTCAAGCGCCTGCGTCTTCCGGGGAAGAGCCTGGGACAGATGCCGGTGCGCAACATCTTGAGGGCGCCGCGGCGCACCATCCTGACGGCCCTCGGAATAGGTGCGACGATTGTTGTTCTGGTAGCGGTTCTGGGCACTCTAGATTCCATCAACGAGGTACTCAATCGCATGTCGGCGGAGCTAAACAAGGGAGCGCCGGAAAGGGTCACGGTTACGCTCGCAAACTTCCAACCGGCCGACTCGGACCTGGCGAAAGCTATCGAGAATTCGCCTGCGGTAGGATCGGCTGAATCCACTTTGACGGGTGGCGCCAGTATCACAAATGAGGGAACCAGGCTGGACATGCAAGTCCAGGCACTGGATATGGAAAGCCCGATCTGGCATCCTACCGTCAACTCCGCTGTCGATGCGGGCGGACTCCCGGGTATTGTGCTGGCCGAAAAGGCGGCGAGCGATCTTCACTTGAAACCAGGCGACACGCTCATGCTTACGCTTCCTTACCGCACCGGTGAAACGACGTTCGCGCTCCGGCAAACCGAGATGCGATTGACAGGCTTGCACCCGAATCCCATACGGCTTTTTGCTTACATCGATATCGAAGAAGCGAACCTTTTTGGGTTGGCAGGATTTACCAACGGATTTCAACTGATCCCCGCATCGGGTTACTCGGCCTCTGACGTCAAGGAAGCTATGTTCCACCTGCCCGGCGTGGCCTCCGCCCAGGAGCCCGCCGCGGTCGCCGACACTACCAGGGATCAACTTCGGCAGTTCAGTTCGATATTTCAGATCGTGGGTGGTTTCGTGTTTCTGCTCGCATTGTTGATCGCGTTCAGCGCGGCGAGCATCAGCGTCGACGAGCGCCGCCGGGAGAATGCGACCATGGAGGCTTATGGTGTCCGGGTTCGCACCTTGCTGCGCATAGCGGCGATCGAATCGGGCATGATAGGCATCCTGGGAACGATTCTTGGTGTGGGTCTCGGCGTGCTCGCCCTGGGCTGGCTTCTCTCGAGGACGAGTGGCACGATACCAGACATACAATTGCTGGTCAGCGTTAAGCCCGCAACCATCATCATAACCTTGGCCGTGGGAATCGCCGCCACAGCCATAGCCCCACTATTGAATGTCCGCAAGCTGCGCCGGATGGACGTCCCCTCGACCCTCCGCGTCATGGAATAACCCCTACACAAAGGTGTCAGGCACCTTTGTGTAGGTTAGCTTACACAAAGGTGCCTGACACCTTTGTGTAGCCCTTTCGGGGGAACGGGAATTACTTCAGGTTTTCGATGAAGGTATCGATGCTGATAGCCGGCAGAGTCATGATCCTCACAGTACCGCGTGAAGCCAGTTGAACGGATATCTTTGCCATGGTCTCGTTGTTCGGCGCATCGACGATGTTCACGAAGTCGTACTGTCCGAGAACCACGTACTGGGCCACCAACTTGGCCCCCATGGCCTCGACATCCTTGTTTACTTCGTTGATGCGATCGGGGTTTTTGGTAAGCGTCGCGCATCCTTCATCCGTAAGACGGGTCAATAGAATGTAAGTTGCCATAGCAAGCTCCTTTCCAATTAAGCCGACAACAATTAACAGGCGATACTAATCTTTCTACCCATCTAAGAGAAGTGCAAACCCCCGAATTGAAAGATCTACCTTACCGCTTGTATAAAATCATCGATCGGGAGCGCCGCCATGGTCTGGATGCGAAGGGTTCCGCGTGAGGCCAGTTTCAGGGAAACACGTACCACAGTGTCTGCGTCGGCAGCTTCGAGAATATTGAGGAAATCATACTCGCCCATTAACGCGTATTGCGCCAGCACTTTTGCGCCCAATGATTCCACATCCTTATTGACCTCTTTGATGCGGTGAGGATCTCTATTGATGGTGTTGGCGCCCTGGTCGGTGAGTTTTGTCAGCATGACAAATACCGGCATTATTTACCTCCTCTGTGTCAAAACGCTTTGCAGCCAATTATCGGTGGCTGTGAAACCAAATTGCAAGGTCATCGTTGTCATTGTGATGAATTAGAATATGACGCGAGCAAGCCTACAGGTCGAGGAGGGAGAATATTTGGGAAGCCGGCCCGGTGAGGCGCAGTATGAATTGGCCATCGTTTACCACCCCATTTTTTCAACTGAGGGATATCCGACTTTGCGCGAGAGGGTTGCGCCCGCTTTTGAAGAACTGCAGGCAAGAGGACTGTTGGAGCTCTCGGGAGTAAGAGTCTTAAAGCCCGAGCCGGCTGACGAGGAGTTGGTGAAGAAGGTGCATACCGAGTCCCATCTCCGCTCCGTATCGGTCAGCGGCTACTACGAGGTGGCTTTGCTTTCGGCCGGGTCAGCCGTTATGGGAGCCCGAGAAATCGCGGCTTCACGAGCCGCTAATACGTTCTGTTTTGTCGGCGCCGCCGGCCATCACGCCAGCGCGGACGGCTTCTGGGGCTTCTGCTATTTAAACGACGTCGCAATAGCCATCGAGAGTTTGCGTGAGACGCGCGATGCCCATCGCTTCGCTATATTGGATATCGATCCTCACTTCGGCGATGGCACCCGCGACATTCTTGGCTCGGATCCCGATGTCTTGCACCTCAACTTCCACTCCGGCTATCCGATTGGAAGGGAAGAGGGCACGAACAATGTCGATTATGCCCTTCCCCATGAGGCCTCGGACGAGCGCTTTCTTGCCCAGGTGGATAACGCCCTCACCGCGGCTCTCGCTTTCTCCCCTGAACTCCTTTTCATCGTCTTCGGTCATGACAGTCACCGCGATGATTATGGCGGCTTCGCTCTCGGCGATGAAGCATACCGGGCTTTCGCGGAAAAGGTAAAGGCGGCCTTCCCCCGGAGGGTCTGCTATGTGCTTTCGGGCGGCTCCAGCCCGAGGGTTGCCCGCCTGGCCATAGGGGATGTTGTGGAAGTCCTTGCCGGAACGACCCGTACTGGAGGTCCATGACTTAT
>MELM01000003.1:48827-49982 GCA_001767605.1 Candidatus Solincola sediminis | reverse complement strand
GTTGCTTCGGGACAAGGGTTATTTTCTCACCGATTCCCGGTATGAAGAGCAATCGGCGCGAGAGGTGAAGGGTCTTGAAATAGCGATCTATAAGGCCGGCCTGGGAGAAGCATTAGCCAACCTGTTTAAGAAGCGATCGGGTATGGAGATAGGCTTCGATCCAACAACCCTTTCATATGCGGATGCAATGCAATTGAGAAGGAGCTTGCGCGGAATCGCCCGGGTCAAACCCATCAAATTCTCGCTGGCTTTGCTCAGGGCGAAGAAGAGCAAAGAGGAGCTCGAGATAATGAAACAGGCGGTCACGCTGGCCGAGAAGAGTCTAATCAAGAGCCTGGCCTTTATGAATCCGGAGGCGAGGGAAGTGGACCTCGCAATGGATTTGGATATGCAACTGCGGCGTCATGGGGGCGAACGGCAGTCTTTCGAGACGATAGTAGCGAGCGGTTCGAGGGGGTCGATGACCCATGCTCAGCCTTCACAAAAGAAGCTCAGGGGCGCCACGGTCATAGATTGGGGCATCCTATACCAAGGGTACTGCACGGATTTGACGCGAACGATAAGCTTCGGCAGGCCGGCTCCCGGGATAAAAAAGATATACGACGTGGTTTTAAGAGCGCAAGAGGCGGCAATAAGGGAGATACGGCCGGGGGTTGAGGCAAGGGATATCGATCTCGCCGCCCGCAGATCTATCGAACATGCCGGATATGGCGAGTATTTCGGGCACAGTCTCGGCCATGGAGTCGGTCTCGAGGTTCATGAGAGGCCTTTTATTGCGAGGACCAGCCGTGACGTGTTGGAAGAGGGCATGGTTTTCACCGTAGAGCCGGGCATATATATTCCCGGAAAGGGCGGGGTAAGAATAGAAGACATGGTGCAGGTGACGGCACAGGGTCCTGAATTGCTTTCAAACCTTACTCGAAGTCTGGAACTCGAAGCCTATATCTAAAGACCACGGCGGCTGTGCTAAAATAAGTGTCGCTCCGAGCAGCGTTAACCTGAGAAATGAGCACTATGGCAACCACTGCGGATTTCAGAAACGGAATAACGATAGAGATGGATTCCATACTATACACCATCGTATATTTCCAGCATGTGAAACCGGGCAAGGGAGGCGCGTTCGTTCGCACCAGGTTGAAAAACCTGAAGACGGGG
>MELM01000003.1:44762-48815 GCA_001767605.1 Candidatus Solincola sediminis | reverse complement strand
GGCGAAAAGGTGGAGCTTGCCATCCTCGACAATCGCCGGATGCAGTACCTCTACCGAGAGGGAGATGATTTCGTCTTTATGGATAACGAGACCTATGAACAGTTGCCGATACCGGAGCCGGAAGTGGCCGATGCGGCTAAGTACTTGAAGGAGGGCATCACGGTTGATATACCACTTTACGAGGGCAAACCGGTGGGGGTCGAACCCCCGGTCTTCGTAGAGATGGAGGTAACCGAGACCATGCCGGGCGTGAAGGGGGATACGGCCAGCGGCGGGAGCAAGCCGGCGGTTATGGAAACGGGACTGGTTGTTAACGTCCCCCTTTTCATAGAAGTGGGAAACATAATCAAAGTGGATACCAGAAGCGGCGAATACTTGGAGAGGGTGAAATAAGCAAGGATGCTGGATGCGGGTTCCTATAAATTGAAATCAGGCGTTCTCGAGCTGATAGCGGGAATTGCATTGTCATGCGTCGATGGTGTATCGGGGACTGGGATCCGCGGCGACCATCCGGAGGATGCCAAGAGACGCAAGCATATCACCAAGGGCATCAAAGCTGAGTTGAATGAGGGCACAGTGCTTGTGAATCTCGATGTCAACATGGATTACGGAAGGGATTTCCGCGAGGTGGGCAGGAACGTGCAACGCGAGGCGAAGGATGCCATCGAAGTTATGACGGACTGGCCGGTAGAGGCGGTCAATGTCAACGTGGTGGGGGTGAACGCCCTCTAATGGGACACTAGGTGACTGATTCTCCCCTTTTCAGCCGTCGAACGCTAGCCAGGAAGGTGGCGGGAGACGTCCTGTATCAGATGGACCTCACTGGAGATGATCTCGAAAAAGTACTCTCCGCATATAACCGAATGCTGCGGGAAGGGATAGAGGAATCGGATATTCCTTCAGGAGAGATATCGGAATTTGCCCTCGATTTGATATATCTTTATATGCAGCATAAGGCGGAAATAGATTCGCTGATAGATTCCTACGCCGATCGCTGGTCGCTCGAACGCATGCCCATGATCGATCGTAATCTCTTGAGATTGGGCTTCGTCGAACTCCTCTACCTGCAAGATATACCCACCAATGTAACGATTAATGAATACCTTGAATTGGCAAAAAAGTTCTCCACCGAGGATTCAGGCAAGTTCATCAACGGGATAATGGGAAAGCTCGTGAGGGACAAGGCCATTGAAGAAGCTGGTAATTAGCACCTCGCTTAGCCCGGTGACGAAAGGAATTGCCGTGGCGGCCATTGAATCATTGAATATCGATAACAGGTTTGTTATGCTGAAATGGACCTTTAAATCAGTCCGGAGAGGCTGGCAAGGAATGATCGAACCAAGGTTTTACATAGCCTTCCTGCCGGCTCGCAGGGAGGCTTTTTAATACTGGAGGTGAGGATGGCCTTCCGGGAACGAAGCAAGATAATGGAAGCTTCGGATGTGAGGAGAGCTATTCAACGTATTTCCCACGAGATCGTTGAACGCAACAAGGGGGCGACCGACCTGGTAATTGTCGGTATCAGGACCCGCGGAGTACCTTTATCAGTACGCATAGCCGAAGCGATATCGGGAATAGAAGGGATTGAAGTCCCAACCGGCAGGTTGGACATCACGCTTTACCGCGATGATATTCATATACGCCAGCCGGTTGTGAAGGAAACCCACCTTCCGGGGGATATCAGCGGCAAAAACGTAGTGATGGTGGACGATGTTCTCTACACCGGACGCAGCGTACGCTCCGCATTGGATGCCATCATCGACTATGGCCGCCCGGATACCATCCAGCTGGCGGTCCTGGTCGACCGGGGCCACCGCGAACTACCTATCCGGGCGGATTATGTCGGAAGAAACATCCCGACATCGGCAGGTGAGAAGGTACGGGTTGCTCTCAAGGAGGTGGATGGCGAGGATGCCGTCTACATCGGTTATGAAGACGAATGAACCCGCCCCACAAGGGCGGGATTTTTTTATGAAATCAACCGTCGCCGGGAGAGGAGGGATGCTTTGAACGAAATAAAGCACCTTCTCGATGTTGACCAGCTGACAAAGGATGACATCGAGAAGGTTCTGGAGACTGCTAAATCTTTCTCGGAAGTCCTGCAACGCCCAATAAAGAAAGTGCCTTCATTGCGAGGAAAGACGGTAGTGAATCTGTTTTATGAGCCCTCGACGCGTACCCGTATATCCTTTGAGGTAGCCGCCAAGCGGCTGAGCGCCGATGTCCTCAACTTTTCGGTTTCCACTTCGAGCGTGGAAAAGGGTGAGAGCCTCAAGGATACGGCATTGACCTTGGAGGCCATGGGTGTTGATGCCGTTGTGGTTCGGCATTCCGCGTCCGGCGTCCCCTGGCTGCTGAAACGATGGTTGCAGGCTTCCATATTGAACGCCGGCGATGGCATGCACGCCCATCCGACCCAAGCCCTGCTCGATCTCTTCACGATGACCGAGAGGATCGGAGACCTGCAAGGAAAAACAATTGCTTATGTCGGGGACATCCTGCATTCCCGGGTCGCTCGCTCCGGCATCAAGGCCTGCGGCATTATGGGAATGAAGGTTGTGGCAGTCGCACCGCCGACCCTCCGCCCGCCGGCTATGCCGCCCGTGGTTGAGATAAGCAACGATTTCGATTCGGTGATACCCGATTGTGACGTTATTTACATGCTGCGAATTCAAAGGGAGCGGCAAAAGGAGGGAAGGTTTCCCTCGGTGGAGGAATACACCCGGCTCTACCAGTTGGACATGGCAAGGCTGGGGCGAGCGAGGCCGGAGGTCATCGTTATGCACCCGGGCCCGATGAACAGGGGAATCGAAATCGCTTCCGAAGTCGCCGATGCGCCGCATTCGGTAATTACCGCGCAAGTAGCGGCAGGCGTTGCCCTCCGTATGGCGGTGCTCTTTCTGCTACTCGGCGGGTCCGAGGGCGGTGAGAGAGTTGCCTGATCTGCTGATAAAAGGTGCCGGAATAGTAGACCCCTTCAACCGGCTATATGAGACCCGGGATGTCCTCATATCGAGGGGACGGGTGGCCGAGGTAGGTAAAGCAATAAAGGCTGGAGGCCGCCAGGTCATTGAGGCGGGCGGGAGAATCCTGGCCCCCGGTTTTCTCGATTTACATGCGCATCTCAGGGAACCGGGCAGGGAGGACGCCGAGACCTTGGAGAGCGGCCTCAATGCGGCCCTTAGGGGCGGCTACACGGCAGTTTGTTGTATGCCGAATACCAACCCCCCTCTCGACAATGCACCTTTGATAGAGGGTATCTACAACCGGGCACAGGCCTTAGGCCTGGCGGACCTCTTTCCTATCGGCTGCCTGTCCGCCCGTCGCAAAGGCCGGGAACTGGCCGAGATGGCGCTGATGCATATGAGCCGGGCGGCGGTATCGGCTTTCTCTGATGACGGAGACGGTATTCAGGATGCCGGTCTAATGCGGCGGGCCTTGGAATATGCCTCCGGTTTTGGGGGGATAATCATTTCCCATGAGGAGGACTCGGTCCTCTCCAATGGCGGCCAGATCAATGAAGGAGCCATGTCGAATGAACTGGGGCTCAGGGGAATGCCGGCGGCGGCTGAGGAAGTAATGGTCGCCCGGGATCTGCTGCTGTGCGCGTTAACGGGATGCAGGCTGCATATAGCTCATGTCAGTACTGCGGGCTCCGTTGGTATGATCCGGGAGGCAAAATCGCGCGGCGTGCCGGTAACGGCCGAGGCTACTCCTCACCATTTGCTACTCTCCGAGAATGATATGGTCCCCTACGATACCGTATTCAAGGTCAACCCGCCCCTGCGCACCCCTGAAGATGTGCGCGGTCTTAGGGAGGGGCTGTTAGACGGCACCATCGATGCCATCGCCACCGATCATGCGCCGCACACGATTGAAGACAAAGAGCGGGAATTCGACAATGCTCCCTTTGGTGTAATCGGCTTGGAAAGTGCTTTTACGGTTCTTTATACGGAGCTTGTCAAGCCAGGCGACTTATCGCTCGAAAGGTTGATCGAACTCCTTACTCTCGGGCCCTCTACGGTTATGAATCTAAACCCCCCTTTTTATGGC
>MELM01000003.1:28114-44685 GCA_001767605.1 Candidatus Solincola sediminis | reverse complement strand
TGCCTCCAAAGGACGCAATTGTCCTTTTCATGGCCGCCGCGTTTTCGGCAGGGTGGTTTGCACCCTTAAAAACGGAAAGATCGCTTATATGGTAAACGTATCCGGGAAGGGGAGGTTGATGTGACCTCGCGAGAGGACTTGACCCTGATGATCGGTCCGGGCCCCGTTGCCATCGGCGAAGGAGGCTATCGACAATATATCGCAGCTAGGGCCTGCACAATCTTGCGACAGTCGGGGTTGCGAGTAATGGTTCTCGAAAACGATCCTGCGACTCTGATGGATGTGGGAGGCGAGAGAGAAGACTTGTATATGGAACCGGCTATGGCCGCGGTTGTGAAGCGAATAGTCAAAGAGGCGGGGGTAGGGACCATCTGGTATGGATTTGCGGGCAATAGAGGTCTGCTGCTGGGTTCGGAGCTGGAGGAAGAGGGCTGGCACCATGACTTGTGCTTACAAACGCCGGATCTCGCGGCCGGCAGGCTATGCTCCAATCGCTATCTACTGAGCCAGATCCTTAAAGAGCATGATTTGGACAACCGGGAGTTGCGCCCGGCCAGGAATCTGCGTGAAGGACAGGATGCGAGCCAGGAATTGGGTTTTCCACTGGCGGTGAGGCCGGATTCCTCAAGCGCCGGTTGGGGTTCGGGGTTGGCATATAACCTCGAAGAATATCCTGCTCTTCTCGGCGACGCTTTGCGGGACAGCCCGACCGGAAGGATCACAATCGAGGCCGCTTTCGAGAATTGGCGAAAATACATCGTCCTCCTCTTGAGGGATCGCGAGGGGAGAACGGTTTGTCCGGGAATCGTCGAGCAGGTGGAGGCTTTACCCAAGCATGACGGCGATTCGATCCTTGCATGCCCTCCCATCTCTCTCACGAAACGACAGGGTGAAAGCTTGCGCGAAATGGCAATAAAGGCCGGGGAAGCGTTTAACCTCTCGGGGCTTTGTGAGTTCAAGCTTTGTCTCGGCTCCCAGGCGGATCGGGTGAAGTTGCTCGATCTCGATTTTGGGCCCGGGCGCCATACTCCGATTGTGGAGATGCTCTCCGGTGCCGACTTGGTACGAATTCATTTGGACCTGGTGACGGGCAAGACACTGATCGGGGAACACCGGCTCGAGATCAAAAAAACGATGCTGGTGGTGCCGAGAATTCTCAATAAACCGGTGGCAGACGAGGGTTACCTCGGTCTGGGTTCTCATGCGGTTGGAAGAACCTGTTTCGTCGGTGAAAACCTGCGGGAAGCAAGTATGAACGCGATTGAGGACTTGGCCGAAGGCACGGAAGACGATAACCAACGCCAACTCAAGATGATTGAAGATATTCTTCAGGCCGCCGGAGAACGGCGTAATCGGCATTCAACAAAACCGGGCGCCGGATGCAGGCAGGTGCTCTACCTCTCACGGCAAGTCGATGCTGATAGCGATTGCACTCTCGTCATTGCACCGGAAGGCTGGGGGCCGCACGGGTGCGAGCAGGAGGCAAATTGCTTCCATGCCCTGCAAGGCCTGAAGGAGAACAACCAGGGAGCGGCCCTCTATACGCCCAGCATCGATTTCGCCCTGTTCTCACTGGATTGGGCGGATTCTGTCTTTCTCGGTCCTCTCAAGGCTTCCGCCATCAAGGAAAGTGCGGAAAGGCAGGGCTTGAAGGAAGTTGTCCTTCATTTTGGTGGCCAAAAAAGCCTATCCCTGGCAAATGAACTTCGCAGCTCAGAAATGGAGGTCCTGGGATGCGAGAGTCCCGATCATGTTTTAGGGGCTGAAGCCCGGGACGTCTTGAAACGCGGCGGATTACCGCTCGTCGATTCCCTGAACAGCCGCGGCTTTGAAGCCGGAATCGAGGTGCTTCAAAGAATCGCGTATCCGGTGCATGCCATTTTGGAGGACAATGCGGGACAAGGAACCGAGCGCCTGCTGTATGGCCGGGAAGACGCAGAATTATTTCTGCGGGAGCTCCGGGAGGATCGGGCCGTCATCTGGCGAGCCGTTCCGGAAGACGTTCAAGAAATTCAATTGGAGGCCGTGGCGGGGGTTGAACCGGACGATCTTATCCTCTTTTGGGAGCAGCTTGATGAAATCGGCATTTCTTCGAGCGACGGATTGGGAGTTTACCCTCCCTTCTATATGACATCGCAACAAAAAAAGAGAGCGACAGATCTCACCCGAAAAGCGATAGCGGCACTGGGCTCAAGGGGCAACCTCAGCATGAAGTTATTTTTGAGAAACGGGGACGCCTGGATCGAGGACGTCGATCTCGGTGCCTCGGCGAACCTCCCATTCCTCGAAAGGGCGTCCGGACTGCCGCTGGCATCCCTGGGAATATCGGTCCTGAAAAAAGGGCGAGTACCTTTCGATGACGCAGCGAGCAGGTGCAGTGTTGTGCGCATGCCGACCATACCATACGGAGTTATTGCCGAATCCGACATCCTGCCTTCTCCCCAGAGACGATCAACCGGGTCGCTTATCGCCATCGCATCCAATCCAGCGGCCGCCTTGGCCAAGGCGTTGTGGAGCCAGGGGATACGGCCTCAGGCGAGCAGGATAGCGTTCCTCAGCGTCGCCAACCGGGAAAAACGGCGGGTGGTACTGCTGGCACGGGAATTGCGCGCCGCCGGATATTTTCTGATGGCGACGCGGGGGACGGCCCATGCCCTCGAGGCGGCGGGCATCAAAGTCGAGACCGTCAATAAGTTAAAGGAAGGGCGGCCGAATATAGTCGATCATATCCGGAATGGGGAGGTAGGCTTGGTCATAAATATCCCGAGGGGAAAATTCCCGCATAGCGACGGCTTCTATATTCGCGCCGCCTCCGCCCGCCACCACATCCCCTGCATCACCAATATCGAATTCGCACTGGCCCTTACCCGGGGTCTGCGCCACTCCGAGCCGGATGATTGGGAAATAATGCCAATTGCAGGATATAGAGGCCTCAAGCAAGAGATCATGGAAGGTTGAACTTGGGCTCGAAATTCAGCGCTCCGATAATCGAAAAAAGCGTCTACGGCTGCCTGACGAGAGTCGTTTTCGGAGTGGATCAGGCCTACCTGGCCGAACCCGGGCAATTCCTCCACGTGCTTTGTGGAAGCGAAGACGGAAGAATACTGCGCCGGCCCTACAGTCTTTTTGACACCGCATCCGGCACGGCTTCGATTCTTGTAAAAGAGGCGGGGCCAGGGTCGGCCTGGCTTGCGCGCCGGGAAGTAGGAGAGGAAATCGATTGTATGGGACCTTTAGGAAGGCCTTTTTCCTTTTCTATATTCGATCGACCCGCCCTTATAGCGGGTGGAGCGGGGATTGCGCCACTGATATTTCTCTATAAGAATATGTGCTCTGAGGGGATGGAGCCGTCACTCTTCTGGGGTATCGAGAGAAGCGGAGATTATGGTGATATGCCTGAATCGATATTGGCAGAATTTCAGGTGCGTATCGCTTCAGAAGACGGCAGGGTGGGATTCAAAGGGACAGCTCTTGAATTGTTCACGTCGCAACAGCCGGAGGATTTTAGCGCGATTTATGCCTGTGGTCCCAGAGGAATGCTTATAGAGCTCACAGAAATCATGATTGGAGACCGAAGGGCAAGGCTTCAGCTTTCATTTGAAGAGCGCATGGCCTGCGGCGTAGGGGCTTGCAAGGGATGCGTCGTTCCGGCAAGCGATCCTGCAGGGAGCTATTTGACCGTCTGCAAGGACGGGCCTGTATTTGAAGGAAAGGAACTGGATTGGGCACGCCTCAAGAGCCGCGTCTGGCAGTAGAGATAAGCGGAATCAATCTCAGGAATCCCCTCCTGGTAAGCTCCGGCACTTTCGGCAATGGCAGGGAATATTCCGAATGGCTCGACCTGGGGATGGTGGGTGGAATCATCACCAAGGCGGTGACCTTATTACCATGTAACGGAAATCCCCCGCCGCGCCTGTGGGAGGTTCCTTGCGGGCTTCTTAATTCAATAGGGCTGGAAAACAAGGGTGTCGAAGCTTTCCTGGCGGAGGATCTAGCTTGGTTGAACCGTTTTGATGTTCCGGTCTGGGTGAACGTTGCCGGTTTCTCCGACGAGGAGTACGTAGCTGTTGCCGGCATGATATCCGATTCGGGGATGGCCGATGCCATCGAGCTCAATATCTCATGCCCCAATGTAAAGCAGGGAGGGTTGCATTACTCCTCATCGCCGAGAGAGGCGGCCCGACTCACTGCCATGGTCCAGAAAGCTGTTAACCTGCCTCTTTACGTGAAGCTATCTGCAAGGACCGCCGATATTAAAGAAATGGCCGTAGAGGTGCAGAAGGCAGGGGCTGACGGTCTCAGCCTGATCAATACCTTTCCAGCCATGGCGATAGACGTAGAAACCGGTAGAGCTCGCCTGGCAAACGTAAGCGGCGGTCTTTCCGGACCGGCGTTGCATCCCATCGCGGTCCTGGCGGTATGGGAAGTTGCGCAGGTCGTTGACATCCCGATAATAGGTATGGGGGGTGTCTGGAGTTGGAAGGATGCCGCGGAATTGATGATGGCTGGAGCTGACGCCGTCGCGGTCGGAACCCTTAATTTTGTCGATCCCGAGGCTGCGTTTCGGATTGCGGAAGACCTGGGGTCTTTTGCGGCGCGAAAAGGATTTGAGAGCGTGTCTGAACTGGTCGGCCTGACCCGGCGAGGAGGGATTGTGTGAGTCTCCAGGCGGTAGGTGGGGAGGGTGGCCCAGCGGAACGGGATCCCGATCTGGTTTCCATGCTCGAATCCGACGAGGATTCCATAAGGATAAGCGCGCTGGGAACGGTTGCGGGATTGCATGAATCGTCGTATCTACCCCATATAGTCGCCTGCCTTTATCATCCAAATCCGGAAGTGCGAAGCAAGGCGGCCATCGCCATGAGGGGCGTAAAGGATACAATAATTGCGGATATCGCGCTTCTCGCCCTGGTAACGGAAAAGGATCCGGATGTCATCTTCGACCTTATCCTTATCTTCTTATACCGCCCCAAGAAAGAGGCCGTTGACGAGCTGTTGACATATCTTGATTACCCGGATTATCGGGTACGATCCGCAGCTGTCGATGTATTAGGGGCATTAGGCGGCGTCTTCGCCCGCTACGACATAATAAAGCCGCTCCTGCCGCTTCTGGATGACGCAAGGCCTTCGGTGGTCATGGTTACTCTGCGCAGCCTGGTCCACGTGGCCGAATCGCTTCTCGACCGCCAGCTGCTGGAGCAGATCGTGACATCGACTCTCAAGCTGGATAACAATCCGAACCGAATGGTTGCGGACCTTGCCGTGACGGTGCGGCGGCAGATAAGGGAGTCTCTCTCCATGCTGGGGAAAGACTGATATGAAAAGAGAACACGATCCTCTCATAATCGCCTGCGATCTTGACAATTGGGAAGATGTGCACAGCCTGGCTGCTGCGCTCGAGGGTCTTGTCGAAACAGTGAAGATCGGCTTGGAGGCGTATTTGAATCTGGGCCCTCAGGTCATCACGGAAATGAGAGAAAGAGGCTTCAGGGTATTCGGAGACCTGAAGTTCAACGACATCCCCAACACCGTCAGCAAGGCGGCGAGGGCGCTTACGAGAAGCGGCGTTAATATGATGACTCTCCATGCTTCAGGGGGAAGGGAGATGCTGAGGGCGGCTGTGCGGGCTTCAAAAGAAGAGGCATCCTTACTTGGAGTCTCTGCCCCTATTATGCTCGGAGTTACGGTGCTTACCAGTTGCGATGAAGCAACGGCCCGCGAGGTCGGTTGGACGAGGCCGATCCGAGAACAGGTCCTATCCCTTGCAGGTCTGGCGATCGAGTGCGGGCTGGAGGGAGTGGTCGCTTCTGCAAGAGAAGCTTTGCTTTTGAGACAGGAACTGGGTGAAGAGCCGATCATCGTTACCCCCGGCATACGGCCCGCCGGAAGCGCGGTTGGAGACCAGGTGAGGACGGCGACGCCTCAAGAAGCCTTGAATGCCGGTGCCGATTATCTGGTGATAGGTCGGGCAGTGACGGATGCGGATGTTCCAAGGGCGGCTTTGGAGTCGATCAGGATTGCGCTTGGCGCCTCGCGGCGTGAGGGGAAAAGGAAGGCGTGATTATATGAACCAATGGGAAGTATTGGAAATATTCAAGAGAGAAGGAGCGGTGGAGAAAGGCCATTTTTTGTTATCCTCCGGCCTGCACAGCGACACCTATATACAATGCGCTAAGGTGCTTCAGTATCCCCACCTGGCGGAGAGTCTGGCTGATGAATTGGCTAAGGGTTTCCATAAGGAAAATATCGATGTCGTACTCAGTCCGGCTTTGGGCGGAATCATAATCGGTTACATGGTAGCCATGGCCATGGGAAAGCGAATGTTGTATACAGAGCGGGCGGGGGATAAGCTGCTTCTTCGGCGTGGACAATCATTTGCGAAAGGAGAACGAGGCTTGCTTGTTGAAGATGTGATAACAACAGGCGGGTCAGTTGAGGAATTGCTGGAACTCGCAACCGGAAACGGAGCCGTCGTATGTGGAGTGGCTGCCTTGATTGAAAGGGGTGAAGCAAGGGATTTCGGGGTGGCGAAAAAAGTGTTGCTGCGGATAGATGCTATCACCTGGAAGGCGGAGGATTGCCCCCTATGCAAGGAAGAAACCGCTTTGAAGGCACCGGGCAGCAGGAGATCATCGTGAGTTCGAGGTTGCAAGGCGAGCCACGTAAGTGATTTCTATCATGTAGATGATTGACAAATCGGTTGTATGCAGGTAAAAGGAAGTCTATACTAATTTAGACTGTGGCTGTAGGGTAAGCTGAGCTGTGATTCGAGGAGGGGAAGTAATGGCTAAGCAAAAGCTACCGGAATTGACAGCGGAACAGCGTAAGGCGGCCCTTGAGAAGGCGGCACGAATCAGAAAGGAGAGGGCCGACGTCAAGAAGAAATTGAAGGCGGGAGACTTAAAAGTTGGCGACATCCTCAGCCGGCCGACCGATGAGATATACGGAAAGATGACCGTCAAGTCGGTTATCGAGTCGGTGCCGGGTGTCGGCAAGCTCAGGGCGGCGAAGGTAATGGAAGATATTGGCATCAGCCCATCGCGCCGCATCAAAGGCCTGGGTCCTAAGCAAGTGCAAGCCCTCAAGGAAAGGTTTGCATAAGCCTTAAGGAAACCGAAAGCCGGACATCATCTTCAAATAATCTAATAGGTGAGGCAATTGCCCCAAGGACGTCTTTTCGTCGTGTCGGGTCCTTCCGGTGCGGGGAAAGGGACCCTTATCATAGAGTTATCGCGCAGCTATCCGGATTCCACCTGGTTGTCGGTATCTGCCACGACTCGTAAGCCCAGACCTGGAGAGATTGAGGGCACCCACTACTGCTTTATGGATGAGCATGATTTCAGAGAGATGATCGCCCGGGGGGAGTTCCTGGAATGGGCTGAGGTGCATGGCAACCTGTATGGGACTCCGGCTTCAGCAGTGAGAGAAAAACTTTCGCAGGGTCTCGACGTGATATTGGAAATAGATGTCAAAGGTGCCAGGCAGGTCAGGGCAAAGGAACCTGAAGCGGTTGCCATTTTCGTGGTCCCCCCCTCGGAGGAGATCCTGGAAAATCGGCTACGGGGGCGAGCGACGGAACAGGAAGAGGAGCTCAGGCGGCGGCTTGAGAATGCGCTTGAGGAAAGCAGCGAAAAAGACGATTTTGATTACGAAATAATAAACGACGACCTGGATGGAGCGGCGCGCGAATTATATTCGATATATGAGAGGGAAAGTAGAAGAAGGGTAACGGGAGGTTAGAGAAAAAGTGTTGATGCAGACAAAGATCGATGATTTGTTGAGTTTTCATGATAACTCGAGATTTGGATTGACCGTTTCGGCGGCAAAACGGGCCCGCCAAATCAATAATTACTTTCGTCATTTGGGCGAAGGATTGGGTCATGAGGTGGGTCCCCAGGTTAGATCGGCCTCGAACAAATCACTCACCCTCGCCTTGGAAGAGATTGCCGCTGATAAGCTTGAATACGAACAGCCCGATGAGGGCGTGAAGTAAGCCCGGGTTATTAATGTCATGTATTGTAGTTGGCGTGACGGGAGGGATTGCCGCTTATAAGGCGGTAGAAATTGTTCGCCAACTGAACCTGCTTGGTTTCCAGGTAAAAGTGATAATGACCGAACATGCCACAAGGCTGGTCGGACCTGCTACCTTCAGGGCGATAAGCGGAAACCCGGTCGCCCTTTCTCTATTCGAGGAAGAGTTCGGTGCTATGCAGCACATCTCGTTGTCCCATGAAGCCGACCTCATAATTGTCGCCCCCGCAACAGCTAATATTCTCGCCAAGATGGCCAACGGGCTGGCCGATGACCTGCTGTCGACGACATTGCTCGCAAGCAGGGCGCCGGTACTCGCAGCGCCGGCAATGAACGACTACATGTATGCGCATCCGGCTACGGAAGCGAATCTCAAGATCCTGAAGCAGCGGGGAGTTCAGATCGTCGGCCCGGGATGCGGTTTCCTGGCTTGCGGGGGAAAAGGCGAGGGCCGGATGGCTGAGCCATCCGAGATAGTGGACGCCGCTCTCGAGATTCTTGGCCTTTATCGTAAGCTGGACGGAGTCAATGTACTGGTCGCGTCCGGTGGTACCCGCGAGCCGATCGATCCGGTTCGGTTCATCGGAAATCGCTCAAGCGGCAAAATGGGATATGCGCTTGCTGAAGCAGCGAAGGGAATGGGAGCCGAGGTTTTGCTGATAAGCGCTCCAACCACGATGGAACAGCCGATAGGTGTAGAGAGGGTAATGGTCGAGACCGCCGAGGAGATGGAGAAGGAGGTGAAGACGCGAGCGCCGCATTGTAAGGCGATTGTAATGGCAGCCGCGGTTGCCGACTTCACCCCGATAGAAATCAGCGGTAAAAAGATTAAGAAACTGGAGAAAGGCGGCCTTTATCTCGAGCTCAAACACACGCCGGACATCCTTAAAGAATTAGGGGAAAACAAGCCGGTGGGGCAGATCCTGGTAGGATTTGCCGCCGAAACCGAAGATCTCTTGGAGCATGCCCGGCAAAAATTGAAGGGAAAGAACCTGGATCTGATCGTCGCGAATGATGTTTCCAGGGAGGATTCCGGTTTCGAATCCGATTACAACAAAGCCTTCCTGCTTTTCAGGGACGGCCGCGAAGTCGAATTGAGCCTGATGCCGAAACGAGATCTCGCCTCGCTTATATGGTTGGAAATTGCCGGATTGCTGGAAAGGGCTTGAGCGGGCTTTTCTCAAGCCGCACCTGGCCACAGTCGATAAAATACTGGCGAATGAGCCCTCTGGTGGGAGGGATCTGAGAGGGCGTTGGAGGACCCAAATTGGCTAAGGTCGTCAAGAAAGGAATAATTCTCAACGTCTCTACATATCCCCTGCCCACGTTGCTACCCAAAAAGACCGATCGCAAGTCGAAAACGCTTACCTTCGATATAAATTTTGACCTCGTTGATGAAAACGGCAAGAGCATCAAGGTATGGTTTAACCGAGGTTTTCGTTTTCCGCCGCCTATTAATGACGGTGACAAAGTGGAAGTTATTGGAAGATTCGGCTATGTTTCAAAGGGTGTTTTATTTGCTTCAAAGATAATAGACCGCAGGAGGGAGAGGGTTTATACTGGTTTCCGGAACCGCAGAATAAAGGGCGAGGAGGCCGAAAAGGCCATCGAGAATCCCCAATAGGTCGGAGTGGCGGAATCGGTAGACGCGCTAGGTTGAGGGCCTAGTGAGGATTTCCTCATGGGGGTTCAAGTCCCCCCTCCGACACCAGGAATTCAAACCCCGTTCGCGGGGTTTTTTCTTTTAGAAACGGATGAGCGAATAGAATTATAGGCAATACTAATATGCATTTCGATTTGACGGCATGGGATCGGGAGAGAGAGTGTAGGCATGAAAGACGTTGACCGGGAGGGATCACGGGGCAAGATCGTACCGGCGCCCGAAGAGACCGAGACGGGGGTCCATAGCGGGGTTCTCTCCGCCTTCGGGTCAAAAGACTTCGCGCTTTTTTGGACAGGCGCCTTTATTTCGAATACCGGAACCTGGATACAAACCACGGTATTGCTCTGGTTCGTTCTCGAGATAACCGGATCCAATGCCTGGGTGGGCGCAGTAAACTTTGCGAATTACGCGCCGGTGCTTCTCTTTGTCATAGTGGCTGGTTCCCTTGCCGACTACCTGAATCGAAAAACACTGATACTCATCACTCAAGCCATAATGATGTTCGCAGCATTGGGATTGGCGATAGCCGCCCAAGCAGGCGTCGCCGATCTTCCGGTGATCTTCGTGCTGACAATCGTAATGGGCAGCGCTTTTATCTTTAATTTCCCGGCCTGGAGAGCGGTCATCCCCGATCTGGTTCCTAAAGAGGATATGCTCAACGGCATCGCCCTTGACGCCGCGCAGTACAATCTGGCGCGCTTTGTCGGCCCCTTTCTCGGAGCCGTTATTCTCGCAGTCTGGAGTGTGCAGGCGGCCTTTTATATAAATGCGGCGAGTTTTCTCGCCGTAATCTTCGCCCTCCTGCTGATGAAAACCACGACGCCCGCCATTTCGAGAGGGACAGAGCGCGGCCGCGATCATATCTATGAAGGAATGAGGTATGCCTGGGGCAATAAGTGGTCCCGGAATCTCTTGGGTTGCCTGGCAATATTCGCCTTTTTCGGACTCTCCTTCATCGTCGCTTTGCCCGGCTTTTCGGAGCATGTTTTGAATAAGGGATCAAGCGCGTATGGAGCCCTGCTCGCCTTTGTGGGCCTGGGGGCCGTGCTGGGCGCCCCACTGGTCACCCTCCTCCGCCGCTCTTTCAAGGAAGCGGACATCATACGGTACTGCATTCTCGGCTTCGGACTGCTCCTGCTGCTGTTCTCATTTATCAGCCTCTTATGGCTATCGCTGCTCGTAGCTCTCGGGCTTGGCACTGCGGCGTTGATGACGGCGGCGACAGTCAATACCGTGCTGCAATCAAGAGTGGAACGAAAGATGCGAGGCCGAATCATGAGTTTCTATATACTGGTATTTCAAGGCCTTTATCCGCTGGGCGGCCTGGCCCTCGGGTATATCTCGGATAAGTTTTCCGAACCGGTCGCATTGCGCTTGTGGGGGCTGGCATGCATTGCAGAAGCCATCATCGTGATCTTCTTCACACCCCTGCTTAGAGATGCTGTTTCTTCGCTCTATGGTTCTTCTGACTGAAAATCTTCCCGGCCTTGATTTGATCGCATCGCTTAACCCGAACGCCGGTGGGGAAAAATCATAGTGTTTATAAAAGCCTTGATGCCGAAGTCTTGATTGGTAGTGATATGAGAACTTTTCTTGCCGTGCTGGGAGTGCTTGGTTCCCCCCTTCTAGGCTCTTTGAATTCGACTTGCTTTATCGGCCATAATCCTCGATCCCAATCCATAACATAAAAATCCGGCCGCATAACTAGAAATGTATCCTTATTATTGCCATCACCTGACGCTAGTAACTGATTCTCATCTCAAGATTCGTGTAGGAGCGAACGGTGCCGACCTTATATACTAATTCCTATGAACGATCATGAAGACAGGGGCCCGCTGGTGATCAAAATGACCCTGAGACAGGCATCGCAGCGGTTGCGGCAGGAGGTTGAGGCCGTGTCGCAAATGGAAGCGCTTGCAGCGAATCTCGGTTGGGACCGGGTTGCGGAGTGCGCCGGCGCGGCAAAGCAGGCGCTTAGGGGTGCCTTGACAGGTATCGAACATGCAGTCCAGGCGGCAGCCGAGGTGCAGGAAGAAGCCAAGCGCAATCATGTTCAGGGCCACCAGCAGGGACATAGACACAGCCATTAAGCGGCCTGAAGAATAATCATTATTCGTTGCCCCTTTGAACGAAGCGAGGGAGGAAACGTGGTTCAAAGCCTGGCTCGCTGCAGATCCTGTGGAGTCCCACGGGAGCTGGCCGAGAACTGCATCTGGACCGGGGCCGGCGGCATCGCATTAAGGTCTTTCCGGGGGAACCGTGTTGCCATGATCGGCGATCGGGCTATCGATATCTTTTGGGAAAAGCTGGTATCTTCGGGCGTGAACGAGGCCTTGCTTTCTCGGGAAAAAAATGTGATGCGCCACTTTTCCGCAGATAGCATGGCGGGAATAAGAGGCAAAGTCACGAGATTCGGCGCCGTGAAGAAGAGGGCCCTGGAAGCAATCGAGGGACTATGCGCGGTTCTGGGGCTGGGAAAGGTAGAAGTCGAGCGCTTCTCACCGGGAGAGATGGCCTCGATTCTTCTCGTCAAGCCTTTGAACCCCTGGCTTCTGGCAGCCGGAATCGTCGGAATACTGGAAGGATTAGACAACATTTCTTATGACTATCGCCTTTTGGAAGCCGGAAAGGGCGATCAGCGCCTTATTCTCGAATACTCCGGCGAGGATAATCGCAATGCGGATGACATTAATGATAGACCGGACCTGCCGGAATATATACCCGGTACCGTCCTCGATACCTGCGATTGCTGCGGCTTGCCGTTAGATCTCGAAAAATTCAAGTGGGATGAGCTATATGGAACCATCAAGACGGCGAATGGAGTGCACCGCATGGCATTTCTACCCCGGCCGGTTTTGCAGATAATGGCAAATGCTCCCAATGATGGGTCGGGCGAGTCGGGTTTACTGGAGGAGGCGATCTACCTTTCCACAGTTGAGCAATCCGGGCAGAGGATTCCGGATGAAGATATCGCAAGGATCCTTGCTTTGAGGGGTTGGGGTAGAATCGATGAAGCTCATCGCAAAGATAGGAGCTGGCGAATAAGTATTTTCCAGCCGGTAGATACAAGCATGATCGCCGGGTGGCTGCGGGGGTTATATACTATTGAGGTAGGGAAGGAGCCTCATCTTTCCCTTGTTTTTCGCTATGAGGCAGCGTTCTATGAATTGGATTGATTATGTCGCCTGAGGACGATAGGTGGTTACCTAAGGAGGTAGGAGCATTGTACAAGGAAATGTTTTCCCTCGAAGGAAAAGTAGCCCTGGTGACGGGAGCGAGCAGGGGCATAGGCCGCTGCATAGCGGAAGGTTTCGCCGAAATGGGGGCCAAGGTTGTACTGGCCAGCCGCACTCTGGAAGCGCTGGAAGAAGTTAAGAAGGGGATTGAGACCGCGGGGGGTGACGCTCTTGTTGTTCCCACGCATGCAGCCCGGATGGATCAGATAGAAAATCTCGTCATACAGTCGGTTGATCGCTACGGGACGATCGATATCCTTGTAAACAATGCCGCGACCAACCCCGTCTTTTGCAGCAGCATCGACGTGGAGGAATTGGCCTGGGACAAGATCAACAATCTGAATCTCAAGGGAATGTTTTTTCTTACGCGAGAAGTGGGGAAAATCATGTTGGAGAAGGGGTCGGGCTCGGTGATCAATGTTTCCAGCGAGGCCGGTTTCAGCCCGGTGCCTTTCCTCGGAGTCTATTCCATTACCAAGGCCGCCGTTAATATGCTGACCAAGGTTTTCGCCCAGGAATGGGCGACGATGGGCGTGAGGGTAAACGGATTCGCGCCCGGCCTGGTGAAGACTCACTTCAGCCAGTACCTCTGGGATAACGAGGAAATATACAAAGCTGCAATGGCCACCACACCGATGGGAAGGATGGCCGAGCCGGAGGAAATGGTAGGGCTCGCCCTTTACCTGGCCTCCGATGCATCTAAATACCTTACAGGACAGATGATCCTGATCGACGGCGGCCGGGATATCGCATATTGAGGATTGTTTGAAGCAGGCGATGAATTGACTCTGTGGGATCCGATTGACGTAGGGGCGCTCAGACTGCGAAACCGTGCAGTCATGCCGGCTATGGGAACAGGCTATGCTTCCCGCAAAGGCGAGGTCACCGATCAGCTAAGAGCTTATCTCGAGGCAAGGGCTGAGGGTGGGGCAGGACTGATAATAACTGAAGTCACAGCCGTAGATGCTCTGGGAAAAGGATACCAAAGAGAGCTGGGAGTCTACCATGACTCGTTCCTGCCGGGACTGGAAACCTTAGCCAAATCCATAAAAGCCGGAGGGGCGGCGGCTGCACTACAATTGCATCACGCCGGGCGGGAGACCTTTGAAATTGTTATAGGGGGACAGCCAGTGGGCCCCTCGGCGGTGGCGGGCAAGGCTCTTCGCCAGATGCCGAGAGTTCTTGATATAGGGGAGATAAACCACTTGGTCGAAGCCTATGCCGAAGCGGCGAGACGAGCCCGGAATGCCGGTTTTGATGCGGTTGAAATCCATGGAGCCCACGGCTATCTCATCAACCAGTTCCTTTCCCCATATTCGAACTTGAGAGACGATGAATACGGTGGCGATGCGACAGGCAGGTTCCGCTTTGCCAGGGAAATAGTTCGTGCCGTGAAGGAGGCGGCGGGCAGCCGGTATCCGGTCATATTCAGATTCTCCTCAACGGAAGCGGTCGAAGGGGGCTATGATCTCGACTATATCTTGCCCCTGCTTCCCTTATTGGAGAAAGACGGAGTGGACGCCTTCCACGTCTCCTGCGGCGTCTACGATTCCCCCGGCAATCCCATATGTCCGGGTATACATTTCCAGCCCGCTATAAACGCGGAAAGGGCGGCCAGGGTAAAGGAAACGGTAAACGTACCCGTCATCGTGGTTGGAAAGATACAAGATCCCCGGATGGCTGAAAATATCCTGGCCGAGGGAAAAGCGGATATGGTGGCTTTCGGCAGGCAGCATCTGGCCGATCCAACATTTATTGAAAAAGCCGGGGAGGAGAGGTACGGCGATATCCGCTTCTGTCTGTCCTGTAATCAAGGTTGCATCGAGCGCATGATGTTTGAATTGAAGCCGGTCCGTTGTGCGATAAATCCCGAGTGCGGCGAGGAGTGGAGAGGGCAAAGGGCTCCGGTGAATCGAGGTCCCTTCCTGATCATAGGAGCCGGTCCGGCGGGCCTGCAGGCGGCACTGACTCTGAGAGCGGCGGGGGCCGAGGTCAAAATTATGGAGCGGGAAGCGGATCCAGGCGGCCAGTTGAAGGTTGCCTGTAGACCACCCGGGAAGGAAGCTTTCAAGGGTTGGGTCGACTGGGCGCAGAGGCGATTAGCTATGTTTGAAGCGACGGTTGAGCTGCAGAAATCCGCCGTGGCTGAAACCATGGGGGAAGGCGGCTGGGCGGGGATCATCATCGCAACAGGGTCCGGGGCGGTTATCCCCGATATTCCGGGAACCACCCTCAGCATAAACTTGGAAGCTCGGGAAGTATTATCAGGTTTTCACGAAACTGGAAACAGAGTTCTGATTGTTGGGGCGGGACCGGTTGGCATGGAAACGGCCGATTACCTGATTGATAGGGGATGCCGGGTGACGGTAGTGGAAGCGCGGGATGCCTCGCCCGTCCTGAGCCTCACTTCGCATGGATATTTCCTGCATAAGCGGCTGCGGGAGAATGGAGAATTGTCGCTGGGAACAACGGTAATAGAGGTAAATGAGCGAGGCGCCGAGGTATCGAGGCGGGGGGAGAGGATGCAGATCGAAGCCGATAGTATCGTCTGGGCCGTGGGGTCCCGAGCGGAAAGGGATCTCATAGATGCGGTTGCGGGAACCGGGATTGCGGTACGGGTTGCGGGTGATGCCGTCTCGCCTCGAAGGCTTATCGAGGCAATTCACGAAGGAGCCGGAGCAGCCGAAGAGCTGCTCTATCAAGATAAAGGCGATGAGCCTTCCATGAAGGAGGTTGGAGAATGAAGGAATTCATGGAAGGAAGGGTTGCCGTTACCCAGGCGGATATTACGAAATTAGGGGTGGACGCGATTGTCAATGCCGCCAATAAGAGCCTGCTCGGAGGCGGCGGTGTAGACGGTGCAATACACCGTGCGGCCGGCCCCGAATTACTGGAGGAATGCCGCACTCTGGGGGGAGCCGAAACCGGGGAGGCCAAGATTACCAAGGGCTACCGGCTTCCGGCAAAGCATGTAATCCATACCGCAGGACCGGTCTGGCGCGGAGGCGACAGGGATGAGGAAAGGCTGCTTGCAAGCTGTTACGAGAACAGTCTGCTGCTGGCAGTCAAACACGATCTCAAGACCATCGCCTTTCCCTCCATCAGTACCGGAGTTTACGGCTTCCCCATCGAAAAAGCGACTCCAATCGCCCTCAAGACCGTAAAGCGGATATTGCAGAGCGAGCCGGCACTCGAACGGGTAATTTTTGTTTGTTTTTCGCAAAGAGATCTCGATATCTATCTCGCGCAGGCGGAGGAAATATTTTCTTGAATATCCTTTATCTATGCACGGGCAATATATGCCGTAGCGCCATGGCGGAGGCCTTCACCCTGCAGGCGCTCTCAACTGTCGGAAGCGTTGAAGCGAAAATTAAATCGGCGGGGCTGGAAGCGGAGGAAGGCCAGACTCCTCCTGCGGAGGTGGTGTCGGTCATGGGGGAGCACGGGCTGGATATCTCGGATCACCATGCTCACCGGCTCGAGGCGCGGGAAGTAGAAGACGCGGATATCATCCTCGCGATGGCCAAGCATAACAGCCAGCGGCTGCTGACCGGTCATCAGGAGGCAGTCCAAAAAGTATTCACGCTTAAGGAATTCATAATCCAGGGTAAGAAGCGGGCATCCGGATTGGAGGAGACTGA
>MELM01000003.1:5652-28062 GCA_001767605.1 Candidatus Solincola sediminis | reverse complement strand
TCAACTCTTCGAAAGGGCGAGAAAGGTTTAAACCACCACCTGGGCTTGTTCTTCCTGCATTATTACCAGATCTACGATCACCGCTTTACCATCGATGACCCGCTGGGCCAATCGATGGATTTTATGCGCAGGACAGCAGAGGAGATAAGGCATTGCGTCGAGGAGCTTCTTGGACCCGCTCTCCTCGGGCTGCATAACGGATAGCTTGGAGGTAGCAATGGATCAGGTACTTTTTGAACGCGAGGGACAGGTCGAAATCATCACGCTGAACAGGCCGGAAATCCTCAACTCCTTCACAGCCGAGATGCTGCACAGCCTTTCGATTAGATTCGAGGAATTGCAGCAGGATGATGATACCCGGGCGGTCCTCGTGACCGGCACCGGCCGCGCTTTTTGCGCGGGAGCCGATCTGGTGGGTGCAGGAGGGCGAGATGATGTGCAGACACCGGCGGGAATGCGCCTTTCTACGCAACTCTATTCCCGGGTGATAAGGGCTATTGCCGGCCTGGAAAAACCGGTCATCGCGGCCGTGAACGGCGATGCGGCCGGGGCGGGCTGCAATTTCGCTTTAGCCTGCGATCTAATTGTCGCCTCTCGAAATGCCCGATTCATTCAGATTTTTGTACGAAGGGGCTTGGTGGCGGATGCAGGCGGCACATACTTCCTGCCCAGACTCATCGGCCTCTCAAAAGCCAAGGAGCTAATGTTTTCGGGTGAGGCGATAGGGGGGGAGCAGGCCTTCGCATTAGGCCTCGCGAACAAGCTGGTGGAGCCCGAAAAGCTTATGGAAGAGAGCATGGAACTGGCGCATAAACTGGCCTGCGGACCGACAAGGGCTCTGGGCATGATCAAAAAGATGCTCAACCGGTCCTTCGAATCGGATCTGGATACGGCGCTCGAAATGGAGGCGGCGATGCAGGGAATAGCGGTAAGCACACAAGACGTCGTGGAAGGGATTACCTGTTTTCTTCAAAAGCGACGCCCCGAATTCAAAGGGCGGTAGGATGAAGAGCACAAAACCGGCTCCCATTGCCTTTTTCGATCTCGACCATACGCTTCTGGATGGGGCCAATGGAAACCTGGTAGTCAAATATATGGTCAAGACCAGGCGTTTGGGGATCGAAGCCATATGGAAAGCAGTCAAGTTTACGACTCTGTACCGCATGAACCGCCTGCCACGTGAAGAGGTCTATAGATGGACCTTTCAGGAATGTGGCAAGTATGATATCGAGGATTTGATCCGGATACTGGACGAAGCCTACGAACTTTATGTTATGCCGCGTCTCTTCAAGGAAGGAGAGGAGCGCGTCCGCGAGCATAAACTGCAGGGCCACCGGACCGTAATCGCGACTGCCGCCGGTGAATATATGTCGGAGAAGGTACGTGTACAACTCGGCGCCGACGATAAGATCGCGGCGATGGCTCCGGTACGCGACGGGCGCCTTACCGACGAATTATGCAGGCCATTGCCCTTCGGCGAGGGCAAGGAAACACTGGCGAGGCGCTATGCTACGGAGCGAGGAGTCGAATTATCGGATTGCTTTTTTTATTCGGACAGTATGGCCGATCTGCCCTTGCTCCAATCGGTCGGCAATCCCGTGGTAGTAAATCCCCAAAGAAAACTTAAAATATTGGCTTCCGAGAAGGGCTGGCCCGTGCTCTTCTGGAAAACACCCGCCGGCTATAAGGAACCGAGCCGCCCGCAGTTGTTAACTTTTGATCCGTCGGGTCTTGAACCGGATGGGGATCAAGACCGACCCGATAAGCTTCCCTGTTAAATTATGGTTGCGAAGCTTGATCTGCTGGCCGGCCAGGCCCTCAGCACAGAGGAGGCCGAACGTCGCCTGAAGGAGGAAGGACCCAATGACATCGCCTCCGGCAGGAGGCGTACCATCCCGGCTGCCGCCTTTGAAACGATCAGAGAACCAATGCTTCTGCTCCTGGTTGTCGCCGGTGGCATCTATCTAGTACTGGGTGATCTCCAGGAAGCGCTTATCTTGCTAAGCTTCGTGCTTGTGGTTATGGGTATCACATTTTTCCAACGCCGTAGGACCGATAAGGCTCTGGATGCGTTACGGGATCTTTCAAGTCCGCGTGCGCTGGTGATAAGAGATGGGAAACAGCAACGCATTGCGGGCATCGAGGTTGTTCGAGACGACGTTCTCATTCTGGCCGAGGGCGACCGCGTTCCGGCCGACAGCGCCATTCTCGAATGCTCGAATCTAATGATCGATGAATCAATGCTGACAGGTGAATCGGTCCCCGTTCAAAAAATACCTTGCGCCGGATCGATAGAAGCGGGAAAACGGGGCGGTGATGAGCAACCTCGGATATTTGCGGGGACGCTGGTGGTAAAGGGGCATGGGGTTGCGAAGGTAACGGCCACTGGATCCCGGACCGAGATGGGAAAAATCGGCAAATCGCTGGAGGATATCGAGCCGGAAACCACGCTGTTGCAAAGCGAAACGAGGCGTGCCGTCCGCAATATCGCATTCTTCAGCCTCGCCGTGTGTTTTCTGGTGGTTATCGCATATGGGGCATCCAGGGATGACTGGCTGAAGGGATTGCTCGTGGGCATAACGCTGGCCATGGCCGTGCTGCCGGAGGAGTTCCCGGTGGTGCTCACCGTCTTCCTGACTTTGGGAGGCTGGAGGATGGCCAAGAACCAGGTTCTTACCCGCGACACGGCGGCGATTGAAACGCTTGGAGCGGCCACCGTCCTTTGCGTCGACAAGACCGGAACGTTGACCCTCAACCAGATGAAGGTCCGCAAAATAGTGAGCGATGCGGCTTTCTATGATCTTGCGAGATCCTCGTCGGATATCCTGCCGGAAAGATTCCACGAGCTTGTGGAGTTCAGCATCCTCGCTTCGCAAAAGGATCCCTTCGATCCGGTGGAAATGGCAATAGCGCATCTCGGTGAGCGAACGCTGAACAATACCGAGCACCTCCATAATGATTGGCTGCTGGCTCGCGAGTATCCCCTCTCGGCAGAACTTATGGCGCTCTCCCACGTATGGCGATCGCCCGACGGGGTGGACTATATAATCGCGGCAAAAGGGGCGCCGGAGGCGATCGCCGACCTATGTCATTTAGATAAAGCGCGAAAGGAAACACTCGTCAAACAGATAGAAGGGCTGGCTTCCGAGGGATTGAGGGTGCTGGGTGTCGCAAAAGCCTCCTTCTCACCGGCCAATCTCCCTCCCGATCAGCATGACTTCAAGTTCGACTTTCTGGGCCTCGTCGCTCTCGAAGATCCGGTTCGCCCGACCGTGGCGAGATCGGTTCAGGAATGCTACGAGGCCGGGATAAGGGTGATCATGATTACCGGCGATTATCCGGGAACGGCTCAAAACGTGGCCCGGCAGATAGGATTGAAACCGGCCGATCGGTTTATGACCGGAAGCGAGATGGAGCACCTCGGTGAATCGGAGTTGAAGGAGCGGATCAAGGAGACGAATATTTTTGCTCGGGTTGTTCCCGAGCAGAAACTTCGCATCGTTAATGCGCTGAAATCGAACGATGAGATAGTCGCCATGACGGGAGACGGGGTGAATGACGCACCGGCGTTAAAAGCGGCGAATATCGGTGTCGCCATGGGGGCCAGAGGAACCGACGTCGCTCGCGAAGCAGCTTCGCTCGTCCTTTTGGACGACGATTTTTCGTCAATTGAGAAAGCCGTAAGGATGGGAAGGAGGATCTACGACAACCTCAAGAAAGCAATCTCCTATGTTATTGCCATTCACGTTCCTATCGCGGGTATGTCCCTCGTCCCCGTGATCTTCAGGCTGCCCCTGGTGTTCGCACCGGTGCACATAGCCTTCCTGGAGATAATCATCGATCCCGCCAGTTCTTTGATTTTTGAGGCTGAGCCGGAGGAGGCGGACATCATGCGCCGGCCTCCGCGTGGAAAGAACGAGCGCATCTTCAATCGTAGAAATATCACTATAAGCTTGATACAGGGAATGAGCGTCTTGTTGATCGTTGCGGCGGTATTCGGCGTCTCTCATGCCAGGGGACTGGACGAGGATGAAATCAGAGCGATGACGTTCACCACCCTGGTGATTGCCAATCTCGCCCTCATACTTACCAACCGCTCTTGGGAGCGCACGATAAGAGAAGTACTGGGATCCTCCAATATGGCGTTATGGTGGATACTTGGGGGCACGATAACAATCTTAGGCATAGGCCTCTATACCCCCTTCGGCCGCGATTTCTTCCAGTTCGGATTCCTCTCCGCTCTCGAACTTGGAGTCTGTATCGTAGCCGGCACTTTGACAGTCGCCTGGTTTGAAGTCTTAAAAATGCTCAGCCGGAGGAGAAAGAGATTGCCCTAGGCGCCTGAAAAGGCGCATGATTTGACTAACAGACGCCCCGAGATTAATGTAATGACATGTCAGTTCCAAAGAAAAGAATGCCCGCGCTTGAAAGACGGGAATACATCCTCGAAAAGGCGGCCGAGGTATTCGCGAGAAAGGGATACCGAATGGCCTCGGTTTCGGATATCGTTGAAGAGTCAGGGATAGGTCGGGGCACCTTCTATCTTTATTTTGAGAGCAAGAAAGATATCTTCGGCGAACTTATCGAGATCTTTTTCAAAGGATTTGCGGTTCAGCTGAAAGAAAACCATGCTTACCTGGAAGAAGCCTTCAAAGGTGGTGACATCCTCAAGACATGGCGAGACAATATAATGCGCATCCTAGAGTACCATAATGAAAAACCTTCCCTTACGGCCATCGCCTATAAAGAGGCCATGGGGCGCGATGAGGACTTTTCGGCCAAGATGGATCGGCTGTCAGGAATTGCCAGGGAATATCTTGAAGAAGAATTCCGCATGATGTACGAGCGGGGGATGATGCGCGCGTCGGATATAAGCGTCGTCGTCAGCATGGTTATGGGTTCCACGATCAATGTGATAATGGAGCATCTGATCAAGGAGGGCCAGCCCAACCTCGAAGGCCTGGTAGATGACATCATAGAATACAATATTCGCGCTTTGATTCCAGTCGAAGGGGATGTCGCGAGGTCCATAGACAGCACCCTCGCCGAAGACATGTAAAAGGGAGAATCAAAAGGGCGGGGAGAATATTATTTTATGCCTTGGACAAGGGAACGCCAGATGCCGGAAGCTTTGTTACGGAGCTCCATCGATGATAATCGGACGAGAGGAGGTAGCATCGATATACACTTGAACGTACAGAGGAGCCCATAGTACCTGGTTTCATATTTTAAGAGGTGAATCTTATGATTTCGTTTGAGTTGAGCGATGAACAGAAACTAGTCAAGGATACAGTCGCTTCATTCGCTGCCGATCAAATCGAACCGATTATGCGAGAGAGTGATGATTCGGAAAATGTTCGGCAGGATATTATCTCCAAGGGGTGGGGACTTGGCCTGCTGGGGGGTTCGATACCGGAGGAATATGAGGGTTTCGGTGAAGAGATATCGGCCCTGACAGGTGTGATCGCTATTGAAGAATTGGCCTGGGGAGATCTTTCGACCGCGTTGTATCTGACGGCTCCCGCTGCTCTGGCACTCTCCGTTCTGGATCAGGGAAATGAGGAGCAGAAGAAAGAGATATTACCCGCCTTTACTGGTGAAGAATATAGGCCGGCTTCCTGCGCCCTTGTCGAGCCCTACTTCAATTTCTGCCCGTCGGCATTGAAGGCGGTTGCGGTAAGAGATGGCGACGAGTATGTCCTTAACGGCAAGAAATGCCTGGTGCCCCTTGCTCAGGAATCGGAATCGATGATCATATTTGCCGCCACCCAGCCCGGAATGGGATTTTCGAGCGTCGATGCATTTGTGGTCCCGGCCGCCGGACAGGGAGTTACCGTCAGTGAGCGCGAGCGGAATATGGGCATCAAAGCGCTGCCGACTTATCAATTGGAGTTGAAGGACCGCCGCGTTCCAGCCGCTTCTAGGCTGGGAGGCGAGTCGGGTAGTGATTTTCTGCGGTTGCTCTCGCGGTCCAGGCTTGCACTGGCCGCCCTTGCCGTAGGAATGAGTCGCCGCTGCGTTGAGTATAGCCGTGACTATTCCATACAGCGGGTGGCTTTCGGGGACCCGATAGCCTCGCGTCAGGCAATAGCTTTCATGGTGGCCGAGATGGCAATAGAGGTGGATGCCGCACGCCTCCTCACATGGGAAGCGGCTTGGCGTTGTGACAAGGGAATGGATTTCGAAAAGGACGCGGCCCTGGCTAAAAACTATGCGGCCGAGATGGCCATGATGGTTTGCGACCGTGGGGTACAGATCATGGGAGGCCATGGTTATATCAACGAAAATCCTGTCGAATTGTGGTTCCGGAACGCCCGGGGTTTTGCCACTTTCGAAGGCATGGTAATGGTGTAGGGAGGTGGCATGATGATAGACTTCGAACTTTCACCGCGCATAAAAGGCACCAAGAATATGATTCATATGTTCGCGGAGAGCGCATTACGTCCAATTGCCCGTGAATATGACACCAACGAACACAAGAAGCCGCAGGATCTCCTCAAAATGGTGCAGAAGGTGATGGGAGGCGGCATCAGTGGTGCGTTCGGGACCGAAGAGAAGAAGAAAGAGGGAGAAGAGCCGAAGGAGAAGAAGCGGCGCGAAACGAACCTGGCCGGAGGGGTAACAGTAGAGGAAATCTTCTGGGGGGACGCCGGGCTCGCACTCTCTTTTCCAGGCCCCGGCCTTGGTGGCGCGGCTGTTCAGGCGAGCGGAACCCCCGAGCAAAAGGAGAAGTTCCTGGCGCGCTTCGCGGGCGAGGAGCCGGTTTGGGGCGCCATGGCCATAACCGAGGCGGAGGCAGGCTCGGATACCGCCAACATCAGGACAACCGCCGTCTTGGATGGAGACGAATACATCTTAAATGGAGAGAAGATCTTTGTAACCTCGGGAAAGAGCGCATTGGTGGAATCGCAGGGATTCGTGGTTGTCTGGGCGACGTTGGATCGCAAGGCAGGACGTGCCGGCATCAAGCCTTTCGTCGTTGAACACGGGACCCCGGGTATGGAGGTAACGAAGATAGAGGACAAACTGGGCATACGCTGTTCGGATACGGTTTCCCTAGCCTTTATGGATTGCCGCGTACCCAAAGAGAATCTCCTAGGTAACCCGGAGGTGGTGGACAAGAGCAAGACGGAGGGTTTCAAGAAAGTCATGGCCACCTTTGATGCTACCCGCCCGCTGGTCGCCGCCATGGCGATTGGAGTGGGCAGCGCGGCGCTCGATTTGTTGAAGAAAACCCTCGCGGAAGAGGGCGTCGAGATACGTTATGGCATAAGCCCGTGCCGAATGACGGCTCTCGAACGCGACATAATGAAAATGGACGCTGACCTGAAGGCTGCTCGCCTCCTGACTTGGAGGGCATTGTGGATGTTGGACAACGGTCAGCGCAACGACCTGCAATCATCAATGGCCAAAGCCAAAGCGGGCTCCGCCGTCACCTGGATCACCCAGAAAGCGGTTGAGATAATGGGGCCGCTTGGATACTCGCAAGACCTGTTGCTAGAAAAATGGATGAGAGATTCCAAGATCAACGATATTTTCGAGGGGACCGGTCAGATACAATTGCTGGTGACGGCGAGAAGGTTGCTCGGTTTCTCGAGGGAACAGTTAAAGTAGAGCCGGAGAGAGAGAAAAAGGGGGGTTTGTACCCCCCTTTTTTTACTGCCATTCTCCAAGCACTGCTTGTTAAGCCGACAGTACGGCACGGCCGATAGGATTAAAAGCAAACTGGAGCATTCCAATATAAGGGAAACTCATGATGCAGGAAGCAAGGGAAATAATAACGGAGCAAGCCGCTGCGAAGATCGAAGGCGGCGGCAAACGGCGGGTAATATCCGGCAAAGGGTTATCCCGGCATAGCCTGTTCCTCCGCACCTGTAAAGAATGCGGCGTGCCTTTCGCGGTCTCCAAGAATCATTTGTGGGAGGAACATGGCAGGATACTCAGTCTAGATTCCGCCCAGCGCCTGGTCATCGTCGAGAGGCAAATCATTGCCGGTATTCTGGATAAAGTGGCCGCGAAGATAGGCGGCGAAATCAGCTCTCTCTATACTCGCAGTAAGGCTTTGGACGCCAGCCAGTATGTGCGATCGATAATGGTTGGATGGAAGAAGCTGGCAGCAGGCTATCCGGCCTTCAAGCGGCCTTTTTATGAGCTGCTGTGTGATCACTCACGCATTCTCGGTTTGGCGGATGCGAGCGTAATCGAATATCATCGGGGCCGCCGACTTACTATCGCCTGCACCCGCTGTTACAGCAGCGCACTCTTTGCGGGAGACATACTGGGGGCTATTTATGCGGGGGAGCACCGGGCGGCGGATATCGAGGTCGAGCAGACTGGCGGACATATTTTCTTCAGAGCCAGATTCCTTGAAGGCGACCCCCCTCCCGACATGAATGGACATTCTTTTTCGTGGGAAGTGCCTCTGCCCGGCCACATAACCTACAGGCGCTGCAATCGCTGCGGCATCCCTTTTTCAGTAAGCTTTTTTTCCTGGAACCTCGATCAAGGTACCATGATCGATACCCATAACGGGCAACCGGTCGCATTGATTAACGTTGCCGGCATCAACAGAGTTCACGATCAAATACTCTCCACGGAAGGCGACTGGGTGGACGGTTATCTGCTGGAGACGATAAAAGAAATGGTAGATGGGATTCTACCCGGTCTCGAGTGGAAACATCGCCGGCCGGAGGAGAGAATACGCGATCTTTTCTTCCTTGCCTACAGGGGGATGGGCAACCCGATCTTTACCGAAAAAATAAATGACGGCATAAAGGCACGGGTGGAAAATCCTTTTAACTACCCGCTCGTGGCCGGAATAGCCGCCTCATTCCTTGCCCGGGGAAAACCGGTCAAGGTAGAGTGGGAAAGATCAATGCCCGGCAGGCTCGAGATCTACGTGCATTTTATGTGAGAATCGATTATCAGCCACTATGCTGGAATTGGTCGCCCCATTCCTCTTTCAAGTGATTGAAGAGTTCGCGGACCTCGCCCTTAATCTCCAGCTTGCGTTCTTCCTCTTTAGTTTGCCGGCGCGTCTTGAAGGTCGGATCATGAAATACCTTGGCAATCAACTCGGTGGCATCCGCTTGGTCGAAGTCGCCGCTCAAAAAAATAGCTTGGCGGTTTTCTTCCTGATCCTTGTGCCATTTCTCGACTGCTATTCCGTAGTAGCGGCAAAGAATATTCTTGGCTTTGATCAATTCGAAGTCATCAATGGAAAACACGGCCTTGATGTCCTCATCGTACAGGTGGCCTCTTTCCAAGAGGAGGTAAGCGATTTTTTCCGCCAGCTCTCGTGGAGTCAAATCCGACACCCCTTTTTGTGGTAAACAAAGAGTACGATAATATTTTATCGGCGAGACGGTTCAAGTATTTGAGACTCATTGTGAGAGGGGTATCGTGGCTCGGGTGAAAAAGGGATAGCGTTTTTCATTGCCACGGCGTCAGCTGTCGCTGAAAGTGCATGGAAATGGAATAGGCGAGCCCTCCCGCCTATAGGCAGTGAGCTGCAATTACCCGGGCTTGAGCGGGGCGTAGAACTGACATTAGACGGCTTCGGGCGACATAGCCGAGATAGCGTAATCAATACTAAAGCTGATTCCTGCAATCGGAAGGTGATGATAGCCGCTGTCGATGTTGAGTCTCGGCGCTATCGCTTGGCCGCCAGGTTGGTTATAAAGCCTCGGCTTCCGGTTTCCTCGCGCAGGTATTCATCAAAATCCTCTTCGGAAACATCAATACCGGAATGGAGGAAAAGGGTATAGAGGTAGTAACTCATATAGGTCCACTCCCGCTGTAACTCCTCCGTAAACTTCTCGCGCTTGCTTTTAATGGGGATGAGCCTTTCCCCTTCATACTCCAACTCGGTTATCTTGCGTCGCAGATCTCTACAGGTGCGGATGGCGTCCCTGGTCTCATACTCCAAGTCTGTCTTGCTCATATTGTTGATATTCCTGATCCAGGGGGGAACGACCTCGGATACCTTGCCGTGTTTAGACAGGTTATAGTACGCGGAGAGCTTCTTGAGTATCTCTTCCGGTACATTTACCATCTTTTCCCTCCCATCAGGTTTGTGAAGTTTTAACCGGTGATTTTATCGGCGCCGGCTCGAGGGTGAGGATCTTGCGAGCCAGCTCCGGGTAACGGGCTATGAAAAGCAGCTCGTCTTCTACCAGAGGTTTCTGTGTGCTGACGTTGGCATAGCGAACTAATTCCAGGATGTTCCGGGCCTCTTCCTCCGACTGGAATTCGACCTCCAGCTTTTCATAGACGTTTCGGAAGCCCTTGATTCCCGAGTACTCACCCGCCGTGATGCTTCGCCCGGTTTCAATGACATCCGGCTCTCCCCGGCCCAACTCCTCGTAATCGTACAGTTCGTAGTTGCGCCTGTCCTTGAGGGCGCCGTCGGCATGTATACCGGATTCGTGGGCGAAGGCGTTGTCACCCACGCCGGGATGGTTAACCGGGATCGGTACGCCGAAAGCATACGCCGCATATTTTGCAATCTTCCAGGACATCATCAGGTTTAAGGAATCGTCGAGGACATCCTGTCCTGCGAATAACGATGATTTCAAGATAGCCAGGATGGTAGAGACCAGATCCGCGTTACCCGCGCGCTCGCCCATGCCGTTGATGGTTGTATTAATAAAAGCGTTTACCCCACCATCGAGCGCTCCCTTGGCCCCTGCAACCGATGAGGCAACTCCCATTCCCAGGTCGTTGTGGCAATGCAGCTCGATGTCAATGCCGGTTTCTTCGGCCATGAGCCTTATGCGGTCATATAGCGTGAAGGGATCGTTGTATCCAAGCGTGTCGCAATATCTGACACGGGTCGCTCCATGCTCTTTGGCAGCAAGTGCAAACTGGATCAATCGCTCATCCGAGGTGCGTGAGGCGTCCTCGGAATTTATTCCTATCGATTCGAATCCCAGCTCGCGAGCTCTATCCAGTGCTGCACACATCTTTTTTACTACATCGTCAAAGGAGAGCTTACCCTGCCATTTACCTATGATCATTTGATCGGATGTCGAGATGGAGAGATTGATGAATTTGAGCCGCAGCATCATTTCTCGGGCCGTCTCGACATCGGAAGCCATTGCTCTAAGCCAACCGCTAAGGCGCATACGGTTTATGGCTCCCAGTTCTACCAGATCCAGGTTCGCCCGCAGATAATTCACCTCATGCAGGGTGGCCGGGAAGCCGAATTCGCTTTGCCAAACCCCCATCTCATCAAGCAGGAGGTTAATTATTGTCTTCTGCAGTTTTGCCAAGCCAAGTCGCGATGTTTGTACGCCATCGCGATTGGTCACGTCAACTATGTAGATTTTGGGAGATTTTTCAGCATCGACCGTAATGTCGATTCCATCCTTCATGGATTCTCTCATCTTGCCTTACCTCCGCCTTTAGTCGTCGTACTTCAAATCCTCGACGGCCTTATAAAGTATATCAAAGAGGTCTCTTACCTGCTCTCTTTCCAGACATGAAAAGGCGATCCGCAAATCGCGCTCGTTTATGGATATCACACCTACCCCGTAATCCCTCAGCAGATGAAGCCGTACTTTCTCCGCGCCCGGGCCCTTGACCTCGACGCACATGAAATAGCCGGAGTTGAAAGGATGGGGGGAGAATGCGTGGGCATAGCGGGAGTCGTTGACAACCGCTTTTACCTCTTCGTAGCGTTCCTTGAGAAGGCGGCAACGCTCCTCCTTCTGTTGTCTGTAACCCGGTGACTTCATGGCTTTTATCAAAAGGGATTGCGCCGGCATGGAGCAATTGGAGATAGTACCTCTTATCAGGCCGCCCACCTTTTTCTCAATGGCCCCATGGACCGATTCAGCCTCCCCATCCGCAGCCGGGGAGAAGGTTATAAAACCGATGCGGAAGCCCCAGACGTAGTCTTCCTTGGTCGCACCGTCGAGCTTGACCGCCGTAAGGCGAGGATGAGAACCGGCCAGCCGCCCGAAGAGCGATTCCTTGAGAATTCCCTCCTCGTATACCAGGCCGAAATAAGCGTCATCAATCACCGCGACGATGTTTGCGCCTGACTCAGCGGCTTCAATCAGGCAATCGGCCATCTCGCGCGCTTCCTCCAGCGTCGGCGTATAACCGGTAGGGTTGTTGGGGTAATTGAGTATAGCCAGTACCTTTCGGCCATCGGCGCAACCCATCAACGCCCTCCTAAAAGCCTCTACATTCATGCCTCCGCCGTCGTTAAAAAGCTTATATTGCCTGATGTCTGCTCCCCGGCGGACGCCGTAAATCATTCGATAATTGCCCCACATCATGTCGGGAAGGAGGAGGAGATCTCCGGCATCGCAGAAGAGGTCGGCACAGATGCTCAAACCGTGCGTCAAACCGGATGTGACGACAGGCAAGGAGCAGACTTTGCCCTCCATCTCGGAGTTTACTTCCAGTTGGTGATCCCTCCACAGGCTCCGCAATTCCGGGAGGCCCGTTGCCGGGGCGTAGGGGAAAATTTCCCCGGGTTTCATATCATCAAGCAATTCCATCAACGCCGGGAGGTATATAGGCTGTCCTCCTGACGTTGCGATACCGATAGTAGCGTTGTATTTGTGGGCGTCCCGCTTGGCCTCGGCAGTCTGGGTTAGAATGCCTTTTGGGAAATAGAGTTCACGCCCGAGGGCTGAAAGCGCAGCGTAGAACACAGGAGCATCTTGCCTGATAATTTCGTTTGATTCTATAGCCAAGGGATTGATTATGCTCACCTCCCGGATTCAGACGTTTGATTTCGGAGTAATGCGGCTATTCGAAATATCGGATTGTGCTCAATTATAGCTGAACCATAGGTGCGAGCATATATCTAGGGCTGCGTGTTCTACTGAAACGCATTTCTCAATCGAGATTGCTTCGTCTCTCCAGTTTGCTTCGTCACTCCAGTTTGCTTCGTCTCTCCGTTCCTCGCAACTGCGCTCGCCGCATTGCGGCTCGCTTGCCTCGCAACTGCGCTCGCTTGCCTCGCAATACGCCTTTAGGCTTCGCCAGAAGGCTACCCCTTACCTACCCGCATTTTGGCCAGGTCCCAGGCATATTCATATAGGTGCATTCCTTTTGAAACGGCGATCGTCTCACCGGGTTCAACTCCAATCTCTGCCGCCATGTATTCCTTTAAGAGCTGGATGCCGGCAAGATTTGAGGGGAAGCCCGCCCATAGATCCCAGGAACGGAAATAGACCACGAAATGCAATTTGCCCTCGTCGGGATAGATGCGTGTATCTATCTGGCGAAGACAGGGCGGATCTTCCAGGTAGATTGACTTGGCGTCGCAGACCGCCATGCAGGCCTGATTGGTAGCATAGCCGTCCTCGCGATATATTCGGATTACTTCCTGTATCTGATCTTCGAGATACATGCCATAGGTATAGTCCTCATTCTCAGCCCTGGAGGCGGATGAGCAGAGCTTATCCAGGTATTCGTGCACGTATTCCATATCCGTCGGGGGAGGCAGTCCGATACCCGGGGGGATATCCGGGATGAGGGGTCTCGCCTCCGGGTAGGCTATTTTGATTATGACGAAATCGTACTCCATGCGCTTGTTTCCCTGGAAGCTTCCCCTGTCGATCGTATACTCGCGTCCATTCTGAAAGATATTGTAGATACATTGGAACCAGGCATCCGGCAAATCCCTTGCCTCTATGAAAGTAATGTCCATCGCCGTTCCTCCAAGAATCATGAATCCAATAACTATCGCAAATACTAACATTAGACAGTGACAGATTCCCGGGTACGGTTAAGGCCAATAGCGCAGGCCGGGGGCGGGTGTCTGATAAAATATTGCCCATGATGAAACTATATGCCGGTTGCGATATAGGTTCGACCACTGGCAAGGCGCTTATTATGCGTGGTGGTGAGGTCCTCGGATATTCGATAATACCATGCGCGGTCCGTCCCGAAACCACTGCGGTTCAGGCCCTGGAAAAAGCATTCGATGCGGCCGGCCTGCCTCTTCAGGAGCTTGCTTATATGGTCGCGACCGGATACGGCAGGGTGCGTATATCCTCGGCTGATGAAAACGTATCTGAGATAACCTGCCATGCGGTGGGCAGCTTTTACCTCGATCCCGGCAGTAGAACATTAATCGATATTGGGGGGCAGGACTGCAAAGTAATCAAAATGAACCCCAAGGGGAAAGTCGTGGATTTCGCCATGAACGACAAATGCGCGGCTGGGACGGGAAGATTCTTCGAGGCTATGGCCAGGGTAATGGAAATCGGCCTTGAAGATATCGCAGCTTATTCGATCCAATCCTCCAATCCGGCTCAGATTACCAGCCAGTGCAGCGTATTTGCGGAATCGGAAGTAATAACGCTGCTGAACGAAGGCGTCGATATCCGGGATATATCCGCCGGGATCAACGAGGCAATAGCCGCAAGGCTGGCTTCGCTGGTGAGGAAAGTGGGCGTCGAGGAACGAGTCTCGGTGTCAGGGGGTTGCGCCAAGAATATCGGGCTCATCCTCGCCCTGGGAAAGAAGCTCGGTATCGAGGTGAAAAGCCTCAGTATGGATCCCCAGGTCATAGGGGCCCTGGGAGCCGCAATCATCGCCGGACGCAGGCTGGAAGCAGACGTGATTGAGAAATGACCTCGAAAGAAGCGACGAGCTAGCCTTTACTCTCGAAGTACGCGCGCCGAATATTAAGTAGATAATTCAGGAGTTGAAAGTGGGCACGAGAGGATCGCAGTGGAAGGTCATTTGGGGCCGGGAGAAGAGCATTACCTCAAGAAGATAAAAGAGCTGGATATGATCTGGCGGATCAACGAGCAGATCATGTCCTTCGAAAACATCGAGGCCTTACTGGAAAGCGTCTTGAAGGGGGCCGTCGAGGTAATGGAGGCGACGTCGGGGTCGATCATGCTCATAGACCCCCCGGGTAGCGATACGCTGATCATCAAGGCAAGCCGTGGGCTGCGAAAAGAAGTAGTGAAGAAGGCCCAGTGCAAAGTGGGCGAGGGCATTGCCGGCATGGTGGCCGAGCGGCGGGAAGGGATGCTGCTCCTCGATGATCTCATGGATTCTCGCCTGCGCAGCAAACGGAAGATCTCGGATGCACTCAGTGTCCCTATTATCAGCGAGGGAAATCTACTCGGCGTACTCAACTTGAACACCAAAAAAGATCATGCTTTCGGCGAATTCGATCTCTTTCTCCTCAACACCCTGACCAAGCAAGTTGCCTCGGCAATCGAACGCGGGAACCGTATGGAAAATATCAGGCTGCGTCTGAAAATGCTCGAAAAATCGGAGCGGCGAGCCATGGATGAGATGCATCGCTTGACCAAGGAACTGGACGAGCAACGACGCCAGTACCAGCGTATTCGCCAGGAGCATGACAAACTCTTCCGGGATCTGGAAAACCTCTCCGGTCCGGTGGCTTAGCGGGCTGCTTTTACACCCTGAAGAAACAGCTTATCCTTATAGGAAGTTATCATTCTAATAGACTCAGGAGGAGCGTTTGGCACAACAGGACTACCTGCTCGCCCTCTATGCCAGTCCGCGCAAGAAAGGAAACACCGCAATACTTCTGGATGAGTTGGTGGCCGGAGCGGGCGAGGCCGGATTAGAGGCGACCGTTTTTCATGTCGCGAGTATGGATATCAGGCCATGCCGCGAGTGTAATGCCTGTTATGAAGACGGCAAATGCGTTCAGAACGATGATATGCAGCAGATATATCCGCATCTGGCAGCGGCACGGGTAGTGGCAATGGCGGCGCCGGTTTTTTCTATGAACATTTGTGCGCAGGCAAAAGCGTTGATTGACCGCTGCCAGTGTTTATGGTCGGCGCGATACGTGCTCAAGCAAACGCCTGTCGATCCCGCTTTCGAAGCCGTAAGGGGCGGCTTTTTCATTTCCTGCTGCGGGCGTGATGCCCCCGAGACCTTCGATTGCACCAGGCCGACTATGGCTTATTTCTTCTATATAATTCAGGTGGGCGGCTGGGAGTCGCTCACATTCGCCGCCGTCGATGAAGCGGGCGCCATCCGCCGGGTGCCGGGAGCGCTCGAATCCGCACATGATTCAGGAAGATCCATTGAATCCTGATTACAGCATCGTCCCCGTTTATTCCCTCACGGCCCAACTCTATGATCGCATGGTGGGGATCTATGCCTTCGAGCAATGGCGGGAAAATTTTGAGCGCCTTCAGAAGAGATACGATTTCGACCTTTCACTTTGCGGTGACGTCGCTTGCGGCACGGGTCTAGCATGCTCGTATCTCCTGGACAGGGGAGCCGGGGTGATAGGTTTCGATCGCTCAGCCGAAATGCTCGCGGCGGCACGCAAAAGGATGGCCGGGAAGGGCGCCAGGCTATTGCGGCAGGACATGCGCTACCTCTTGCCACCCTCCAGGTTGAGCCTCATCATATGCGCGACCGACTCCCTCAACTATCTCCTTTCGGAGTCGGACGTCAGGCGCACCCTGAGGTCCTTCTATGCCGCTTTGAGGACTGGCGGATATGCCCTTTTCGATATGAATACGGCCTGGCAATTGCGGGAGGGGAGCGATAGCGAGCCCTGGGATTTCGAAATCGACGGTGTGGCGATGCATTGGCTGAGTGAATGGAGCGAGAGCGATCAGACCGCCCGCCTCGGGCTGATCTTTCCCGCCCTGATCGATGAGAATGGAGCACCAAAGGTCGAAATCCATTGCGAACGCGCCTATCCAACCCAGAGGATCGTGGAAGAATCGGGGAGTGCGGGCTTCAGCCATGTGGATGTTCTCGATGCGGCCGGTCTGGGAAAGGTCGGCGACAGGACCAGGCGGCTGCAATTCATTGCCGGGAAATGATTCCCCTACCGCACAGGGCACGTTTACTCATGGTCAGCATCCTCGTTCTCCATAGACTCGCAGCCGGGCGGCAGAAGATCTAGAATCTTTTCGCGCATCAGCTTGGTTATCTCGGGAAGCACTTTATGAGGTCTCCCTTTGATTTCCGGCACCCGGAAGGGCTCCCCTATATTGATATGGTAATCCTTGCCCTTCGTTTCGGTGATGCCGACCGGAAGCACTTTCACTCCGGTCTTCCAGGCGAAGTAGGCGGCACCATTTGTAAAGGTATGCAATTTGCCATCTTGATGCCTGGTCCCCTCGGGAAAGATACCGACACATTCATTATTTTCGAGATAAGCTATGGTGCGCCTTATGGAATCCGGTCCCGGGCGTTCGCGGTCGACGGGATAGGCGAAGAAGATGCGGACCATAAGGCATTCAAAGATGCTGTTCCTCCATTCGAAAGCCTCCTTCTTGGCCATAAAGCGTACCGGCCTTCTCAGTGCGAGGTTGATTCCCACCGGATCTTTGCGGCTTATATGGTTGGAAACAACCAGCAACGGTTCCTTGCGGGGGACATTTTGATAGCCGGAATAACCGTAATGGTAGGGAATAGCGACGACACGAAATATTGGCCACCCGATTAAAAAGCGGATCAAAAAACCACCTCCCGCCATCATTCGTCTTTTGACGATAATACAAGGTATCTGGAGCTTAACCAAGAAGAATTTAGCGTTAGAGGGCTTCTCGCCAAAGCGAGGAGAAGCCTGCAGCATGGACGAAGGGAGAGGTAAGAGCTGGTCAAGCAAAAAGCTTTCTTCTATTACTATAAGGGAAACCCCGGCCTGGGAATTCTTGCCAAGCACGAGTTCGAGGGCTGGGAGAGGATCAACTTTTACGCGTTCGGGATAGATATGGACGCTTTCCAGAAAGCCCTGGAAGAGGAGAGCGAGGACATACTGTTAAGAGAGAATGTGATTGCCTCGCGTCCGGCGCAATCGAAGGTGATAATTGCGGGAGGCGTAGTATTTAAGGGACTCACCTGTCTGGCGGTGGAAGGCATTAACACCGCGCAGGTGATGGAGAGAATGGAAACCGGAGTAGAAGGTTTCCGCATAGTTAATCAGCCGAAGATAGAGGAATCACAGTCGATCACCCCTCTCAATATTTATAGTTACACCTATAAGAAAAAGGTGATTGGCATCTCTCGCGTGGTGTTTTTTGAGTATGCGACCCAGATGTCCTTCGCCGGCATATATCGCGACCAGGACCGCAACCTGGTAGAAGAACTCGTCTCTGACCTCTCTCACATGAGTGCTTATATGACCGTCCCCAGCCCTTTGCGTACGGATGAGCGGGACGCCCGGGTTGAGACCAACATGTTTCTGATTCGAATGCCGCTCAAGGAGGAGCTGCAGTCCGACTTCGTGAATGCGTTGATCAAGGTTCCGGGATTGGCGTTTTTTTCCGCGTGACGCCGGGGACTGCTACAGATCTCTTCCTATCGCGGCAGCCAGCTTGCGCAATTTATGCATGAGGTTGGTGAAGGTCTCGAAATCCAGCGATTGCGGCCCGTCGCAGAGTGCGGCATTGGGATTGGGATGAATCTCCACCAGCAATCCATCGGCTCCGGCGGCTATTGAGGCCATGGACATGGCGGGAATGAGATTTGCCACACCTACCGAATGGCTGGGATCGACGACCACCGGCAGGTGGGAGAGCTGTTTTAAGGCCGCCACCGCGGAAAGGTCGAGCGTATTCCGTGTATACGTCTCGAAGGTGCTGATGCCCCTCTCGCACAGGATGATATTGAGGTTGCCTTCCTTGATGATGTATTCGGCAGCCAGCAGAAGGTCCTCGATCTTGGAGCTTGGCCCCCTCTTGAGGAGCGCGGGATGGCCGCTTCTTCCGATTTCGGTAAGGAGCACGAAGTTCTGCATATTACGTGCACCGACCTGGATAATGTCGGTGTATTCGCAGAAGAGGTCGATGTTGCGTGGATCGGTGAGTTCGGTGATCACCGGGAGACCGGTTTCTTCCCTGGCCTCTGCGAGGTACTTCAAGCCCTCTTCGCCCAGTCCTTGAAAGCTATACGGGGAAGTCCTCGGTTTATAAGCCCCGCCCCGCAGGATGCATCCTCCGGCCATCTTCACCAGGCGAGCCGTATTCAATATCTGTTCCCTGCTTTCCACGGCGCAGGGCCCGGCCATGATGGCTATCTTGTCGCCGCCTATTGCGATTCCCGAGACATCGATCACCGTGTTCTGGGGATGGGTCTCCCGGGAGGCAAATTTATAAGGCTTCAGGATGGGGATTATCTGCTCGATGCCGGAGTACCCCGCCATGGTCTCAACGACCTTTGTCTTGTCGTCACCGATAACGCCGATCACCGTCTTCTGCACCCCATAAATAGGATGTGTTTGCAGGCCGAAACTCTCGATCTTGCGGAGAACCGCTTCTATCTGTTCGGGCGTCGCCTCCTGGGACATTACAACAATCATGTACACACCTCGCTTCAGTGGTTAGAGAAGAACGTATCACCGGCCTCTGGGGGTGTCAATGCGTCACGCCCGTGACTACCATAATTATCCATGTCACTCCGCCCCCCAGAAGCGCTCCGGTTATGATCTGCGGAATGGTATGAGCTTTCACCACAAATCGCGAAGCGGCAACGGCAAGAAGGTAGAAGGCCATTATGAATACGGCTGGGCTGAGCGGATGCAGCCTGAAGCCCCAATAAAGGATGACTGCAAGGGAGCTATTACCAAGGAGATGCAGGCTGACCTTCCAGAAATAGGTGATGGCAAGGACCAGGGCGCTCATGGCGAGGCCGGCGAGGAGAGAAGCCTGGAGGATAAGCGGAGCCGAAAGCACCCGGAAAACGGAGAAGCCGGCTCCTGCGTAAATCATGCCGAAGACGAGGGGCCAGACTCGCTCCTCCCTGTTAGAAATATGCCAGTCGGTTATGCGGCCGCTCTTCCGCCTCCAGATAAGATCTGCAATCGGCACGAGGGCCGAGAATACGAGATACAGGCCCCACCAGTAAAAACCGGCGGCGATTCCCTCCGACGAGCGAAGGGATACGGCAAGGATGGCCGGCGGCGCGACATATAGGGGGTGAGAGATGCTGGAAACAACACCAGCTGCCTTTTGGCGGGTGCCTATTTTCAGATTTTCCATTCCGGCCTTAAGAGGAGGACGGTCGTTTCAACATCTCGGTAAGTGTTCGTATCAAGTCAGTTTCGGTTATCATCCCGACCAAACGTTCATTCTCCAGGACCGGAAGCCCCCCGATCTTATTTTCCAGGATTATCCCTGCCGCCTCGGTCAAGGGAGTATCCGGATGGACGGTGATGGGGTTGGGAGTCATGATGCCTCCAACCAGTACATGGTCGAGAATGTAGTCCTCGTATCTCTTCTCTTGTACGACCGCACAACTGATGTCGGCGGCGCGGATATCGCGGTCCGTTACGATGCCCACCAGGACTCCATTATCGAGAACCGGGAAGCGGCGCAAGCCCCGCTCTTCCATGAGCCGCCTTGCTTTGCGCAGATTATCCTCCGGTGCCAGAACAACCGGCTGGCGAGTCATTCGATCTCGAACCTTCAACATTCCTCCTTGTCTCGACGTACTAGCACCTTGATTCATAAATACGATCGCATTCGAGCACCGCCGCATTCATTGCCGCCGCGGCGCTCTTGGTGCATTACCGTATTTATAAACCAAGGTACTTAGTATACCGAATCGGGAAAGGTGCAGACATCCGCTTTCCGATCCATGGCCCTGTACATTTCGATGTCTTTCCAGGGCTCTCCCAGGACTCCGTCATGTATAGCCCAGCTCCTGCCCCGAATCGTACGTCCCGCCCCAGTCTGCCTGAAAGGGGAACTGCCATCCAGTTTCGAATATAGTTCTCCTCCTGGCTGGAAACTGCGGTCAATCTTTTCCATTATTCTCCTACCCTGAATGTATTTGAATCCATGTCTTTCGAAGATTATGGCATCATGATAAGTAAGGGGCTCGGCCACCAGCATGTCCTGCCCCATCGCCGAGAGGCATCGTAGAGCACGAGGAAGAAAATCCTTGAGCAGCCCGAGGCCTTTCCTTATCTGGCCGGGCGCCAGCCCGGCCTCCATCGCCCGGACTTCTTCTGCTATATTGCGTCTCGCGGTGCCAAATTTGGTTCGACGTCCCGAATCGTCCAGGTCGATACCGAAGCGGGGGGAGCGGGGATCGTTGACGATGAGAAACGTTATCTCCAACTTGAAAAACGGAGTATCCGCAAGCTCGAGGAAGAATACGCAATCCCTATCCGTCGGCGATTCTTTCAATTCTATGGTGGCGAATCCGGCGCGCTTCGGGGCGATGAGTTCAACTACCCGTTCGCCATCATTATTGCGGAAAGTCCCCCTGTCTATATTGAAGGTGTTGAATAATCTATCCGGGATGAAGAGCGAATAGACTCTCTCCTTGAGTTCGGGTTCAAGCTGGTTGAGGGCATGGATATTGTGATGGGCAAGGTCGCCCACAAGCGTTTTGAATTCCAGTTTGACCTTACGAGCCTCAGTGCTGCTCATTAATGCTCCGTCCCGTCCCGCAGGTCTGACACGCGAGTTATATTATATACAGATTGCAATATCACAGAAGTATTGCGCATGAGATGATAAGGCATCCCTTTGCGAAAGGAGAATGTTTGAACCCCGGAACAGGTGATGACCATATCGATACCACGAAAGGCAGGGTCTGGATCAAGGCCAAAGCGATGCCTGATTTTATAAGCTCCCTCGAGTTGGATGAGGGCATGGGCGCGTTTGCTGCGCCCAATTACCCGGGCAGGCGGGAGAAAAAAGCGTTGGAACGAATCGCGCAGAATCAAGAGAGCAATATAATACTGGCCTTCAGCGAAGAAGGGGCAATAGTAGGCTTCGTAGCTATCGCACCTCCCAGCCAGGCTGAAAGGTGGGGAAAACACGGGGGCAAGGGTTTGATAGAAGCAATGGCTATCGAGGTCAGCCGGAACTGGCGCTCGATGGGAATAGCCAACAAGATGATGGAATCGGGAGTCGGAGACCCCTTTTTCGAAGATAAGATATTGATGTGCACGGGCTACAGCTGGCATTGGGACCTTGCTTCGACCGGTCTGGATAAACAGGAATACCGCTCTATGCTCCTGCGTTATCTGGAAAAGGCGGGGTTCATGTATTACGAGACGGATGAACCTAACGTCAACCTGGATTCAGCCAACTTCCTTACGGCCCGTATAGGGTCTGAAGTGAGCGCCGAGCTTGTGAATCGATTCGAGAGCATACTGTTCATGCGGGAGTCATGGGCGGATTTCAACATAAGGCCGAGGACGATCGGGGACGTGATCGGTGAAGATTCCCGCAATGATTCCTTTTAATGAAAAACCGCCGTGTTGAACCGGGTTCATCAGGAGCTTTCGTGATATACTTTTTTTCGCGCAAGATATGCGCGGAGGTTGAAGGATTCGAATGCGATACAAGGGGATTGTTATACGTCCTCCCAGCGAAGCTGGGAGTTACATCCTGCAGGTGACTTATGGCTGTTCCCATAACTCCTGCACTTTTTGCCCTACTTATAAAGGGGTCCGCTTCTCAACCCGGC
>MELM01000003.1:4966-5554 GCA_001767605.1 Candidatus Solincola sediminis | reverse complement strand
ATGGAAAATCTGACCGAGATGATGGAATCCCTCGCTGCTGCTTTTCCTTACCTGGAAAGAGTGGGAATTTACGCCAATGGCCGCGATATTGAGGGAAAGAGCAGCGAAGATCTCTCGGAGCTACGGCGTCTCGGGCTGGGCATTATTTACCTGGGGCTTGAAAGTGGGGATGACAGCGTACTGAAGCGGGTGCGAAAGGTAGACTCGAGCGATGCAATGGTGCGGGCGGTAATCAAGGCCAGGCAATGTGGTTTGCAGGTTTCGGTAATAGTGCTGCTGGGATTGGCCGGAAGGGAAGGCTCGGGGGACCACGCAATCAAGAGCGCTGAAACGGTCTCGAAAATGAACCCCGATTACCTCAGCGCTCTCACCGTTATGGTTGTACCGGGGACGCCACTCTATCTCGAACAGCAGGATGGTAAATTCTTCCTTCCAGACCAGGAAGGTCTCCTTGCCGAACTGCGGCTTTTCCTTGAGCATTGCGAGCTCGACGGTTGCACTTTCCGCACTAATCACGCGTCTAACTATCTACCATTGAAAGGGGTGCTCTCCAAGGACAAGCAGCGGCTCGTGGAGGCGATCGACCGG
>MELM01000003.1:359-4814 GCA_001767605.1 Candidatus Solincola sediminis | reverse complement strand
AAAAATGAAGACGATAGCCTACATAGAAGACGACCCGGACATGATCGATCTTGTGTCCATCATACTTCAAAAGCACGGCTATCACGTGGATGGATTTACGGAGAGCAGGGACATCCTGCAGCAGCTGAGAGACATCGAGCCGGACCTTATTCTGCTTGACCTTATGATGCCCCATGTCGATGGGCTCGAGGTATACGAGGAAATAAAGAGCATAGAAGGGCTCGAGGACGTACCGGTGATCATAATATCCGCCATGAAACGCGCTGTTGAAGAGATCGAAAGGGAAGGCAAGATCCAGGCGGAAGCCTTTCTCGTAAAGCCGTTTACCATTGGAGAACTGCTGGAGACGGTGAATCGCATTGTGGGCGAATCCGAAACCTAGATGATGAACCCCATACTCACGAACCTTTATTCGACAATAATCCGTCGATCTTTGCAGGGGAAACGGCATGATCGAGGCAGACCGGTTCGAGGAAGTAATCAGAATCAAGATGAGTATCGAGGCCGACGGCAGGGCGGTCTACTGGACGACGGCATATCTGGTCGATGGCTTGCTCATAGATACCGGCTGTGCGCACACGGCCCGGGAATTGGCAGATTTTCTTGAGGGAGAAAAACTCGAGCTAGTCGTGAACACCCACTTCCACGAAGATCACATAGGTGCCAATCGCTTGATTCAGGAGCGATTTGGAGTAGAGATTTTCGCCCACTCCGAATCCGTTCCCCTCATCAACCGAGTACCTGAGCTTCATTCATATCAAGAGTATGTTTGGGGCTCACCGCAACCGAGTCGAGTGTCGGTCCTGGGGGGATACATAACGACAAGGAATCATCATTTTGATTTGATTGAAGCCCGCGGTCACTGTCCCGGTCATGTTGCTTTGGTTGAGAAAGGCCGGGGATGGTGTTTCTCCGGAGACATATTCATAAACGACAGACCCAAGGTGATCCGGATGGATGAGAACGCGCGCTGGCTGATGGGGTCGATGCGAGCATTGGCGGCGTTGCCTATACACCGCCTGATCCTCTTCACTTCTGCGGGAAGGATAATTCCTGAAGGGCGTCGGGCCCTGACGGCGTCTGCCGATTATCTCGAAGAGACGGCGGCAAGGGTGAGGACCCTGGCGGATAAGGGGTTTTCCATAAAGGCTATAAGGCAGGAGCTCTTCGGAGAGGGTAGCTCATTAGCCGCGTTGACCGGGGGTCATTTCTCGACCGAGAACCTGGTCGAATCCCTGCTCGCAGGTCCCGTTTCGTGATGCCGGCTGCCCTTGACTAAAAGATGGGAAAAGGACAAAATTACCTCGGGGTTCAACACCCTGCCGTCACATCGAAGTATGGAGGTGAACTAAATGGCGGAGCAAGGAGAGATCTTGACAACCGGAGAAATGGCGCCGGCCGGAAAGTACTACTGTGATAAGTGCGGCAACGAGTACGAGCAAAAGGACGAGAGCCAGCCGCTGCCGAATTGCCCGAGCGAAAGCATTTATACCGTATGGAACCGGACCAAGATGAAGGCCAGGTTCGTAGAGAGTATTTAGCTGTTAGGAAGTTCTTATGAGAACAACGCCCTCTGGGGGCGTTGTTCCTATTAAAGGGCTTTTCTGTCGAGATAACGCCTGTACTCCAACATCTTGGCCAGGATTACCGCCGCCTTTTCCGGGGCTGTAAATATTGCCACGTCACCTGCTTCCAGATCCCTCAGGCTGTCATCCCCGATGAATTGCATCTCAACGAAGATTATAGGCTTCTCGTAGGTGCGCATAAGTTCCTTCGCCCCGGTCAAGAAACGCGTATTGCGGTCCTTCAGCTCTACGAAAAATCCCTTCAAGGTGTCCTCGCTCATCTCCATGATCAGGTTTTGTGATACCAGCACAGTGAGACCGATGATTGTGCCGGTTCCGAGCGAGCCGAGGGCGATCATGGCATCCACTTGCGAAGATTTGGCCATGGCTTCAAGGATGGCGAGATGGGTATCCATATAGATATTGCCTACGAGATCGATGGGATTACCGTGACTCCAGAAGGGAGGCAACAATTCATTACAGACAGCCATTACGTCTTCATCGAGATCGGCGAGATGCAGTCCGGCCGGAGTAATGGCATCAGTGGCCAGCACGCCCCATCCGCCTCCCAGGGTGACAACACCAATGCGATCGCCACGAGGCAGCGGTAGCCTTTCGAAGGATTTCGCCAGATCGAGCATGTCCTGGGAGGTGTCGGCTCGGATGGCGCCCGCCTGCTTGAAGGCGGCGTCGTATATTTTATCCGAGCCGGCGAGCGAGGCGGTATGGGACATGGCCGCTTTACCGCCTGCTTCAGTCCTCCCCGATTTGAGGACGATCACAGGTTTTTGCATAGTGGTGCGGGATACGATCTCCAGGAATCGACGGCCGTCATCGACGCCCTCCAAATAGGCAAGAATGAGGCCGGTTTCAGGGTCCTCACCTAAATAATCGATATAGTCTTCGGCGTGCAGTATTGCCTCGTTGCCGCTTCCCACGAATTTGGCAAAGCCGATTCCCTGATTCATGGTCCATCCAAGCATATTAGCCCCCACGTTTCCGCTTTGGGAGATGAAGGAGATCTTGCCCGCGTGAAGCTGCATTGGGGCGCCAACAGCGAACAGACTCTTTTCAGCGTTCACTATCCCCATGGTATTGGGGCCGACCAACTGCATGTCGTGCTTTTTCGCAACGGCGATTAATTCCTGCTCCAGCCGTGTTCCCTCTTCTCCCGCCTCCGAGAAATTTGAGGAGATCACGACCGCGTCCTTTATCCCCGATTTCGCGCATTCTTCTATGATGCCGGGGACGGTGGAGGCGGGGGTAGTGATTATCGCCAGGTCGGGAACTACCGGAAGTGCTTCAAGAGAGGGATATGCGGGCAGGGTGTGGATCTCTTTTTCCTTGGGATTTATGGGATAGACGTTTTCTCTTGGATAACCACCCGCTAATAGGTTGATCAGGAGAAAAGAACCCCACTTTGCCGGTTTGTTTGAAGCGCCGATCATGGCAATAGACGCCGGTTTAAAGACCTTATCGAGGCTCTTGGCCATAAAATCCTCCCAAGAATATTTGCATCAACGACCGAGAAATTATATGCGAAGAGCGATGGATGAACAACACACAAACTGCGAGGCCGGCCTTTGCCTTTGCTTGCATATCTTGTTCTTTTATTATACTATTGTTGACAATGTGAATATTGTTTATAATTGATCAATATTGAGAATGAGGTGATTGACGTGGAGAGAAGTGGTCGGATTTCCCTTGACGATTTCTTCTGGTGCAATGAGCTGCATGTGCTGAGAGAAATCAGGGAAGGGGAGTCCCTCGAACTGAAAGGCTTCAAGGCCTACTGTAAGCGAATGGGGAAGGACATCGATGATTCCTTTTGCCATCGCTGCTTTTTACATTAAGTAAGCCTCATCGCATCTCGTCCTTCAACCGGTCGGGGCGGCCTACGTCGCCCCGACACCCTTTCCTATCCTGGTAGTGTAGAATATGTATAAGTTTCCTATGGATGAGAAGCCGAAGGGAGCGAAACCGGATGGTTGATTCAGCGGCAGGCCGAACCAATGGTGAGCGCGTGCCTACGGGGATAGTCGGCCTGGACGAAATGTTGGGTGGCGGCCTCCTATATAACTCGGTAGCGGTCATCAAGGGCGCTCCGGGGACGGGCAAAAGCTGTCTCGGAATGGAATTTATTGCCAAGGGGATACTGAATTATGGTGAACCCGGGCTGATAATCACTTTCGAAGAGTTTCCTCGCCAAATCTATCGTGATGCCATATCAATAGGGTTCGACTTGAGAGCCTTCGAGCACGGCCAACAGCTGCGCACCATATTCACGACTCCGGCAGTCTTCTTACGAGAGATTCAGCAGCCGGGAGGCATCTTCGACCGAACTATAGAGGAGATTTCGGCGAAGAGGGTCTTTGTGGATTCAATGACGCAGCTGGAGCGTATAACCCAGGACCCGGTGCAATTGCGCGAGATAATGTACACCTTCCTGAACGGCCTGCTTCGTTATGACATTACCGCCCTCGTCACTCAGGAAGATGCTTTCATAACCGGAAATATGTCGGTCGCTGAAGCAGGTCTCTCTTATATCGTGGATACCATAATTCAACTGCGATACGTAGAGATCAGCTCGAGCATGGACCGTGCCATTCTTGTGTTGAAACACCGGGCGTCGAACCATGACAAAAGTATAAGGCGAATGTTGATAACATCAGCGGGCATAGAGGTAAAGACGGCCTTCGAAGGGAGAGAGGGGATTCTTAGTGGGAATCCCTATATGACGAGAAGGGTCAAGAAGGCCGAGGAATTCTTGAAATAGGGCTTTTTGATACAGGGGAAGTTTGAGGGGAAATGCCGCAATGCTTGACTTCGAAAACCTTGATCCTCAAGTGAGTTTTTTCGTGGACGAGTTCATCGACTCTTTCATAACCTG
>MELM01000003.1:0-270 GCA_001767605.1 Candidatus Solincola sediminis | reverse complement strand
AGCCGTACCTTGAGAAACTTTCGGAAAAGGGGATTTTAACCCGTGAGTATCGTCCGGGTGACGGAGCCGACGTCATATTTGCATACAAACCACAACCTGAATTCGAGAAGATGGTAGCCGAATTCAAGCGCGCGCTGAAGGACCGAGCCAGCCGTTTGATAATAGTTAGCAAGGTTCTGCAAAAAGAGGCACGACGCTAAGATTGTGCGAGCTTGAGCGCGCTACCTGCCGATGATAAAATCGAATCGGACTGAGGAATAATCACGGGCG
>MELM01000002.1:68435-69295 GCA_001767605.1 Candidatus Solincola sediminis | reverse complement strand
AATGCCAACACGGCACTACTGGATGCGATACTCGCTAACTTGGATGCCAACACCGGGCATCATATCGCAAGCGGGGTCAACGCCAACATGGGGCTTCTGGACGCCATTCTGGGAGACTTGAACGCCAACACCGGTCTCCACATCGCCCAAGGCATGAATGCCAACACCGAACTACTGGATGCGATACTCGCTAACCTCGACGCGAATACAGGACATCATGTGGCAGCGGGAATCAATGCAAATATGGCGCTGCTGGATGCTATCCTGGCGGATCTGGACGGCAACACAGGTCTGCATGTTGCGCAAGGCCTCAACAACAATATTACCCTGCTCGACTCCGTGCTCGCCAACCTTGATGCCAACGCCGGACACCACATCGCGAGTGGGGTCAACGCCAACATGGGGCTTCTTGATGCCATCCTGGCCGATCTCAATGCCAACACCGGCCTGCATATCGCGCAAGGGATAAACAACAATAGCAATGGACTTCTCGGAGGCGTTCTGGATAATCTCAACGGCTCCGTACTCGCCACAGCGGTTAATACCAACTCAGCGAGAGGAGTGGGCAATACCCTCCTTGAGAACGTGCTGCGGGGATTGAATACCAATACCGCGGCGGCTACAGCGAGGGGCATCAATGGGAACCTGACCTTCGTGCAGGCGCTGATCGCGAACCTTGATCCTTCCATTGTCGCCATGGCCATAAACGCCAATCCGGCGTTCATAAACGGTCTCATCGCCAACCTCGATCCGACCGTCCTGGCCAATGCCATCAATGCCAACGGGGCTTTCATGACCACTCTCCTGGGTGCCTTGGATCCCAGTGTCATAGCCAGCGCCATCAACTCGAACGGCGCTTT
>MELM01000002.1:50661-68418 GCA_001767605.1 Candidatus Solincola sediminis | reverse complement strand
GACGGTGGTCGCGGCCGCCATAAACGCGAACGGCACCTTTGCGAGCAACTTGGTCGCGGCTCTAGATCCCCAAATCGTAGCCAATGTAATAAACGCAAATGGGACCTTCATGAACAGCCTGGTCGGTCGCCTCAATCCGGCCATAATAGCCGGAGCGGTCAATGGCAACCAGGCATTTGTCACCAACTTGATGACCAACCTGTCGCCGACGGTACTCGCCAATGCCATCAATGCCAACAGCGCATTCCTTACCAACTTGCTGACGGGCCTCGACTCCCAGGTAGTGGCGAACGTGTTGAATTCGAACGCGGTGAGGAACTGGCTGACCACCTTGGTCTCCAGGCTCAACACCAGTCAGGTCGCATATATCGTCAATAACAATCAGGCCTTCCTGACCAGCCTGATCACCAACCTCAATCCGGTGGTCCTGGCCGCCGCAATCAACGCCAACGCCACGTTCATGAACAACCTGATCGCAAACCTCAGCCCGACCGTGCTCGCTGGCGCGATTAACGTGAACGGGGCCTTCCTCGAGGACCTGATCACCAACCTCAACCCGAGCGTCATCGCCACTGCGCTCAATGTAAACGGTACGTTCCTGACCAGCCTGATCGGAGCCCTGGATCCCAACGTCCTTGCCGGCGCGATAGCCGGCAACCCGACCTTCCTGACCAACCTGATTCTCAACCTGGGAGGTCCGAGCCAGAGCGCCCGGGGCCAGGCATTAGTCAATGCTCTGAACGCGACCGGCGTTGATCCCGACAACGACTCCAACCCGATCAGCTTCTTTGACCAGTTCGTAGTCCGTATCCATTCCGACCTCAACGTGCTGGGGCTGGGCCATCATCTGAATTGCAAGGTTGAGGGATTCGGCTGGGACGCCAACGGAGGCGATCCGCTCTAAGTTCTAGCGCAATAGGGAAGGTAAGCCGGCCTTCGGGCCGGCTTTCTCGTCAGGCAGTAAAAAACATACTGAATAAGCGCTCCGCGCGGGACGATATTAGCTAATGCACGAGGAGAACACGTACGAAAGGCGTGACATGGCAAAGCTCATTATCGCGGTGGTTCTCACCGCCCTGCTGCTGCTGGGAGTTATGGCGGCCGGATGCCAATCGGGAACAAGGGACAAGGTCGAGGAAATCGATGAAATCCTGAGGGAAGGTACATCCCAGCTCGCCGAGGTTACGGGATTCATCGGTACATTGAAGGAATTCGATTTCGAAAATGCCAATTTTCTCCAGAACGCATTGGGCAGTATCGGCACCAGCCGCGCCAAGCTCCGGGTTCTGAAGGCCAGTACCGACCGTCTGGATGAATTGACCTACGACGGGGAACTCGAGCCGCTGGGACAGTATATTCGCCTTTATATCGATGCCACCAGGGAGGGCATAGCGCAACTGGACGAAGTATATAACGGACTGGAAGAGATACTGAAGGCGATTGAACCCATCTTGCGGGAGGAAGCTGTAATAACTCAGCTGGAGCAGCCGCAGGACGATGCCGAGTTGCTGGTGCGATTGAGGAGGCTGGAAGCCGCCACTGTGCCGGCCATAAGCAACCTGCAAGGGGTGGAGGTACCGGCTCTGCTGGCCGACTACAAGACCCTCTTCCTGGAAGTCTTTACCACTCTTCTCAACCTGACCCGCAATCTGATTGTAGTAGCATCGGGGGGATCGACGACCATCGATCTAGAAACCAACCCGGATTTCGATAGTATGAATCTTCTGATCGCCGGCTACGGGACGGTGGTCGAGGAACTTTACGTCAACCTCAAGGTGTCCAAGATAGATGCCGTGCTGGAGCAGGTGGAGTTGGAGATAAATAGGCTCTATGTGAGCCGGAGTTAATAATATCCATATACAGGCCGAAAGCTAAACTTGTAGAATCACAAGGACGGAGCGATAGAGAACAGGGAGGTATCCTTGAACTGCCCGCGACACCCGGGAAAGCGAACCGTGACGGCTTGCAAGGACTGTGGCGCCGAATTCTGTATCGATTGCGTCCGGGAAACCGACCAGACAACGCTATGTCCTGAATGTTACCGCCGAAAATTAAGTGACATAACAAAGGAATACGAACCTTCGAGCCTCCAGCAGAAACCCGAGCCCCAGGCTGCAAAAAGCGAAAAGCTTCGGGGCCGGGCGGCCAGAAAGCAAGAGCTGGCTGCCAGGCGGGAACGGCTGATACAGGGACACATTCCGGAAAGCGTACTCCAGACCCCGCCCGAACCCAGGGCCACGGCGACTGAACCAGAAGCCCCGGAAGCGGAGGCCGGGCAATCGGATGAAGGCTTCCTGGCCGGAGGGCCCGATCAGGACTTCAGCTTCCTGGAGCCCGAGAAAAAGGACAAGAGTCCCAAAGGACGCTGGGTAGCCAAGGTCCGTGAGAAAAAAGAGTCGCCGGCACCCGCCGTAAAAGAGCTGGAAGAACCGGTTGAAGATATTCAAGCTCCTTCAAACGATGATCTGATCTCCGATGTGGTCTCGACTCTCCTCATGCCCGGGGTCCAGGAGGACCTTATGGAGGAGATATTGCCGATCGAGATCCCCATTGAGGAGATCCCCGAGGAGAGGCCGAGACAAAAGCCGCGCGAGAAACCCAAACGCGAACCGAGGGAGAAACCGGCGAGGGTAAAAACGCCGAAACGCACCGCCGAGGAGATCAGCGCGGCCAGGGAAGAACGCGCTGAGCGTTGGTCCTTCCTCGCCCAGCCTCGTGTCTCAGAGGACACGTCGATAGCCGGCAGCAAGCCGCGGGCCGCCGCATTCATCGTTCTCATGCTTCTTCTGGGAGCGGTGCTCTGGGCCGTCCCCAACGCTTATCTGATTCCCAAAGATCAGGAATACGGAATCCATGCCCTGATAATCGGAATCGTTATGGGATTGCTCTTCTGGTGGAAGGCAGGCAAGAAGCATGGCAACAGGCTGGCCATCCAGGCCGGACTGGTTACTTTCGGCTCGATTTTCCTCGGAGAATTCCTGCATTGGTTCCTGATCATAGTAAAGAACCAGGCCTTCCGAACAATTTTCTTCGACCTGATTTCCTTTAAATTCATCTGGGAGAACGGGGCGCAGATCATGAGGAATATTATGGAAGCCATGTTCCCCACGGCCTTCATTTTGATACTACTGCTACCCAGCGCAGCCGCCTTCTTCATCACCTTCGGCATGCCGCCGATCCCCGAGATCTTCTTGCAGATGGGCAGAGCTTTCAAGGGTGGGGCCTCCGAAGAGGGAGAAGCCGAACATGGCGTGGAAAATTAAGGTATTGGAGGAAGAGGGAAAGGGAATCGTCGAGATCGAAGGGGTAGTCGATTCCACCAACGTAGAGGAGTTCTTCTCTTTCCTGACCTCAGTTTACAAAAGCGGCATTAACCGCATCGTCCTCGACCTCAAAAACACCAGCTACCTGTCGAGCGCCGGACTCTCCGTTATCATGGATACTTTCAATAAGGCCAATAGGGACGGGGGAAAGTTGGTCGTGGCCCGGGCTTCGGATATGGTGGGCGAGCTCTTTCGCTTGGTTCAGTTTGTCAGGATTATGGAATTCTATGAAAACCTGGATGATGCAATAAACGCCATTTAATTGGGGGGTCGAGCCTGAACATCAACATTTTTAAACAATTGAGGCAAGCCTTTTGTAATCAGGAAAATGTTGATGTTCAGGCACCGCCCCCCCAATTAAACAGCAACCACTCGCATTACTTCTTCGATCGAGGTGTTCCCCAGCTTCACTTTCATGAACCCGTCATCCTTCATAGTGAGAAGGCCTTCCCCAATGGCCTGGGTCATGATCATGGTCGATGATGCCTCTTTGACCGTTAGTCGCTGGATCTCGGGGCTCATGGGCATCACCTCGTATAACCCGATGCGGCCCTTGTAGCCGGTGCCGCTGCACTTGGCGCAGCCATTCTCATTCGCCTTATATAGGACCATATCCGCCGCATCACCATTCATGGGGAAATTCAGGTTTTTCAAGACGACCGGGTCGGGTTCATATGGAACCTTGCAATTGGGGCAGAGCTTGCGGATCAGCCTTTGAGCCATAACACAGTTCACCGCCGAGGACACCAGGAAGGCTTCGACCCCCATCTCTATAAGTCGCGGCAGTGCGCTGGGGGCATCGTTGGTGTGGAGGGTGGAAAGCACCAGGTGTCCTGTTAGGGCGGCTTCTATCGCCGTCTTTGCCGTCTCGCGGTCGCGGATCTCTCCGACCATCAGTATGTCGGGGGAAGTACGCAGTATGTTGCGCAGGGCGTTGGAAAAAGTAAGTCCTGCTTTGGGGTTTACTTGCACCTGGTTTATGCCGCTCAAACGATACTCCACCGGATCTTCCACAGTAGTGATGTTTTTCTCCTCGGTATTCAGGACGTTAAGGGTGGCGTAAAGAGAAGTCGACTTGCCGCTACCCGTCGGCCCAGTTACGAGCAGGGCGCCGTGGGGTTGGCTGAATGCCTCGGTGAATTTTTCCAGGGCTTGGGGCATGAAACCGAGATCCTCGAGGCGCAGCAGGATGCTAGACCTGTCCAGGATACGCATGACCACCTTTTCTCCATAGACGGTCGGAAGCACCGCGACTCGGAAGTCGATGTTCTTGCCGTTTGATATCATTCCGAAGTGGCCGTCCTGGGGCACTCTCCTCTCGGCGATGTTAAGATCGGAGATGATCTTGATGCGCGAGACGATCCCGGTATGGATATTCTTGGGAACTCGTTTGATCTCCTGGCAGACGCCATCGATGCGGTACCTTATCAAGACCTCGTTCTCACGCGGATCGATATGGATATCGCTCGAACCCCGGTTGATTGCTTCGGCGATCATGGTGGTCGTGAAGCGCACCAGTGGTGTATCGTCTACTACTCCCGATATCCCCTCGATCTCCTCGTCGGGCCTGGCCTCCAATGCCTCCTCGACGACATCCGTATCCAGGTGGTAGTAGCGTTGTATTGCGCTCACGATGTCATCCTTCGCGCAGACAACCGGCTTTACCTCATAACCAGTGCTCAGGCGGATATCATCCAGGGCGTAGATATTGGTAGGGTCTGCCATCGCAACTATCATTTTCTCATCCTCGAAGTCGATCGGTATGCAAGTGTAACGAGAGGCGGTGGCCTCGTCGATCGAGGTGGTGGCATGGATATTTATCTTGTATTCAAGGAGGTCTATATACTCCATCCCGAGCTCGTTGGCGATAACCTCGGCCAGCTGGTTCTCTTTTACCATCCCCATTTCCAGCAAGACACGGCCCAGCGAGGCACCCGCTTCTTTCTGCCGTGCCAGCGCCTTCGCCAGCTGCGCCTCGGTGAGGATTTTGTTTTTTAGAAGGAGTTGTGAAAGCCGATCCGTCGCGGAAGGCATGCCGCTAGCCCCCTGCTTCTTTGTAGCTCATTTGCATCCTTTCATTTCTAAGATTATAGGATTAATCGACATCAAGAACGCCTTTCTATAGCGCATTTGAGCTTGAAATCTGCTTGATGCAAAGGCAGGTTAGCGGTTTCTTGTAGGCAGGGAATCTATGAAATCTCGGTAAACACATTCAAGATTCTGGCAGCTGAAGCAGTCGGTGCTGAGATAGCGATCGCCGCGGTCGGGAAGTATCACTACGATCCTCCCCCGCTCCATACCGTCAGCAATTTGTAAGGCGGCATGCACCGCCGCTCCCGAGGATATGCCGACGAAAAGGCCTTCAATGTTGGCGAGAACCCTTACGGTATTGAATGCGCAGCCGTCCTCTACATTTATTTTCTCGTCCATTATGCGAGTGTCGAGAATGGGAGGGATGAAGTCCTGCAGGTTGCGCAGCCCCTGGATCAGGGATTTGGGGTAGGGTTCGACGCCAACGACTCTCAGCTTGGGATAGGTTTCCCTTAGCTTCCGGCCTACGCCCATTATGGTGCCGCCCGTGCCCAGCCCTGCCACCAGCAAATCAATATCCTCGATCTGTTCCACAATTTCCGCTCCGGTGCCCTCGTAATGGGCGCGCACATTATCAGGATTGCCGAACTGGTCGGGATTGTAGTAGGAGGGATCACCTCCCAGATGCGAAGCCCTCTCTATGGCGCCGTTCATACCTTCCTCTCCCGGGGAAAGAATGACCTCGGCCCCGAAGGCCTGCATTACTCTGCGCCTCTCGACGCTCATCGATTCGGGCATGATTATCTTCAACCGGTAACCCTTGTGGGCTGCAACCATGGCCAAGCCTATCCCGGTGTTGCCGCTGCTGGCCTCCACTATGATCTTATCCTTGGTCAGCTCGCCGCGATCTTCGGCGCCCTCGATCATATATTTTGCAATGCGGTCCTTCACGGAACTGCACGGGTTGTAGCCTTCCATTTTGGCGAATACCTCGACCTTTGGATTGGCCGGTGCCACCTTGTTCAATCTCACGAGGGGAGTTCCGCCGATGAGCGCTAGAGGATTATCGGCCGTTATCATTATTGCTGCTCACCCTTCCAGGGTTTGTATCTATGTCCGCTATAATGAATTATCCGCATTATATCTCAAGGCATGTTACCGGTTAAAGGAGGACAACGTGCCTGACGGCGTGCATAGGATCGTCGTAATCAGCGATTTTCACTTTGGAGAGGAAGGGTCCCTGCTGACTCAGAGAGATAATGTCGAAAGGCTCTTCAGGGAGCTGATCGAGCTGGGGCGGGTGGATAAGCTGGTGCTGCTCGGTGACATCTGGGACCTATGGCGGACCGGGCTACGGGAAGCTGTCGGGGCTGGAGACATGTTTTTTCAGGCATTGGGTGCCTGGGAGGGACCAAAGGAAATCGTCCTGGTTCCCGGGAACCATGACTACCACTTGAATACATTCAGCGAGGAACAGGGGCAGCGGCGCGGGCTGGGCTGGCACGAGGGGCCGGGCTCATCGATTGTCTTGACCGGCGATGGTGCGATGTGGGAATCACGGCAAGTGAAGGGTCTGACCTTACGCCTAGTCTATCCATTCCTTTCACTTGCGGTGAGTGGGAAGAGATTTCTTCTCATGCATGGCCACCACCTCGATTTCTTCAGCCCTTCCTTTTGGTGGTTGAAATCGGCCTGGCTTGCCAGATTGATCCTCTGCACTTCGCAGGGCATCTCGATCTCTGATCTCGACCGCCTGAACAAACCCTTTTTCGAACTGCTGACCGTGACCGCGAGTGTGCCTGAGATCGTAGCCGGCGAATACCGTTTCTACCGGCTTATTCGCATGCTGGCACAGTTGCTCCGCTTCGAAGCGCGCTCCGGAAACAGCCCCCGTCGCTATACCAGTGTCGAGGAGAACATCAATGAAGCAAGGGAACTGCTGCTAAGGTTGTTGCCGGGATACATCCCGGACGTTTTCGTTTTCGGTCACACCCACCGTCCCGGTTTTTCCCGCATAAAAGTGGGAGGCTGCAAGGTCTTGATGGCCAACTGCGGTTGCTGGCTCGAAGACGAGGAGTGCTCGACCTATATAGTGATAGATGACAAGGTTCGGCTGTGCCGGCTTGGCGATTGGCAAATCCCCATGCAAATATAGGCGGAAGGACAGGCATGATATCTCCGCTTAGCAAGAACCGATTTAGTCCATTCTAACGCCATCAAGCGCCGAACCGGTGTGAGGCTTCCTTCATTATCCTCAGGTTTTGAAAGGGCATCTCCAGACCCAAGCTGCATGGCGGGCACATCATATCGGCGCCGCGCCTCACCGCCATCAGGGTCTCCTCGAGCACCATTTCGGGTGGGAAGTAGTGTATCAGCGAAGCAGGCACGGTCCCGATAACCGGCTTCCCCAGAATTTCCTTCGCTTCGCCTGGGTCGATCTCGGCCTCGAATGAATAGGCGTCGATCTGGGTTTCCTTGCACATCTTGACGTGATCAATCCGGCCGCCGCACACATGCAGGATCAACTTCGCGCCTCCCAAATGGGCGTACCGGCTAAGCTCGTTCAAGTAAGGGACGACGTTGTGAAACAGGTCGAAGCCCATATATGAGCCGGAACGCGCCGCTGGCTCGTTTATCATAATGATATCCGCCCCGCTCTCAACCAGTGCCTCGGCATAGGCACAGAGGAATGAGATGACCCCCTCCAGCAGGCGATTTAAGAGGCCGGGGTTTTTTTGCAGGAGCTGTATCATATCGGAGGGTCTTATGAGCGATGCCGCGAGTGTAGCCGGACCGGCCAGATTGGCTATCACCGGCGCCTGTGGCTTCATGCTATGTACCAGCTCGACTGCCCGCAACACCTGGGGAAGGCGGCCGTGATTGAGAAGCGCGGGCAGGGCGTTGTCGATGATTTCCTCTATAGGGACATCGGGAAAGGCGATGATGTGAGGGAGGGTGGTCGCGTCACCCATACCGACCTTTGATCCCAGGGCCTCTGCTTCAACCGTCAGGCATAATGGAAGGCCCACATTGTCGAAGCCGACCATGTCATAAGCGGCAGCCGCCAGCTCCGCCATCATCATCCCGCTGTAGTGGGCGGCGGGCAGAGGAATACCGAGGCGATCGATAACCGATCTATTGATGACGTTTATGAGTCCACCAGGGCCGATTACGGGGAAGCGATCCGTCGCCTGGCCGGCCAGCGCACCGAACAAGAGTTCCCGACGATTCAAATGAACCTCCCGGCGCCAGTCTCGCCTGTCTTAAACGATTTGCCTGGTATAAAATCATAAGACTTATCGGCATGCTTACTATGAATTATAAAGATTTGGGAAGGAGGAGGGATGAGCTTTTCTCATATGGGCGAGGTCTGGGCCGGCTATGTGAGTGCCAGGTGTAATTCGGCGGTCGAGAGCCTGCAGAAGCGCGAGTTCGATGCGCGATTCTTTCAGACTCGTGAAGAGCTAACGCGGGCGGTGCTGGAAGTCATACCCGATGATGCCCCGGTCGGCTGTGGCGGTTCCTGGACGATCAGGCAGATCGGGTTGTTGGAGGAATTGAAGGCGAGGGGCAACCGCGTTTATGTCCACGATCCGGACATGAGTTTCGAGGAGGCTATGCAAACCAGGCGTCAGGCCTCGGCGAGCCCCTTCTACCTTTCCAGTTCGAATGCGATCACGCTGCGCGGGGAAATCGTAAACGTGGATGGCATGGGAAACAGGGTAGCCGCGCTTTCTTTCGGCCCGCCCACCGTAATCGTAATCGCCGGCTACAACAAGCTTGTGTCGGATGTGGAGGCGGGACTGCGGCGCATACGCGAGGTGGCGGCTCCGGCCAACGCCGCGCGCTACAACATGGATACGCCCTGTGTAAAAAAGGGACAGTGCCAGGACTGCTCGAAGCCGGGAAGGATATGCCGCATAACAACGATCATCAGCCGCCGCCCGATGGCAACGGATTTCAAGGTTTTCCTGGTTGGAGAGACCCTCGGCTTCTAGCCTAACAAACGTACCTACACAAAGGTGTCAGGCACCTTTGTGTAGGTTGCTCGGGGTGTAACCCTTAGGGGTTGGTTATGCCGTTGATCTTCAGGACCAACTCGTAGGCTGCGTTATTCAGGTTGGAACCGGTGGTCACCGTGTCCCCCAGTATCTGGTAAATGCTGCCGGTTCCGTAATTCGGCCATAGTGGTGCTCCCATGGCCGAGCTGTTGGGATCGCCGGTCTTCGCAAATCCAACCCAGTAATTCATGATGTCCTCGGAAAGCTTGATGTCCGCCGCCTCAGGAGAGCCCAGTTGCGAAATCTTATCGAAATTATTGAAGACGTAGAATATTTCCAGGGCATGAAAAGCGCCCAGGGCTTGCGCCCGAGAGTCGCTGGGAACTCGTGTGAACTGATACATATAGGTCGGTTGACCGACCTTGGTCATCGAGGCGCAGGCCAAGCGCGATGAAGCAGCAAAACCCATCTCCGTAATAAGGCGGGTGAGCGCCGGTTTTACCTCCGTCTGCGTGGAAGCCGGGTAGAGCGCGAAGACCTGATCGGCAAAATTGCCGTAGACGAAATTCAAGTACATTCGATAGAGCTCGGGCGTTAGATCAGGGGCGAAGATGGAGCCGTCGTTGGCATTGACTCCGTTTATGAAAGGAATTGCCTGTTGCTTCCCGGCTGCAAACAGGGTGGAGGGCTTGTCCGGAAGGACAAAGCCGTCGACATTGGGGCCAAGGGGGAGGGGGCTGAGCATCCTGTTAAGTGGCGTGCCGGCTTGCATAAGTTCGTCGGGACTCTTGCTGCGAAGGCAAGCCAGGACATCACTAGTCTGGCTGCAACCCAACTTGCCGGCGATATCCTGGCCGGCGGTTTCCGCATCGGCCAGCGTGTCGGAGGTTTGCAGCTGCAGTCCAAGATCGACAAAAGGTCCGCTCTCGTCTATCGCTCGGGCAAACAGACCATCAGCCAGTGGACTGACCATCAGGTCACAGATGCTCATCCCTCCGGCCGATTCACCGAAGACGGTTACCGCGGAGGGATCGCCTCCAAAAGCACCAATGTTTTTCTGCACCCATTTCAAGGCGGCTATCTGATCGAACAATCCGTAGTTGCCGGACACACCATGGGGCGATTCCTTGGAGAGTTCCGGGTGGGCCATGAAACCCAGTTGTCCCAACCGGTAATTTATGGTGATTACAATCACGCCCCGCTTGGCAAGGTTGTGGCCTTCGTACAGGGGCAGGGAACCGGAACCGGTCGAGAAACCGCCGCCATGAATCCAGAACATGACCGGGAGGCGCTCATCCGGGCTCGAAGCCGGGCTCCACACATTCAGATAGAGGCAATCCTCGTCGGTCTTTCCGATTTGCATTAGGCCGTCGAAATCGGAGGCAGGTTGCGGACAGGCCGGCCCGTATTCGGTACAGGCAAGAACGTCTGTCCAGGGCTGGACCAGCTGCGGCTCTTTCCAGCGCAATTCGGCGAGCGGCGGTTCCGCATAAGGGATTCCCTTGAAGGTCCAGATGCCATCCTCCAGGAACCCGCTTATCGGCCCGCTGTCGAGGACGGGGGTACTCAGGCTGGTAGTCTTGGCCTCTTTCCTGCCGCAGCCCGGAATGAGGATGGCAGCAAGGAGTATTATGCAGAGAATCGTGATTACCGGTAATGATTTCCTTCGCACACGCAGCCTCCCGAATAAGCCGGAATCGTTTAATTCGTTGTCTATATGATAACCCAAGGACAAGTATTCTTTGCCGTGTTATAATCCGCATCGACCGGTATGTCAGGCGACTGAGCTGTCGGCACCCAGCCGGGGTGAATGGCTGGGGGTTTTTTATTGAGATACCGAAGGTGATAAATTTGGGACGAAGGCCGATCCTCATGATCGACAACTACGATTCATTCACCTATAACCTGGTGCAATTTCTGGGAATGCTGGGGGCGGACCTGGTTGTCTCCCGAAACGATCACACCACCGTTCAGGATGTCGCGGATCTACAGCCGGCGGGAATCGTGATCTCACCCGGCCCCAAGGCACCGCGTGACGCCGGAATATCAAAGGAGATTATCGCCGAATTCGGGGGAGTGGCACCTATCCTCGGGGTCTGTCTGGGCCACCAGTGCATAGGTGAGGTTTACGGGGGCAGGGTGGATCGTGCTCCCTATGTCATGCATGGTAAAAATTCCCAGATATACCACGATGGAGCGGGCGTCTTCGCCGGGCTGCCCAGCCCCATGCGCGCCGCTCGCTACCATTCTCTGGCCGTCCTCGATGAACCGCTTCCCGATTGCCTTGCCGTCAGTGCTCGCACCGAGGACGGGGTGATCATGGGTGTGCGTCATCGCCAACTTTCCGTGGAAGGAATACAGTTCCATCCCGAATCCTTTATGACTCCACTCGGCCTGCAACTCCTTGCCAATTTCCTGGAGGTATGCGCATGAGTTTGGTAGGCGAGGTTGAGAGAATTCGTCTCAGATGTGAAATCGAAGAACTGGCTGAAGCCCCGGGAATGGAGGAGATATTCGATCGCCTGGCCGGCAGGCCTTATTCGTGTTTTCTTGATTCGAGCCTCACGATGGATCGCCTTGGGCGTTACTCGTTCATAGGCTTCGACCCCCATCTCGTGCTCACGACCCGAGGTTGCGATTGCAGGTGGTGGAGGCGGGAGGGCGGACCAGCGGCAACGGTTGAGAATCCCTTACTTGCGCTGCGACGTGCCCTCGATGAGCGCGTTATTGATGAGGGACTCCCCGGGTTGGCTCCCTTCCTGGGAGGCGGAATGGGCTACCTGTCATATGAATTGGGCCGATACATCGAGAGGCTCCCGGGCAAGGCTGTCGACGATCTTGCCTTGCCCGAGCTCTGTTTTGCCTTCTATGATCGAATCCTGACCCACGATCACACGACCGGAAAGATCTATCTGGCCGCCCTGCATCAGGATAATCCGGGCAAGGTTATTGAAGAAGCGAGGCGGGAGCTGACGAGGGTCATTCCCGAATACCCCACCGGTGACATCAAGACCCGGCCGAGTTTCCTGAGCAATTTCAGTCGCGATCAATATATTGAAGCCGTGAAGAAGGTGAAGGAATATATCTATGCCGGTGACATCTACCAGGCTAATCTGACCCAGCGCTTCGAGGTGGAGTTGAAGGAGCACCCGTGGACTCTATATAGAAGGTTGCGCCGGTTGAATGCCGCCCCCTTCTCAGCTTATTTCAATGCCGTGGAGGCGCAGATTTGTTCATCCTCTCCCGAACGCTACTTGAAAGGCGAAGGTAGCCGGGTAGAGACCAGGCCGATCAAGGGCACCCGACCTCGCTCGGATGACGCCGGGGAAGATAGCCGTCTGGCCGGGGAATTGCTAGCCAGCGCAAAGGATCGGGCCGAGCTTTCCATGATCGTCGACTTGGAGCGAAACGACCTGGGCAGGGTTTGTTCCTATGGCAGCGTGGATGTTAAGGAGCACGCAGTCATCGAATCCTACGCGACCGTCCATCACCTGGTCTCTACTGTTGTGGGGGAGTTACATCCCGGACGTGATGTCGTCGATCTCCTGCATGCGAGCTTCCCCGGCGGTTCGATAACCGGTGCACCCAAGATTCGCTCCATGGAGATAATCGATGAACTGGAGCCGACGGCACGCAGTATCTACACGGGTAGCATTGGCTACCTGGGATATAATGGCAATTTCGATTTGAACATAGCAATCAGGACCGTCATCGCCAAGGACGGTAAGGCGTACTTTCAGGTCGGCGGGGGAATCGTGGCCGACTCCGTGCCCGAGGATGAATACCAGGAGACGCTCGATAAGGGCAAGGCCATATTCCAGGCCCTTTCAACCTCGCCCCCCAAAGGGGACGGGTACGTTTGTTAAGGGGTACCTTGCAAGGTGCCTATATGTCGAGCTCTTTTTGCACCAGGCCCTTATAAGCTCGGGAAAGACGCAAGGTTATGGGCCCGGGGCAAACTTCCCCGATGGTGCTTCCCTCCACCACTGCCACCGGGACTACCTCTCCGGTGCTCACTGTAAGAAAGGCCTCGTCGGCGCCCAGCAGTTCCTCCGTGGAATAAAATCCCATTTCGACGGACAGGCCCAGCTTGGCACATAACTCGAGGACCGTTTCGCGGGTGATGCCGGGTAGCAGTCCGCATTCCGGATCCGGGGTCATAACCAGGCCGCGGGAGACGAAAAAGAGGTTGGAAGCGGTTCCTTCCGCCAGGAAATCCCCGTTGTTCAACAGGATGGCATCGTCCGCCCCCCTATCCGCCGCCTCCTGTTTGGCGATCATGGAATTGAGGTAATTGGTGCTCTTCAAGCTGGAGAGAGGCGAGCCCTCATTGCGCCGGATGCCCGGTACCACGGCTCGAAGGCCTTTCTCATAGAAATGTCTTGGATAGGGTTCGAGCGGCGTGACCACTATTAATAAGTTGGGCGGGGCGAGTCTTTTAAGGGTCTTGCTCCCATCGTACGCTCCGCCGGTTAATGTCATCCGGCAATAGGCGTCTCCCTCACCAACATTAATGTGATACAGCTCGTTGATAGCATTCTCTATCGTTCTATCATCGGGTGGCTGGGAGAATCGGAGCCCCCGGCAGCCTTCATTGAAACGGGCAAGGTGCCTGTCGAACCTGAAAGGCTTCCCCTGATAAAGCCGGATCGTCTCGAAAATGCCATCGCCGAAGAGAACGCCGCGATCCATGAACGGAATAAGCGCCTCATCCTCGTTGACTATTTTCCCGTTGAGGTAGACTTTCACCCGCTAAATACCTCCAAGGATAATTATTACCAGGCCGCCGGGGATGAGAAATATTATAGCCGTTATCACCAGTGCGTTTATAACCCTCTTGTCCCGAAACCCCCGGCCTCCCTCACGTGAAAACTCGAGTATCTGGGGGCGCATGAAGAAGAGGACTATTCCCCATATAACGGCCAGGGAACCCATTATTATCTGATCCCATTTCATTGCATAAGCATGTCATCAAGATCCCAGTGCGGCAAGCGAGGTTAAAATACTACTTGACTAACTAATAGATATATATAAACATAGCTAAGACAGTGAACTTAGAATAGAAGGTAAATATGATGAAAGTCCCATTCGCGCAGAGATATCAAATCCTGAAGGAGCTAGAGCGGACTTCTTGCGTAACCACCTACCTTTGTCATGACGGGAGCTATGGGCTCGATGTCGAAGTCGACGTGATCGAGATCGACAAATGTGAGTCGATCGAATCATTGGAGCGGTTGAGGCAAATGCTCGACCCCTCCCTTAAAATATCCAGTCGCTATGCAGCCCCGCTTTTAGAGTGGTTCGAGGAAGAGGGCTGCATATACCTGATAAGGGAGAGCGCCGGCGGCCGGCCGGTAACTCAGGTCCTTTCCGAGACAGGGCAATTGCCCAGGCAACAAGTGGTCGAAATTTGCCGTGCCGTGACGCAGGTCCTAAGCGAAGCTTACGGCAGGGGCATTTTTTATTTGGGGTTGAATCCGGGGCAACTGTGGGTGGACGGGCGGGGACAGGTGAAAATGATCCGCTCGGGGTACGCATGGATCATCGAGGAACTGGATGCGAAATCGTCGGTCCGTGTATCCTCCTACCGCGCTCCGGAGACGGACGGAGCGGTGGAAGGCGCGAGAATATCGGATGTCTACTCTCTGGCCCTGATGATAAAGGAGATGCTGCCGCGGCAAGACGCGTCGGAGCGACTCCAATCATTATTGGAGAGATGTCTCGATCCAATGCCCTCCCACCGCCCATCCTCACCGCGCCTGCTCTTGGAGGAACTGGAGTCATCAGATGGTGATAGGGAACGGCCGCCGGCAACACCCAGCGCAGAAGAGACTGACAATTATTTCAAGTTCTCGCCCTTGCCGGCATCTATAAAGCGGTCTGGCACGTTTGTAGAACCCCCAACCAAGCGCCACTCATGGAAAGTCTTATCCCTAATACTCCTTGGCGGAATAACCGTCTGGCTTCTTTTTGCCGCGATATCAGGTGTCCTTGGACATGGAAAGGACTCCCAACTGGCAGCCGTGGAGAGCAAGAAGACGGCCGTGACCCTCCCGGATCTCGAAGGCCTTCCAGCGGCGGAAGCCCGGGAAGTCCTCGAAAAGCTCGGCCTCCTTGTCGAGTTGAGAGAAGCGCCCTCGCGCTTATGGTCGGTGGGAATGGTCGCAGCTCAGGAACCGGCGCAGGGCTCGATCCTCAGTGAAGGCGATCTAATATATCTATCCATAAGCTCCGGCCCCGATAACTCGCCGGCTTCTTCATCCGCCGCCGGTGCTCAAACACAGGATTCGGCTCAGGCCGATTTGGATTCTCAGGCGGCGCCCTTGCCCACCGCCGATCCCGTGCCCACCGCCGATACGCAGAGAACGACACCGATTGCTCCCCGCGCCGTTCTTTCAATCTCGGCCCGGCGCGGCGCGGCGCCCCTTCACGTTGTACTGGACGGCTCGTTCTCACATGACGAGGACGGCAAGATCGTCAGGTACCTTTGGGATTGCGGAGACGGTACTGTTCTGGAAGGAGCAAGGGCGCAACATGTTTTCGATCCCCTGGTCATTCCCGCTCAGTTTCGGGTTTCATTGCAGGTCTTTGATAACCAGGGTTTGAAGGCCTCCACTTCCGTAACCGTGGAGGTTTATTGAAATTGATTCTCACCCGGAAGGAGAAACGCCCCGAATCCCGGTCACCGGATATGAATCCGCGCGGGCCCTCACTCCATTTCTGGCCATATGAGGGCCGGCGGATTCGACCGGATGACCGCAGCGGCCTTGATCCAAGGCGAGCGGGCGTAAAGGCATCCTTCAAAAGCCGGGCAACCGCCCTCCCCCTTCTAATTCCCCTTCTCACCCTCCTCATTCTCTCCTTCCACTTGCTAACCCCCCCGGCCGCTATGGCCGGGGGGGAAGCACCTTCCTTTCAATGGCCGGCGCAGGGCGAAATCACCTGCCCCTTTCGCGCTTCCCGGGGAAACTACGGTGCGGGTGGCCACGCGGGAATCGATATTGCTCTTTCCCGCGGAAGCCCGGTAAACGCGGCGCAATCCGGCCGTGTTGCTTTTGCCGGCCGCACTCCCCTCGGCCCATGTGTGAGCATCTCCCACGACGGCGGATTCAAGTCCACTTACGTCTGCCTGCAATCGATCTCGGTTAGGGCGGGCGATGTGGTTAAAGACGGCCAGATGGTAGGAGCAAGCGATGGTTCATTGGATAAATCCAGCTCCGCCCCCCACCTGCATTTCGGGCTTTTTCTGAATGGAACAGCAATCGATCCGCTTCCACTTTTAAACGGATTGTTACTCGACCCGCAGGAGTGCCTTTTTCTCGGTCCCTGGGAGGATTCCAAGTCCCTGGGGACCTATATGCAACGCCATAACAAAGGCAACTTCTTTTCCTGGTTGGGAAGGGGCTTTATGGCCATCGGGGGTGGTCTCGCTTCAGCAATAAAAGAGACAGGCCAGGCTGTTGGCCGGGCCGTGACCCCTGCCTTGAAAGGGGCTTGGGGCGCGATCAGCTGGGCTGGGAAAGGTGTTGGTAAAGTCTTCCAGGCACTCTATCGCAGCTGCATAAAACCATGGTTGACGCCCTTATGCCGCACAGTCGCGGTCGTGGCCGAGAAGGCATGGTCAAACCGCTATGTGCAGGCTCTGATTGCCGGGCTTGCCGCGGCGGCAATAGTCGTCCTTGCCGTAGTCGGAGTAGCACTCTTGATCGGGGCCTCGATTGTGGCAACTATCGTTGCCGCCGCCGTCGGCGCCGTGGCGGCAATCGGATATGCTTTTTATTATGCCGCGACGAGCGGAGATGCCTTTTCCTTCACGACTTGCTTTCTATCATCGCTCGCCGTCGGGGCCGCAGCCGGCTTATCCTCGCTTCTGCTTTCTTTCATGGCACCACTCATTTCGAACGGCTGGGCAAGCATCGGCTTCTTGGGTTTTGCCAAGGGTTTTCTCATACACGGCTTTGTCGATTCAACTGCATATATCGTTCTCTGCCTGGCGACCGGCCGGGAAGTCGCTCCTATGGGCGTCCTCAGCACTTTCTTGCTGGGAGGCTTGATGGGCGGCTTCGGTAAACTCTTCATGGCCGGACTTTTTTCCGAGGGCTCGATGCAAGCCCTGGCTGCCGGCTGGCTGGCATCGGGTGGAGGTTTTCTCTCCGCTGAAGGCGCGGCGGGGATAACCGCATATGCAGGTGCACTCATGGCCAGATTCATCCAGAAGCTTGTCTATGTCTTTTTCTGTGGCTGTACCGGTTTTCTCGGCGATGTAATAATCCGTGCCTGTATCGGAGGCCGGCCTTCGGTGCTGGAGTCGCTGCTTTCCTTCAGTGGCGGCCTCGTACTGGGAACGGTGAGCCTTGCCGGCAGCGGCCAGGGGATAACAGGCCTTATCACCAGATTAACAG
>MELM01000002.1:43993-50645 GCA_001767605.1 Candidatus Solincola sediminis | reverse complement strand
CTAGCGAGGCCGCCAAGGCAATTGTCGGAAAAGTCTTCTCGTGGAGCTTAAAGGACGCCTTCCCGGCTCTTGTCCGCAAGTTGAAGCGTGGCGAACGCGCATTGAGGCGGGATGCATGGTGGAGCGAGATTGGAGGTGATATGCAATGAAAAACGATATCCCCACTTGGCCGCAGACACTATTGATCTGTGCCTTAGGCACGGTGTTTTGCGTCCTGGGGTATATCCTCTCCCGGCGTCACACCGGCTGGGATACATCCACATTGGCTTTTGCGGGTCTCTTGACGCTTTGCGGGCTGGCATTTCTTTCCACCATATATTTTTTCTATATGCGGCCCCAATACGGGAGTAAGGCGTTACCCGCACTCGTAGTAATGTTGTTGGGCCACGCAGCGCTAGTCGCTTTGCTGGTAAAAACGGGGGTAGCGGGAAGATAGAATGCTTACATCGCTTGCCGCTTGGGCGGGACGACAATTCTATCCACGTACACACTTCGGCTCGACTTTGGAGCGAGCTTGGGCAAGAACACGGACAAGCTGAGATAGGTAAGCGAGAGGAAGGCCACAACACCAAAGATAATAAAAAACCAAAGGCCCCACATGGCCAGAGCGGCGATACCCGATACGATCGTTGAAAAAGTGAGAATAACCAGAAATCGGCGACGACGTATCTCGGCCCGGCTTATGGGCCTGGAGTGCCTGCCTCGTGGGGGCTGAATCGGAGTTCCGGTCCAAAGATTTCCCGCCGGCCTTTGCCGGGAGCCGGCTGCCCGCTTTCTGCTGATGTTTTCCTCATGGGCTTGGGGTTCCAGCGAACTTCCCATTTCCTGCATGCTTCTTTGGAAATTGAGGGTGGAGGTTAAGGGAGATGCGTCGAGTCTCCCCCGAATAAGGGGGGGGACAATAGCCAACATAGTGATCAAGCCTAGCAAGAGCAGGGCCAATATCTCCAAGCTGATCCCCCTGTGCTTCAGGCTCCTTCTATTGAGCTAAGGAATGGATACTATATCTTGTCTCCTTAAACCAGCCATACACACTACATTCTGTATTTCCACTTTTTGGTCAAATTTTCCTTTGTGAATTCTACAAGTTTTTTTTGCCAATCCTTGGCGGTCATCTCGGGCAGTTATAATGGCGGCATGATGGGAAGAACCGAGCAGCAGCGGATCTATACGGTGGGAGAAGCAAACCGTCTCGCTGATAACCTGCTGCAGGGCCTTGTGTTATGGGTAGAAGGCGAGGTTACGAACCTGAATCTCTATCCCGCTTACTGCTTCTTCACACTGGCGGACGGGGACGCGGTCCTGCCGTGCGTGCTTTTCAAGGAGAATCGGAGCGAGGTCGCGGAGGATCTACGCGAGGGTATGTCGCTCCTGGCCCGTGGGCGCTTGGGAATCTATACGAGAAGAGGCCAGTACCGACTCAATGTATATGAAGGCCAGGAATCCGGCGAGGGGAAGCTGCGGCAGGAGTTTCTAAAGCTGATGCGCAAGCTCTCCGAGGAAGGGCTTTTCGATGAGGCAATCAAGAGGGAACTGCCTCCTTACCCGGAAATGGTCGGGCTCATTACATCCTTGGAGGGCGCTGCCGTTCGAGACGTCGCCAGAAACCTTACCCGGCGCTTCTCCGCTTCGCGCCTCATAATTCGTGGCGTGAAGGTTCAGGGTGATCAGGCAGCTGGGGATATCGTTGCCGCCCTAGAAATATTTAACAAAGGCTTTCCTGTCGATGTCCTCGTACTGGCGCGAGGAGGAGGTTCGCTCGAGGATCTCCATCCCTTCAATACCGAGGCCGTGGCGAGGGCGATCAGGGCTTCAGCAATTCCGGTTGCAACCGGCATCGGTCATGAGCCGGATATAACCCTTGCCGATCTGGCGGCGGATTTCCGGGCGAGCACTCCGACCGGTGCTGCGGAGGCGGTTGTTCCATCGGGGCTGGATACCTTGTCCCTCCTTCACTCCAAAGGCCTCTCCCTTCGCGCCCACACCGGAAAGTGGCTGCACCGGATGGAGAGGGACCTCGAGTTGTTGGAGAGAAGCCGTGCATATTGCGACCCTGCCGTGATCCTTGGCCAGCCGAAGGAGTGCCTTGCCGACTCGGAGGTTGCGTTGCATTCGTCGGGTTTGGCAGCGATGGGAAAGCTGCAATCAAGGGTGGAAGCATGCGCTCAAGCCCTTGCTCGCTATCCCAGGGAATATCGAGACATGCCCCTGCGCATCGTCGATGCCACAAAGAAGCTAAGCTCGTCCTTAAAGGCTTGGTGGAGGTGGCGGGAATCGGAGCCCGCGTTTTGCCGCCGGGAGTTGGGGGTGGTCATACGAGCTTTGCTCGAGCGGGAGCAGGCGAAAACCGGCCGGGCCGCTTCAAAACTCGAGGCGCTGAGTCCACTTGCAGTGTTGGGACGAGGCTATTCCGTTGCGACCCGGCCGGGAGAAACAAAGCCCCTCACTGACACCGCCGAAGTTGCGGAGGGTGATGATATCGAGGTGCGCCTGCATAGGGGCAGCCTGGGATGCGAGGTCAAGAAGAGAATAACGTGACATGCGTCTAAGAAGAAATGGGGGTGACGGATTGGACGAGATGACCTTCAGACAGATGATGGAGAGGCTGGAAGCGATCACGGCCAGGTTGGAAAGAGAAGACTTGGAGCTCGAGGAGGGGCTGCGCCTTTTCGAAGAGGGCGTGGGATTGATCCGGGAGGCGAGGGAAAGGCTGACAACTGCGGGCGCTCGGGTGGAAAAGCTCATCGGCTCGCTGGATGAAGAACTCAAAGTCGAGGAATTCAAACTGCAGGAGTTAGAGAAAAGCGAAGAAAGCAAATAGACCTCACGCCGCACTTAACTGCCGGTAAGGATAATCGTATAATATTCTATGTTTTGTACCGAGGAACAGGTAAAAGGCCGGGGGCGTCATACTGGAGATGAAAAGGCAAGAAAGGCTCAAGGCGCGCAAGCGCAATAAGCGGCGGACCATCCTCAGGATGGCGCTCGTTTTCATTCTGTTGGGCGGCTTGATTGCGGGGATCATGAATCTCCATGCCCTCAAGACCTGGGCGGCAAAACGCTACGTCAGCATGCGTTTTGGAGATACCGAGATTTCGGAGGAGGAGGCTCCCGACCTCTTCGAGCAGCTGAAACAATGGGTTCCCGGCGAAACTTTGAACTTGCTCCTGGTGGGTATCGATAAGGGCAGCGTGCCGGGGGAGGGCGGCTTTACGCGCTCCGACGTCATGATCCTTGTCTCCGTAAACATAAAACAGAAGAAGGCGGTTCTGGTCTCCATCCCACGCGACACCAAGGTCACCATCCCGGGGCACGGAGCGGAGAAGATCAATGCCGCTCATGCCTTCAATGGCCCGGCCGGAGCGGTAGAAGCCGTGAAGCAGATTTCGGGAATGGAGATAAGCAATTACGCCGAAGTCGATTTCACCGCCTTCAAGGGAATTGTGGATGCCATGGGCGGAGTGGAGTTCCACCTCGAGAAAACCATCAATGATCCCATGACCGGCTACCTGGCCAAAGGTGATTACAACTTGAACGGCGAGCAGGCATTGATAATCTGCCGCAGCCGCGAGACCCTACCCAATGGAGATCTGGACCGCATCGAAAACCAAAAAAAGTTCCTGAAGGCGGTAATGGAAAAAGCGGCAAGCATAAGGGATATTCAAGCCCTTCTCAAGATCCTTGATTCCGCGGTCAAATACCTGCAGACGACGATGCAGGCGGACATGATCTTCACCCTGGCCGAAGCCCTTCAGGGCATGAAGGTCGAAGACGTCGATTTTGCAACGCTTCCCGGTGACGCACCCACGCCGGCGGTTGGACAGCCTTGGTATTTCGTGAAAAACGAGAGGGAGGCGGCCAAACTTTTCGATAATATAAAGAAATATTGCAGTACCAAGACCCCCGAGGAACAGGCTGCGATCAAGGCACAGCAGGACCAGCAGCAGCAAGCCCTTACGGATGTAGATCGTTCCAAGGTGCGTCTGACCGTACTCAACGGTGCACGATTGCAGGGGCTGGCGGGAACCGTGGCCGAGAGCATGCAGCAAATGGGCTACAAAAATGTCAAGACGGACAATACACGGAATGCCTACTTGGACACCACAGTATATTTCAAGCCGGGGCATGAAGCCGAAGCCCGAACGGTTGCTAAAGACCTGGATCCCAACGGCGATTTCACCATTACCCAGGATTCCGATGTGACTTCGGAAAACAACTCGGACGTTGTGCTGATTATAGGCAAAGACTACGTGGACGGCTGATCGCACTCTAAAAAATAAGATTCAGCAATCCTTGCACCTGCTATAATCCTGTTGATGAAACGCTACACTAGAAGCCGATTCATGAGTCGCATTGCCACCTTAACAGGGCTGGTATGTTGCCTGGCCTTCGTATCCACCTTTACCAGTTCCTGCTCCAAGCCAACCGCCGGTTACAAGGTAGCCGTCATCGGGTTTAAGGATCAATATATGGCGGAGGAGCGCAATGATCTCATTCAATTCGGAAAGACCAAGGTAGAGGCCGCACTGGGAGCAAATGTCGATTTTATCCGCCCCGGATCCTTGGATACGGCCGGCCTCTTCAAAGATGGACCGGATGGCTACGATCTGGTGGTAGCCATGGGGCAGAATTCCTCTTTGGATATGCTGTTCGCCAGGCCTCCCGACACTACTGTAGCCGGTGTTGCATTGGATTTCGAGATCAGCCAGCCGGTGCCCGGCGAGAACCAGGTGTCGCTAATACGTTACCGGGTCGAAGAAGGCTCGTATATATGCGGCTTCGTGGCCGGTTGGTTGACCGCGAGGAACGATCATCCGCTCACCAACAGCTTGCCGCTTACCGCCTTCATAGGATCGCTCGACGATCCCCTCGAACCATACTACGACGGGGGTTTCAGCAAAGGCGTCAAGGCTGCCTCTCCGGCCGGAGGGACACATCGCTACTTCATTCCGAAGGCGGACGATTCGGCAAAAGCGAAGGCGGCCGCCGAAGAGGCGGTGAAGAAGGGCGTGGACATCATATTCTGCACGCCGGGATCGTTTAACACTGCCGTCATAAAGGTTGCTGAGGAAAAGAATATACTGGTTATCCTGGTCGGCCCCGAAGGCAGCAACAACTCTCCGGATCATGTCCTCACATCACTTATCCTACGCGACGACACCGCGCTCCTCGATGCGATCGAGATGGGCATGGACGGTGGCCTAAAAGCAGGCCGCTCCATGCTGGGCAGCAAGGACGGCTTATGGAGCCTGGCGCCCTTCGGCGATCACGATGTATACATCAGGAAGGAACTAAAAGAGGCGCTGAGCGAGCAGGAGGAGAAGGTTTCCAGCATCGATTTCTCCTCTTAATGTCCGGATCACAGCCGATCTCGCCTGATGATAAGGTCGACATGCTATGGGTATAATGGAAGTGGCTCAAGAGTCGAGCATTGGGCCCGGGGAAAGCCCGTGGAGTGAGAGGAGGTCGGGAAGTGGCGGAGGCGGAGCGGAAATTCGATGACGAAGGGCATACGAGTCAGGATGCTATGGAACGATTTTTCCAGCATTTGCCACATTGGCGGAAACCGTCCGCAATTTTTGAAAAGGCCTGGAAGCCACTCTGCGATATTTATGAATGTCCTGAGCATTTTTCCGTCGTAGTGGACCTTGCCGGAGTCGACGAGGAAAAGGTAGAGGTCATGCTTCACAGCCGTGTCCTTACTATTAAAGGAAACAGAAAGCAGTTCAGGCCGGCCAGTATGAACAACACTTACATGATCGAAATAAGCTATGGAGAATTCGAAAGGATAATCGAGCTCCCCGTCGATGTCGATGCCGATGCGACGCGAGCTATCTATCGCAGAGGCTTCCTCGAGATCATCCTGCCTAAGGTTAAGGGGAGCGGGAGTTGTAGCGCTGATATCTCGTGTGAATGAAAAGAAGAGCTCCCTCATCGAGCCCAACCGATCAGAAGGAGAATATTTTGGCGGACAGCGATTTCCTGGGAATGACGGAACCATATATACCGGACGAACTTCCCGTGCTTCCATTGAAGGACACGGTGATCTATCCGCATATCATCGTTCCTTTGCTTATTACCGAGGAATACCTGGTCAAGCTTATCGATGATGCTCTTAGTGCCGACCGCATGGTGGTGGCGGTTGCCACCAAGGAAGAGGTCGATCGGCCGGCACCGGGTCAGATTTATGATATTGGGACGGCAGCCGCCATTATCCGTATGCTCAAGCTGCCGGATGGTTCGATGCAGCTTTTTATGCAGGGGATACAGCGAGTACACATCCTCGAATTCATTCAGGAAGACCCGTATCTCAAGGCTAAGTTGGAGAAGGTCAAGGAAGTACTCGAGCCGTCGGTCGAGATCGAAGGGCTGGCCAGGAACGTCTTAAACCTGTTTAAGAACATGGTCACCCTGGCGCCTTACCTCCCGAATGAGATATTCATCGCTGCCATGAATATCACTGACCCCAACAATCTCGCCGACTTCATCGCGTCTAATATAAACATCTCAATCCAGGAAAAGCAGGAGCTGCTCGAGGCGCTGGACGTCAAGGACAGGCTGGAAAAACTTACCGTCTTCTTGAATAAGGAACTCGAGATACTGGAGATAGGATCGAAGATCCAAAGCCAGGTCCAGACAGAGCTCTCCAAGA
>MELM01000002.1:28373-43967 GCA_001767605.1 Candidatus Solincola sediminis | reverse complement strand
CAGATGAAAGCCATTCAGAAAGAGCTCGGCGAAGAAGACGAGCGCACGATGGAGATAAACGAGTTCCGGGAAAAGATAGACAAGAGCGGCATGCCGGAAGAGGCCAGGAAAGAAGCGGAGAGGGAGCTCGACAGGTTGACCAGGATGCCCGCCGCCGCGGCTGAATATACGGTTTCGCGCACTTATCTTGAGTGGTTGACGAGTCTCCCCTGGAAGGAAAGCACACCGGACAACCTCGAAATAGATCAGGCGCAAGAGACACTGGACAACGATCACTACGACTTGGAGAAGATCAAGGACCGCATTCTCGAATACCTCGCGGTTCGTAAGCTAAACCCGGCTATGAAAGGTCCCATACTATGTTTCGTGGGCCCCCCCGGGGTCGGTAAGACGTCTCTCGGTCAATCCATCGCCCATGCGCTGGGCCGCAAGTTTGTGAGGATGTCCCTAGGCGGCATCCACGACGAGGCCGAGATCAGGGGGCACCGGCGCACCTACATAGGTGCACTGCCTGGAAGAATTATCCAGGGTATTCGCAAGGCGGGAACTAATAACCCGGTGTTCATGCTCGATGAGGTCGACAAGATAGGGATGGACTTCAGGGGAGATCCCTCCTCGGCGCTGCTGGAAGTCCTGGACCCCGAGCAGAACTTCTCCTTCTCGGACAACTACCTCGACGTGCCCTTCGATCTTTCGCCGGTCATGTTTATAACCACGGCGAACACGGCCATAACAATACCTCCTGCTCTGCTTGATAGAATGGAGTTGTTGGAGTTGGTGGGATACACAGAAGTCGAGAAATTACACATTGCCGAGAACCACCTCATCCCGCGCCAACTGGAGGCTCACGGCCTCAAGAAGAGCCGGGTTATTTTCACGGAGGAAGCTACCAGGGTGATTATCCGCAGCTATACCCGGGAGGCGGGCGTGCGAAACCTGGAGCGTGAGATCGCGACGATCTGCCGCAAAGTAGCGAAAGATGTCGCCAGTGGAGCGCGCAAGAGCAAGAAGATCCTCAAGAAAGACCTGCACGCTATGCTCGGCCCCATAAGGTTCCGATTCGAGGTCCTCGAAGAAGAGGATGAGGTCGGGGTGGCCACCGGACTGGCGTGGACGGAGGCGGGAGGAGACGTGCTGTTCGTCGAGGCGCAAGTCATGCCGGGGGACGGCCAGTTGATACTGACCGGGAAGCTAGGCGACGTCATGCAGGAATCGGCGAAAGCGGCCCTTACATATTGCAGAAGTGTCGCCGGCCTTTACGGAGTCGACCACGATTTCTTTAAGGAAAATGACATGCACGTGCATGTGCCGGCGGGCGCCATTCCCAAGGACGGTCCGAGCGCCGGCGTTACCATGGCCACCGCTCTGATATCGGCGATCACCAAGCGGAAGGTTCGCAAGGAAGTGGGAATGACCGGGGAAATCACGCTGCGAGGCAAAGTGCTTCCTATCGGCGGATTGAAGGAGAAGACGCTTGCCGCGCACAGATCCGGTGTTAAAACCGTTCTATTGCCCGCCGAGAACGAAAAGTACCTCGAGGACATCCCTGATTTTATACGTAATGAACTGGAATTCATTCCGGTCAAGCACATTGAGGAGATCTTTAAGGTAGCGCTTCATCCGGAAGCAGGCATAGCGATTGCAGGCCGTAAGAAAACCGTACCGGCGAAGGCGAAAAGGAAGAACGCGGCGATCGGCGTGTCAGGAGAGGAAGTGGCTAAATAGCCGGACAACAATCTAGTGAAGAACGAGCGGGTTGAGTAGTTTGCGCCAACCCGCTTTTATTTACCCCTCCAAAAGGGACCTATAGAGGTTTTAATCGCCTTCCAGCCATAGCTGTTCGGTGCCTTCGAGATCTATCTTCCATTCACCAGAGACACGGGTACAGGCATATGGGATGTCCATCGAATCCCCGTCCCAGGTATAGTGGACGACCGCTACGGCACTTTCCGAACCTGCCTGCGAAATACTGACATCGAAGGTGGTTTCTGTTCCGGATAGGGCATATTCGGCTCCCAGAAAATCGTCCAGGTTCCCCTGCAGGGTCAGCTTGGCGGCTTCGGCTTCGTTCCCATTCAATCGCGCCGAAACGAAGTCCTTCAATGTGCGCTCAGGGCTTGAAGGCGTCCTACTCACCACGATTCCTACTAAAACAATAACAGCCAGGCCGGCGATTAAAACGGCAGCAGGAATTGGCCTTGTTGCGGCATTTGTGACAGATCGTAATTTATTCCTTCGATCAGCCACTGTCCCTCCCTTTTCTCCACATAGAAGACAAGATTAACACCTTTGAGGTCGAGGACGGCTTGCGGCAAATCATTACCTTCCCGGGAATAGACAGCCAGATCGCCTCCCTTCAACTCCACCTCCGCATTGTCCTTTTCTATCTTCGTGGAAAATTTGAGAGATGAGAAATCGAGGCGGTTTCGCTGCATGAAGGATTGTAATTCATCTCGCGCGCGCTCATTCTCATCCCAGAAAGTCCGCAGTTGTCCCTGCGGATCGACATACTGCATCGCCCCCTCGAGGTCTCCCTCCTCCAGCCTATCGAATGCCTTTAGGACGGTGGATTGAGCGGGTTGGATGCGCACGATTCTCGTGTAGCCGATAAACCCGGCGACAAGGGCAAGAACGATGGCGAAAGCCAGCTTGAAAGAAGTCCGCATCCCCCGAGGCGATGAGCTCTGCTCCATGGTTCGAGTATAAGGCTTTACAGAGGTTTTTCAGCCGGTTATGCATAAATATAAGGGTAATAAAAAGGGGGTTAATGAAAGGGGGATCCATATGAAAAAGATTTGGATTGCGACGTTATCCGCTATTATTGTCGTTTGCCTGTTATGTGCAAGCTGCGGTAACGGGGGTGCAACCCCGCCCGCAGACGCCGCGCAGACATTCGTTTTGTATGCCATAACCGGCGATTATGAGGCGGCACGAGCATTGGTATGCACATCCAGCCTGGATGAATTCGATGTACTGGCGGAAGAGCCGATGAGTCCCGATGAGAAGAATGAAAATCGCGAGCAATTCAATAAAATGCATTTCCAGCCGGGCCAGCAATCGGCTGATACAGCAATCGTCTACATAACACATGTTGATTACCCCGGTAATACTCAATCGATAACCCTTACCAAAGAGGACGGCGTATGGAAGGTCGACCTTGCGAGTTCGGGTTTCATAACCGAAGCGCGGGAGAGCGCCTTAAAGCAGCAATGCCTGGCGCAAATGAGGAACGCATTGGCAGCAGCCGAAATATACGCCGCAAGCGAGAATTCGTATCCGGTTTCTTGGAACGCACTAATTCCCGATTACTTGGAAGCGAAACCGGCCTGCCCCAGTGACGGCTCCGCATATCTTGTGGAATGGAGTCGCACACAAAGGCCCGAGATCAAGTGTCCGAACCATGGTAGTGTGGACCAAGAATAATCGAGAAGATAGTTTTCAGAGGTGTCAGGCACCTTTGTTGACCCTGTCTCCCCGGATAGCCTTACATCTCGCGGTCGTGATTCTTCGATCTCTGGCGCTGAACCGGATAGAAACCGTAGGGTAGCTCCAGCCCGTACTCCGCCAGCAACTCCTCATCGGAGAGAATATCGAAAGCAGCTCCATCGGCAGCTATCCTTCCCGCGCTCAAAACCACGACACGATCGCAGTTCTCAAAGACAAAGGGCAGGTCGTGTGTGACCAGAATCTTGGTGATTGGCATGTTCTGCAGAAGCTCGGAGAGTTCTCGCCTGGATTTGGGATCGAGGTTGCTGGAAGGTTCGTCCAGCACCAGAAGATCGGGGCGCATGGAGAGAACGGTGGCGATAGATACCCTCTTCTTTTGTCCGTAGCTCAAGTGGTGAGCGGAACGCCGCTCCTTGCCCGCTACCCCGACATCGCGAAGCGCCCGTGATACCGCCAGCGATACTTCCTTTTTGGATAGACCCATATTCATCGGCCCGAATGCCACGTCCTCGAAAACCGTTGGGCAGAACAACTGATCGTCAGGGTCCTGAAAGACCAATCCGACCCGGCGCCGGATCTCCTGCAGGTTTTTCTTCTCGACCGGCAGTCCGAATACTCGGACATCCCCCTTACCCATCAGGATGCCGTTGAGGTGCAGCAGGAGCGTCGATTTTCCCGCTCCGTTAGGTCCCACTATCCCCACCGATTCGCCTTCTTCGATCACCAGGTCAATGCCGCGAAGGGCGAGAGTCCCATCCGGATAGGAATATAGAAGGCTCCTTATCTCTACCGCCGGCCTGTGATGCATTTGTTCCTGCTCCTCTTTCAATTTCCTATTACTTTTTTTCACCCCGGGGTTGATTTTTAAACCTTATTAAAACGATAGACGAACGGCGATCGGCACCAGCACGATCAGCGCCAGGAAACCTATTTCCGCTACTCCCACCCGGTAGGTGTATGCGGTTTGCACCTGGCCATCGTATCCCCTGCTCAGCATAGCCGCATACACCCTCTCGCCCCGCTCATAGGAGCGGAGAAAAAGAGCGCCGATCATATGGCCTATCACTTTTGCCTGCCATAGCCATTTCCCGCTCCACCCTCGCGAATCCCGGGCGCGCTTCATTCGTTGCAGCTCATCCAGCAGGACAAAAACGTAGCGATAGGTGAAGCTGAGCGTCGTGGTTATTATTCTTGGCATCTTCAGCTTCTCCATAGCGTGCAGGAGATCGGGGAAGGGAGTCGTCGACGATAGTAGTATCACGGCGAAAACGCTGACCATCGATTTGATGGTCACATTCCATAATATGGTAAGGCCGTGAGCGGATACCTTCAGAGGTCCCAGGTTGTAACTCCCCCCACCCTTATTGAAGAAGGGGATGAAGAGGGCCACTGCGAGTATGAATGGAACGACTATCAGCATGCGTTTGAGGACATGGCGCAGCGGCACATGGGATATAAAGAGTACCGTCATTTCCAACGCCAGAAAAACCGCGAAAGCCAGCCAGAGGTTGGGAGGGGTAGAGACGCAGAGGACAACCAGGGCAACGAAACCGATCAGCTTCGCCCTCGGATCCAATTTATGGATCACGCTGTCTAAATCGCTGTACTCATCCAGAAAGGCGTGCTGTATCCTTCTCACCGCCTTTTTTCTTGAGCACCAGGGCCAGTCCCCATGCCAGGAGGAAGACGGCAATTGTCCCCGCCAGCCCAGCAAGAGCAGTTGCCAAGGCGGGATGACTGTCACCAATCCCGGGCACGGAATAATCGGGGATAGGGGCACCATTCCAAGCTGGTTCAGTTTCCTCCGCTTTTTCTATGAAACCCTTGTCCTCGGCGACTTTTTCAAGACCATCAGGACTTGACGATGCCCAGGGAGCCACGAGAAGCGCTAATGCGGCCGCAATGGCCAGCCCGGCAAAGATAAAAACATAGAGGCTCTTCTTTCGCGCTTTCATTCCTAACCCACCTCCGCCTCATCCAACTCATACATCCTCGGCCCGTAATCGTAGCTCCTTATCAGGTCCGGTCTGGCAGCCAGGACAATTGCCAGGACGAGCGTGGTGATCACGGCCTCCCCCACACCGATAACCGCATGTATTCCCAACATGGTAGGCAGGGTGACGCTGAGTGGGGTGGTGCCGGATATTGCCAGTTCGACGGCACAAGCACCTGATGCGAGTACCACCGAGAGCCATGCCGCTCCGCCGGCGCTCAAGAGGAAGAATTTCTTATCGCGTGGCAACAGGCGCTTCAGCAGGTAGAAGATGTAATAACCGAAGATGCCGCCGACTACGGCCATATTGAAGGCGTTTGCCCCAAGTGCGGAGATCCCACCGTCGGCGAAACCCAGGCATTGCACCAGCAACACCAGACCGATAACCAGGCTTCCCAACCAGGGCCCTAAGAGGACCACCGCCAGAACAGCCCCCAGGAAGTGCCCACTTGTTCCTCCGGCAACAGGGAAATTAAGCATCTGGGCCGCGAAGACGAAGGCGGTACAGAGGGCCAGCAAGGGTACCGATTTTTCGTCCAATTCGTCGCGGGCCTTTACCATTCCTATCCCGATTGCTCCTGCCGCAACTACTCCGGTCGCAATGCTTACGCCGCTATTTAGAAAGCCGTCGGGGATGTGCATAGTATCACCTTCCTCAATTATTCCCGGTTAAGTGCCTCGTTTCATAAATACGATGGCATTCGAGCGCCGCTGCATCCCCGCCGACCGCGTTCCGCTCCCTGCGACGTACCAATCGGTACGCCTCAGTCGCGGGCCTTGCCGGCGCGGCGCCCCGACGCTCTCGGTGCTCACCGCATTTATGAGACGAAGCACTAGAAGCAAAAAATACCACGGTGGCGCGACTTCGCATCGCTCAGCCTCCGTGGCTTACTTCTCTTACGATAATTTTCCGACGGCCTTCTTGGCCGCATTACTACTCATAAATATATGGGCAAAATAGATTGGGGTCAATGACTTTGGCTAGTTTGAAGGGCCTAGCACGAGCGGCTATAATTCATTTCGTAGGCGGCCTCAGAGCTGGGGTCGCCCAATTTAAGCCCCTGTAGCTCAGTGGATAGAGCGTAGGATTCCTAATCCTTGTGCGCGAGTTCGATTCTCGCCAGGGGCTCCACATAAAAGAGCAGGCCAAGGAGCATAATCCTTGGCCTGCTTTCCTTTGGGAAAATTGCCGGAAGGCCCCATGACCACAATATGACCACACGAATTACCCACGACGTCTCTCCAGCCTATTTTAGGGGCTTTGCCTGGGGGGAAGGCCGTGAACAGAAATCTACTACCACAGAACACGGCACAAAGGTTTTTCGCATACAGAGGGGTATCCATGAACCCAATATGGATAGGAAGCGTGCCGGAAAGATAGGAGGCACTACGGGGTGGTAATATTGCATTGTTGGTAGGAGAGGTAGGATAGAAGCGGGAATACAGCCGCAATGAAATCAGAGACAGGTGCTTGAGAAACTACAGCAGCAAGCTGATCCCATGAATCATTCAAAACTCTAACAAACAGGACGATGGGGCATAATGGTGATAAATCCTCGTGGCAACTACTTATGGGAAGATCTTTCTCGCGAGGGACGGGCCCCCCATATTGACGATGTATAAGTGACCGTATATAATGACACGTGACATTATAATAAGGCACGTGTCATTATAATAAGGCATAAGGAGCTTAGAAGAAGTATAAGGACAAAGCAATGCGATTTCATGAAACACTGGAAGACATACTGGGCAGCAAGATCAAGATAAGGATCCTGCGCCTGTTCTACCGCACCAGGGGATCATATACAGGAAGGGAAATAGCGAAACTGGTTGAATTTTCTCAAGATGCAACGCAAAGAGCACTAAATGACCTAACAAGACATGGCCTGCTGAGGCGAGATTACGTGGGGACCTCATACAACTATTATCTCAACGAAGATCACATGCTCGTCGACAAGGTGGTCAACAAGGCCTTCTTCGCTGAGCAGAACTCCATACGGGAGATCGCGAGGATATTCAAGGAACAGCTAGGAGAGGAATTCCAAGAAGCGGTCATCTTCGGAAGCGTTGCTAAGAAGAAGGAGAGGCCAGACAGCGACGTCGACATCCTGGTAGTTATAAGGAACAGCACAAATCTGGATGCCATTGAAGACCAGGTAAACGAGGCCGCCAATCTGGCGACCGCCGCTTCCGGGAACCCGGTCATGCCCATAGTGATCAAATCGGGCGAATATGAAAAGAAGAAAAGGGCAAAGAGCAAGCAGGGTATCTGGAAAGAGATCTTCGACAGGGATAAGTCTATAACTTATACAAGAGAGGATGTATAGGCTTATGGTGCGGACGACCAATAGAAAATACGTGGACAGATCGGATTCCAGGAACCTGCTGAAAAAAGCTCTCGAGGCCAGGGATACCATGCATTCGGAGCTGGAGAAAGGCAATTTCAACTCCGCTGCATCGAACGCGGTCAAGTGCGCCATCAACGCCTGCAACGCTTTGACCGTGGCCGTATCGGGAGAGATATCCTCGGGGAAGAAGCATGAAGACGCCGCCTTCCTGCTGGCGGAAAGGGTCAGAGGGAAAGATGTAAAGGAAGCGGAAAACATATTCAGGCGCATAGTAGGCAAGAAGACGGATATAGATTATGGCGTCAAGTTAGCAAGAAGGGGCGACGCCGAGAGCCTGGTAAGATTCGCGGATGAGTTCCTCGGGTGGGTAGAGAGCAGGATGCCTCCGGAATATAGATAGCCCGTTCCCGTGACCACAATATGACCACACAACTGGATGCAGCAAGAGATTGAGAGAAACTGATAGAAACAACAGTAAACAGATAAAACCCAGGCCTGATGCGGATTTAATGGCTACAAGCAACACTAAGCAGAAAGCCTCAACACCAGCAAATATACCGCCAGGAAATATTCCTAATCCTTGTGCGCGAGTTCGATTCTCGCCCGCCGGTTTCAGAAGGGAGGCTCTACAAACGTACCCGTCCCCTTTGTAGAACCCCTCAGTTAGATCCCTCCTTATTTGGCAAGAATGGAACATTTAGAGGCGCGGGCGCTTCAGATACCAATTAACAGGGGGAAATGAAATACCAATTGCTTCGGCACTAGGCTTTGCCATGAGCCGGCCATGAAAGGAGGGGTCCGCATGATGAACAAGACGAAGATCGTAGCTACGCTTGGACCCGCATGTGAAGACATAGAAATCCTGGAGGGAATGATTGATGCGGGGATGAGCGTGGCGCGCATCAATGCTTCTCACTCTGATCCGGAAGAGATAAGGTCACAGGTGGGGATCGCCCGCAAGGCGGCATCCAACCGGGGCAAGGAAATCGGCATACTGCTCGATCTAAAAGGTCCGAAGATCCGTGTTGGAGACATTAGGGGTGGCCGAGCTTCATTGGACGAGGGGCAGGAATTCGAATTGACTACACGCTGCGTTGACGGCGACAGCAAGCGCGTTAGTATCAGCAATGCCGAGGTGCCGGAGGCTTTAGACCGGGGCAATGTAGTTCTTCTCGACGACGGGGCCCTTCGCCTGAAGGTGCTGGGAACGACCCAGAGCGGGGTCCAGTGCAAAGTCGAGACGGGAGGAGTGCTCAAGTCGCATAAGGGCGTGAACCTGCCGGGGGCCAAGCTCACCCTTTCCTCCCTTACCGAGAAGGACCTGGCCGGACTCGACTTGGGGATCGAACTCGGAGTCGACTGGATCGCATTATCTTTCGTCCGTTCGGCGGAAGACATAAAGATCCTCCGCGGAATATTGAATGTGAAGTCTTCTTCCTTGCCCATCGTCGCCAAGATCGAGAAGGAGGAGGCTATTGAGGATATCGAGGCGGTAGTTCGCGCAGCCGATGCGGTCATGGTCGCCCGGGGAGACCTGGGGGTCGAAATGCCTCTCGAAAAGATACCTATTCTTCAGAAGAAGATCATCAGTGTTTCCGCCGAGCATAGCAAGCCGGTCATTACCGCCACCCAGATGCTGGAAAGCATGACCAATAATCCCACGCCGACCCGGGCGGAGGTCACCGACGTCGCCAATGCCGTTTTCGACGGCAGCGATGCCGTCATGTTATCGGGTGAGACCGCGGTGGGCCGCTACCCGATCGAGGCGGTTGATACCATGAGGCGGATTATAGAGTGGACCGAGACGTCGCTTCCCTACGAGAAGTGGATGGAGAAACGAAGGAAGTGGATGACGGAGGGTGACGTCGAGGCGGTGTGTTCCGCGGCTTGCGAGCTGGCCATCCAGGCGAAAGCGACGGCCATTGTGGCAGCGACGGAATCAGGTTTCACGGCGGAGCAGATAAGCCAATTGCGACCGCCCCAGCCGATACTCGCGGCCACTCCGCACGAAGCGGTTGCGAGAAAGCTCTCGCTTTTCTGGGGGGTCTGCCCCCGGCTGGTTTCAATGCACGGAAGCATCGAGGAGATGTTTTCAATTGCAGAGAAAGTAGCGCGGGATGAACAGCTCCTGCCTGAAGGTTCCATGGCGGTGGTTACGGCTGGAATAAAATCCCAGGACGAAGGGAACATACAGACCACCAACACCATACGTTGCATCAGGAACAGAGGTTGACGAATGGGGTCGGCCCTTAACACGGGGACCGAGAATGCGTGGGGGGTCAAGCCTGAAACATCAACATTTTTTAGTATCGCGTTACATAGGATTCTTTAAGCAGGCAAAATGTTGATGTTTAGGCATCGACCCCACGGGCAGGCATAGACACACATGCCGCATACCGGGCGCCGGCCCTCTCGCAACAGCTGCTTGAAGTAATCCTGGCATTTGCGGGCGTCGTACCTCGACTCTCGGGGTTCGCCCTCCCTGAAAGGCCGGCCGGTGAAGGCCTGGACGGGACAAGCATCGACGCATTCCCGGCAATCGCCGCAACGCTCCTCTTTTCGCTGATAATGAGTCTCGAAGGCAGCATCGGTGAGTACGGTGGACCATCGTACTCTGGGCCCTACCTCCGGAGTTATCAGCAGACAGCTCTTGCCTATCCAGCCGAAGCCGGCGAGACTGGCCGTCAATTTATGGGAAATAATCGCGCAGATTCTTTCATCGTCATGATGCTCGGCTGCGGCAACGGGCATTGCTGCGTATCCCGCCCGCTGCAGGAAGCCGGCAATATGCGAGGTTGCCTGGTTGAGCCTTTGATTGATTATGTTGTAGGCGTGGCTTTCATAGCTCATGGCAACGGCTGGATCGAAACGGTTGGGCAGTTGATCGACGATAGCATGGGGCATGATCACTCCTATGCTGATCGTAGTTGGGAAAGCGGCTGCAGCCCGCCCGCCCTGCTCGCTGATAAAATTCTTTGCAGGTGCGAGATCGGCCGTGCCGCAATAATCAAGGCCCAGGGCATCGGCCAACTCTTGCAGACTTCGATTTAGTTCCATTCTATTTCTCCTTGATGAGCTCAGAAAACAACAGGCGGCCCACTATTAGAAAATACTTCATTTGTTTTGTTATAAATAGCGGCAAATGGAAAAGATTATTAGTGAGGTTCCGCCCGGAAGGCGAGAAAAACTCGCCGGGGCTCTATATAAATTGGCCGGGTTAACCCGGCCTTTTGCATGTGGCGGCGCCTGATGCTCACCTTGCAACCTGCGGTCCCGCTGATCTACCAGATTTTGACAGAAGAAACGAACCGATTACCAGGGCGTCAAGCGGCGAGGTGCAGAAAGATTCCAAGGCGTCCCTGGGAGTGCAAACAATGGGTTCATCCCTGGTATTGAAGGAGGTGTTTACAAGTATCGGAACTCCGGTAAGCCTCCCGAATTCGCGCACCAGGTCGTAATACAGTCGATTCTGGCCTCGGTTTATGGTCTGGATCCTTGCGCTGCCGTCCACATGTTTGACGGCGGGTATAAGATCGATCCTCCGGGGAAGGACGTCATGGACGAAGAGCATAAAAGGCGACGGTCCCGAACAAGCGAACCAGTTGGACGCTTCCTCCTCGAGCACAACGGGCGCAACCGGCCGGAAGTCCTCGCGATCCTTGATTCCGTTTAATTTCTGTTGCATCGATGCGTCCAACGGCGACGCCAGAATGGATCTCGCCCCCAGCGCCCGAGGACCGAATTCCATGCGCCCCTGAAACCAACCTACGATTTTTCCCTGTGCCAGGAGGTTTGCGGTTTCCCCGGGGATATCATCGAGTCGATGGTACAGGAGTTTCGATCGGATGAGGAAATCCTCGATCTCCCGATCGTTGAAAGCAGGTCCCAGCAAGGTATGATCCATCCTCCAGCCCGGGAAAAAGCCTAAATCATGCTCGCCTGCGTCTATCCATAACGCTGCCCCCAAAGCGGTTCCTGCGTCTCCCGCCACGGGCTGGATCCATATTTCGTCAAAAGGCCCGTCATCCCTCAAATGCGCATTCATTACGCAATTCAAAGCCACGCCGCCGGCCATGCATAGGCTCTTGAAACCCGTCTCTTCCCTAAGCCAATAGGTGATCTCAAGAATGGCCTTCTCGAGCGCGGTCTGCAGCGAACTCGCAATATCGTAATGGCGCTGCTCGAATTGCTCCCCGCGATTTCGAGCCGGACCGAAGCGTTCCTCCAGGTCACCGGTCTCTATCCTGTACGAGCCCGATCCCCCCAGTCTTATGATCTGATCGAAGTCCTCCATATAGCGAGGCTTGCCGAAGGAAGCCAGGGCCATTACCTTGTATTCATCGCAGGAATGGAGGAAACCCAGATGGTCGGTGATTGATTCGTATAGCAACCCCAACGAATGCGGCATTTCCACCTGGCCGAGCCTGGTGATGTTGACGCGCCCCTTGCGGCTCCTGACGGCGAGGTTGTAGGTGGTCGTAGCTCGTTCACCACGCCCGTCAATGGTGAGGACAGCGGCGTGGTCGAACGGCGAAGGGATGAAAGCGCTGGCGGCATGAGCGAGATGATGCTCGACAAAATGCCATTGATAGCCGGCATTTTTCGCCTTCAACCTCTCCTTGAGATGGTGTGGAACGGCTCCGACCAGCTGGCGCGGCGCGTTTACAATGTAGGACGTGAATAGGGGATCCCATGCGGAATCCCATGGCGGGCCCACCGGATTGGCGCTTGGTTCGAGCGGAAGTCGGATATCGCCCGAGCCGGCATAATCCGGCATAAGGATCGAAGGGTCGAGCGAGTAGGCAACATGGTGAATATCCGACAGGGTTATCTTTCCCTCGCGCAGGCAATAGTCGATAGCGTTGAAAGGCAATTCGTAGGCGGAAAACGGGACAGGCCTCTTGCCATGCTTGATCCTGGAAAAACGCTCTTCTTCGGCCGCCGCGACGACCTGTCCGTTCCAGACCAGGCATGCCGCCGGATCATGAAAAGCTGCGTTGATTCCCAGTGTATACATCTGAGGATCTAACCAGCCGCCGACCAATCCCTGCCGTAGAGACTGCGCGGTTTAATACCTTTTGAGTAAACGAGTTTTGGAAGATCGAACCGGCGGTCTTGTACGGTCGTGGGAAGTTCTTGATGATAAACACCGGAAGGGATGATTCCGAAGCCCCCATAACGTTTGAGCAGGTGCAGCTGCGCGAGCACATCCTCCCCAGAGTACTCGGGCGGCGGATGCTTCCAGAAATTAAAGGCTCCGACATCCCTCAAGCGGTCGGCGTCATACATCACACACCCTCCTACCCGGGCGACCTTATATTTGCGTTGCCTTTCCGAGTCCCAGGCGGTTCTGAAGTAATAGAGATTGGCAGCGTTATACAACTTGTGCCTGTCCCATTCCCGGGCGCCGGGTATCACCCTCTCGGCCTCTACCGCGGAATCCCGGAACTCTATGCCCTGTTCGTGAGTGCGCACTTCTTCCATGAAGCTTAGACTTATAATAACCGATCTCGCGAAACCGCATGATTTCTCCCTCAAGGCCGATGCGTAGTCTTCTCTCCATTTACCACGCGCTTTTTCCTCAAGCTTCTCGAGGCAGCTTATAATGCTTCTTGATAGTCCTAGAGTTGTAGCCCTAGAACCGCAGGTAACAGCCCCATAATTACCTTTCAATCCCTTCTAGTGAATGTTGTTCCCGTTCCCGATTTGCTTAAACGGGATTTGGCCGGCTTTTCTTTTCATGATTAAGAGAAGAAAAAGGAATAAAAAACCATAAGTGGAATTAATAGCCAGTTTCTACCATATGGTCTTGTTCGAACGGCGGCGGGGAACAATAAATTGGCCTCGAGGTCGGTGCCGATCGGAGATTAGAGTGCCTGGCTAAGGAATGTGGAGGGGTATGGGCTGCAAGGAACGCATGCGGCGGGAAGAGCACATCGCGCAGCAATATAGCACTCAAGCGCGAGAAAAAGCGCGGGACAGAATCACCAGATTCAAGATCGAACACCCCTGGATGGACGTGCTCGTAAGGGCGGGCAAGCGTTTCGAGGCGGATGAGATGGTCCTGCACGCGGCGAACTTCGCCTTTTCGGCCTTTCTGTCGATATTTCCCCTCATCCTGATCGTGGCATCGGTATTCGGCTACGTTTTTAAACATGATCCTAATGTCATGCAGACCGTGATTGCCAATATTAATAGAGCCCTGCCCCAGTTGGGCGTCGTCGTCGACACGGTGGCCGATTCGTTGATCCAGTGGCGCGGCCTCGCCGCCACCGTCGGAGTCATCGGCCTCCTACTGTCCGTCAACCGCCTGGTCTTCTCGGTGAGAAGAGGTTTCCGCAGAATATGGGATATGCCGAAACCGAAATTCTTCCAGAAGTACGTCAGGGGAATTCTCGGCTCCCTCCTGATGGTGCTGATCGGCATTGTTGTTTTTGTGATCGCCTATGTGACCTCTCAAGCTGTTTCCTGGATGTCGGTCGAATTCGGAGGTTTCCTCGCCGGCCTCTTTCTGATGCTGGGCGTGTTTGTAACCATTGGTATGTTCCTCCTTATTTTCGCCATCCTGTACTGGTTGATCCCCGAGCCCAGGCCGAGTCTTAGAGATGTTTCCTGGGGAGGCCTGCTGGCCGGAGTCCTCGTCTTCATCTCTACCTATCTCATCAATATCTATCTCAATTGGGTTTCCAAGACGGAGGCCATCTTTGGATCCCTGGGAGTGGTCGTCGGCTTGCTGCTCTGGCTCTATTTCACGGGCTTGATGCTGTTCTTGGGCGCGGAAGTCGTAAGGGTGCTTCAGGAGCGGCGGAGACAGCCCGAAGGCGGTCAGGAAGTCCCCAGGTCATATGGGGTCAGCCTTTAACATCAACAAGCCTTAAATAAAAATTAGGAAAATCCCGAAAAGGAATAAGACCGGCATCTCGAGCGGCCGTTTGTGCGAATCGGGAAGGGAGAATCATGAAGACCATGTTGGCCGTGCTTATAGCCCTGGTCGCCTCCGGCCTGATCAACTATTCGATGTTTCTGCAAAAAAAAGCCCTCGATCTGCTGCCAAAGCTGAAGATCAAGCTATCGTGGGAAGTCATCAGAATTTTTATCACCAACAAGCCCTGGCTTATATCGCAGACCTTCAACATCATCGGTTTTGTCTTGTACATGGTGGTCCTCTCCTTCGCCCCGGTTTCCATCGTGGAACCGGTCATAGCCTCGGGGGTTGTGCTCCTCGCCTACCTCGCTATGAAGAACCTGGGGGAGAAGCCTCGCCGCATAGACCTGGCTGCCATGGGAGTCACGATTCTGGGAGTTATATTTCTGGGGATCAGCCTTGCGGAGGGAATACCTGAAGACAGCCTCCATGACCCGCTCGAGTTGTGGCTATTCGCCGCTGGTATAATTTTCCTGGCCGTTATCATCCCCGCCCTTCTCAGAAGCCGCGGACCGAGCAGCGAGGCGGTTGGACTTGGAATATCGGCGGGTTTTTTTATGGGAATCGCTGCCGTCTTCTCCCGCCTTCTCATGGGCAACTTCGGCGGACAATGGTACATCTGGCTTCCCGCCTGTGTCCTCACCTATACTCCGGGGTTTCTAGTCCTGGAAGCCGCGTTGCAGAGGGGGATGGCCGTCATAGTTACTCCTCCCTATAACGGCATAATGGAGTTCGTACCCATACTGGTCGGCACCATAGCCCTGAATGAAAGGTTTCCCAGCAGCCATATTCTTACAGCCTTCAGGTTGATCTCGTTCGCGCTTATATTGGTGGGAACCGTGATCCTTTCCAAAAGGGCCGAGGAAGAGTTGCCGGACGAG
>MELM01000002.1:27482-28365 GCA_001767605.1 Candidatus Solincola sediminis | reverse complement strand
ACCAGTAGACGGGTAGTCTGCCGGAGATTTCTATATCGCCGCTCCTCCATCACACCAGGCAAGCCATCATATCTGAGCAGCTGCGTGCGTGGCCGCAAGAATCCCGATGAAGAGGGGAATTTCCTTCCAAGCACTAAGGCTGGATTATCTCATCAAGCTGGATAATATTGGTAAGCAGCCATGCGGCGTAGGAAGGGCTTTGCACCGTGAAGTCGTGGCCCAATCCGGGCAGTATCAGGATCCGAGAGAACGGAATATGCGATTGCAGTACGAAGGCGTTGCCCACGGGGACTATAGCGTCGAACTGGCCGTGCAGGATCCAGGTGGGAGAGGTTATAGCAGGATCCCTGTTACAGGCGTCGAAAACCGCGGCCGCCTGCGCCTGTAGGGAGATTATCTCCGGATCGGTGGGCAGCTTCGCCGCCCTCTCCAGATAGGCCTTGACCGCCCTGGGATTCTCGAGGAGAAAAGCCGGCGTGAAGGCTATCGCGAGCCAGGTTTCATCAATAGGTTCGCGGCGCCCTTCCCGTGCCCTCTCAAGCATTATCTGCATGACTTCCGGCGAAGGCGGGACGAGCGTGGCTCCTCCGCAGTGAGTGGCGCCGAGCACGAGGGATTTGATCCGACCGGGCCAGGCGATGGCCAGCTCCTGGGCGACCATGCCTCCAAGGGAAAGGCCGAAGACGTTGACCTTCTCGAAGCCCAGTTTTTCTACGAGCCCGGCCGCGTCCTTCGCGAGGGTAAGTATCGAATAATCTCCGGAAGTATGAACGCTGTGACCGGTGCCGCGATGATCATAAAGGATAAGCTGGAAACTCTCCTCGAGGATGGAGATGAACTCCGGATCCCACCATCCCAGATGAGACCCGTAACCTCTCATCAT
>MELM01000002.1:18546-27469 GCA_001767605.1 Candidatus Solincola sediminis | reverse complement strand
GCCACTGACCTGATAATTGATGCGCCCCCCCGGAAGCTTTATTGACGGCAAAGCCAATCTCCCTCTCCATAGGTCATGCAAAGGTACCTGGCACCTTTGTATAACTCACTTGTAGATGCTAGAAGGTTATAACGTGATCGGAATCGATGGTCCATTCCGCCATCCTTCGAATTGAAGTTATATTTACACCGTCAATAAGCTTCACACCCTTGAGGCCGCGAGCACCTGCGCAGGTTCCACAGGCCTCGACAATCGCTCCCGCATCTATTGCACGTTTCAGCATGTCGGCGACGTTATAGAAACCCGAGGGTGGCTCCTGGTTCGGCAGCGCGCAATAGGGGCCGTCCTGAAGAAGAAAGATGCGCAGCTCGAGGCCCTTTTCCTGACCCTGCAAGAATCTAGCCAGCCGTAAGGCGTTGAAAGCCTTTTCTGAGCCATAGGGCGCATCGTTCAATACGATCATTACCTTCACTGTCCTGTCCTTCCCTTCGCATGCCTTTTCGCCGAATATCCATAATATGCCCACTTTCAGAGGGTAAATAATTGGTAAAGGAATGAAACCGGGCCGATCAGGAATCGTCGTCGCGTTTTTTTCGGGTTCGTTCCCTTATCATGTCCATGAGCGCGAAGGCCCTCTTCTTAGCCTCGCGCTCGTTCTCGTCTTTGGGTTCCCCCCATGGTTGAGTGATTTTCCAGGTGATCCGGCCGGAGAGTGGCGGTTCCGGGAAGGCGCCGTAGTCGTAGAGGTTCTGCCCCCTGAAGGAGACGGGCTCCTCCTGATAGCAGGACCAGACAGCCTGCCTGATCAGATCGGGTTCGCCCTGGAATTGCAGGTCAACCAGGGTAAGTTGGTCCAGGAAGCGATGGATCATTTCGGCGGATATATTGAAAAGGAATGGGTGGGGTGATTCGGTTCCGATGATTCTCTTTTTTTCATCCACCCCGTTACGAAAGAGCGCCTTCACCGCCTCTCCTGTCAGATGGCCGTCGGACTCGGGCCCGCCAAGTACCAGGTAACGTATATTCGGGTTGGCGACGACATTACAGATTATCTTCTCCAGTCCTATGTTCTCGGTTTGCAGGCTCCCCGAGAGGGCTGCGCCGCTTTCCGCTCCCACCCGAATCAGTTGTTCGATTTCGGGAGGCACTTTGTCCTGGTCCCACTTGAGTACGATGCAGACGGCTACCGGGGAACGATCGTTCCCCCGTATGTAGCATCCTTCTTCCGGCGGATAGTCCGCATGCGGATCGACCTTGAGCAAGTTCACTTCGCCTTTCGAGATCAGGACGACTGCGAGGGCTCCTCTGCTTCCGCGCCGGCTCTTATGCGTCTTCGCTTCAAGCGCTCCAATAATATGCCATTGGGTATGAGCAAAAAATAGAGAAATGTCGATATGCTTGCTTTTACGAAAGATAGCGCCAGCGCCGCGCCGAAAATCGCGCTCATGCTCAGGTAATTGAAAAGGATGTGCCTGCGAACAACGGGGTCCAAGTCTTCTTGAACGAGTTTATTCCTATAGCTGGCATACCACCATAAGAGGCAGAGGGAGAGGCTGGCACCGATCATATTCAGGTCATAGAAAGCGACGCTCAGCGTCCTCCCGCCGTATACACTCATGAGTTCGGTGGAGAACGGCAGGGAGACGATGAAGAACAGGAAGAGCATGTTAATCCAGAGAAGCAGAGGTTTGTGGCGCTCGATGTAGCCGAACAGGAGATGGTATGAGATCCAGAAGCCGCCGATGACGGCGAAGCTGATGAGGAAACCTTCGAACTTGGGCCACAAGGCTCTTAATGTATTAGCAAGCTCGCCGCCTTCTACTTGGGGCACATCGATAGTGAGTATGAGAAGAGTGATGGCCACGGCGAAGACGCCATCGCTGAAAGCGTTGATGCGGTCGACACCGATCGTTTCTCTTGCGGCATCTTCTCTTCGACCGTACTTGCGGAGCACGATTTGCTCTCCCTCCTCCGGCTGCGGGATCTTAACACGCATAACTTCGCCGCACGAGTATCCGGACCCTTGGTATGCTAAATTGTATGAGTCCTTCGATGTAAGAGTGTGAACGGGGGATGGGACGATGGAAAAAATAAGCATCTGCTGCTGGAATGTCAACGGCCTGAGGGCTCTTATTAAGAAAGGATCGCTGGGCTGGTTCTATAAAGAGAAGCCTCATATCCTCTGCCTGCAGGAGACGAAGATGACCGAAGAGCAGTTGCCCGATGAGCTCAAGGACATCGAAGGATATAAGGCTTATTACTGCAGTCCGGACAAAGGCGGCTACAGCGGGGTGGCACAATTTACCAGCTTGAAGCCGAAGAGCGTAAAGGGCGGCTTTGGTGTCGCTCGCTTTGACAACGAGGGCAGAATCCTCATATCGGATTACGGCAAGTTCGTACTCTTCAATATCTACTTTCCCAACGGCAAGGCGTCGCCCCAGAGATTGCGCTATAAGATGGAGTTCTATGACGCCTTCTTGGAGTACGCGGACGATCTGAAGAAAAAGGGCCGTAAGATTATTGCTTGCGGCGATTTCAACACCGCCCATAAGGAGATAGACATAGCAAGACCCAAGGAGAACTCCAAGGTCTCGGGCTTCCTGCCGCAGGAGCGCGAATGGATGGATGAGTTTGTGGAGCATGGTTACCTGGATACATTTCGCATGTTCAACCAGGATCCGGAGAATTATAGTTGGTGGGACTTTAAGACCCGGGCCAGGGAGCGCAACGTAGGATGGAGAATCGATTATTTCTTTGTAAGCGGCGATTTGAAAAAAAACGTCAAGGCAGCCTCGATACGTACCGATATCATGGGCTCGGACCATTGCCCGGTCGGAATCGATGTAGTGATTTAAAGGAGGAAGCGTGTTTTCAGACATAGACGACATAACCATAAACTACGAAGAGGACGGCGTGCTGGTAGTCGAGGAGTTGGATAAAGCGGTCCTGTCCCGCGGGGCGTGGACCACCATTATCTTCAAGTACCGGCAGTGGGAGAAAAGCAAGGACGATTACGGGCCGGAACGTTTTAGCATCAGGCGCTATCGCAAGATGAACGACGAGTACCGCCAGCAGGCGAAATTCAACATTTCCAGCGCCGACCAGGCGCGCAAACTGATCGATGTGCTTCAGGCATGGATCGCTGCCGGTGAGGTGGAACCTTCCGAAGAAACCGACTGACTTTGGCTCCTTGTTTGGGGGGAAATGGTTGATTGAAGCGCATTACTGTAATCCCAGATTCTGCATATCCTTAGGCGCAGACAATGGCATATCTCCGGGACGGAAAGGAGCTTCGAGTCATGGGGGAATCAGTAAGAAAGCATAGCGTCACCGCGGTACAGATGGAATCGGTAAACGGAGATATCGCCGCTAATCTCGAGAAGGCGACAGCGCTCGTGGAGGAGGCGGCCCAGCGTGGAGCAAAACTGATCGTCTTACCGGAGTTCATGCCGGACATATGAGAACAAAATCCCCCAGCCCCCTTTTCGCCCTCACCAGGACTATCTTGCCGGGATGGCTCTCCATTTGGGGTCAGTCCTCCAGGTGCGGGAGGTTCCGGATCCAGGAGAGGATGTCGGGGAAGACTTCCTCGGCTACCCTTTTTCCCATTACGAGATCCGTGTGTCCGTAGCCGGGATAGAGCTTGAATTCCTTGAGCTCGCTCGACACCTTCTCGTAACCATAGATGCGGATATTCTCCGGCCCGGCCAGATCCTCACTTCCGGATATAAAAAATAGGGGGGCGGTTATGAGGCCCATCCTTTGTGTGTAATTGTGCCGCCGGTAGTAATCCTTGAGGTCGCAATCCCGGGACATGGCGAGGATTTGAGCCATCATGCGGGTTGATACGCTGTCGCCCGTCCACTTGAGAAGACTATAGCCGACATCGGGGTAGACGTTTTCGATGTTATAGAAAGACGCGGCGAAGGGTCCCTTCGCCGCCAGTATGCGGGCGACGCGGGGAAACGAATCGGCCACACCGGGCACGCCCTCGAGGCTCAGTCTCGGGAAGAAGCGGTTTCCCCAGCGAAGGTATTGGATCATCCAACCCGTGAGGGTCTTGGAAAAGGGCATACCCAGCATGACTTCCGGCCATTCCTTACCACCGGAATAAAAGGCCGGCGGGCTGCCTATGGTAATCCCTCCCAGTATCGATCGATTGTGCTCCGCGGCAAGGTCGGGATCGGAAACAACGTGGAAGTCTCGATTTGATTGCTCCAACCTGGTTCCCTGCAGGTACATATAGAGCACCATCCCGCCCATGCTGTGTCCCACCCATACCGGGCGCTTGCCGGTCGAGCGAGTGATTCCGCGGACGAAGGCGGGGGCATCCAGTGCAGCGAGGTGATCGACGGAATGATTCCAGTTCTTCGTCTCGCAGCGATACGGTTCCCGGCCGCACCCGCGGAAGCTTGCGATCCAAACGTCGTATTCGTGTTCGGCGAGATACAAGGCCATATTATGGTCTTTGTAGGGGAGGTCGAAGCAGTAGCCGTTGGCCAGGAAGCCGTGAACCAGGAGCACCGGTTGGGCGCCTTCATTGACGTATCGCTTCAGCTTGAGTTCGACCCCGTCCTCAGTGAAAACACTCTCGATCCTGGTTTCGAAATCAGCGTCATATTCAGGGTCTTCGAAGGGCGTTCCCTTGCATTTGCCGTCCCCTTTCATGCTGCAACTCCCTCCGACCCTTATACAAAGGGGTCTGGTACGTTTGTAGAAGCCTACCCCAAGGTCCCTCCGCTGTAAATGTCGGCAATCAGCAGGTAAGACGGCAAGATCAACCGGCCAGCGCTTGCAGGGCGGACATCTCCAATTGCTCGAGCCAGGCCAGTATTGCCGGAAAAACTTCTGTCTCAACGTGTTTTCCCATGACCAGATCGGTGTGTCCGTAGTGGTTGAAAACCTCGAATTTCTTGATACGGCTCGACACCTTTTCAAAACCGAATTCCCTTATGTTCTCAGGTCCGAAGAAATCGTTGCTGCCCGTGAGGAAGAGCATAGGCGATGTAATGCGATCCATATTCCGGCTGTAATTATATTCGCCGTTGTAATCCTTTAGATCACCCAGAAAGACGCTCGCCATTTGGGCGGCCATCCGCGCCGTCACATAGTCGGATGACCATTTGAGCAGGCTGTAGCCCACCTCCGGATCAACGTTCTTGACGTTATAGAGGAAGTTGGCAAGGGGACCGCGCATAGCAACCGTCATTGCGAGGCGGGGGTAGCGATCCGCAAGAAAGCCGGGGCCGCGTGTGTGCAGCCTGGGGGAAGTTTCGTTTAGAGAGCGAAAACGGCGGATCCACCACTTGGTCTCGGCCGGGAAAAAGGGCGATTTCGAGCGGCGTTTGAGCCAGCCCCTTCCTCTACCATAGAAAGCGGGCGTGCTGGCTATGGTAACTCCTCCCAGTATCGAATAATTGCGCTGGGCGGATAGGTCCCGGTCGCCGTTTACCCGGAAGCTGCTAGAGTCCCCCTCGATGCTCGCCCCCTGAAGATACATGTAAAGCACCATGCCCCCCATGCTCTGGCCGATCCAGACCGGAAGCTTTCCCGCCGCCCGGCACACCCCGTCGATTATGGCTGGGACATCGAAGGCCGCCAGGTGGTCCATTGAATAATTCCAGTTCCTTACAACCGAGCGGTAGGGCTGCCGCCCGCATCCCCTGAAGTTTACAACCCAGACATCGTAGCCGCGTTCGGCGAGATACAAAGCCAGGTTGTGACTCCTCTGCGGCAGGTCGAATTCGTATCCGTTTCCCAGGAAGCCGTGGGCCAGGATAACCGGCCGCGCGCCCTTTCTTGCATACCGCTTCAGCTTGAGTTCGACCCCGTCCTCGGTTTCAAAGCTCTCCAACCTGGTCTCGAAGCCCGCATCGTAGTCGAGGTCTTCATGGATGCTTAAAGTATTCATGCCGCTTATTCTTCCCCCATCAAACTCTAGTAAAATAAAGCTGCCAATAAGACATACAGAAGGGCGTTCTACCCAAGGAGGCATTCGGATTGATCTGCTGGCCGAGCCATGAAGACGCCTCCCTTTCCCCCGAAGGCCACCGTGTTCTCAATATCATCCCTGAGAGTTTCTATCATTTGAGCGGCACCGATTGGGACCGGGAAAAGCAGCCCTTCATCGAACGGACGATCGAATCGCTATCCAAGCATGCCATTCCAGGCTTGGCCGAGCACGTGAAGGTTGTGGAGTGTGCAACACCGCTCGATTTCGAGAGACGCCTGCGGCTTCCGGAGGGAGCCATTTACGACCTGCAACAAGACTTGACGTCACAGACCGTCTTCCGCCCCTCCGCCCGATCCAAGAGCATCAAAGGCCTTTATCTGGTGGGGAATTCGACCCATCCCGGGGGTGGGGTACCTTTAGTGGTGGCTTCGGGATTGATAGCCGCGAACCTGATCGAAAAATACGAATAGGTTCTACAAAGGGGTCGAGTCCGTTTGTAAAGGGTTCTACTAACGGACTTGACCCCTTTGTAGAACCTTATTGATTTATATCCTTCTCCAGTTCTTTGAAAGCTGACCCGAAATCGGTATCGAGAGCCACGTCGAATTCCTGCAGCCACTTGAGCATGTATTCGCGGTCGTAGCCGGGATTTTTCGCAAGAATTATCCTGGCGTCCTCAATATCGCGCGGTCTGCCGGCGATCAACTTATGGATAAGCAGATCTTCGACAGAGGCGAAATTGACGGCGATGTTCCCGATCCTTATTCTCGTCCCACGCTTTATGGCCTCGCTTTCATAGGAGGAATGGGAGAAGATGAAGTCCGTTCTCAACCCGGACACCCCTTCTATTGCGGGAAGAACAGAGGTGCTGCGGGCGAATCCGACCGGATCATCGGGAATCGGTTTCAGGCCAATAGAGGTGATTAGTTCCAGAAGCTGATCAGCAGCTTCAACGCCCATGCCCAACGTGATATCGATGTCCTCGGTCAAGCGGGTCGCCCCGTGGACAAGGACTGCTTGACCTCCTATCACCATATAAGGTATTTCTTTGCGATCGAGGAAGGAGGCAATTCTTTCCAGTAGCTCCTTAAACACTATTGATCACCTGTGCGATCCTCAGGTCCACCTCGATTCCCTCCAAAGGATCCTTGAGGGGAAACACCTTAAGAAAACATGCCTCTTCCCACATGGCTTCAAATAAGGCCATGTTTCTTTCAAAGTCGGGTTTCTGTGATCTCGCATATGCGAGTTCGAAAGCCTCTAGGATTTCCGGATTCCGAATCAAAGCAACCTTCCTTCCGCTTAGTGTTATTCTATCTCAAAATCTACCGGGAAACCGAGAAAACGGCCTATATCCCCGGCCTCTTCCGCCGCTCGCGATTTCATTCCTCTGGTGAAGGGCTTAAAAGGCGAGACGTCTATTGCCATGCGTTTGCCCCGGCGCTCGTATCTCCATATGCCGGCGACTTGACCGTCCATCACGACGGTGGCGGCGGTTTGGCCGCCGTGATAGACGTCCTTCTGCCTGCCCTTGGGGACAACCAGGTCCCGGTCACGATAACCGAGTATGTAAGAATCGAATGCGGGGAGCAGCCGCACGATTCCCGGAGCTGTAGCCTGGTGCACGGGTTCGTCCGCGCATCCATAATCCCAGGCCTCCTTTGCCCTGGTAACCGGGATCCCCGACCAGCCGGCAAAATCGTTCGGGCTTGCCGGTCCGTATCCCTTGAGATAACGGCGGATCAGCTCCCGCAGCGGCTCCTTCGGTCGCCTGTCTTTTTCGCGCAACCAATCGTCAAGCAGTACGTATGTCGGCTCGCCGTTGGATCGATAGGGACCAAGACACACCAGCCCTTTGAGTACGGCATAACGGATGAAATGAATGGGAGCCTGGCTCGTCCGGTCGAGCGAAAAACCTCTCTCTTCCAGTATATCCATTATTTCCCAACGCGTGAGCGGCTCCTTGCCCTTAAGAGCCTCCCGGATCAACCGCAGGCCCCTCTCGGCGACTTCTTCGCTCAGCCCCAACTCTCCCCGCCGGCGCTTACCGGCGGCCAAGAATATCGGGCCAAGCAGGGCGAGCATCCAGCGAACGTCCTCACCATCGAGCAGGTGTATGGTCCCCCGCATGGCCCATGTCCTGACGAGCATGCGCTTTGCTATCGCCTCTTCGACATGGTTTAGCTCCAACCCGTGCACCCTCGCCCGCAGCGAGAGCAGCATAGACGAGGGTCGCTGGGCGTTAATACCCAGCGCTCCCACCACCTCTCGCAGGTATTCCGGCTCGGCCGGCGCCTGCAGATATTGCTTCCGAGCCCTGAGCGAGCGCACATCATCAGCACTGGTTTCCATGACAACAGAATATCAGGATGGACGCGGTTTAAGCCGACTATAAAAGGAGACTCCCAACCAGAAAGGCGGAAATATGACAAAAAAGTTTCTTGCAGCTTTAGTGATCGCCTTTGTCTCCCTGCTTATTGCTTCCGCGACCGGACTGGTAGCCCAGCCGGCTTTCGTTACGGCCGCCGACAGTATAAGTCCTCCCGCGAGCCCGGCGCGCCTTATCTTCATCCATCATTCCACCGGCGAGAACTGGCTGGCCGACGGCGATGGAAACCTGGGGATAAGCATGCGCGACAACAACTATTTCGTGAGCGACACCAACTACGGATGGGGGCCGGACGGTATAGGAGACAGCACCGATATCGGCAACTGGTGGGAGTGGTTCCGGGGACCATCCGGCTCCACCTACCTGGCAGCCCTCTATGCCGAGGACGGGCAGAACTCTTCCTACAGCCGGATGGGTTCGAGTCCGGGCGGCGAGAACGAAGTCATCATGTTCAAGTCGTGCTTTCCCAACTCTGACCTAAAAGGTAGCCCCTCCGACCCGGTCCCGGCCATCGGTAGCAATCCCTTGAGGGGCCAGAGCTGCGGGTCAGCCTATCATACCGTCGCCAATGCCAAAGGCAT
>MELM01000002.1:12210-18537 GCA_001767605.1 Candidatus Solincola sediminis | reverse complement strand
CCTGTTGGAATATTTCCGCACCAGGCCCGATAAGCTCTTTATAGTTATTGCCGCTCCGCCGCTGCAGGCAGGAACTCATGCGGGCAATGCGCGTGCCTTCAACAACTGGCTGGTGGACGATTGGCTGGACGGCTATCCCTACAGCAACGTCTTCGTCTTCGACTTCTACAACGTGCTTACCAGCAACGGAGGAAGTTCGAGCGCGAGCGACTTCAACTGGGAAAGCGGCAATCACCATCGCTGGCTGGGCGGAGCCATCCAACACAAAACCGACGGCGGAGGGAATACGTTGGCTTATCCAACCGATCCCGGGAACGACCATCCCAACAGCGTGGGCAACCAGAAAGCAACCGGGGAATTTCTCCCCCTGCTGAACGTTGCTTACAATCGTTTCAAGAGCGGCGGTGCCGCATCGCCGCACATCGATTCCGTCTCGCCCGCATCCGGCGCAGTGGGAACCGAAGTCACAATCGAAGGCTCCAACTTCGGCTCTTCCCGGGGTTCTTCCCACGTATCCTTCGAATCCATTCAGGCGAGCCAATACAACGAGTGGTCGGATATGCGCATCCGCTGCCTGGTTCCTGCCGGTGCCCTCTCCGGAAATCTCAAGGTCACGACGGGCGACGGCGCATCAAATGAAGTTAACTTCGTCGTATCACTGGCCTCCGTTGCCAGCAGATTTTATTTCGCCGAAGGATATACGGGTGACAATTTCGAAGAATGGCTGTGCCTCCTGAATCGGGAAGATCATTCGGCAATAGCGCAGATCACCTACCTCTTTTCCGATGGAAGCCCGCCCTTGACCCGCGATTACCCGCTTGCCGGCAGCAGCAGGGTAACAGTGAATGTAAACCGGGCCGTCGGAGCGGGAAAGGAAGTATCGGTGAAGCTGGAATCGGATGGAATGGTTCTCGCCGAACGCCCGATGTATTTCAACTATAACGAAATCTGGGATGGCGGGCACGATGTAATGGGTGCTTTCGAGCCCTCCAATCGCTGGTACTTCGCTGAAGGCTACACCGGTGAGGGATTCGATGAGTGGATATGCGTCTTGAACCCGGGGAGTGCCGATGCCGGCCTTACATTCCGGTTCCAAACCCAGGAAGAGGGCGAACTCCTAAAGGATGGTTACAATGTTCCCGCCAACTCGCGGCGCACCTTCAAGGCCAATGATATTCTTGGCAGTAATTACCAGACCTCTCTAGCCGTAGAATCTTCCCAGCCGGTGGTCGTCGAGAGACCTATGTATTTTGACTATCTCGGAAGAGGGAATCGGCACTGGGAGGGCGGCCACTGTGTTATGGGAGCGACTGCGGCATCGCACCGATACTATTTCGCCGAAGGCACCACACGCTCCGGCTTTGAGTCTTGGATAACCCTGCAGAACCCTGGGCTTGATGCGATAACGGTGAATGCCGTTTACCAGTTGGGTCCGGGACAGGGTGATCCGGTCGAAGCCTCATATGAGGTGGCTCCGGCGTCCCGGAACACCTTATTTCTTGCAGGAGAGGTCGGAAGCAATAAAGATGTTTCGGTGTATCTATCCTCAAGCGAGGATTTTCTTGCAGAGAGGCCGATGTATTTCAATTATCGATATGGCTCGCTCAATGCCCAGGGAGGCCATTGCGTGATAGGTGGCGCGGGTGTGAGCGGCGAATGGCTGATGGCCGAAGGCTATACCGGCGGTGGTTTCAACCAGTGGCTCTGCCTGCAAAACCCGGGCGAAGACGAGGCGATTGTGGAAATCATCTATTACACGCAGGAAGCGGGAGCATTGCCGGCCAGGTCTCTGGTCGTCCCGGCCAAGACCAGGGCGACCGTAATGGTCAACAACAACGCCGGCGCCGACTATCAACTATCCACGGTTGTGAGGGTCATATCGGGACCGGGCATAGTGGTTGAAAGGCCCATGTATTTCAACTACGGCAGCGGCTGGGACGGCGGCCACGACATTGTTGCCATGCGCACCATATAATCTCGGTGGGATCGGGTTTTTTGTGAAGGCAACCTTGTAGGACCTGGATAATCCCCTTACCCTATTGCTGAAATTATGCATAAAATTGTTATTACTATGGTTGAAAACATCGATCAAGGGCAAGAATTATTAAGGGATGTTTTCCGAACATCGATTATGCTTGCCCGAATAGCGGAGAAAGAATGAATAAGCGATACACACTACGCAAAATAACCGACCTCAAGGCCGGCGACCACTTGTGTTGCATTTACCGGTCAGAGGAAGAACACCGCGCGTTGCTCACCCCGTTTCTGAGGCAGGGGCTGGAGCGGCTGGAAAAAGTTGTCTATATCATGGATAACCACACCGCCGAGGAAGTGCTCGCTTATCTCAAAGGTGACGGCCTGGATCCGGGCCCCTACCTGGAGAGCGGGCAACTTGCCATGCTCGATATAAGCGATGCTTATATGAAAGACGGCATTTTCGATCCGGCGGGTATGATTCGGCTTCTGATCGAGGAGACGCAGTCCGCCCTGGATCAGGGTTATACGGCGCTGAGGGCCACCGGCGAAATGACCTGGGCCTTGAAGGATCTTCCCGGCTCGGAGAGATTGATCGAATACGAGGCGAAGCTCAACCATTTCTTCCCAAATAATAAGTGCCTGGCCATATGCCAGTATGACCGCAGGCGCTTCAGCCCGGAGACGCTCCTCGATGTAATAAGGACTCATCCCCTCGTAGTCCTGGGTAGCGAGATTCATGATAACTTCTATTACATTCCGCCCGACGAGTTCCTCGCAAAGAAAATGCCGACTGCGACCCTGGAAAGTTGGATTCATAACTTAGAGGAGAGAAAAAGTTCCGAAACGGCCTTGAGTGAGAGCGAGGAGAAATACCGCCTCATCGTCGATAACGCCGAAGAGGGCATTTGGCTGAATGACGCGGATCGCAGGACCCTCTTCGTTAATAAAAGAATGTCAGAGATGCTCGGCTACGGGGCAGGCGAGATCATCAATCGGCACATGCATGAATTCGTCGCGCCCGAAGACGCCGAGGACTTCGAATCGCATTGGGAAAGGCGGCGTGGAGGCATCGACGAGCAGTACGATATAAGAATGATTCGAAGGGACGGCGGTGTTATTCATGCCAGCCTGACCGCAGCCGCCATATTTGATGAACAAAAGGAATTTGTCGGTTCGGTATCTATGATCACCGATGTCAGCAGGAGGAAGAAGATCGAGGAAGAGCTGCGGGAGACCCGTGATTACCTGGATAGCCTCATTACTTACGCAAACGCTTCTATTATCGTCTGGGATCCGCAGATGCGGATAACCCGTTTTAACGACGCCTGCGAGTTTCTCACCGGCTACAACAGCGAAGACGTCATGGGTCGAGAACTGGCGATCCTCTTCCCCGAGGATAGCAGCCGGGAAAGTCTCGATAAGATTCGACTTACCCTAGAGGGGCATCAATGGGAATCGGTGGAAATACCCATCCTGAGCAAGGATGGAAACGTACACATAGCCCTATGGAACTCGGCCAATATCTACGGGAGAGATGGAGAACTGCTTGCAACCATTGCCCAGGGGCAGGACATCACGGAAAGAAAAAGGCAGGAGAAGGAGCTGTTCGATTCAAGGGAACGCCTGCAGAGATCCTTTGACGTCGTGGGCGATGCCATGTTCATAATCGACACCGAGTGTCGAGTGCAACAACACAACCGGGCGCTTTGCGAACTTCTGGGAAAAGAGGCCGATTTCACCGGAAGGAAATGCCATGAGTTGATGCACTGCTTCGAAAGCCCTCCCGATTTCTGCATCTGCATGGATGCGATGAGGACCGGGAGGCCTATTCATGGCGAGATCTACGAACCTACCCTCGAAAAGTACCTGGCTGTTTCCCTGGCTCCCATATTCAACGAAGCCGGCGAAATGGAGTTGGGCGTCCATGTCATAAGGGATATCACCGAACGCACACTGGCCGAAAAGGCCATTCAGGAGAGCGAGGGAAAATATCGCCGCATCGTCGATAACGCCCTCGAAGGCATATGGACCATAGATGCGGAGGGCCTTACCACTTACGTCAATCCTCGTATGGCCGGAATGTTGGGATACGGCGAGGGAGAAATGGTTGGTCGCTCCACTTTCGATCTCGTCACTGAAGAAGACCTGGAATTCCAGAAGCATCAGTTGGGACGGCGGAAACTGGGGATTACGGAGCAGTTCGATCTGACCTGGATGCGTAAGGACGGCTCCCGCCTCTACACGACCGTGCATGCCTCGCCCATAATGGATGAAAGCGGCCAGTTGTTAAGCGTGATCCGCTTTGTCTCCGACATCACTCAGCGCAAGGAGGCAGAGGACGCCCTGGCCAGGGAACTCGAAGTCAACAGGGCCGTCGCGGATCTCTCGGCTGCCCTGCTCACGAAGGCCTCCATAAAGACCATCTCGACCATGGTGCTCGATATCGCACGGCGTCTTACCGAAAGTGGTCTGGGTTACGTTGGATACATCGATGCGGATACGGGCAACCTGGCCTACGTTTCCCTGGATACGGCAGCGGGTGGGGATGGAAAGATTTCCTTCCAGGAACTGAAGAAGGTTCCCATCGTAGCCATGGAAAAGCGCCACGGCTTCTACTCCAATGAACCCGTGGAGGACAGGCGCTCCTTCAAGGGACCGCTCCATGGCTTCCCGGCTGAGAGGTTTATTTGGGTTCCCGCATTAATGGGTGAGACGCAGATCGGCCAGATATCACTTGCCAACTCGGTTCGTGATTACGATGAGAAGGATATCGAGTTGCTGACGCGACTGGCGGACATATACGCGGTAGCGCTGCTGCGTATGTGGTCGGAGGAAGAGTTGGAACTATATCGGCAACACCTCGAAGAATTGGTGAAAGAACGCACCTTGGATCTGGATAGAATCAATCGTGAATTGGAGACGGAGATTATTGAACGCAAGAGCAAGGAGAAAGCGCTGCGCGACAGCGCCGCTCACCTCCGTGCCCTGTCTACCAGGCTGCAATCGGTGAGGGAGGAGGAGCGGCGCTCAATAGCCCTCGACGTCCATGACACGCTGGGGCAGGCGCTCACAGGATTGAAGATAGGCGTATCGTTGCTCAAGAAAAAGGTGGCGGGCGAGCCCATGCTGGAGGAAAGGCTCGAGGGGATGTCTCAATTGATAGACGAGACAATAAAGACGGTGCGGGAAATTTCGGCACAATTGAGGCCGGGAATGCTTGAGGATTTCGGCTTGGTAGCTGCTCTGGAATGGCAGCTCGACAGGTTCAAGGAATTCACGGGATTGGAATATATTCTCACCTCCAATATCGGTGAGGAGAGTCTGGACGGCGACTTGAGCATGGCATTGTTTCGCATAGCCCAGGAGGCGATGACCAATGTGGCGCGGCATGCGGAAGCCACGAAGATGGAGCTGCGCCTGAACAGGGGCCAGGAAGCGATCGAACTGGAGGTCGTTGATGACGGCAAGGGAATCGAAGAAACATGCATCGTATCCATGGGATCCATGGGTATTCTCGGCATGAAGGAACGCGCCATGGCGCTGGGCGGCGATATCGAAATGAGAGGGGAGGAGGGGCGGGGCACGACCCTCGTTGCCCGCATCCCTTATGGTCAGGTTAAAATGGAAACAGATGAAAACGGATATGAGGTAGAAAACCAATGAGGGTATTGATCGTAGATGACCATCCTGTCGTAAGAATGGGAATCAAACAAATGCTGGCGGACGAGCCGGATATTGCCGAAACCATGGAGGCGAAGAGCGTCTCCGAGATGATGGAGTACGTCAGGAAGGAAGACTGGAGCGTTATCGTACTCGACATAACCCTTCCGGATCGAAGCGGGCTGGAAGCGCTAAAAGATATCAAAGCAATACGCCCCGAACTACCGGTCCTCATACTATCGATGCATCCTGAGGACCAGTACGCGGTTAGGGTTCTCAAAGCCGGTGCAGCCGGATATGTGACCAAGGAGAGCGCGGCCGATGAATTAGTAAAAGCCCTGAGAAAGGTGGTTAGTGGAGGCCGCTATATCAGCCCGACACTCGCCGAGAGGCTGGCTATCGCCGTCGGTGGGGATTATGACAAGCCTCCGCACGAAACTCTTTCCGATCGGGAATTCCAGGTGATGTGCCTTATAGCTTCCGGCAAGAAGCCGGCCGAAATCGCAGGCGAACTTTTACTTTCGGTAAAAACCGTCAGCACGTACAGGGCTCGTGTCCTGGAAAAAATGAACATGGAAAGCAACGCCGAAATCACCTATTATGCCGTAAAAAGCGGCCTCATCGATTAAAGAAGTCATGTTAAGCTTGGGGTCGGGCCTCAACATCAACACATTCAAGCAATGCAACTAA
>MELM01000002.1:7257-12046 GCA_001767605.1 Candidatus Solincola sediminis | reverse complement strand
AGGACTTCCGCCGATAGCGGCCGATACCCCGCCAGGATATTCTTGGATTTGAAACGAGGGGGGATCGGCACAAAGAAGGTGGAGGGTAATGAAGAAAAGGGATCAAAGGATATTGCTCTCACAGGTCGCAACGACCTGTCCCCTATGCGGAACGAGAACATCGAGAAGCGTCTATTTCTGCTCTCGCTGCGGTCGGTCGGGACGTTTACAGATCGAACCCGGAGAGGTCAGGGAGAGAAGAAGGAGAGTGTTTATTCCCCGTGAGCTCACACGGTAACTATCTCCGGAGGGGCTCCCTCCGTTTTGAAAAAGGTGGTGGAGGATTCATGCTAAAGTCCTTGAGCGACGCGGCAGAGAAGGGCAATCGGACTGGTGAAGCGAGACTCAGGTTGATACAGAACCCTTTGGCCCGGAAGATGACAGGAGGCAATATGATAAGGGTACTGGTGGTTGACGATCACCAAATTGTCCGCAGAGGTGTCAGGCAGATTCTGGATGAGGAAGCCGACATGGAGGTCGGAGGCGAGGCCAGTAACATCGCCGAGTTGATGGAGCGAATCGAGCAAGCACAATGGGATGTTATTCTCCTCGACGTCAGTCTCCCCGACGGCAATGGGCTCGAAGCATTGAAGGATATCAAGCTCATGCGTCCGGATACCAAAGTGATTATCCTCTCCATGCATGACGAAGGCCAGTATGCTATTCATGCATTGCGTGAGGGGGCAAAGGGCTACATCACCAAAGGTGGCGCCGTCGAGGAAGTGGTGCAGGCAATAAGGAAAGTATCCAGAGGCCTAAGGTATGTAAGTCCATCCCTTGCCGAGAAGTTCTTCGAAGCATATGAAGAGTAAACCGACTATGCAGACCCAATCTGCGTGTAACGAGACAAAACAAGATCTGATTGAAAACACGGGAAATTTGAGTCTAGGAGGTATGAGAATGGAGAGGAAAGGCGTTGCAGCGGCGGAAGTTGATCTTCTCAAGCGTATACGTGAGGATAACGACGCTTCTGCCAAGGAAGCTTTCTTCGCGCGCTACGAGGACCTCTTACACAGGTTTGCACACAAATATCAGTCCGATCGTTTGCCCTACGAGGATGCTTACCAGCTGGCGGCCCTCGGTCTGATGAAGGCTCTGGGAAGGTACGACACCAATCGCGGCGTTTCTTTCATCACCTTCGCTTATCCAACCGTCGAAGGTGAATTGAAGAAGCACTATCGAGATCACCTCGAGTTGATTCGCCTCCCCAGGCCGTTGCGCGACTTACGGCAACATATAAACAGCGAATCGCGCAGAATGTGGGAAGAGGAAGGCCGAGAGCCTGACGTAAAAATCCTTTCCCAGCGTCTTCATGCGAGCGAGGAGAACATAATCGAGGCCCTCGCCGCCCAACAATGCTCATCCGTGTTCTCGCTTGACAGCACATATGGAGAAGGCAGCGATGAAGCACCCCTTAGCTTTTTCATTGGTGCCGTGGATCCGGCCTACGAAGAGGTGGAGAGGAATGTCGTACTGGAGAAGGCCCTGGCCAGCTTACCGGCCAGACACCGTCGTGTTATGCAGCTGAGACTCAAGAACAGCTGGACCCAGACCAAGATCGCTCGTGAATTGAACATATCCCAGATGCATGTTTCTCGCCTGATACGGGAAGCGGTGGGGATGCTTCAAAGCATGTGCGGGGTCAGGGAAGAGGAGCCCGCTTAGGGGAGTTTGAGTTTGAAATTCTCGCCGGTTATTGGCAGCACGGGCGCTTAACTATATCATTGCCGGCGCCCGTTGTGGCCCTCACCTTTTTAATTACTTTGTCTTGAAGTGAGCTACCATGTCGTAAAGCCGGTGGGCTATCTCTGAGAGTTGCTCGGCGGTGCTCGCCAGTTCCATGGTTCCCTTGGTTTGCTGATCGGACGATGCTCCGATCTGTTCATAGGCCGCCATATCATTATCAATCTGGGTACGCATTTCTTGCAGCGATTCTGCGAGCCTCTGTGACTGATCCATTTCGGCGGTCGAGTCCTCAGCTATGGAACCGGCCAGTCTTGCCATCCGGCTCACCATTTCAGATATCGAAGCCAGTGATTGGTCGGTCTTATCCACCGTTTCTATGCCTATATACATGCCTAGGGTCCCCTTCTCCATGAGGCTCTTTGCGGTTTCCACATCTCGCTGGATGGTTACTACCAAATTGCTTATTCGCTGCGCCGATTCCGCCGCTTCCCGTGCCAGCTTCTTGACCTCGTCGGCGACAACCGCGAAACCCTTGCCATATTCCGGAACTCGGGCCGCTTCGATGGCGGCATTGAGCGCCAGCAAGTTAGTCTGATCCGCTATGCGGGTTATGATATCGACGATGGCGCCTATCTTTTGTGAACTCTCTCCCAGTGACATGATCGCTGCCATGGAATCGTCGAGCACCATCTTGAAGTCCGCTATCTTCTCAACCGCTTCGTGCGCGCGCTCTCTACCCTCGAGGACCAATCTCTCGGCGTCATGGCTCATTTCAAAACCTTCATCGGCTCGGCCATGCGACATGGAGATCGTCTGGGACACAGCTTTCATTATCTCCTCGACATTTCGTATTTGATCTACCTCGTGTTCGATCTGGCTCGAGAGTTCCTGCACGAGTGCGTTCAACTCCTCTATGGAAGCCATGATCTGCTCCGCTACGGCAACGATGCTTTCAGCCCCCTCGCTCACCTCACCGGAAGTATCGATGAGCCCTTCGCTTATGCTTCGCAGGGACGCGATCATCTCCGAATAGGAGCTGGAGAGTTCTCCCACTTCGTCGAGGGAATCGACCGGTACTTCGACGGCCAGGTCGCCAGTTGCGATGATACGGCAGATCTTCACCAAGCGATCGATCGGATCGGTGATGTTATGAGAGAGGAGATATGTCAGGAAAGCGGCGACCATTACGGCAACCATGAACAACAGGATCATGGTCGGCATGGTGCGCGCGATCACATTCGCGGATATAGACGGCAGGCTTACTCTCACCAGCGACCATCCTGGATTAACCTCAAGAGGGGCTGCACTGATTAGGTAATCCTTCGTGCCGATATGCTCAACGGCGCTTGATAAGGAGGCGAGGGTATTGTCGACCTTGCCCGCCAGCATCGCATTGGAGGAGAGGTCTTGAACCCTACCTTGCTTTATCTCGTAGACCTTAATCCCGGCTTCATCATAGATGTTCACCCATTCATCCTTGCTTATGGAATATTTCTCCACTAAGGCTACGATCTGGCCGCGGTCGCCCTCCTGTAAAACCGCATCGAGACGGGAGGCGAGAAGCTCGGCGCTGTCCCGTCCTCTTTTTTCCACCTCATCCATCAGCATATCGGTCGAAAGATAAGAGGAAGCCACCCAGGTCATTCCCAGGGTCACGAGAAGAAAAACGAGTGAGAAGGCGATCAACCTGCGCCGCATACCGCCCCCCGGGCGGAAGCCGAAACCGTGGCAATCGGCAAGGAATTTTTCGGTTACTTTCCGCATCAGTCTCTGGGATAGGAAGAGGGTGATCAAAAAATCGGCCGCCGCCATCAGGAAACCGAGGGCCGCATAATAAAGAGAAGAAGAAACGCTTAATCCCGCATAATTTCTCCAGAGGATAACGCCGCCGCTGATTCCGAAGAAAATGCCGGTGCCCACCTCGGCGGCGTGGAGATAAGCCATGGATGATAATTTTGCCTGCAGCCGCTGGGCGAGATCCCTGTCGGTTTTTGAATTCGGGTCTCGCTCTCGCTGATACCAGACACCCAGTTCGCCAAGCAACTTCTTTTGTATCAGGTAAAATACGACAGTGACAATGACCAGAATGGGCAGGACCACGCTCACTAGAGCCAGGAAAAAGGCCATGTACTGGTGGCCGCTGAATTTGAACACCGTCAACGAGAAAAGGGCCAGAATCACGCCCGGAATGATGACACCTGATATGAATGCCAGGATGAACAAAGCCTTGGAGGCCTCGATCAGGACCAACCTAATCTTGTTGTAACCCTCTTCCAATTCAGATCCTCGCGTTTGTCGCCAGTACCGGTTTTAAGAAACACTAAGTTTAATCGACTTCCCCGAAACAACGCTTGATACGATGGGGGCTACACAAAGGTGTCAGGCACCTTTGTGTAGGTCCCATTATGGCGTTTTCGATGACGTTACGTGGTAAGAAACCTACACAAAGGTGCCTGACACCTTTGTGTAGCCCCCTTTGTGTAGCCCCGCGAGGTATAATTGGTGGCGAGGTGCAGGGAGAATGCAGGAATCCGGTCTTTCCGTCGAACAAGGAGAGCGTTTTAAGCGTATCAAGCGCGATCTCCTTTCCACACCCGTCTACCTATGCCCGGAGCGGGCGTTGCTCGTAACCCAATATTACAGAAAGCACGATGATAGGTCCCTTCCGGTTTCGGTACGAAAAGCCCGCGCCCTGCGCTATATCCTCTCAAATAAATCGGTGCATATATATCCGGATGAATTGATCGTCGGAAACATGGGTTCGAAGCGCATCTCGGCCATTACTCAACCCGAACTGGCCGGGCTTTTTATGAGCGAGGACCTGCTGTGGATCGAACGGCGAAAAACGAATCCCCTTCGCATATCATGGCCGGACAGGATCCGTTTTATCTCGAAGGTCCTACCGTACTGGCTGACCCGCAATATGAACATCCGCGCCTTCAAGGATCGCAGACATCTCTTGAGATATGTGAGGGAGCAGTTGAGTCCTACCTACTACCTGATAAATGAGGCGGGGGGCATCGGGCATTTCCTTCCTAATTATGAAAAGATGCTCAACCTGGGT
>MELM01000002.1:3077-7181 GCA_001767605.1 Candidatus Solincola sediminis | reverse complement strand
TCGTCGCCTTCGCTTCGAGGCTGGCTGATTGTGCAGAGACGCTGGCAGCGGAAGAGCCTGATACGGGTCGTAGGGCGGAGTTACGGGAAATAGCCCGCATCTGCCGCAAGGTTCCGGACCGGCCCTCGGAGACACTGCATGAAGCCTTGCAAGCGCTCTGGTTGACCCATCTCGCCATAAACCTGGAAAGCCTCAACTCCGCCGTGTCTTTCGGCCGCGTCGACCAGTATCTATATCCTTTTTATGCGGCGGATATCGAAGCCGGCCGGTTGACACCGCAGTCGGCAAAAGAGCTGCTATTGTGTTTCGGAGCCAAGGCCGCCGAGCATGTGTTCCTTCTGTCCGAACGGATCAGCCAATATCACGGAGGTTATCTCGTGGTGCAGGCGGCGATAGTGGGAGGAACCGATCGCGAGGGAATGGATGCGGTCAACGATCTTACTTACCTTTTTCTGGAAGCGATGGAAGAGTCGGGGCTGCGGGACCCGAATTACCAGGCCCGCGTACATCCCGGCGCGCCTGATGCTTATATCAGCCGACTCGCTCAAGTCGCCATAGAAGGCAATGGGGTACCGGCCCTCTTTTCCGATGAGGCCGCCGTCGCGGCGCTTGTCTATCACGGTTATCCGGCAGAGGAAGCGCGCAACTACGCCGTGGTGGGATGCGTGGAGTTGGCGCTGCCCGGCAATAGCTTCTTTTCGACGGACGCCGGACTCTTTAGTCTCCCCTTGTGCCTCGAGGTGGCGCTCAATCGGGGCTGCCGTCTGGGCCGCCGTTTAAGGGTGGGAGCTGACACGCCAGATCCCAATACTTTCCAGAACCTGGATCAAGTCGTGGATGCCTTCATGCATCAGGTCGACTACATGGTCGAGCGGATGATAAAGGACTTCCGGGTTGTCGAAGCGGGCAACAGAAATTTCAATCCGACTCCCTTTTCATCGATGCTCGTCGACGGCTGTCTTGAATCCGGGCTGGACCTTACGGCTGGAGGAGCCAGGTACAACTCCAGCGGTATCCAGGGGGTCGGAGTGGCGGATGTTGCCGATTCGTTGGCTGCCATCGAAGAAGTGGTATTCCGCAAAAAAAAGTACTCAATGGAGCAGTTACTGGAGGGTCTGCGTTCCGACTTCTCGGGATACGATGAGTTAAGGGCGGAGCTGATGAAAGCGCCAAAGTTCGGAAATGACGATCCCCGGGTCGATCAATACGCGGATCTTGTCGTCCATATCTTCCACCAAGCTTTATCCAGGAGGGCGAACAGCAGGGGAGGCGATTACGTCCCAGGTTTTTATTCCGTTACCTGCCACGTCGCCTTCGGGAAGCAGGTCGGCGCGCTTCCCAGTGGGAGGAAGGCGGGAAAGCCCTTCGCCGCCAGTCTCGGCCCGGCCAATGGTTGCGATCGTCTCGGGCCCACCGCCTTGCTGCAATCGGTCGCTCGCGTGGATTCAAGATTCATGCCGAATGGTTGCGCCGTCAATCTGCGCTTCGATCCCGGCAATCTTGCCGGCGAGGAAGGGGTAGAAAAACTCACCGCCCTGATAAAAGGTTTTTTCGCGGAAGGCGGCATGCAACTGCAATTCAATATAATCGATCCCGAGATTCTGGAAGATGCACGGCGCAATCCCGGCAAATACCCCGGCCTGGTGGTCAGGGTGGCCGGCTACTGTGCGTATTTCGACGATCTTCCGGAAGACACCAAGGACGAGATAATCGGCCGTACCCGCCTCCGCCCTTAGCCGTTAATGACACGCCTGAGATAGCCTAAAGAGGGACTGTGAATAGGAAAGTGGATCCCTGCCCCGGGGTCGATTCAACCCATACCCTGCCACCCCATCCCTGCACCCCCAGCTTCACCGTCGAGAGGCCTATACCGAGGCCACGGGAGGCGGATCCGGCGAAGCGCTTGAAGGGTTGGAAGATCTCGGCTTGCTGCTTCTCCTTGATGCCTATGCCGTTGTCCTTGACGTAGAAGATAACTTCCCCCTCGGCCTGGCGCGTACCGATTTCGATTCGAGGTTCGGGGCTGTCGCCCATGTACTTAATGGCATTATCCAAGAGATTGGCAAAGACCTGGCGCAGTTTTATTTCATCGACCATGATTGTCGGGAGTCCCTTCTCAACCTTGATCTCAACATGATTGCGCTTGAGTATTTTCACCTGCTGCAGTAAGAGCTGTTTCACGACATCGGCCGCCTCAACCGCGGAGACTTCCGCTTTGCTGTAGCCGACTTGCGCATATTCGAGCAAGGATTCGGTCAATTCGTCCATGTGCCGGACCGCATTTATTATATTTTCCAGGTAGGCTTTCTTCTCCTCGACGCTATTCGCGCCGTCCTGCAGCAGTTGTGCGTATCCCTCTATAAGGGAAAGAGGCGTACGGAGGTCATGGGCCACGGTTCGCGCGAAGGCATCCAGTTCCTGGTTGCGAGCCACCAGCTCTTCTTCCATAATCTTCCTCTCGGTCGTATCCCACGAATTGACCACCAGGCCTTGAACGGCCGCATCTTCGAGGAGATTGGTCACCAGAACGGCGTGGAAGTGGTAGGAGCCGTCACTGTGGCGGAATCGTGATTCGGTGGTAAAAGAGGCACCCGGGTTTTTCTCGATGCTCCGCAACTTCTCCCTCGCCTCGGCCTGATCGTCGGGATGGATGTAGTCGAGCAACGGCTTCCCGTATATATCAGCCGGATCATACCCGGTGATCCTCCCCGACGCGGGACTGCCCCAGCGAAAGGTGAGATCCGAATTGAGTATGCAGATCATTTCGCCCGCATTCTTGATAAGCGAACGATAGTAGCGCCGGCTGCGCTCCAAGGCCTCTTCCGCCTCTTTGACTTCCGTAATTTCGGAAAATACTCCCAGCGAGGCGAACAGTTTGCCATTATTATCCATCCTGGGGGTACCGGTTATCCTGAGTATGCGCCTCTCTCCGCCAGGGCGAATAATGGCCACGTCATATGTACCCGTTATACCACGCCGGCGAAGCCTTCCCTGCTCCCTGACGATCTCCCGGTCTTCTTCAGCCGCGAATTCCCTGAAGCTGCGGCCGGGCAATTCACCGTTCGCCACTCCCAGAATTCGGTGCGCCTCGGGATTTGCGAATACGAATCGATCTTCGGTATCGATCTCGCAGATGCCGACCCCCTGGCTCTCAACCAGCGCGCGGTATCTTTCCTCGCTCTCCTTCAGGGTTTTTTCGACCATGATTCGCTTGGTGACATCCCTCGCCGTCACGACTAGTCCGGCGACCGCGGGGTCATCGAGGAGGTTTATCCCGGCGCTTTCAACCACATGCCAGGAGCCGTCAGCGTGCCGGTAACGAAACTGCCTCTTGTGGGTCTGGGCGAAGGTCAGGGTGCCGCGAGGAAAGTCGGCGCGCAACTCGTCGATATCGTCCGGGTGCACATAATTAAAGACTGATTTGCCGATCAATTCCTCGACCGTATAACCGGTCATTTTTTCAATCGAGGGGCTCAGGTAGCGGAATACGCCTTCTCCATCCACCACTCCCGTCACATCCAGGGATTCCTCGAAAATCAAGCGCAGCGATTCAGATCCCCGGTCGAGGAATCCACGGATGCTGGCAAGCTCGTTTTCCGCCGATTCCAGTTCGGCGACGCGCCTCCGTAGATTGTCGATTTCTTCCAGCAGTTGCTCCGCCGTTTTTTGTGTGTCGTCCATCTCCATCTCTTATCGGCCGTCGTCGCCTCTTTCTTCCTCTTCTATATGTTTTTCGATAGGATGAGGCTTTTTATTGAATATCTCAACGCCAAACGATATAATTTCTTTCACTCCGAGTCATGCGGCCTAAGGCGAAAGCTAAGGCGCCTGACCGATAGGGTGTAACTGGAAACGGTTGCGCCTCCCGTGATCGGAAAGGAGAGGAACTTGTCGCGTGATGATAATCCGTCCTCTCGGGACGGTTTTTCTTTGGATGATCAATGCCGTCTGGTTGTAACCATATCCGGTGCGAACAAGGATATCGGCAAGAGTTCTCTCGCCGCCTATCTCACTGCTCACTGCCACGACTGCGCGGGTATGAAAATTTCAATGCATGAAGAGCCGCTGAAGGGGGAGACGCTCGTTTCCGAGAACGAATCATCG
>MELM01000002.1:1438-2926 GCA_001767605.1 Candidatus Solincola sediminis | reverse complement strand
GCACCTCGAACCCGATTACGCGATTTTCATAATGGGTCCCGGTTTTGAGGACTTCAAACCCTCGGCTCATATGGCCATTCGCAAGGCGGACACCGTCGTGATAAACGGCGATCGAGAGATTTCCGGGACGAGATTGCTCGAGCTGGAGAAGGAGATAAAGAGGCTGAATCCCAAGGCAAAAATGGTGGTGGTCTCAGAGCTGGGCAAGGAGAAGGCCTGGGAAATAATCCTTTCGAGGGTGTCGGGACGTTTGGGAGGTGAATATATGTCGGCCGAGGTGAACGACAAGGTGCTGGAAGCGGTGAAAACTCAGGCGAAGGAAGGGCGTATCAACTGCGCGACGGCGCTCAAGCTCGCTCAGGATTTGGGGGTGCCCCCCGGGGAAGTGGGAAAAGCCGCCAATGCACTGAATATTAAGATCTCGAATTGCTCGTTGGGTTGTTTCTAGATGAAAGGACGCGTTATGAAAGCAAGGAAAGTATTACCAATTGTTGTCCTGCCGGTAATTTTTATCGCTTTGCTGATTATGGCCGGCTGCGGCGAAAAAAAGGTTGAAAGGACGGACATCATCCTCGCGACTACGACCAGCACTCAAGATTCGGGCTTGCTCGAGCAGTGGAACCCCATGTTCGAGGCCGAGAATCCTTATAACATGAAAGTGATCGCCGTAGGGAGCGGGCAGGCTATGGAAATGGGCCGTAACGGCGAGTGCGACGTCATGCTGGTACATAGTCCGGCGGATGAGGAGAAGTTGGTTGCCGATGGATTCGCCATCAATCGCGAAGCCGTCATGTATAACGATTTCATCATTGTCGGCCCGGCATCCGATCCGGCCAAGATTAAAGGATTATCCGCCACGGATGCCTTCAAGGCAATTGCGGCAACTCAATCCAAATTCGTTTCCCGAGGGGACAATTCGGGGACCAACGCCAAGGAAAACACCATCTGGAAGGCAGCGAACATCTCACCCACCGGAACCTGGTACATTCAGAGCGGAAAAGGGATGGGCGATACCCTGCGCATTGCTTCGGAACAAGCAGCCTATACCTTGGCCGATCGCGGGACCTACCTCAGCCTCAAGGGCCAACTGGATATGGAGATCCTCAACGAGGGAGACAAGGTGCTCTTCAATAACTATCATGTAATGATGGTCAATCCGGATAAATATCCCGACATCAATCTCGCGGGCGCGCAGGCCTACGAGGACTTCGTGCTTTCGCCCGAGGCCCAGGAATTTTTGAATACTTATGGTGTCGATCAGTATGGAGGGCAACTGTTCTTCCCGGATGCGCTCTAACGAATAGCCAGTAGGTGAACGAGCGTGGGAGACATATGGAATGGTTTAGTCCAAGCCTTTAAGCTGATAATCCACCTGGATCCTTATGTAATGAAAATCACGCTCTTCACGCTTTTTGTGTGCGGGATCGCCACCTTTTTCGGGATGTTGTTGGGCATACCGCTGGGCTCGGCCCTGGCCGTCTACCGCTT
>MELM01000002.1:806-1424 GCA_001767605.1 Candidatus Solincola sediminis | reverse complement strand
TGGTAAATGCGGGGATGGGTCTGCCGCCAGTAGTGGTCGGGCTCTTCGTTTATCTCCTCCTGAAGAGAAGGGGACCCTTAGGCTTCCTTAATTGGTTGTATACGCCGACGGCTATTATTATCGCGGAGATTGTCCTGGCCATGCCGCTTATCGCCGGCATAACTCTCGCGGCGCTGCAGAACCAGAACCCTAAGATACGGCTGCAGGCCAAGTCGCTGGGTGCCGGCGAAGTAAGATCGATCATTACACTGCTGCGGGAAACGCGCATCTCGCTTATCGCGGCCGTAATAGCTGGCTTCGGCGCCATTATTTCGGAAGTAGGGGCCGCCATGATGGTGGGCGGCAACCTTACCCTCAATAGTCAGCCCTATACGCGGACGCTCACAACGGCTATCGTGCTCGAGGTCAGCAAGGGCGAAAGTGAAACGGCGATCGCCCTCGGCATCATCCTGCTGGCCATAACCGTCTTGCTGGTGTGGCTGATGACCCTGCTGCAACAGGGGAGCCTGCTCAACTATCCCACCCGGATAGCCCGCAGCCTTGTCTCGCGGCGTAAGAAGGAGGAGGCTGCTTGACCGCCTTTATTTCGATTGAAGGATTGAGGCATTTCTACGAAGG
>MELM01000002.1:386-682 GCA_001767605.1 Candidatus Solincola sediminis | reverse complement strand
GCTGAAATCACTTATTGGAACGGAAAAAAGCTTACCGGCTTGGACCGCGGGGAGCGGAAGGAACTGGCCGGCCAGATGGCGATGATCTTCCAGGAGCCGATCCTCTTCAAGCGAAGTGTCAAGGCCAACATTTCATACGGGCTGAAGATCCGCGGCGTCGCTAGACATGAAGTGGACAGGCGCGCGAGCCAAATGCTGGAAAGGCTGGACATGAGTGATTTTGCGAGCCGTGAGGCCCTGACCCTTTCCGGCGGAGAGGCCCAGAAGGTGACTCTGGGACGGGCCATGGTCCTCGA
>MELM01000002.1:0-256 GCA_001767605.1 Candidatus Solincola sediminis | reverse complement strand
CAAGAGGTGCTGGAGATTGCGGACAAGCTGGCTATTATCTTCGCCGGCAAGGTCCTCCAGGTGGGAAAACCGAGTGAAGTCTTCAGCCGGCCTGCTTCGGACGTTGTGGCCGAATTCCTTGGCGCCGAGAACCTTCTCGACGGCGAGGTGGCCGATTGTACGGAGGGTCTTGCCCGCGTTCGCATACAGGGAGTCGAGTTACAGGCCCCGTGTGAAATGCCGGCCGGTTCGACGGTAAAAGTGCTCATCCATCCGG
>MELM01000001.1:4966-23152 GCA_001767605.1 Candidatus Solincola sediminis | reverse complement strand
CTACGGCGTTTGGCGGTGGCGGAGGGCCGGTGGGTGCCTCCGGAGATTCGGGCGGCTGTTGAAACGCGTAACCGCAATTGGCGCAAAAGACAGCATCGTCGGGATTTTGAGATCCGCATTTCGCACACGTCTTCATCCTTGAAGCCCCCTTTGTAAAGGTCAGCTACTCTGGATAAAGATTACTATACTGCCTGAAGATTTCCTATTACCTGCGCAGATACTCTTGTTTCAGGAGCCAATTATATGCACTGAGCGATGCCTTTGCTCCCTCGCCGGCGGCGATAATTATCTGCTTCTCGCTCACGTTGGTCACATCGCCCGCGGCGAACAATCCGGGCGTATTAGTTTCATTGTTCGCGTCGATTATGATTTCTCCCCCGTCGTTCAATTCTACCTGGACAGGCAGAAAGGAAGTGCTGGGTTTGCTGCCTATCTCCACGAAAACACCCTGTGCCGGAAGCGTCCGCTTTTCGTTGTCATGCATTAAATCGATGCTCTCGACAAAGGTATTGCCATTGATTGCGGTGACCCGTGAGGAATAGAAGACATCGACCGCTTCCAAAGCCAGGACCCGGTTTTGGCGTACTTCATCCCCCCGGAGGTACTGCTCCTCGGTTATGAGGTTCACACCACGGGCGAATTGGGCGAGCTGCAGAGTAGCACCCAATCCGGCATTCCCTCCCCCTATCACCGCCACTTCCTTATCTCGAAACAGTGGGCCGTCACAAGTCGCACAATAGGCGACACCACGGCCGCGGTACTTATCTTCACCCGGGATACCCAGTCGAATGGGCACTTTTCCGGATGCGACGATTACGGCCCTGCCCGAAAACTCATCTCCCTTATTGGTGGTCGCTGTAAAAGACTCCTCGGTTCTCACGAGCGAGGTCACTTTACAGCTTTCTTTCAGCTCCACTTTGAAGTTTTCGAGATGGTCCCGAAAGCGCTCGACTAATTCGACGCCGCTTATCAATTGATAGCCGAGATAATTCTCAATTTCCCAGGACAGCATCGCCTGCCCGCCGATATCACCTGATATCAAGAGCGTATCCAACATCTTGCGGGCGCAATAAACGCCGGCTGACAGGCCGGCGGGTCCCGCCCCTATAATCAGGACGTCTTTCATAAGCTATCCTTTGGCGCCGGGTTCTCTACGTGACCGCTTTTTTTGGAGGAGGCACTGCCGGAATATCGACAGGCCGTAAAGTCGTTTGTTTGGCACCGAGTCTCCTCCTTACCGAACCATCATCCTCCGCCTGCGATTGCGTCTCGGATTCCGCCTGGCGTACCGATTTCGGCCGCTTGGCTTGATGGGTGTTTACGAGTCGCCGGAACTCTTCCCCTTCCATAGTCTCTTTTTCCAAGAGTATCTCGGCAATGGCCTCGAGTACGTTCTGGTTCTCTTCCAGGAGCTTTCGCACTCGCCGGTAATTGTTGAGGATGACTCTCTTGACTTCTTCATCGATGAGTTCCGCTGTGGCTTCGCTGTAGTTGGATTCACGGCCGAATCCATACTCGTCCCGAAGAAGTTTGGCGCCTCTGTCGGTTCCAAGCGAGAGCGGCCCTATCTTATCGCTCATCCCATATTCCTCAACCATTTTTCTGGCAAGGATGGTAGCTTTTTCCAAATCGTTCTGGGCGCCGGTGGATATTTCCTTAAAGGCCAACTCCTCGGCGATACGGCCGCCCATGAGGACTCCGAGGCGGTCCTCGAGCTCGGGTTTGGTCATCAGATAACGGTCCTCCTCCGGGAGTTGCATGGTCATACCCAGAGATCCAATGCCGCGGGGGATGACCGATATGCGGTGGACCGGGTCGGCGTGTTCGAGCAGGGAAGCCGCGAGTGCGTGACCGATCTCGTGATAGGCGACTACGTGCCTTTCCTTATCGTTCAGGATCCGGCTCTTCAACTCCAGCCCGCCGATAACCCTGTCTATAGCTTCGTCGAAGTCGATTTCATGGACTTCTTTCTTATCCTTTCGCGCCGCAAGCAGGGCGGCTTCGTTTACCACATTGGCTAATTCGGCACCGGCAAAGCCCGGGGTGCGTGCCGCGACCACCTTTAATTTCACGTCCTTTGCCAGTTTCACATTTCGGGCATGGACCTTGAGTATAGCCTCGCGCCCTTTGATGTCAGGGCGGTCGATCATGATCTGACGGTCGAAGCGGCCCGGGCGCAGGATGGCGCTGTCCAATACTTCCGGCCGGTTGGTGGCGGCAAGAATGATGACCCCGGTCTGCGGAGCGAATCCGTCCATTTCCGAGAGCAGCTGATTCAAGGTCTGCTCCCGCTCCTCGGTCCCGCCGCTCGAAGCCACACCGCCCCTTACCTTGGCGATAGTGTCAATCTCATCAATAAAGACAATGCAAGGCGCCTTGGCCTTGGCTTGCTCGAAAAGGTCTCTTACCCTTGCCGCTCCCACTCCGACAAACATTTCCATAAACTGGGAACCGCTAATAGAGAAGAAGGGGACATCCGCCTCGCCCGCGACGGCCTTCGCAAGCAGGGTCTTCCCGGTACCGGGCGCTCCCACCAGGAGTACCCCTTTGGGAATACTGGCTCCTATGCTGTGGTACTTTTGGGGAAATCGCAGGAAATCTATGATCTCTCGCAACTCCTCTTTGGCCTCGTCCAACCCGGCGACATCGTCGAAAGTCACGCGTTCCACGCTGCGATCGTACAGCTTGACCTTCGACTCTCCGAATGACATAGGATTTCCGGTAACCCCGCCGAGCCGGCGCGAGAAACGCCGGAATACGAAAAACCACATGAAGACGATAAGGCCGATGGGGAGGATCCAGGTGAGCAGGAAATCCCGCCAGAAAGTATTCTCCACCCGACCGGAGAAGGTCACGCCTTTGGTCTTGAGATCATCTATCAAAGCCTGTACGTCCTGCCCGGGGACTATACTGGTCACAAAGGGTTGGGTCTCCCCCGAGGGCGTTGTGAGAGTACCGGTTATTTGGGTATTGGTGATGGTTACATCCGATACCCGGCCGGCGCTTACATCGTTGGTGAAATCGCTATAGCTTATCTGCTGCGGTTGAAACGGCTTTACGAATTGAATGCTTACAATAATACCTACAGCTAACAGGCCATAGATTACATACAGCCAGAATTTCTTATTCTTGGGTTGTTCCATAGAGGTATTATTCCCACTCGTGTCATAAAAGGCCACCATGAAAGGCGCGGCGGCAATGCAATTATCCGGCTCTTGGTTTAGCCGCCTCAAGGTCCTGGGAATAATACCAACGTTTCACGTTAATAAATGGCAGTGCGAGTTGAAGGAGGTTGAGAATGCTTTCCGATATACCCAAGGAACTGAGTAAGGTGGATAAAGACCATCTGGATATGGAAATAGCCAGGGCGGGGATGATAGCCGAACTCGATGCCATCAATCTCTATGAGCAAATGGCGGCGCTGACTGATAATGTGCTTCTCAAGAAGGTGCTGTTGGATATTGCCCGTGAAGAGAAGACGCACCTGGGAGAGTTTCAAGCCGTGCTTTTAATTAAGGATGCTCAACAGGTCAAGGAACTCGAAGAGGGTCGGGAAGAAGTAGAGGAAATGGAGTCATCCTGATCGTTGTCATTGTTGCGGTGTCTTGAGACATTTGAGGGTAGATGCAACTTGAAGGGCGCCCGGCCGGGCGCCCTTCACTTAATCGCGATATCCTTTTCTAAATCAGAACGCCTTGAAAGCGCTCTTGGGGGAGCCGCATATCGGACAGCGGTCCGGCGCTTCGCCTTCACGGGTGTGACCACAAACGCTGCAGATCTGAATAGTACCGACTGAAACGTCTTGGCCGCCTTCGATAGAATCCTTTGCTTGAGAATACCAAGCAGCATGGATCTTCTCGGCTTCCAACGCATAGTGCGTGCTCTGCTCGGCCTGAGGTTCATTCTGCAATTTGGCGGTCGCATTAAAAACAGGGTACATATCGTCTATCTCATAGTTCTCCCCGTCTATGCAGATCTGGATATTCTTGGCTGTCTCCTGTAGGTTGCCGAGGGCTCTGTAGTGGTTTCCCGCATGCACGCGTTCCGCGAAAGATATGGCTCTGAACATTCGGGCCATCTCCGGATACCCCTCCTGCTCGGCCTTATCCGCGAAATGCTGGTACTTCATGTGGGCCATACTTTCGCCGGCAAAGGCTTCAGTCAAGAATTTCTCGGTCATGGCGCGCATATCACAATACCTCCTTCTTTCAGTGGTTATAAATCCAGTCGTTATAATATAATTCCCCTCGAGCAAGAGAAAAAACGCCTTGCTCGCTTCGCTGTTTACCAAACCCGCTGCCGGCGTTCCCCGGTTCGTCCAACCCGGCCCTTAACGATCATCAATGCTACTTGCGAGTCTATGTCCTAGCATTAACAGCGTCTGGCGGATGGCCGGAACCGGGAATGGAGTCGAGCCGTGATTGATAGATCGTTTTCTAAGCTCGAAGCAATGCTGCAGGGGGCTTTCCTCGACGGCTATCAGCTCCGAGTTGAAGATCTGAAAAGGGGCAGGACGGATAGGGAGCGCTATTTCAATCTTTTCTTGCAGCGAGAAGGCCTGAAATCCCTGAGCCCCGTGCTTCAAGGGCTCTATTCCGAGGGAAGCGCATCCATTAAGCCGTGGTTGGAATTCCGCTACAGCCCCTGTCTTGATTTCCCGGATGAAATATGTGTGGACTTGGAGAAGCAAGAATTCGGCGCCATCCTGATTTCGGGACTACGCCTGCTTGTTGGCGCTGGCGGATCGCTGATGATTATTTATGGCGGCGAGGTTCATCCCCTTCTCGTGGACAGTGAGAAGTGCTTGAAGCGAGGTTTCCCGCCGGCTGCTACTCCCCTCGGTTTTCTATTATGGAAAAGCGGCTGCCGTTGGTTCAAGGACTGGTATTTTTCGGAAGGCTGGAGGGAGGGGGCCATGAAACTTCAGGCAAGCTACCCTTTGAACGATTCGATCCTCAAGAGGGGAGAATCGCGCCTCACCAATGAGTTGCTGAGATTCGTAATGAATGTGGGCCAGCCGGACGGTGCCAGCCTGGAAGGCGAGGCGATGGCGAGGGCAAAACACATACTCGCCTCCCGGGCACCCTAGCAACTGGAGTCATGGAACCAAGCGCTTAAGCCGCCGAGCTTTTCGCCTTACCCGACAGCAGTTCCTTCACCTTTTCATTAAAAACGGGGATATCTTCGGGAAGTCTCGAGCTCACCACATTTCGATCTGCTACTACCGGTTGATCGACAAAGTTGGCCCCCGCTTGTTCCATCTCTTCCTTGATGCCGGGATAACCCGTTAAGGTCAAGTCCTTCACGAGGTCGGCGGCGGCGAGCAGCTGGCCGGCATGGCAAATGGTGGCGATAAGTTTATCCGTTTCGGCGAAGGATCTGACAAAGCCGACGGCATCCGGGAATTTCCGCAGATAGGCGGGTGACCTTCCGCCGGGAATAAAGATAGCATCAAACTCGCTAATATTTGCCTCATTGAAGGTTCTCTCGGCCTCGAGAATCGCTCCGTGAAGGCCATGCACCGCGCCCTTTTCTTCCCCGACAATAGTGACCTCAGCCCCGTGGCTTTTGAAAAACCCGATTGGTTCCAGTGCCTCCTGGTCCTGAAAGCCCTCCCCGAGGAGTGTGGCGATTCGTTTTCCGCTCAAATCCATCTCGGTACCTCCTTTTTCAGTTCATGATTCCCGGTGCTGCAAACGTCAAACGTTGATCCCTTTTGTGGGAGGCGACTTTTTTGTAAATCCCGGCAGGCTGGGAATAATAGAGCAGGTGGTCGCAGCGAGCGCGAAGAAAATATCGATTATGGATTATACGATAAAGATCGGAGGAGAGGCCGGGCAAGGAATCCAGACCATAGGGGATACCCTGGCCAAAGTCTTCGCGAGATCGGGTTATCATGTTTTTTCGCATCAGGACTACGAGTCCAGGGTGCGCGGAGGACATAACTTCTATCAGATACGTTTCTCGGAATATCCTGTAATGTCGTCAAGGTCCGGAGTGGACATACTGATAGCCTTGGATAAAGCGAGCATCGATCTTCACCGCGGCCAATTGAATGCTTCGGGCATGATCGTCTACGATTCATCGAGCCTCAAATCAAAATACGAGGATGCAGGTTTTCTCGAAATTCCTCTGGCCGCCCTCGCGGGGCAACATGGCAGTCCGGTCATGTCGAATACGGCGGCAATAGGAGGCACATTGGGAATGCTCGGAATGCAAATCGGCCCTCTGCTCGATGCCCTCGAACAGAATTTCCGCAGCAAGGGAGCCGATGTCGTCGAAAAGAACCAAAGCGTGGCCAGGGCGGGATACGAATACGCTTCCATAAACTGCCCCGACTGTCCTTTCATCCTGGCTGAGCCCGGCAAACCGCTTTACCTGGTACGGGGAGAGGAAGCTGTCGGGTTGGGGGCACTAGCGGGTGGTTGCAGGTTCTACTCAGCGTACCCGATGACACCATCGACCGGAATCATGGATTACCTGGCCGAGAAGTCAAAAGAATATCCGGTAGTCGTCGAGCAAGCCGAAGACGAAATATCGGCTATAAACATGATTCTTGGTGCAGCTTACGCCGGGGTGAGATCCATGACCGGAACTTCCGGAGGTGGCTTTTCACTCATGGTGGAGGGGCTTGCACTGGCGGGCATGACAGAGACGCCGGCGGTTATCTGCCTGGGAATGAGACCCGGCCCGGCAACCGGATTCCCGACCAGGACAGAACAGGGAGAGCTGCTCTTCGCGCTCTTCGCCGGGCATGGCGAATTTCCGCGAGTAGTCTTTGCTCCGGGAGATCCCATGCAAGCCATTATGCTCACAGCCCGGGCTTTGGACATTGCCAATAAATACCAGATCCCGGCCATCATTCTCACCGACCAGCATCTGATGGATTCCGAATGGACCTTTGAGTCAATGAGCCTGGAAGGGACACACCACACCGACTACCGCCTGCGGGGGGAGGAACTCGCAGATGTCCACGACTACCGGCGCTATGCTCTCACCGAAAGCGGCGTCTCACCTTTCGCGGTGCCTGGGGCTTCCGAAAACCTGGTTGTCGAGGACAGCGACGAGCATGATCAGGACGGCCATATAGTCGAGGACGCTGAGACCAGGAATGAGATGGTGCGCAAGAGGACCATCAAGAAACTCCAACTGATAAGAAACGAAATCGCTCCCCCGCTGCTTTATGGCAGCCGCGACCCGAATGTCATCCTCATCGGCTGGGGATCGACATACGGGGTGATTAGGGAAGTGATCGACCGCCTCTCTCCTGAGGAAAATATTGCCATGATGCATTTTTCCCAGCTCTCGCCATTCCCGGATCTGGAACGGGAGGGCCACCTGCAACTTCTGAATCAGGCTGCGATCGCCATCTGCATAGAGAATAATGCGACGGGTCAATTGGCCGGACTGATAAGGGCGGAAACCGGATTCCAGCTGTCTGCGCGTATCAACAAATATGATGGCAGGTGCTTCCTGCTGGATGATCTCTTGGAGGAGATAAATGACCACCTTGAAAGACTACATGGGGCAGGTTCCCGCGTGGTGCCCGGGATGCGGTAATTTCGCGATCAGGAGGGCGATAGGGGAAGCGCTGATCGAGCTCGGCCTCGAACCCTGGCAGATCATAGTAGTTTCGGGCATAGGCCAGGCCGCCAAGCTTCCGCACTACATCAAATGCAACACCTTCAACGGCCTGCATGGCAGGGCGCTTCCGGTGGCCACCGGCATAAGAATTGCCAACAACCGGATACCGGTGATTTGCGAGACAGGCGACGGTGACTGTTACGGGGAGGGTGGAAACCACCTCATGCATGCGATAAGACGCAATGTCAACGTAAATGTCTTTGTGCATGACAATCAGATATATGGACTGACCAAGGGCCAGGCATCGCCGACGAGCATGGCCGGCATGGTAACCAAGGTGCAACCGAACGGAGTGATAGCCGAGATGTTCAATCCCATTGCGATGGCCATCGCCCTCGATTGCAGCTTCGTTGCCCGATCGTCGTGCACGGACGCGGAACACTTGAAGTCGATGTTCGTGCAAGCCATTAATCACCCGGGCTTTGCGCTTGTCGATATCCTCCAGCCATGCATTACCTTCAATAAATTAAACACTTGGCAGTGGTACCAGGAGAGGGTTTACCGCATCGAGGAAGATTATGATCCCGAAGACAAAGTGCGTGCTTTTGAGAGGTCGCTTGAATGGGGCGAGCGCATACCGATCGGTATTATCTATGGGAACAAGCGGCCTATTCTCGAAGACACCATTCCCAATATCCGCCAAAAGCCATTGATCGATCAACCGTTCGACCGTTCCCGGGTCGAAGAATTCATCAGCGAATTCCTCTAGCCGCTCGTTTATCACAAGGAGTTTTGGGCGGCATCCAGAAATAACAGATGTACGTGTCCAATGGGATAGCCATTTCAAAAGGGGATGCGCATGAGACGAGTCAAAGCGCGATTGAAGGAAACACGGACGGAAGTCTCGCGGGATTCGCACCGGCGCCCGAAACCACTGCTCGCTCTTTATCAAGGTAAAGGCTTCAATATTGCTCGGGCCGGGGCTCCATCGCCCCTTTCCACTTTGAGCGGAAGGCAAATCAATACGTAGTTCCCGGGCGTGACCCGGCTGAGATCCAGTCCCTCGATTATCCATGCTCCCGCCTCCAGTAATGTGCGGTGAGTCGCCTCAGCATCCTTAATGAAACCACCGACTGAAAGATAATCGATCCCGATACATAGTGGATGTAGATCAGCCAGATAACGAGCCGCATCGGCGGATATGTATACGAAATCCTCGGAAAAAGACTCGATAGGCCAAAGCCTCTTGGAATTGACGGTCTTGAATAAAATGCGTTCTCCTCCTGTTATGCCATGCGCCTCCAACTCGGATCTCTTGATCGATTCCGGATCGTCGATCTCTATTACCCTTGCCGGTCCGACCGTGGCATCGAGAGGCATGCCGGCAATACTCAAACCTTCCTCCATAAAATGCAAAGGAGCATCCATATGTGTGCCGGCGTGCAGGCTCATGGTAATCCGCGAGAGGTTATAGGGGCCTCCCGCCGCGAGTTCCTGGGTTTTATCGATGTGGACGGGTGCATCCCCCGGCCATCCCACCATACCAGGCTCGATTGTCATGCTGATGTCTATAAAATCCAATTTCACTCTCGCTTTTGCTCTTTACTATTATGGCCCTTCCGGATGGGAAAGTCTGGCAAATACTGATCGGAGTGGGTATGCTCAGGCGGATTCCTTCGCGACGCTCGCCCGGTTTATAAGGTTGGCGATGTAGCCGGCCCCGAAACCGTTATCTATATTTACGACGGCCACACCCATCGCACAGGAATTGAGCATTCCGAGGAGTGCGGACAGGCCACCGAGGTTCGCGCCATAGCCGATGGAAGTCGGAACCGCAATCACCGGGCAATCTACCAATCCACCGACTATGCTCGCCAGTGCCCCCTCCATCCCGGCAACCGCTACTATCACGCTGGCATCCCTGAAGATCTCGGTCCGTGAAATCAATCGATGTACGCCGGCGACTCCGACATCATAAAGCCTTTCCACCCGGTTGCCGGTTAGCTCGGCGACAATACAGGCCTCCTCGGCCACCGGTATGTCGGCCGTGCCTCCGGTTACCACTACTATCTTGCCGCCGCTTTTCGATTCCTCACGCCGGATCACGATAAAACGCGCTTCCTTGCGGTACTCAGCCTCGGGAAATACCGCGCATACTTCCTCGAAGACCTCATCGGATGCCCGCGTCAATAAGATGTTGCCGGTATTATTTGCCAGGAGAGATTCAACGATAGGTCGGATCATGTCCCTGTGCTTGCCCTCGCAATATATGACCTCGGGCAGGCCTTTGCGCAACTCGCGATGGTGGTCGAGCTTCGCGAACCCCAGGTCGGTGACCGGTTCGGCCGCGATACGGGATACCGCTTCCTCCACAGAGATCTCGTCGTTCTTGATCCTCGTCAGAATCTCGCTAAGCTCTTGCTTGCGCATATTTCCTCCACTCGAGAAGCGATGGGTTTATTAAGGGCGCCAAACGGCGCCCCTTAAGATTGAATCTACGCAGATCCCCGATTTACCAGTTCTCAGAGCCTGAACGGCGCTCCGGCTTGGGGCGGGCTTCGTTTACCCGCAGCTGGCGCCCTTCGAACTCCTTGTTATCCAATTCCGAGATAGCGGCTTTGGCCTCCTCGTCCTTTTGCATCTCGACGAAGCCGAAACCTCGGGAACGCCCGGTATTGCGGTCTATGATGACATTAACCGCATTGACCTCTCCGTACGGCTCGAAAATACTTCGCAGGGTTTCATCGGTGGTCTCATAACTCAGATTGCCTACATAGATGTTCATCTTGTGACCCACAGCTCCTTTCTCAGAACCTCTCTGCATTACAACACAAAAGGGCAGAGAGAATGCCCAGCATGAGCATCGATAATATTGTAAATAAAAGTAAAGGACAACGCAAAGAACGGCGTTGTTAACCCCATGCTATGATTGCAGCAAGTTCATCAAGGAGGTAGGTATGGCGCGGGATGAATTACTGGTCGAGGTGCAAAGCCGAATAGCCACGATTACGTTAAACCGTCCGGAACGCAGGAATTCACTGTCGGCTTCGTTATTGCTTTCGCTGCCCGAAGCCATCAATGAACTGGCAGATAATGGCACTACGAGGTGCATTGTGCTCAAGGGGGCCGGCGACAAGGCTTTTTGCGCCGGTATGGACTTGAGAGCTCTTTCCGAGCAGATGCCCGATGAGTTGCTATCGCAGATAACGGCGAAAGGACCCTTGCAGCAGGCGATCGAAGCCATGGAGAGCTGCCGGCTGCCGCTGATTGCAATGATAAGCGGATACGCATTAGGGGCAGGCCTGGAGCTGACTCTCGGCTGTGACCTGCGCGTGGGAGCGGAAGGCTGTATCATGGGCATGCCGCCGGTGAGACTCGGAATTGTGTACGCTCCGGAAGGATTGGCCCGATTCATAAGAAACCTGGGACTGGGACAGGCCAAGAAGCTGTTTCTCACATCACGCTATATCAACGGACGCGAGGCCTATGAGATGGGCCTGCTGCATTATGTGATGCCTGACGATCAAGTGGAGAAGTTCACTTATGAACTGGCTGAGGAAATAGCCGGCCGGGCTCCGCTGGCGGTGGGGGGAATAAAGAGGTCCCTTCAAATATTGACGCGGTATTCGGCGCCTGGCGAAGCGGAACAGGCTGAAATGAATGGCCTGATAGAGCAAGCGGCGTTGAGCTCAGATGCGCGGGAAGCGCTTTCCGCTTTCAATGAAAAACGCAAACCCGATTTCAAAGGAACGTAGTACCTCAGCGCGAAACGATTTCGATCTCATATAGATGGGTCCAGCGCTTGCCGGTTACAAGAAGGTGCCCGGTCTCGGCATCCCAGGCGATGCCATTGAGAACATCCACCTGCTCGCCTTGCTTGGACTTCAGTCCCGTAAGATCAACCCACCCTTCGACTTCTCCGGTATCCGGTGAAATAATCGCGATTAATTCTGTCTTCCATACATTGGAATATATGCGGCCATCAACATACTCAAGTTCGTTCAAGCCGCTCAGGGCGCCCTGGTTGTCATAAACCTCCAGGGTTCTCAGCACTTTCCCCGTCGAGGAGTCCATAAAATAAATCCGGTCGGAGCCGTCGCTCATGATAAGCGCCTCTCCATTATCAGTAAGACCCCATCCCTCGGTCGCATAACTGAAGGTCCGCTCGAGCGCCAGGGTATCAGGATCATAAACGAAGCATGCGCCTGACTGGTAGGTGACCTGAAACACTTCGTTCTTGAGTACGGTCACCCCTTCGGCAAAATAAGTGGAATCAATGTCGATGCCGTGCAGGATTTCGCCGCTCGACAGGTCTTCCTGAATAAGTCTCGACTGCCCATACAGCCCCGTCCCCTCGTAAAGTATTTCGCCCTGCAGGTCCAATCCCTCCGTGAAATTCTCGGCACTGTGATCGTAGCTCTCGACAATCCGGTATCCATATTGCGCCGCCGACTTATCTTTGAGGAAGTCTGAGGCGGTCTGCATATCGGCGGCATCACCGCAGCCGACCGTTACCGCCAGAAGGGCGAGTATGAGAATCAGTGAAAGGACCGTACCAAGGAGAGATTTCATTTCTATTTGGAGCCCAGTTTTTTATGCCGGCTCACCGGCCTCTCGAGTTGTTCGACCGGCTTGCTCGTCTCGTGGAAGCAGCTTCCCGGCTTTTCGGCTTCCTTGATCTTGGGATAGATGACATCTTTGAGGAAGACAAGCGCCGCTTCCTGATCCTTATCCATTACTATCCGTTCGAGGTCTATGCGCTCGCTCTCCCCGATTGATAAGCCCCAGCTCCTGGCCATAATCTCCTCCGATTGTCTAAGCTTTTTGAATCAGGCTGTCGCTTTGATTATAGCAGCGGATCAGATCATCCCTTTGTCCTGCAAAAAGCGCTTCACCATATCAGCCTGTTCTTCGCTAAGCTGCGGCAGGGGGTTCTTAACGTTTACCGAGATCTGATGGCCAAGCAGACGAAGGGCCTCCTTTAACATTGCTTGCGGGGTTGGGCTCGAGGCGAGGAGCGGGGCGAAGGAAATTACTTCATCCTGGAGCTCCTCCGCCTTCCCGGAATCCCCAGCTTTACAGGCCTCGTAAAGAGCGGCCGTTTTTTGCGGGATAATATTGGGAAGCGGGCATATCGCGCCGCACGCGCCGGCCGCCATGGTATCGGCTAAGTTAAGACACATCCCCGTCAAGACCGAAAAATCCTCATCAGTTTCCTGCACTAGCTGCCGCACTTCTTCCACATCAAAAATGGTCTCTTTCACACCCGCCAGGTTTTCCTTTCCAGCAAGCGCAGCGATTGCCTTGGACGAAAGGGCGAGTCCGGTAGCGGACGGGAAGTTGTAGTAGAGGACAGGGATGCCAACAGCCGAGGAGAGGGCATGGTAATAATCGTAAACCGATTCCTCATCCAGCTTATAAAAAATGGAAAGGGCAGCCAGCAATCCGTCCGCACCGGCCTCATCTGCATAACGAGCTATCTCAAGCGCCTGCTCGGCGCCCCTTTCGTTGATGCCCACGATTACCGGGACCCTCCCGGCGCAAGCGTCGATCGCCGTATCTATAAGGTCTTTCTGGTGATGATGACAGAGGTAGGGGCATTCGCCGGTACTACCAAGCACGACCAGTCCGTGCACCCCGCCTTCAATCAGATAATCGACCACTTTCCGGGTCGCCTCGCGGTCGATGTCACCCATTTCGTCATAGAGGCTCAACATGACCGCGAATATCCCCTCAAAGGATTTCATGCTCATCCCTCCGTTCCCTTAAACCGCGCACTGCTTATCTATTTTATAACTGTCCAGGTTCAGAAACAGGGTGAACACCCCCTATACTTGATGTGTTGTACAGGAAACTATCACCGGCAATGGTTATAAAGTAATATTAGCTCGAGATCATCGTGGGAAAGAGCTGGCTATGGGAGGTGTCCACCTTGGAGACTAGGCGCAAAAAATCGATTCTGCTGATCACCCTCGTTATCCTGGCGCTGCTGGCAGTGACGCTGGCGAGCTGCAAGGCAAGCAAATCGGAGGATGGTAATGAGACAAACAATACCTCAGATTCGGAAGATCAGAATAAGATCACCGGAGCAACCGGGTTCCAGGGCATAGCCATAGCCCGAGACGGCTATATCGCGCTTGCTGATCCCGATGGATCGAACGAGCGCCGGTTGACTTCCCAAAGCGCGGGCTATAAGGACCTTTCTTTTTCCCCATCGGGGGACAGGGTGGCCGCAACAAAAGTCGTCTCGGATTCAATGCCTCAACTGGTGCTGATAGCTGTTGAGGGCGGGATAGAGACCGATGTATCCTGGACCAATCCTGATTACTCCGCCGCCTGGATTAAAGCCGGGGTAGACCCGTGGTTCGGTAATATAAGCTGGGCATCCGATGACATCCTTTATTGCACGGGGGTAAAGAACGTCAATGACCAGCAGAAGCTGCTGGTTGTGAAGTATGTGTTATCAGAGCACCAGATTACGGTAATTAAGGAAGACGCCAAGGACCCCGCCATCAGCCCGGACGGCAAGAAACTGGCCTATATTCATAAATCGGCTGACTTCATGCAGACGCAGGGCAGAAATTGGGCGGCCGAGGATTTTGGTGATCTGGTAATGCAAGATCTGGCGGGTGAGACCTCAAAGACACTGAGGGGAAATATTTTCGAAGCGGTCTTCACTCCTGAGAGTGAGCACATGGCAGTGGTTTATTTTGACGAGCCTGATACTGCCCTTCAATTGACCGATCTCGAGGGTACGCGGCTTTATACGCTAAGCCACATAGGCCCATCCGGCACTATCAGCCACCCCTCTTTTTCTCCGGCCGGTGACCGCCTGATAGCCAACCGGGGTTGGACCGAGACACCGGGGCAGGCGATGCAGCAAACCATCTTTACCTGCGCCTCGAATGCCGATAATCCTACTCCTAACGATCTCGGTAAGGGTAGAGATCCTTCCTGGAGCCCTGCCACTCAGTAGGATTTATTAAGCGCTTTAAAGGCATAACGGATTGCTTGCCTCGGACAGTTGTCCACGCACATCCCACAGAGGATGCATTCGCCGTTTCCCCATGTCTTGCTTCGCGACCATAGCATTAGCATCGGTCCATCCGACGACATTCCTCATCTGACGCTGTTTGGTGGCAACGAGGAAGAATTAACCTTGACAATATTGCAATATGATTGCAATATTATTGCAGTGGAATTGCAATATATGGAGATGAATGCGCCGAGTACCCAATCTAACAATTTTGGGTAGTGCCGATATCAAGGCTTTCGAGGGCGGTGCTCAGGTAGGAGAAAGGTTTCTAGGCATGGCAGAGAGGGATTTCACCATTTCAAGTAAAGCACACATCATTAAGGAGTATGTGCCTCGGGAAATTTCGCTGGAAATCGGGCGGCTGCTAGATTTTATGCCTGTCGTGGTTTTAACAGGCATGCGGCAGGTTGGAAAAAGCACCATGCTGGTGAACGATCCAAGGTTCGCGGACAGGGAGTATGTGAGCCTGGATGATCCTATTTTCCAGTTTTCCTTACGCGAGAACCCCGACTCGGAACTATCATCCTATGGCCGCATGACAATCGATGAGGCACAAACAGAAGACGATTTATTCAGGGCGATCAAGCGAGCGCTTGCAAGGGAAGAAACCCCTGGCCGCTTCCTGTTATCAGGCTCCGCGAGCCTTCCGCTCAAGAAGGCGACCGCCGAAAGCCTTGCCGGTAAGGCGATATATAAACGGATGATTCCAATGACAAGGCGAGAAATACTAAGAAATATTGAAGAAGAACCCTTCCTGCTCAGATTTATACGAAAGCCGAAGCGAGCAAGAAATCTCGATATTCGGCCGATAACCGACGACGAAGTCATGCGGGGAGGAATGCCTCAGGTCGTTCTTTCTCCTCGCGAAGCCGGAGATATCTGGTTGTCGGGGTATGAACAAACATATTTGGAGCGAGACATACTATACTTGTCAAGGATCGAGAATCTTATTGCCTTCAAGACGATGCTCCGCTTGCTTGCAGCAAGGAGCGGGCAGATTCTCAATTTGAACCAAGTAGCAAGAGATGCCGAGCTAAATTATAATACCGCGAAGAATTACCTTGGATTGCTCGAGGAACTCTTTGTGATCCAGCGCGTGCATCCATACACGCGCAGTCTGCGAAGTGGAATCAAGAAGTCACCTAAGCTTTTTCTCTCCGATGCCGGTATCGCTTGCTGGATGGCCGGCTGCAGTAGTCTCTCCGATCACCCACTCAGGGGTTTCATGTATGAGACTTACTTCTTGGAAAACCTGATGGGAATCTTGGAGGCGCATTGTTCGGGATGGACCGTGCACTATTGGCGAGTGGATGAAACAAGGGAGGTCGACCTAGTAATCGACACCAGGGAGCAGGTAGTAGGCATAGAGATTAAAACCGGGGAACAACTGGGCAACAAGGATCTGGTATCACTTCGAACATTCATGAAAGCAACACCGGAGTGTCAGCTATGTATTCTCGCATATAACGGTGGCGAAGTAGCCGACTTGGGCCAGGGAATCTGGGCGGTTCCACTTGGATTGTTGCTGCAATGATATTAAGAACGTTATGAAGAAATCTCGACTGGTATCTTTAGTAATGCACATAATTATAATAGAGCGAGTTTCACGGATCTGATCAAGGAGGAGCAGGATGAGCGAGAAGAAATTCGGAAGAGAAGAAGCGGCAAAGATACTCAGCGATCTCGGATTATCGGACAAATACGATGCCAACGAGTTCTACATGGGGATAAACGTTGAGCTAGAGCACGGAACGGTCGATCCGGCTACGAATGTGTCCAACGACGATCCCATAATGACAGCGAAGATAGCCCTCGCACATCTTAACGAGTTGCCCAACTACTATACGCTGCTCGAGGAGATGGAGGAAAAGGGCGAAGCGATGCTCCAGGCCTAGTGGTAATAATGTTTTGAGGCTGAATTAAAGGATAACTATCGGGAGCTATCATAGTGGCACAACTTACGCTGCCGGTTCGAGCCGGCGCTGTTGTCATAGGCGGCGGTGTTATCGGCTGCTCCATCGCGCGGGAGATAACCCGCTATACCTCGGATGTCGTGATCCTCGAAAAGGAGAGTGACGTCGCCGATGGCACGAGCAAGGCGAACAACGCCGAGATACACAGCGGCATCGGAGAGGATTACGGCACGCTGAAGCAGAGGCTCAACGTCAGGGGAAATGGCCTTTATGACGAGTTCGTCGAGGGACTGGGGATCGATTTCAGGCGTCAGGGTTTGGTAATAGTGATCACCAACCGTACACTTCGTCGTGAAGTCACAAAATACATGCCGAAGTCCGTCCGTAATTACCTGCTCAAGAAGCTCATTCCTACGCTCATCGTAAGAAACGCCGAAAAGAAGGGCATCAAAGGGATGAGGGTGCTCGATCGCGATGAAATCTTCCGCATGGAACCGCACGTAACACCGAGTGCCGTCTCAGGCGTTTTCGATCCTACCTATGGCCTGGTCTCCCCCTATAAGCTGACCATCGCCCTCGCCGAGCACGCCGTTATCAACGGCGCCCGGCTCTTTCTCGACACCGAAGTTACAGGAATAAGGGTTGAGGGTGGTCGGGTGAAGGGGGTAGTGACCGACCGGGGCGAGATCGAGACCGGGATAGTAATAAATGCGGCCGGATTGTTCGCGGACGAAGTAGCCGAAATGGCCGGGGCCGGTGGCTTCAAGATCCATCCCCGCAAAGGCGCCACCCTGCTCTTCGATCGGGATGCCACGGCCGAGTACGTGCGTTCCAGTGTGGCCGAGTTCAGGCTGCCGGGAAGAAAAAAGCGGCTGAGCAAGGGTGGGGGCGCCATGCCCACGTTGGAGGGGAACTTACAACTGGGGCCGACCGCGATAGAGACCAACGATAAATATGATACTTCGATATCCGCAGAAGAGATCGAAGAAATCTTCGAGAGATTCTATTACCTGTTTCCGGAATTCCCCAGGAGCGCGATGATTTCCGCCTTCAGCGGGATCCGGGCTCCAACCCTGGAGGAAGACTTCGTAATCGGCGCTTCGGACGAGACACACGGTTTTATAAATGTAGCCGGCATACAATCACCAGGCCTTGCCTCAGCTCCTGCTATTGCAGAAATGGTGATCGAGATACTGCATGGCCTTGGCCTCCAGAAGCAAAGACGGAGCGATTTCGATCCCATCAGGCCGGCCCCCCTGAAATTCTCGGAGCTCAGCGATCATGAAAGGGATGCCCTTATCGCAAGCGATCCCAGGTGGGGCCACATCCTCTGCCGCTGCGAATATGTGACTGAGGCAGAAGTGGTGAATGCACTGCATGGCATCATTCCCGCTACCAATATGGATGCCGTCAAGCGCAGAACCAGGGTGGGCATGGGCAGATGCCAGGGCGGTTTCTGCGGCAGCCGCGTCGCCGCGATAATCGCATCCGAAATGGGTATCGCCATAACCGAGGTGACCAAGGATGGCAAGGGTTCCCAGGTTTTTCCAGGCGAGATGAAGAGCCTTCTCAAGGAGAGCGCCTCATGAAAGAAGTGAGGAGGCCGGATGTGGCGGTTATCGGAGCCGGCCCTGCAGGATTGGGGGCGGCATT
>MELM01000001.1:0-4960 GCA_001767605.1 Candidatus Solincola sediminis | reverse complement strand
GCACGAAGCGGGCTTGCGAGACGTGATGATTATCGAGCGGGATGTCGACCTGGGAGGGATTCTCCCGCAGTGCATACATGACGGCTTCGGTTCGATCGTCTTTAAAGAAGTATTGACTGGGCCACAATATGCCCAGCGGTTTATCGATGAGATCGCGAAGACCGATATCGAGATCAAACTGGACACCATGGTTCTCGACCTCTCGCCCGATCGGCATATAAAAGCTGTCAATTCGAAAGAAGGCGTGATAGAGATCGAGCCCAAATCCGTGGTCCTCGCCATGGGCTGCCGCGAACGAACACGCCATCAGATTATGATTCCCGGCTACAGGCCGGCCGGAGTTTTATGTGCAGGCGCGGCCCAGCGAGATCTCAACATCGAGGGAATAATCCCGGGGATAAGAGTGGCGATCCTCGGATCGGGCGATATCGGCCTCATCATGGCCCGGCGATTTACACTCGAAGGTATCGAGGTCGAGGGTGTCTATGAAATAATGGACCACCCGGGCGGGCTCACCCGAAACGTCGTACAGTGCTTGAATGATTATGATATTCCCCTGCATCTCTCGCATACCGTCACCTTCATTCACGGAAGGAAAAGAGTAGAAGGCGTCACCGTATGCGAGGTCGGTGATGATTTAAAGCCGCTGAAAGCCCGCGAACGCTTGATCCCCTGTGACACCCTGGTGCTTTCGGTCGGCCTCATCCCGGAAAATGAACTGTCGAAGAAGGCCGGGGTCAAGCTCGATGAGGCGACCGGGGGGCCGGTGGTCGATGGCATGATGGAGACTTCAGCCGAGGGGATTTTTGCCTGCGGAAACGTGGTCAACGTCTTCGATCTGGTCGACTACGTAACCCAGAGCGCTCGGACGGCCGGTGAGGCAGCAGCTAAATATGTGATGGGAAAGAGGAAGCGTGAGGCCCGGCCGATAAAGGTGATTCCGGGGAAGAACGTTAAGTTTGTTGTTCCCCAATACCTCAACAATCTGGAAGAAGCTGTCAACCTATATTTCCGAGTCGAACACCCTGAGCGAGCGGTAAATATCCGGGTATCGGCCAATGGCCGGCTGCTTGCCAGGCGTAAAGCGAAAATGGTGCGCCCGCCAGAAATGATTCATGCGGACATTCCGGCGGGCAAATTCGCCGAGGCGGGAGACATAACCAGCTTAGTGGTGGATGTGGTGGGCGATGAGGAATAGCCACAGTTTTGTGTGTATAAATTGCCCCTTGAGCTGCTCCTTGGAGCTAATCGAAGAGAACGGCGAGGTCATCGAGGTGCTGGGGAATGAATGTAACGTGGGAGCCAAGTACGCCGAGGAAGAGTTTCGCAACCCGAGGCGTATGGTTACGACGACCGTGACCGTAAGAGAGGGACTGCTGCCTCTCCTCCCGGTGGTTTCCGAAAGCTCGGTTCCCAAAGACATGGTTAGGGAAGCGGTCAAGGTATTAAGCGAGGTCGTTGTAGATGCTCCGGTCGATGAAGGACAAGTAATATATGAAGACATCCTGGGCACCGGTGTGAATATCATTTCTTCGAGAAAGCTGGAGCGGCAAACCTCATAGAATCCTCCCTCTTTGTCCTCCGGAATGTATACTTGGTGCATGAAAAATCTTAAGTTCCTTATCATCGGGGAATTGCTCGCCGTATGGTTGAGCGTGATCGCCGGTATCGCCTTTCATTGGCGAATTCCCATTTCTCCCTGGATAGCCATTCCTGCCGGACTGCTTCTCTGGATATGCGGTTTTCTTTACACCCTGCGTTATAGAGCCACAATTAAAGAGCGCCACAAAGCGGGGATACGGGCGGCCAGAAAACCACGGCGTGGATATCCGATGGTGGAAGCCCGGGCGGCGATGCATTTCGGGGTGGCGATAGGCTTTCGTTCCTGGCCGACCCTCGGTGTCGCCGTTGCCTGCGTAATCCTCAACCTGGCCCTGGCTTTATCCCTTCGCAGGAAGATGAGGAGCAGGGCAAGTCTTCGCCGGAGGTTCTGAGATGCGTATCTTCTTGCGCGCGGTGTTCATCGGCCTGCTGTTGGCCGCAGTCTTGCTGGCGGCCGGATGCGGCTCTACGGACACATCAACTTCACCTTCTCTTGGCCTCGATATCGAAGCCCGCATAGACCAACTGGTAAATAATGCTATGTCTTTCAGTAACATCCCCGGTGTCATAGTAGGTGTCTGGGTTCCGGGACAGGGGAGTTATGAAAAGGCATACGGAATGGCGGATATCGAGACCGGCGAGCCCATGCAGACATCGCACCGGGTCCGCATAGCGAGCATTACCAAAACATATGTGGCGACGGTCGTGTTGCAGTTGGTGGACGAGGAAAGGTTGAGTCTCGATCAGACGATTGAAGAATTCCTGCCTCAGATCCCCGATGCCCGCATCATAACCATCCGCCAACTACTCAATCACAGTAGTGGAATCTATGACTACGAGGATCAGGCATTCATAGAGGAAGTGGCGGAGAATCCCCTGAAATCATGGAAACCGGAGGAATTGATCGCACTTGGTATCTCACGCTCCGGCAATTTTCCGCCCGGGTCTTCAAGCGCCTATTCCAATACAAACTACATCGCGCTGGGAATGATTGTTCAGCAAATAACTGGGAGCCGCCTGGAAGATGAAATCAAGAACCGGATAATCGAGCCGCTCGATCTTTTCAATACGGATTTTCCGGCTGGACCGGACATGACGGGTCAGTATTCGCACGGCTACATGGATTCCGGCACTTCCGGTGAGCTGAGGGACATCACCAGGATGGATATGTCATGGGATTGGGCGGCTGGCGGTATGACCTCCAACCTGAATGATCTCAAGGTGTGGGCGGAAGCACTGGGCGCCGGGCGGCTGATAAGCCAGGCGATGCAGAATGAGCGTTTGATTTGGATGAGCATGCCGGAATTCGGAAATGTCGCTTCCTATGGCCTGGGCATCTTGAAAATCGGTCCTCTCATCGGACATACGGGAGCGGACCCCGGCTATAATTCCGCAATGTATTACCTCCCCGAAAAAGAGGCCGCCATTGTTGTTCTTTTCAACTACTGCTCGGGCATAGATATCGTCGATGTGACATCGCTGGGAATAGGCAAGGCGCTCTTTCCCGATGTATCCTTGCCGTTCTGAATCGTCCTTCAAGGAATTGACATATTCTTCATCAATCCAGAATCTCAAATCTGATGTCGATATTTGGTTGCGAGGGGATGCAATCCCGACTTTAGGAGGCGAGAAGAACCACATGGATGCCGGAAATAATTTAAGAATATATAGTGATCCACCTTATAGAACGGCCGTCATTCACGGTGGGCCGGGAGCGGCCGGTGAGATGGCTCCGGTGGCGAGGGAGCTTTCAGGTGAAACCGGCGTCTTGGAGCCACTGCAGACAGCGACCTCTCTGGAGGGGCTGATCCAGGAATTGCTGCTGGTTCTTGAGGAAAAGGCAAGCACACCCGCGACACTAATCGGCTGGTCCTGGGGCGCCTGGCTCAGTTATATGCTTGCAGCTCGATGCCCTCAGGTTGTTGAGCGGCTAATTTTAGTAGGAACTCCGCCTTTCGAAGAAAAATATGCTGAGGATATTATGAAAACGCGTCTAAGCCGATTGGCCGAGGGGGAGAGGGACCGCCTTCTTTCCTTGATGCACCTCTTGGAAACGCCTGACAGCGGTGACAAAAATTCAATTTTGGCGGATTTCGCTGGCTTGGTCGCAAAGGCCGATTCCTACGATCCATTACCTCGCCAGGAAGAGATCACCGCCTTTCGTTACGATATTTACCGAAATGTTTGGGAAGAGGCCTATATGTTGAGGAGCAGCGGGGAGCTGTTGAGGCTGGGTGAGAGCATCAAATGCCCTATTGTGGCGATCCACGGCGATTTCGATCCCCATCCATACGAAGGTGTAGTGGTTTCACTTTCTCAAGTGGTCGCGCGTTTTCGATTCGTTCTGCTGCCGAAATGCGGTCATTACCCCTGGCAGGAAAGGGCGGCCAGGAGCCGGTTCTACGAAGCCCTGAGGCAGGAGCTGGGTACGGGCGGTTCATGAACGCCAGATATGTATTGGCACTTATGCCGGCTTTAGACATTTAAATGCATAATGAAAGGGGAGGCGTGAGCCTCCCCTCCCGTCTAAGGCCTGACCGGTTATTCTATGGCGTGTACCCAACCACGTTATGTCCACCTGACCACTTGTCCTGGTAGTTGAAGTACATAGGACGCTCGGCAACGATCGGGTCATCGGATGTTATCTGGATCGACACGTTCTTATTCGGTCCTACTATGCCGTTTACGTTTACCGTCTGCCTGGTGGTGGCGCCTACCGGCACTTCCTGGTTCTGGCTGGTTCCATCCGCAAACATGTACTTCACGTGAGCGGTGGTTGCATTGGCATTGGGATTCAACAGGCAGAGGTACTCGTCGAACATTCCCGCTCCGGTGTAACCTTCCGCGAAGTAGAAGCTGCTCTGAGGTGAGGTCGCTCCTATCACGTTATGTCCACCTGACCACTTGCCCTGGTAGTTGAAGTACATAGGACGCTCGGCAACGATCGGGTCATCGGATGTTATCTGGATCGACACGTTCTTATTCGGTCCTACTATGCCGTTTACGTTTACCGTCTGCCTGGTGGTGGCGCCTACCGGCACTTCCTGGTTCTGGCTGGTTCCATCCGCAAACATGTACTTTATGTGAGCGGTGGTTGCCGCCGTGTTGGGGTTCAGTAGACACAGCCACTCCTCAAACCCCGCGCCCGTATATCCCTCCGCGAAGTAGAAGCTGGAAGTCCCGTAGGGCCCAATGCCTATGGCAAAATGCGCTACCAGAATGCAATTACCAATGGCTGTGAAAGAGTAGTTAGAATCGGTCGACACTTCCTGTCCGTTATCTGTCCAATTGAGGAAGTGGTACCCCTGATTAGCCGAGGCATTCATTTGAACCGTGTCCCCATGAGTGTAGGTTCCTC